>NZ_JBEZDC010000006.1:179286-179436 GCF_040647935.1 Micromonospora sp. NPDC049204 | reverse complement strand
GCCTGCGCCCTGCGCTCCGCGCCTGCGTCCTGCGCTCCGCGCCTGCGTCCTGCGCTCCGCGCCTGCGTCCTGCGCTCCGCGCCTGCGTCCTGCGCTCCGCGCCTGCGTCCTGCGCTCCGCGCCTGCGTCCTGCGCTCCGCGCCTGCGTCC
>NZ_JBEZDC010000006.1:26026-179193 GCF_040647935.1 Micromonospora sp. NPDC049204 | reverse complement strand
TGCGCTCCGCGCCCGTGCCCTGCGCTCCGCGCCCGTGCCCTGCGCTCCGCGCCCGTGCCCTGCGCTCCGCGCCCGTGCCCTGCGCTCCGCGCCCGTGCCCTGCGCTCCGCGCCCGCGCCCTGCGCTCCGCGCCCGCGCCCTGCGCTCCGCGCCCTGCCGCGCCCGCGCCCGTGTCCTGCGCTCCGAGCCTGCGCTCCGCGCCGACCAAGATCGCGCTCGATCCAGCAAGTAGTGGCCTGGGGGATGTGGGATGCCACTACATCAAGGATCGAGCGCGATCTTGGTAGGAAGGGCGGGTTCGCGGTGCAAGATCTTCGCAACTTCGGTGATGTTGCTGCCTGGTGCGCGTCTGAGGCAGCAACATCCGGGAAGATGCGCGGATCTTCGGGGCGGATCTTGGGGGCGGATCTTGGTGCGCGCAGGATGGCCGCCAACTCGCGATCTGTCTTGTGCTGTCGCGATGTATCGCGTTACTGTCTGCTCGTCCGGCGCGCGTTGGCGCGCCGTCGAGAGGAGGACGCGCCATGGCCGGATGGACGGTCGAGAGCCCGCAGCGGCTCACCGTGGACGGACCGGTCACCCGGTTGGATGTCCGCCTGGTCAGTGGGCGGCTCAACGTGGTCGCCGCCGAAGGCCCGACCCGGATCGACGTGACCCAGGTCGGCCGTCGGCCGGTCCTGATCGAGCATGCCGACGGCCGGCTCAGCATCCGTCAGGAACGCGGTCGGAGCTGGTCGGACGTCCTGCGGTGGTTCCGGATGATCCACCGCTACCCCCGGGTGGACGTCTCCATCGCCGTGTCCGCCGACGTCCTCGCCGACCTGGGCCTGGTCGCGGGCTCGCTCGTCGTCTCCGGCCTGCGCCGGCAGACCAGGGTCCACGTCACCGCCGGCCAGATCACCCTGATGGGGCTGCGGGGCAACACCACGGCGAACATCACCTCCGGCCCGGTGGAGGCTCTCGGCGTCCGCGGCGACCTCACCCTGGAGACGGTCTCCGGTGAGGTGATCCTCGCCGACAGCGCCGCCGACCGGGTACGGGCGCAGACCGTCTCCGGGGCCATCACCTGCGACCTGGACAACCCCCGGCACAGCGAGATCCGGCTGAGCACCATCTCGGGCGGCATCACCGTCCGGGTCCGCGCGGACAGCGACCTCGCCGTCCAGCTGAACACCGCCTCCGGGCGCATCACCAGCGGCTTTCCGCAGCTGCGTAGCTCGACGTTCCCGGTGCGCAACAGCGAGGGAGTGCTCGGCGCCGGCAACGGTAAGCTCTGGGCTTCCGCGACCTCGGGGAGCATCGCCCTGCTCGCCCGAGCCGTCGACCATGATGGGGAGGAGCTGCCGTGACCGCCGTGTTCAGCCACGGGCGGCTCCGGCTCTACCTGCTCAAGCTGCTCGACGACGGCCCGAAGCACGGCTACGAGCTGATCCGCCTGCTGGAGGACCGTTTCCTCGGGCTCTACGCGCCCAGCGCCGGCACCATCTACCCCCGCCTGCAACGGCTGGAGGTCGAGGGCCTGGTCAGCCACACCGCCGCTGGCGGCCGCAAGACGTACGACATCACCGACGCCGGCCGGGCGGAGCTGCGCCAACGGGCCGGCGAGTTGGAAGCCCTCGAGGCGGACATCGCGGCCTCGGTGGCCGACCTCTCCACCCTGGCCGGTGAGATCCGCAGCGAGGTACGAGGCTCGGTTCGCGACCTCAAGCGGGAGCTGAGCGAGGCCACCCGGCAGACCCGACGCACCCGGTGGGACGCGCCGGCGCCGCCGCCCCGGCCGGCGTCGACCGTCGGGCCGCAGGCGGAGCTGCTCGACGAGCTCGACAAGCGGCTGCTCGCGTTCAGCGCCGAGGTGGGCCGGTTGACGCGCGCCCGGCAGTTCAGCGACACCCAGCTGCGCACCGCGATCCGGCTGCTCGACGGCGCCCTGGACGGGCTGCGCCGCCTGCTGCGTTGACCCGAGTCGCCGAACGGCGCTGACCGGAGTCGCCGTACGGCGGTGACTCACAGGTTTTTTGCAGGAAGTGTCCAGCGCTGGCGCAGTGATGTCACCGATGATGGGCGCATGCCCGCTACCCAGACCGAGGCGCGACTTCTCGTCGTCGAGGACGACCCCAACATCCTCGAACTGCTCTCCGCGAGCCTTCGCTTCGCGGGGTTCGACGTGGCCACCGCGACCAGTGGGAGCGCGGCGCTCAACGCCGCCAAGGACCACCGGCCCGACCTGGTGGTGCTCGACGTCATGCTGCCGGACCTGGACGGCTTCGAGGTCATCCGGATGCTCCGCGAGGGCGGCACGCGTACCCCGGTGGTCTTCCTGACCGCCCGGGACGCCACCGACGACAAGATCCGTGGGCTGACCCTGGGTGGTGACGACTACGTCACCAAGCCGTTCAGCCTGGAGGAGTTGACCGCCCGGATCCGGGCCGTGCTGCGCCGCACCACGACCGGCGGGCAGGCGCCCTCCCGGCTCACCTTCGCCGACCTGGAGCTGGACGAGGAGACCCACGAGGTGCACCGGGCCGGCCAGCGCGTGCAGCTGTCGCCGACCGAGTTCAAGCTGCTGCGCTACCTGATGCTCAACGCCAACCGGGTGCTGTCCAAGGCGCAGATCCTCGACCACGTCTGGAACTACGACTTCCGCGGCGACGACAACATCGTCGAGTCCTACATCTCCTACCTGCGACGCAAGGTCGACACCACCCAACCCCGGTTGATCCACACGCTGCGTGGCGTCGGGTACGTGCTGCGCAAGCCGGCGGCGTGAACGCGGTCCAGCAGGCGAAGGGACGGCTGCGGGGCGTACCGCTGCGGGTCAAGCTGGTGACCGCGGTGCTGCTGCTCGTCGCCGCCGCGCTGCTGGTGATCAGTTCGCTGACCACTGTCTTCCTGCGCAGTTACCTGGTCACCCAGGTCGACAGCGAGTTGAGTGGCTCGGCACGCAGCCTCGACGAGGTCGTCGCCGCCCAGCAGGGCAGTGTGGGTGTGGGTTTTCCGACCGACTACCTGGTGGTGGCCATCAACTCGAGCAACGGCCGGGACCTGGTCTACGACAACAAGCGTTTCGTGCTGGGCGACCTGCCACCGTTCCCGTCGGACGCCGCCGGCTTCGAGAAGCTGGAGGGCAAACCCTTCACCGTCCGGGCCCGGGACAGCAAGGTGCGCTGGCGGATGCTCTACACCCAGTTGCCCAACGGTCAGCCCCTGGCCATCGGTCAGCACCTCACCGACGTCGACCTGGCGGTGAAGCGGCTGGTCTGGATCGACCTGCTGGTCGGCGGGTCGGTGCTGATCATGCTGGCCTCGGTGGGCGCGGCGATCGTCCGGACCAGCCTCAAACCGCTCGTGGAGATCGAACGAACGGCCGCCGCCATCGCCGGCGGCGACCTGACCCGGCGCGTGCCCGACCCGGAGGAGGGGCAGGCCGAGCCCACCTCCGAACTGGGCCGCCTCTCCCGCGCGCTGAACGCGATGCTCACCCAGATCGAGGCGGCGTTCACCGCCCGAGCCGCCTCGGAGGCGTCGGCGCGTTCGGCGGAGAGCTCCGCGCGGGACGCCGCCTACGCCGCTCAGGCATCCGAGGCGCGGGCCATCCGCTCCGAGGAGCGGATGCGACGCTTCGTCGCGGACGCCTCGCACGAACTACGGACCCCGCTGACCACCATCCGTGGTTTCGCCGAGCTGTACCGGCAGGGCGCGGCCCGGGAGCCGGAGCAGACCGCCGGCCTGCTGCGCCGCATCGAGGACGAGGCGGCCCGGATGGGGCTGCTGGTGGAGGACCTGCTGCTGCTCGCCCGGCTGGACCGGGAACGGCCACTCGCACTGAGTCCGGTGGAACTGCCGGTGCTCGCCTCCGACGCCGTACAGGCCGCCCGGGTGATCGCTCCGGACCGCCGGATCGAGTTGGAGATCGCCCCCGGATCGGGTCCACTCGTCGTCTCCGCCGACGACCCGCGGTTGCGTCAGGTGATCGGCAACCTGGTCACCAACGCGCTCACCCACACCCCGCCGGACGCCGAGATCCGGGTGCGGTTGCGGGCCGAGCCGGGAGGCCAGGCCGTCATCGAGGTGGCCGACAGCGGTCCGGGCCTCTCGCCGGAGCAGGCGGAACGGGTCTTCGAGCGGTTCTACCGAGCCGACGCGGCACGCACCCGGCGGGCCGACGGCAACACCGGCACCGGCCTCGGCCTGGCGATCGTGGCGGCGCTCGTCGCCGCGCACGGCGGCTCGGTCGAGGCGGTCGAGACACCCGGCGGCGGGGCCACCTTCCGGGTCCGGTTGCCGCTGCTGCCGCAGGTCGACGACGTCGGCGAGTGACTTTCAGCCAACTTCCAGGACGGTTCCAGGTTGATTGCAGTGCCAAGGGAGAAGGTAGTGCCATGACCGAGTACGAGTCCGACCCGCAGCGCCGGCCGGCCCCCACCGACGCCGAGCCGTCGCACCCCACCGCCGAGCTGCCACGCGACGAGCGCGCGCAGTCCGACTCCCCGACCACTCCCATCCAGGTCGTTTCGACCACGGGTGACGCGCAGGCCGCCGGTGACGCGCCGACCACGAGCGACACCTCGACCACCGCCGTCACCGAGGCCGCACCCGCCGCCTACGGCGCGCAGCCGGCCAGCACGCAGCCGACCGGGTACGAGCCGCCGACCGCCGCGCAGCCGACCCCCGCGCAGCCGACCGGATACGAGCCGCCGGCCACCGCTGGATCCGCGCCGCCGTACCCGGTCTCCGGCTACCCGGCACCCGGCCAGTCCGGCTATCCCACGCCCGGCCAGTCCGGCTACCCGCAGCCGAACACCGGCCGGTACCCCGGTGCCCCCTGGTACGCGGGCCAGCAGTCCGGCTGGGCCGGTGGGGGACAGCCGGGCATGGCGTACCCGCCGCACCAGCAGCAGCACGCCCCGCACCAGCAGCACCCCGGGCAGCACGCCCAGCACCCGGGTCAGCCGGTCCCGCCGTGGGGTCCGCAGGTCGCGCCGCCCGGCAGCGGTCCCCGGCCCGGCCGGATCGCCAAGTTCGCCGGCGCCGGCGTCGCGGTGTTCGCGCTGATGCTCGGCTCCGGCGTGGCCGGTGGGGCGCTCGCCCTCGCGCTCGACGGCGACGGTGGTGGCGTCACCCGCACCTACACCGCGGCACCGGTGCTCAACAGCGCCGACCTGCCGAAGATCGCCGCGTCCGTGCAGGACAGCGTCGTCTCGATCACCACCGGCAGCGGCGAGGGCTCCGGCGTGGTGCTCACCACCGACGGCTACGTGCTGACCAACAACCACGTGGTCGCCTCGGCCAGCGGTGACACCGTCGAGGTGGTCTTCGCCGACGGCAAGAAGGCACCGGCGAAGATCATTGGCACCGACCCGAAGACCGACCTGGCCGTGGTCAAGGCCGACGGGGTCGCCGACCTCAAGCCGGCCAAGTTCGGCGACAGCGACGCCATGCAGGTCGGCGACCAGGTGCTCGCCCTGGGCAGCCCGCTCGGCCTGCAGGGCTCGGTGACCTCGGGCATCCTCAGCGCCCGGGACCGCACCATCCGGGCCGGCGAGGGCCAGCAGCAGGACCCGACCCAGCAGAGTCAGCCCGTCAGCTCGATCTCCGGTCTGCTCCAGACCGACGCGCCGATCAACCCGGGCAACTCCGGCGGCGCGCTCGTCAACACCCGGGGTGAGGTGATCGGCGTCAACACCGCCATCGCGACCTCCGGGCAGAGCACCGGCAACATCGGGGTCGGGTTCGCCATTCCCAGCAACAAGGCGAAGGACGTCGCCGGCAAGCTCCAGCGCGGCGAGAAGGTCAGCCACCCGTCGCTCGGAGTGGGCGTCAACCAGGCCGAGGGCGGCGGCGCGCTGGTCGCGTCGATCACCCCGGGCAGCCCGGCCGAGAAGGCCGGCCTCCAGCGCGGCGACGTCGTCACCCGGTTCGGCGACAAGCCGGTCAACGACTCGGACGACCTGGTCGGCGCGGTCCAGGCCGGCAAGGTCGGCGACCGGGTCGAGGTGCAGTTCAAGCGGAACGGCGCCGAGAAGTCGGTGTCCGTGACGCTCGCCGAGACGAACTGACAGATATCTGAACCTGCTTCCTCCCTCCGGCGGCGGGTGGCGGGGCCGAGGGGGTCGGCTCCGTCACCCGCCGCGCTTTTTCGGCCAGGACGGCGGTTCACCCGGATCGGGTGAGCCGCCGTCACCCGTGTGCCCGGCAGACTCCGGTGCGCGAGTCTCGGCGACCGAAACCGGGGGTGGGTGCCATGACCGAGGTGGTGGACGTCCGCGACGACCAGCGGATCCAACGCGACGTCCTGGCGGAGCTGGCCTGGGACGCCCAACTGCAACCGAACGAGATCGGTGTGGCCGTCGACCAGGGCGTGGTCACCCTGACCGGGTACGTGGACGGTGCCGCCCGCGGTTGGGCCGCGACCCGATGTGCCCAGCGGGTCCGTGGCGTACGGGCGGTGGCCGACGAGATCGAGGTGCGGCTGCCCGGAACGCCGGGACGTACCGACGCCGAGGTCGCCATCGCCGCCTCCCGGGCTCTGGAGTGGGACAGCTTCGTGCCCGCCGAACGGCTCGACGTGACGGTGGCCAACGGCTGGCTGATGCTGCGTGGCGAGGTCGAGTTCGGGTGGCAGCGGCGGGCCGCCGAGGGGGAGGTGCGCCGGCTCGACGGCGTACGGGGGATCACCAACCTGATCGAGGTACGGCCGCCGGCTCCGCCGGTCGCTGACCGACTGCGTCGGGACGTCCAGCGGGCGCTGGCCCGCACGATCGGTGGCGATCGGGTGACCGTCGAGGTGGACGGCGACACGCTGGTCCTCGCCGGGGTGGTCCGCTCCTGGTGGGAACGTGACCAGGTCCAGCGGGTCGCCTGGAGCGCGCCGGGAGTGCGGGTGGTGCACGACCAACTCCTGGTCGGCGGGTGAGCGTCCGCCTTGTCCGGTTTACCCGGGACGCCACCGGGAACCCGCCGCCGACCACGCCGGTCGGCGGTCACGCCGTACCGGGGATCAACGGGGAGGACTCGTGGCCGTGACCCACCCGCCCGCGGGCCGCCCTCCGGAGCGGTCGCTGCGCATCGCGATGGTGGTTCCGCCGTGGTTGTCCGTGCCGCCGCCCGGTTACGGCGGCCTTGAGCAGGTCGTCGCCGCACTGGTGGACGCGTTGACCGGTCACGGACACGCGGTGACCCTGTTCGGCGCCGGCAGCCACCACGGCACCGATGCCGACGGCTTCGTCTCGACCGTGCCCGATGTCCAGTACGAGCGGCTCGGCGAGTCACTGCCCGAACTGGCCCACCTGGCCCGGGTCAACCGGCTGATCACGGCGGCCGACTTCGACGTGATCCACGACCACACCACGATCGGTCCGTTGATCGCCGGCCGCCGGGCCGTGCCGACGGTCGCGACCGTGCACGGCAACCCCGTGGGGGAGTACGGCGATGTGCTCGACGAGATCGACTCGGGTGTCGCCCTGGTGGCGATCTCGCATGCCCAGCGTCGGCTGAATCCGAGCCTGCCCTGGGCCGGCACGGTGCACAACGCGCTGGACATCCGCGGCTTCCCGCGTAAGACCGTGCCCGGCCGAGGGCCGGTGCTGTGGTTGGCCCGGTTCAGCCCGGACAAGGGTCCCGACGTCGCCATCCGGGCCTGCCGGGAGGCGGGGTTGCCCCTGCTGCTCGCCGGCAAGTGCAACGAGCCGGCCGAGCGCCGCTACTACGAGCAGGTCGTCGCCCCGCTCGTCGACGAGAACGTGACAGTCGTCCTCAACGCCGATCGCGCGGCGACGCTGCGGATGCTCGTCGACGCCCGTTGCCTGATCATGCCAATCCAGTGGGACGAGCCGTTCGGCATGGTCATGTTGGAGGCGATGGCGACCGGGACACCCGTGGTCGCGCTCAACCGGGGTGCGGTGCCGGAGCTGGTCCGGCCCGGGGTGACCGGGCTGGCCTGCGCGCACGCGGACGAGCTGCCCGCGGCCTTGCGCGCGGCGGAGCAACTCGACCCGGAGGACTGCGTGGCGCACGTCGCGCGGAACTTCTCGGTCGAGCGGATGGCGTACGGGTACGCGGAGATCTACCGGCGCTTCGCCGCCGGCGGCCACGACGTGCGCGAGTCGGCCCACGTGTCGGCCCGCTGACCCTGCCCGCCGGGGCGTCGCCGTGCGGTCAGACCCGGGCCATGCCCAGCTCCGCGACGGCGACGTCGAGTTGCTGCGCGTACGCCGGACTGATGCCACCCTCACCGAGGCGGACCGCGACCTTGTTGCGCAGCCGGGCCACCGGTGGTGCCAGCTCGTCGCGGCCGGAGCTGACCGCGGCGGTCAGGTTGCGCAGCTCGTTGCGCAGGTCGAGGCCGACGTCGCTGCGGATCTCCCCGGCGCTCAGCCCCGCCGTGATCAGCTCGTCGACCCGGTTGGCGGCCTCCACGAGGGTGCCCGGATCGGAGCGGGGCGACGTGGTCCTCGGCCCGGCCGGCGGTGCCGTCGTCGGCTCGGGCGGCGCGGAGGTCGGCGGGGCGGTCGTCGGAGTCGTCACCGGACCGGCCGAGGGTTGCGCCTGCCGGGTGGGCTGCTGGTCGGGCCGCAGGGCCACGCCGATCAGCACCGCCGCGACCACCAGGACCACGGGCACCAGCAGCAGCGCCAGTCGCCGTCGCGACCACCGCGACCCCGCGTCGGTCTCGCCCGCGTCGGTCCCGACGACGGCCGTTCCGCCGGCGGCGGCTGTTCCGCCGGCGGCCGTCTCTCCGGGGGCCGCCGCGACGGTTACCGCCTGCGACGGCAGGGGCTGAGCGGGCACCGGGACGGTCGTGGGTGGCGGGTCGGCCGGCACGAGCTGTTCGCGAAGCGTGGTGGCGACCTGGCGGGCGGTCGGCCGGTCCGCCGGGTTGCGGGCGAGGCTGCGCAGGCAGATCCGGGTCACCGCCGGAGGCAGGTCCGGCAGCTCGGCGAGGGTCGGCGCCGGACCGTTGGCCAGCGCGGCGCTGAGCTGCTCCCAGGTCTCCGCCGGGTACGGGACCCGGCCGGTGAGTGCCTCGTGCAGCAGGACGCCGAGTGAGTACACGTCGGTGGACGGCTGGGCCGGTGCGCCGTCGAGCCGTTCCGGAGCGACGTACGCCGGAGTGCCGAAGGTGCCGCCGTCCTCGTCCTCGTCGGGCGCGCCGATCCGGGTGGCGATGCCGAAGTCGAGGACCTTGACCCCCGAACCGGTCATCATCACGTTGGCCGGAGTGATGTCGCGGTGCACGATGCCGAGTCGGTGCGCGGCGGCCAGCGCGTCCGCGACCTGCGCGCCCACCTGGACCGCCTCGGCCCACGGCAACGGCCCCTCGGTGAGCCGCAGCTCCAACTCCTCGCCGTTGAGCAGCTCCATCACCACGAACGAGGTGATCGAGCCGTCCGGGGCGACCGTCTCCCCGTAGTCGTGCACCGAGGTCACGTGTGGGTGTACCAACTGGGCGGCAGCGCGGGCCTCCTCGCGCACCATGCCGCGGAATCGCGCGTCGGCGGCCAGCGAGGGAGCGAGCACCTTGAGCGCGACGACCCGGTCCAGCACCTCGTCGCGGGCACGCCAGATCACGGACATGCCACCGGCGCCGATCTGGTCCAGAAGTCGGTATCTGCGAGCCAGCAATCGGCCCGGATGCAGCGCTGCCTTCACGGATCGCACCTGCCTCAGGGGTGGGAGCGGTATCAGGTTGCGCGAATGCGTTCGGCCTGTCAACGCCGTCACCGGCTCCGGTCGCCGGGCGGTGTCTGGCGTGCGCCGACCGTCCGGCGACGGCGGCTGGCCGGTCGGCTGCGGACCCGTGCCAGGATGAGGGGCATGGCGGCGGGACCTGTGGCGTTCGTGCTCGGCGGCGGGGGAGTGCTCGGCGCGGTCGAGGTGGGCATGCTGCGCGCGCTGTTCCGCGCCGGCATCCAGCCCGACATGGTGCTCGGCACCTCGATCGGCGCGGTGAACGGGGCGCTCGTCGCCGCCGACCCGTCGGAGGCGGTGACCGACCGGCTGGTCCGGCTGTGGGCCTCGCCGGAGGCGAGCGAGGTGTACGGCGACTCGGTCGCCCGGCAGTTGCGTCGCTTCGCCGCCCGCACCCACCTGCACTCGCCCCGGCCGCTGCGCCGCCTGCTCGAAACCGAGCTGGGCGTGGACACCACCTTCGCCGATCTGCGGGTCCCGTTCCGCTGCTGCGCCGCGCACATCGAGCGGGCCGCCGAGCACTGGTTCGACACCGGTCCGGTCGTGCCGGCGGTGATGGCCTCGGCCTCGGTGCCGGGCCTGCTCCCGCCCATGGAGATCGACGGCGCGCACTACGTCGACGGCGGCATCGTCAACTCCATCCCGATCGGCGAGGCGGTGGCCGTCGGCGCGCGCCGGATCTACGTCCTCCAGGTGGGTCGGATCGAACGCGAGCTGACGCCGCCCCGACGGCCGTGGGAGATCGCGCAGGTCGCCTTCGAGATCTCCCGCCGGCACCGCTTCTTCCGCGAGATGGCCGCGCTGCCCGAGGGGGTGGAGGTGCACGTCCTGCCCACCGGAGGGCTGAACCCACGAGACGACACCCCGTGGGCGTACCGGGACATGGCGGCGGTGGGGCGGCGGATCAGCCGGGCGTACACCGCCTCCCGGCGTTACCTCGCCACCCACCTGGAGCGGTGATGCCGTTGCCCCCCAGGTGGCTACGCCGGTTGCTGTTCGCCCCCGCCGTGGTGGTGCTCGCCTTCGTCGTGGTCACCACGTTGCCGGTCTGGGCGCTCCTCGCCGCAGCCGCGTCGCCGCTGGTCCCGGGTCGCCTGCGCCCACTGCGGCTGCTCTGGATCGGCTGCGTGTACCTGGTCTGGAACGCTGCCGCGCTGCTCGCGCTCTTCGTGCTCTGGGTGGTCTCCGGCTTCGGCTGGCGGGTCCGGTCCCCGGCCTTCCAGCGTGCGCACTACGTGCTGGCCGGCTGGTTCCTGCGGGTGCTGTTCTGGCAGGCCCGCTGGACCCTGCGGTTGCGCATCGACGTGGTGGGCACCGACCCGGACACCGCGCTGCCCGGCCGGCCGGAGCTGGTGCTCTGCCGGCACGCCGGGCCGGGTGACTCGTTCATCCTGATCCACGGCCTGGTCAACTGGTTCAAGCGGGAGCCACGCATCGTCCTGAAGGACAGCCTCCAGTGGGACCCGGCGATCGACGTGCTGCTCAACCGGCTGCCCAACCGCTTCATCGCGCCGACGCCGGAGCGCGGCGAGGAGACGGTACGCCAGGTCGGGCACCTGGCCGCGGGCCTGGACGACAACGACGCGTTCGTCATCTTCCCCGAGGGCGGTAACTTCACCCCCAAACGGCGGCTGCGCGCCATCGCCCGGCTGCGCTCCCTCGGCCTGGAACGGATGGCCCTGCGCGCCGAGCGGATGCGCCACGTCCTCGCCCCGCAGCCCGGCGGGATGCTCGCCGCGCTGGACGCCGCCCCGGACGCCGGGGTCATCTTCGTCGCCCACACCGGACTGGACCGGATGCTCACCGTCGCCGACGTGTGGCGGGAACTGCCGATGGACAAGCAGATCGTGATGCGGTTCTGGTCGGTGCCGCCGGAGGACGTGCCGGTCGGACGGCAGCAACGCATCGACTGGCTGTTCGACTGGTGGGCACGGATCGACGCCTGGATCGCGGCCAATCGATGAGCGTGCGCCGCGCGGCCTCGCGGTCGGGAGCGAAAAGCCGGCTCGACGGGGTGGCGCCGCGTAGGGTGCGGGCGTGGATCAGATCTGCGTGGTGACGACGGTGGTGGATGCGCGTTCGGTCGCCGACGTGCTGGCGGCCGCGGCCGTTGCCGGTCGGCTGGCCGCCTGTGCACAGGTGGGCGGTCAGGTGGACAGCACCTACTGGTGGCGGTCCGGAGTGGAGACCAGTTCCGAGTGGTCGGTGCAGTTCAAGACCGCACCGGACCGGCTGGCCGCGTTGGTGGATCAGATCCGGGTCAGCCATCCGTACGAGGTGCCGGAGATCCTGGTGTCCAGGGTGGACAGCGGTGATCCCGCGTACGCGACCTGGGTCTTCGAACACACCCGACCCTGAGTACGCGGACTCTGGGCCGCGCCCCGGTCTGCTCCCGATGATGACCGGGTGGATGACACCCGCTATCCCTGCCCGGCCTGCGCTGCCCCGGCCGGCCTGAGCACCGGCTGCACCGGCTGCCGGCGCGCACCCGATCCGGTCGCCGCCGAGGTGTTCCGGCTGGGCCGAGAGGTCGCCCAGCTCGAGCCGGAGGTGGAGCGCGCCCGCCGTGCGTACACCGAGCTTGCTGGACGTCTCTCGGTGCTGTCGCGGCGGCGGGCCGAGCTGGCGGCGGTCGTCCGCGCGGGGTTGGCTGTTCCGGTGGTGCCGAGCCCGACGCCTGTCGTCGGGCCGGTGCCGACCGGCGGCCCCGGTGCTGCGGGGAGTGCGGCACCGGGTGCTGCGGAGACGTCCAGCCGGACGATCCAGGGTCTGCTCTTCGTCCTCGGTGGACTGCTGTTGGGCACCGCGGCGGTGGTGTTCACCGCGGTGGCCTGGGCGTCGGTGGGCGTCGGTGGGCGGGCGTCGATCCTGACCGCGTTCACCGCGCTGCTGCTGGCCGTACCGCTGCTGGCGGTCCGTCGAGGGCTGCGCGGCACGGCGGAGACGTTCGCCGCGGTCGGGTTGCTGCTGGTGGTGCTCGACGGTTACGCGGCCTGGTCGGTGGACCTGGCCGGGGTGGCCGGCTGGCCGGGCAGCCGGTACGCCGCGCTGGTCGGGGGGGCCAGCGCGGCGGTCGCCGTGGCGTACGGCAGGTGGAGCGGGTTGACCGGGCCGTGGTTCGCCGCCCTGCTGGCCGCCCAGCCGGTGCTGCCGCTGCTCGCCGTCGCGGTCGAACCGGGTGCGGCCGGATGGGCGCTGGTCCTGCTCGCCGTGGCGCTGCTGGACCTGGGCGTGCTTGTCGCGCTGCGCGGCCGGGACGGTGTGGCGGTGCTGGTCGGCCGGGTGTCGGCGGCGGTCGGTCACGTGGCCGCGCTCGTCGGCGCCGCGAGTTGCGCCCTGGTGCCGCTGGTCCTCGGACGGGCGGCGGATTCGCCGCTGCTGGCCGGGTTGCCGCTGTTGCTTGTCGCGCTGACCGGGCTCGGTGCGGCCTGGTTGGTCGGCGGACCGGCGCTGCGGGCGGTGGCCGGCGCTGTGCTGGTGCCGGTGCTCGCCGCCGCGCTGCTGCGCCCGGTGGCCGAGCTGCGGCCGGCACTGCTGCTGATCGCGGCGGCGACGGTGGCCCTCGTGCTGGCCGGTGCGGTGCGGCTGCTGCCGGGTGCCGGGGGTTGGCGGACCGGCCCGCGCGCCGGTGCGCTGCTGGTCGCGGCCGGCACGGCGCAGGTGGCCGCGCTGATCACCGCCGTGCTCGCGGTCGTGGCCGTGAGCCGCTCGCTGCCGCCGTGGCGCGGGGCCGGGACGGGGCCGGACCTGGACTGGGGTTGGCAGCTCGCACCCGCCGTCGCGTTGGCGCTCGGCGCGACGGTCCTGCTGCTGCCCGGGAGGGCGCGAGCGGTGCTCGCCCCGGCCGGCGCGGTGGCGGTGCTGCTCGCCCTGCCCACCGGCTGGGCGGCCCCCTGGCCGGCGGTGGTGGCCGTCGACCTGGTCGGCGGGGTCGCGCTGCTGGTCGCCGTGCTGGCCCGCCCGGCGGCACGCGCCGCCTCGCTGCGGACCAGCGCGCTCGGTGCCGCCGTCCTGCTCGGGCACGGGTTGCTCGTCGCGCTGGCCACCCCGACCGGTGCTCTGGTGGCGCTCGGCAGCGTCGTCGTGGTCGGGCTGACTCTTGCCGTACGACGGGGCGCCGGGCCGTACCGGCAGGTGGCCGGCGTGGGGCTGCTGGTCGCGCAGCTCGCGCTGCCCGGGGTCGCCACGGTGGCGCTGTTCGCCGCGGGTGCGCCCCCCTGGTGGCAGGCGCGGCTGGCCCTTGTCGCCGCCGGGCTGTCGCTGGTCGCGGTGCTCGCGGCGCGTCGCCACCGGGTGGAGCTGACCGGGTACGCGGTGACCGGCGCCGTGGTCGCGGTGACCGTGCCCGGACTCACGCCGCTGGTCGTGGCGGGCAACGAGCCACTGCCGCTGTACGCCGCGCTGGCGGCGCTCGGTGTCGCGCTCGTCGCCCGGTGGGAGCGGCCGGCGGCCGGCGAGAAGGAACCGGTCCGGCGGGCCGTGCTGCTGGCGGCGGGGGGCCTGCTGGCGGTGGTCACGGTCCTGGCGGCCCTGCCAACGGTGTTGACCGCGCTCGGGTCGCCGTACGGCAGTCGGGAGCGGGTGTGGTCGGGCGTGCCCACGATCGTCACCGACCCGATGGCGCTCCCTCGCGGGTTGGCGCTGGCCGTGCTGGGGGCGGCCGTCGTGCTGGCCGGTCGGGGGATCCGCCCACGCGTGCTGCTCGCGCTGCCGTTCGTCGCGGCCGCCCTGCCGGTGCTGCTCCTCGCGATCGGCACGCCGTGGCCGGTGCTGCCGGCGGCTGTGCTGTTCGTCGGAATGGCCGCGCTGCTGCTCGCGGCACTTGCCGCGCGGCCGGCGGGCGCACCTGTCGTCGTACCGGTGGGGGTGGTGCTGACCACGTCCGGTGTGGCGGGGCTGCTGGCCACCCCGGCCGGGACGCTCGCCGCGCAGGGGGTGCTGCTGGTGGCGGCGGTCGTCGTCGCCGTCGGGCCGCGCGTGGTCGAGGTGCGGGTCACGGGGTGCCTGGCCGCGGTGGGGGCGGCGTCGGCGCTGGCGGTGACCGCCCCGCTCGCCGGAGGGCTGCCGCTGCGGGCGGCGGCGTACCCGCTGCTGGGGGTGGCCGCGCTGGTGCTGGCCGTCGCCGCGGTGGCCTCGCCGCGAGACCGGGTCGGGCGGGTGCTGGACGCCGCCGCGCAGGCGGTCGCGCTGGTGGCGGCGGTGCTCGTCGTCGAGGTGGCGCGGCACCTCGCCACCGTCTGTGTGCTCTGGGGCGTGGCCGTCGCGCTGCGGCTGCTGCGAGGGGGTGAGCCGGCCGGTCGGCGGTGGGCGTTCGCCGGCATCGCCGCCGGCAGCGAGTTGCTCGGGGCGTGGGTGCTGCTGTCCGCCGGCGGCGTGACCGTGCTGGAGGCGTACACCCTGCCGGCCTCGGCGCTCGCCCTCGGCGCTGGTCTGCTGGCGCTGCGCACCCGGCCGGGCCTGACCAGTTGGCCGGCCCTCGGCCCGGGGCTGGTCGCGGCGCTGCTCCCGAGCCTCGTGTCGGTGCTGGCCGGGGCGGACCCGCAGCCGTGGCGGCGACTGTTCCTCGGCGCGGCGGCCCTGGGCGCGGTGCTGGCCGGCGCCAGCCGCCGGTGGCAGGCGCCGGTGCTGCTCGGTGGGGGAGTGCTGGCGCTGTTGGCCCTGCACGAGGTGGCCCGGGGCTGGGACCTGCTTCCCCGGTGGATCTACCTCGGTGTGGGCGGGCTGGCGCTGGTCGGGCTGGCCGCGACCTACGAGCGGCGGCGGCGTGACCTGGCTCGGGTGCGGGCCACGGTGGCCCGGCTGGGCTGAGTCACGCCATCGGGGGTAGTGCCCGCCCTACCCCCGATTCGGGGGTTGCCAGGTTTTCTCAGCGCTACCGCGGACGGGAGACTTGACGATAAGCCCGAACCGTCCTGGTTCAGGCACAAGCGGATCGGGAGCAGCAATGGCGCTCGGAGCGGTGGCGGAACCGCCGGTACGACGGCGAGGCAGTGACTACGCACAGTTGTCCCGGCGGATCAGCCAGGCGGGCCTGCTGGAGCGACGCCCCGGTTGGTACGTCGCCCGCATCACGCTCACCCTCGGCGCCTTCGTGGCCGGCTGGATCGCCGTGTTCCTGCTCGGCGACTCCTGGTGGCAGCTGCCGCTCGCGGCACTGATGGCGGTGGCCACCACCCAGGTCGCGTTCCTCGGGCACGACGCCGGTCACCGGCAGATGTTCCGACGCCGGGGCGCCAGCGAGTTGGTGGGGATGTTCGCCGGCAACGTGGCGGTGGGGATCAGCTACGGCTGGTGGGTCGACAAGCACAACCGGCACCACGCCAACCCGAACCACGAGGACGAGGACCCGGACGTCGGCGCGGGCGCCCTGGTGTGGACGCACGAGCAGGCGCTGGAGACCCGCGGGTTCGGCCGTTGGATGGCGCAGCGGCAGGCGTACTTCTTCTTCCCGATGCTCCTGCTGGAGGGTCTGAGCCTGCACGTGGCGAGCATCCGGGCGATCGTCGGCCGGGAGGACGGCAGGTACGCCGTCCCGATGCGGCACCGGGCGGTCGAGGCCGCGCTGCTCGTCGCGCACACCGTCGGCTACGTGGCGCTGCTGTTGGCGGTCATGTCGCCGGTCAAGGCGCTGCTCTTCGCCGTCGTGCACCAGGCGCTGTGGGGCCTCTACATGGGCTGCGCGTTCGCACCGAACCACAAGGGCATGCCGATGCCGACCGCCGAGGACGACCTGGACTTCCTGCGTAAGCAGGTGCTGACCTCCCGCAACGTGCGGGGCAGTCGACTGGTGGACACCACGCTGGGCGGGCTCAACTACCAGATCGAGCACCACCTCTTCCCGAACATGCCCCGCGCCAACCTGCGGCGGGCCCAGCCGATCGTGCGCGCCTACTGCGCCGAGCAGGGCATCCCGTACGCCGAGACCGGGCTGATCGAGTCGTACCGGCAGGCGCTCGGTCACCTGCACGAGGTGGGCCGGCCGCTGCGCGGCTGAACGGCACCGCCGCTGCGGCGGTGGTGAGTACTGATCGATGGGGCGGCATCTGATGATGCCGCCCCATCGATGTGTTTCTGGCCGGCATATCCGGTCTCGGGGGAAAAGCAGCGATCGCAAAAATTGCCTCAGGTCAATAGTTGCCATGGTCAATCATGGCTTGCTAGGTTCACTGCGGCACCCACGGGGGGCGCTGATCTGACTCATTCTCTGAGCCTCGTCGCGGTGTCCGGCGCTGTTTCTGCGCGTCCGATTCCTTCTTCGCGGCAGTGTGACCGGCACGTCAAGTGCCGTGGGCAATTGTGTCTTCGTTGTCGGCATCGCGTGAAGGAAAACAAATGAGCATTGTCGGTAATGGACGCCGCCTAATTGCGGTCCTGGTCGGCGTCGTGCTGGTGGTCTCGGGCAGCCCCGCGTACGCGCGGCCGGCAGGTGGCGCCGAGTCGGCACCCCGGGCGGGCACGGTCTTGCGCCCGCCGACGCCGCAGGGCCGGGACGTGCCGGACACCCCACCGGGTCCGGCGAAGGTCCTGCCCTCGGTGGCCCAGCCGACACCCGCCGAGGCGATACCGCCGGCACGCCGGGTCCGGGAGCTGGTCGACCGCCGCACCGCGAGCACCAAGGTCTACCTGCTGGCCGACGGACGGATGCAGGCGGAGGCCAGCCGCGAGCCGGTCCACTACCGCGACGGCAAGGGCCGCTGGCAGGACATCCAGTCGACCGTGTCCGCCGGGGACAGCTCTGGCTACCCCTTCGCCGCCACCCGCAACACGTTCGCCGGCAGGTTCGGCGACCGCAGTGACCGCGTGCTGTCGTACTCGATGGGGGATTACGGGTTGACCCTCGGGCTCGCCGGCGGCCCGCAGGCCCTGCGCCCGACCGCCAAGGGTTCCCGGGTCACCTACCCGGGCGCGCTCGGCGGCGCCGACCTGGTCTACGAGGTGACCCCGTCGGCGATCAAGGAGCAGATCGTGCTGGCCGCCGCGCCGAGCGGGCCGGCCACGTACACGTTCACGCTGGACGTGGACTCGGTCCGCGCGGTGCCGGAGGCCGACGGCTCGCTGTCGTTCTTCGCCACCGACCGGCAGGGTCCGGCGCTTTTCACGATGCCTCGGCCGTACATGTACGACAGTGCCGACGACCAGGCGTCGGTGGTCGGCAAGGCGATGAGCTACCAGGTCAGCCAGCGGGTCAGCCAGCAGGACGGTCGCACGGTGGTGACGGTCAGCGCGGACGACGCCTGGCTGCGCGACCCCGCCCGTAAGTACCCGGTGGTGATCGATCCGACGATCAAGGTCCAACCCACGTTGAACCAGGCCCAGGACGTGATGCTCGCCTCCGGCGGTCCGACGGAGAACTTCGACAGCACCTGGAAGCTGTCCGCCGGCGCCTCCACCGGGGGCACGTTCCGCTCGCTCACCAAGTTCGACCTGTCCAAGGTGCCGGCCAACACCGTGCTGGACTCGGCGCAGCTGCAGATGTATTTCGACCAGACCCACGGTGGCGCCGACGACAGCGCGATCGCGTTCGAGGCGCGTCGGGTGACCGCGGCGTGGAACGAGACCACCGCGACGTGGAGCAGCATGAGCGCCAAGTTCGCCGAAGTCGGGGAGAACCGGGAGCAGGTCGACGAGGCGGAGACCGCAAAGGTGTCCGCGAGCGGTGAGTGGGTGGGTGCCACGGCCACCGACCGCAGCCTGGCGAACAACGGCGCGTACCGGTACAACGCCGACGCGTCCACCGGTCAGACGTTCACCTGGGTGCCGCGCCTGACCGAGGACGGCCAGTACGAGGTGTACGTGCACTACGTGCCGGGCTCGGACCGGGCCACGAACGCGCCCTACACCGTGTTCCACGACGGCGGTTCGGTGGTCAAGACGGTCAACCAGACCACCGGCTCCGGCAGTCAGAACTGGGTGTCGATCGGCACCTACGGCTTCAAGGCGGGCACCACGCACAAGGTGGTGCTCGGCGACGTGGCCAACAAGAAGGTCGTGGCCGACGCGGTGCGGCTGGTCAAGCGGGCCGAGGTGACCAAACCACTGAACCAGACCAACGCCTGGCACAGCTACAGCGTCCGCTCGATCGTGCAGGGCTGGCTGGACAATCCCGCGACGAACTACGGCTTCATGCTCAAGGGCAAGGACGAGACCAACAAGAACGGCGGCCCACGGTACGAGTCCGGCGACTTCTCCTACGGTGGCGAGGACGACCACGGCCCGAAGCTGGTGCTGACCTGGGGCAAGCCAGGGGTCGCGCTGAACCCGGTGACCACCGTCCGGGCCACCGGCGCCGACCTGTCCTGGTCGTCCTACACCGACCCCTCGTCGTCGCCGGATGACGACCTGGTCGAGTACCAGGTGCACTCCAGCACGACGCAGAACTTCATGCCGAACGCGTCCACCCTGGTCGCCCCGATTCGACCGGGCCGCACCACGTACTCGGACACCCACGCGACGCCCACCCCGGCGAACTCGTCGACCCAGTTCGGCGAGGCCTACTTCTACATGGTCGCCGTGCGGTTGCGCGACGGCACGGTCATCCCGGCGCAGACCCAGATGGTGCGGCTGCCCAAGGCCGGCCAGGTGATCAGGTTCTTCACCGGCGCGGACGACAACACGTTGACAAGCGCCAAACCGGACAACAACTGGGACAAGTTGGATGCCGGCGGTGAGCTTCAGGTCGGCAACAAGGGCTCGATCTACGGCAACAGCCGAGTGGTGCTGAAGTTCCCCAACGTCACCGGACTGCCCGCTCAGGCGAAGATCGTCAACGCGCAGGTCGGCCTGTGGGGCTGGTACACCGAGGGCGACGGCGCCGGCCAGCAGCAGTTCCAGCTCCGCGGGTTGACCCAGAACTTCAGCGAGACGACCTCGACGTGGAAGAGCGCCCAGTCCGGGATCGCCTGGAACACGGCGGGCGGCGACGTGGAGTCGACCGTGCAGTCCACGGTCAGCTCACTCAACGGCGACCCGGGCTGGGTCAACTGGGAGGCCGGCCCGCTGGTGCAGCGTTGGGTGGACAGCGCGAGCAACAACAAGGGTGTCCAGATCCGGCTTGCCAACGAGGCCGGTGTGGAGCAGCGGGTGCTGTTCCTCTCCGCCGAGGCGGCCGAACCGTCGCTGCGGCCCCGGCTGCGGGTCATCTACACCGTGCCGAACAACGCCAGCACCTACCACGCGCCGAACACGCCGAGCCGGATGATCCCGGGTGACCAGTACCTGGTGCCGGTCACCGTCACCAACACCACGTCGTCGTCGGTGTGGTCGCCGTCGGACTGGGTGCTGTCGTACCACTGGACGCGTCCGGACGGCACCCCCGCCACCAACGCGGGCAACCCGATCGAGACGCCTCTGCCGTCGGCGCAGGCACCCGGCGGTGTGCTCACCATCAACGCCACCGTGAAGGCCCCCGCCGGCGGTGGTGACGGCGATCGCCGGGAGGACTACGTCCTGAAGTGGGACCTGCGGAACAAGAACTCCGGGCAGTGGTTGTCGGAGGGCACCCAGATCCAACCCCTCGACCAGGCGGTGGCCGTCGAGGACCCCACCTCCGACCAGCTCGGGCTGGAGAAGTTCTACCAGTACGCCGGCGGCAGCGCGGGCTCCGGCTCGTCGCTGATGGTCAACCAGTTCTCGGGTAACGCCGTGTTCGGCTACAACCCGTTGGCCAACCCGAGCCGGGGCGTGTCGACATTCGTCCGGCTGACCTACAACAGCCAGGACACGTCCACCTCGTCGATGGGGTTGGGCTGGTCGTTGTCCACCACGAGCGCGGTCCGGCTCGGGTCGCCGTTGCAGTTCCGGGGCGGGGACAGCACGTGGCCGCAGCAGGTCGCGATGACCGACGGTGACGGCACCACCCACCTGTTCAACCTGGACAAGCACAACAGCGCGAACACCGCGGACTGGCGCTACGTGCAGCCCGCCGGGGTGCACCTGTACCTGCAACGCACCGGTAGCGGCGACACCAGCCAGGCGTGGACGATGACGCGGCCGGACCGCAGCCAGTTCGTCTTCGACGAGCAGGGCTACCAGAGTGCCGTGCGGGACCGTAACGGCAACCAGCTCCTGTTCACCTACGAGCGGATGCAGGTCGACTACCGCAACACCGCGATGCTGCGCTACCTGACCGATCCGGAGAACCGGCGGACGTTGTCCCTGGACTACTACGCCGCGGGCGACAGCTACACCGCGTTCGTCAACGGCACGAAGCAGAGCCTGACGAACCTGCAGAACCGGCGGATCATCAACCAGCTCAAGTCGATCACCGACGTGAGTGGGCGGGTGATGTCCTTCGTCTACAGCGACGGTGGACTGCTCCGGGAGGTCACCGACGGGTCCGGCACCGCCGACGCCAAGCCCTTCGGCTTCGTCTACGACGAGTCGCAGGGGCCGCAGAACGCCCGCCTGACCCGGGTGGTGGACCCGCGGACGGCCGTGTCGAAGATCGCCTACAACGAGGCAGGTGACCAGTTCCTCCAGGGCAAGGTGAACATGGTCACCGACCGGTTGCTCAAGAACACCCTGGTGGACTACCAGGACCCGGACGGCGACGCCAGCGACGGGGTGCTCACCACGGTGACCGACCCCAAGGGCCGGGCCACCGAGAGCTTGATCGACGGTTTCGGTCGGGCCACGCGCATCACCAACGCCCTGAACCAGGCCACCCTCCTGGGCTGGGACGCGGACAACAACGTCAGCCGGTTGGAGGAGGCCGGCGGGGCGATCAGCACCTGGCGGTTCGACCAGGTGACCGGCTACCCGCTGGAGGTCAAGGATCCCGAGGCGAACCGGAACAACACCCCCGGCCTGCGGATGGACTACCGGTACGGGTTGGCCGGGCACACCGCCGAGCTGACCGACAAGTACTCGCCGGAGGGCCGGCACTGGAAGTTCGGGTACGACACCGTCGGCAACCTCACCTCGGTGACCGACCCCAAGGGCACCGCCACGAGCCTCGAGGGTGACTACACCTCCAGCTACGCGTACGACCCGTTCGGGCGGATGACCAAGGCGACGGACGCCAACAAGCACAGCACCGACTACGCCGACTACGACCCGGTCGGTTACCCGCGCAAGATCACCAACCCGTTGACCGAGGTCACGAAGTACACGTACTCGTCGATCGGCAGCGTGCTCACCGTCACCGACCCGAAAGAGCGCACCACGACCTACACGTACGACGGCTTCGGTCGTCCCCTGACGCAGAAGGTCCCGAAGGACGCCGCGAACGGCGTGTACATCACCACCCCCGCTCCGGTGTACGACAAGAACGACAACGCCACCCAGCAGACGTCACCGACCGGGGCGGTGACCACCGCGGTCTACGACGCGCTGGACCGGCCGAGCACGGTCACCACACCGAAGGACACCTCCAACTCCGAGGCGTCGACCACCAAGTACGACTACGACCAGGTGGGCAACGTCATCAAGGTGACCGAGCCGAAGGGCATGCTGACCCCGGCCGACACGCTGGACTACGCCACGGTGTACGTCTACGACGAGCTGAACCGGCCCAAGGAGGTCACCGACGCGCTCAACGGCCGACTCAGCATCGACTACGACCTGGCCGGCAACGTCCGGCAGCAGATCGACCAGCGGAAGAACGCGACGTCGGACCCCAACGACTGGACGGCACAGTTCACCTACGACCTGAACCGTCGGGTCAAGACGACGATCGACCCGAAGGGCAACAGCACCGGCGTCGAGTACGACCGGGACGGCAACCCGACCGTCGCGATCGACCAGGACGGCAACCGGTCGCTGATGAACTACGACGAGCGTTCGGCCCTGATCGAGCAGAAGGTGCCGTACCAGTCGTCCGGCGGCACGATCACCTACCGGACCACCAAGTACGAGTACGACGGGGTCGGCAACCTCAGCCGGCAGATCAGCCCACGCGGGGTCGAGACCACGAACGATCCGGACGACTTCGCGACAGTCACGCTCTACGACGCCGTGAACCGGGTCCGTGAGGTCCAGCAACCGTACGACCGGGACGACTCGCAGTTCACCACGCCGTCGGTCACGAAGTACCAGTACGACACGGTCGGCAACCTGGAATTGATCTCCGCACCGCCGTCGAACAACCAGTCGGCCCGCAACGACACCGTGCAGACGTTCTTCGACAACGGCTGGATCCGCACCTCGAAGGACGTCGGCTGGAACATCACCACCACGTACGACTACGACAACAACGGCGCGCAGACCTCCCGGACGGTCACCGGCGCCAGCGGCACCCCGCGCCAGATGGACTGGACCTACTACCCGGACGGCAAGAAGAAGAGCCAGTCCGACAACGGCGCCGGTTCGGGCACGCCGAGCAAGAACTTCGCCTACGAGTACGACGTGAACAGCAACCTCGCCAAGATGCTGGACACCAGCACCGGGGCGGCCATCGACACCTACGCCGTGTCGTACGACATGCTCAACCGCGTCGCCAGCGTGGAGGAGAAGAAGAGCACGGCGGTCAAGAACACCACCACGTTCTCGTACGAGCCCAACGATCTGCTCAAGAAGCGCACCCACGACACGCAGATCTCCGAGTACACCTACGAGACCGAGCGGGACCTCGCCAGCGAGATCAAGAACTCGACGTCGCCGACGGACCCGAAGCCGAAGTACACGCGCTACACCTACAACAAGCGCGGGCAGACGGCGACCGAGACCAAGGGCAACGGCAACGTCGTCACCACCGACTACTTCCTCAACGGCTCGGTGCAGAGCCAGGTGGAGAAGAAGTCCGGCGGCGCAGTGGTCAACCAGCACACCTACGAGTACGAGGCCAACGGGCAGAAGTCGAAGGACGTCTCGCACAAGCAGAACGCGGACAACCGCAGCGCGTACGTCGACACGACGAGCACCTTCGCCTACGACCCGCAGGACCGGATCCGTACGGTCACCAAGACCGGCAGCGGTGCGGGCACCGAGAGCTACGTGCACGACGCCAACAGCAACGTCGTCAAGCAGACCGTCGGCGGTGTCACCACCGACTACGAGTACGACAAGAACCGCCTGAAGTCCGCCAAGATCGACGGTGTCGAGGCGAGCTACGCGTACGACCCGTACGGCCGGCTCAAGACGGTGACCTCGCTCGGAATCACTCTGGAGAGCTACACCTACGACGGCTTCGACCACGTCGTCACCAACGTCAAGAACCCGGGCAACAAGACCACCAACTACACGTACGACCCGCTGGACCGGCAGGCGACCCGCACCTACGGCGGCAAGACCACCACGTACGCGTATCTCGGGCTGACCGGCGACATCTCCGCCGAGCTGGAGGGCACCAAGGTCGTCAAGTCCTACCAGCGCGGTCCGGGCGGTGACCTGCTGTCGCAGGTGAAGACCAACACCGACGACACCCAGGAGGACTCGTACGTCGGTTACGACGGGTCCTCCGACATCGGGCAGATCACCGACGACAAGGGCGACGGCCGGGCCACCTACGGCTACAGCGCCTACGGCAAGAACGACGCCGGTCAGTTCACCGGTGTGGACAAGCCCGACGCCGGTAACCCCGAGAACCCGGACAAGGCGCCGTACAACGCGTACCGGTTCCAGTCCAAGCGCTTCGACCAGTCGACCGGCGACTACGACATGGGCTTCCGGGACTACGACCCGGGGATCAACCAGTTCCTCTCCCGGGACTCGTACAACGGGGCGCTGGACGACCTGGGCCTGGCCGTCGACCCGTACACCGGCAACCGGTACGCGTTCGCCGGCGGCAACCCGATCAGCAACGTGGAGCTGGACGGCCACAACTGGCTCTCCGACGCCGCCGACGAGGTCGGTGACTTCGTGAAGGACGCGGCTTCGGCGATCGGCTCCGACGTGAAGGAGGCCGGGCAGAACATCGCGCAGGCCGCGTACGACACCGCTGTCGCCGACAGCCCCGCGGTCGACAAGGAGACCAGCGACGCGGCCAAGGGCCGGAACAAGGAGCGCGGCGAGTCGCTGAAGAAGACGTTGAGCAACCCGGGTCAGGCCGTGAAGGACTGGTCCGACGGGCTGACCAACGACGTCAAGTCCGGTCACCCGGGTAAGGCAGCCGGGCACCTGTTGTTCGACGCGTTCAGCATCGCCGCCGGTGGCGGCGGGGGCGGCGCGGCGAAGGGGGCCGCAGCCACGGGTGCCAAGGGTGGGGCCGGTGGCGGCGGCCTGAAGCTCGGTTCAAAGACCGGCGGGAACTGCCTGTCCAACAGTTTCGTGCCGGGCACCCTGGTGCTGATGGCCGACGGCAGCACCAAGCCCATCGAGGCCGTCGAACTCGGTGATCAGGTGCTGGCCAGCTCTCCCGAGACGGGCGAGACCGAGGCCAAGCCCGTGACCAGGCTGATCCGTGGTGAGGGTGAGCGGGACCTGGTAGACGTCGCCGTCGCCGTGGACGGTGCGGCCGACGGCGAGACCGCCGACATCACCGCGACCGCCGGTCACCCGTTCTGGGTGGAGGACGAGCAGCGGTGGATCGAGGCCGGGCAACTGATTGCCGGCGACCAGGTGGTCAGCTCGGACGGCCGCGAGCTGTCAGTGGTGAGTACGCGCCGCTGGACGGAGCACGCGACGGTCTACAACCTGACCGTCGACGACATCCACACGTACTATGTGCTGGCCGGCACGACCTCGGTGCTCGTGCACAACTGCACCCCCGATGCGGGTGCCATGCACAAGAGCGCCACCGACCCACTGAACGGAAAGGCAGGAGATTCCGCTGCCTCGCGGGCGTACCAGAAGCACATGGGCCGACCGAACACGTCACTCATCCCGCTGCGTTCCGGCAAGGATCGGGTCGGGATGTCGAATCATCTGATCGAAGACCTCCTCACGAATTCCAAGACGGCAACTCAGAGGTGGAACCACCCCGAACATGGGGGTGTGATCGACCAACTCCTTCCGGACATCGGCGCGAGATGGAAGGCGAACGGCGACTTCGTCGGATTCCTCGATCACACGGACTATCGAAGGGGCCAGCCGTGAGCCCCGGCAACCACGCTGAGCTTCTCCGTCGGATATCTCTGCAAGAAGGTGGACTGCTGGAGATATGTGTCCTCGATGCCTCTCTTAGGGATTGGCAATCGACCCTCGACGCGCTCGAGCAGGCGGGTTACGAAATGTCGCTGGCAACGGAGGGTGAGGGCGACAAGGAGCCAGTGTCAATAACGCCCGTGCTCTTCTCCGAAGGAGACAACGTGACCAGCACGTTGCATGTCCGAGTCGGTCGCCAGCTGTGGACGACCCAGTTCTACTCGACGTCACTTGTCGACTTCCAGGGCGACCCACTCGCGGTGACCACGAAGGCCGATCTGGACGACGTGGAGAAGTTCATGGTGGTCATCTCTCGGGCGACCGGAAAGACGGCGCGCTTCATTCCGGAGTCTCTTGATCCGCAGAAAACCAGGTCCTACCTGGAGGTCGGTCCGTGAGCTGAGGGCGTGTCGGTGCGGTCGCGATCGCGGTGTCGTCGGCGACGAGCGAACGACGGCACGGCGTCGAAGCCTTGACCGGTGGCGCGTCCGGCTCGTCGGCCGCGCCACCGGTAGGGTCTGCTCATGGCAGACCT
The DNA here is from genome assembly GCF_040647935.1 of Micromonospora sp. NPDC049204. Classification (NCBI taxonomy): domain Bacteria; kingdom Bacillati; phylum Actinomycetota; class Actinomycetes; order Micromonosporales; family Micromonosporaceae; genus Micromonospora; species Micromonospora sp. NPDC049204. The sequence goes on along the minus strand of NZ_JBEZDC010000006.1, from coordinate 152,951 downwards.
GCTCACCGCGGACGCGGTGCGAGAAGAGCTGGGCCGGTTGCCCGACTGGTCGGGTGACCCGACCGGCATCGGTCGTACGGCCCAGCTCGGCAGTTTCCCGGCCGCCATCGCGGTGGTGGACCGGGTGGCGGCGGTGGCTGAGGAGCTTGACCACCATCCCGACATCGACATCCGATGGCGGACCCTGACCTTCCGCTGTGTCACGCACTCGGCCGGTGGGGTTACCCACCGGGACGTCGAGTTGGCCCGGCGGATCGACGACATCGTCCGGAGTGCGGCATGAGATTCGAGATCAGCAAGGTTCTGGATGCCATCGAGGGTCGGGTCTGCACGGACCCGTCGCTGGCCCGGGCTGTCGTCGACCTGGCCGAGGTGATCCGCTACCAGGACATCGACGGTGGCCGGCCGGCGAGCCTGCTGCGCCTGGGCATGGTCATCGACGCGCTCTCCCGGGAGTTGGAGGAGGACAGCGTCCAGGTCTACGCGGTCGTACACCGGGCGTTGCTCTCCGACGCCGACCTGACGTCCAACGAGCGGATGGTCGTGCGGCGCTGGGCCGACGACGGGCTCGTCGAGGTGCTCGACAATCCGGGCGACCGGATGTTGGAGGTGGCCGACCTGCTCGGGTTGCCGGTGCTCAGCCGGGTCCGCTTCGACGGGCTGCGCGGGCGGTTCCCGTGGCTGGTCGAGCAGCCCGGTCGGGTGGTCGCCCCGGTGCCGGGCGCCGGCGGGCCGGTGTTCATCGCGCACGTTGGCGGTGGGCACGCGCCGGTCGCCGGCAAGCCCTCGCCGACCGGCGTGAAGCTGCTGGCCCGGCAGTGGCGCTGCCCAGAGTCGGGTTGCGCGTTGTTCGGCGGCGGTGGTGGGGGTGGCGCGTTCGCCGACCTGGCCGGGGGCGCCGATCGCGGCCCGGCCGCGCAGCCGCCGCCCGCGCTGCGCAACGGCGTGCCGACCTGCCCCCGACACGGGGTACGCCTCGGTGACAGTGGCCCGCGTCCGCGTAGCGAGGTGCTCGCGGTGCGCGTCGGTGGTCTGGTCCGGCGGCGGTTCGTGCTCACCGAGGAGCGGCCGATCGTGGCCGGCCGGGCTCCCGAGCAGGACGGCGGGATCATGCTCGGTCAGTGGCTCAACGACGAGGCCCGGCGGTGGATCAGCCGTGGTCACGTCCAGTTCGAGCTGCGGGTCGGCGAGGTCATCGTGACCGACATCAGCACCAACGGTTCCGGCATCCGTCCGGCCGGCTCGATGACCGAGTCGGACCGGGTTCCCCTGGCCCCGCAGCAGTCCCGGGTGCTCGGTGAGAACGACATGGTGGAGCTGTACCCGGGGGTGCAGATCGGCCGTGCCGAGGAGTTGCCGACCGGCGCCCCGTTCACCCCCACCTCGGTGATGGCCGAGGCCCCGACGATGGCGATGCGCCTACCCCGCCCCTGACGCGGAAGGCGGGCGTCGGGACTCCCGACGCCCGCCTTCCAGCACGTGTGCTTCAGCCGGCCAGCACCTCGGCCAGCTTGGTTACCGCCAGGTCGATCTCCTCCTCGGTGATGACCAGGGGCGGGGCGAGCCGGATGGTGGAGCCGTGGGTGTCCTTGGCGAGCACGCCACGCTCGGCGAGCCGCTCGCACGCCTCCCGCCCGCTCATCAGCGCCGGGTCGATGTCCAGACCGGCCCACAGGCCGCGGACGCGTACCCCGACCAGACCCTTGCCGACCAACCCTTCCAGGCCGGTTCGCAGCCGTTCACCCAGCTCGGCCGAGCGGCGCTGGAACTCGCCGGTGGCCAGCAGCCGGACGACCTCGATGGCGACCGCGCAGGCGAGCGGGTTGCCGCCGAAGGTGGAGCCGTGCTGGCCGGGCTTGAGCACGCCGAGCACGTCGGCGTTCGCGGCCACCGCGGAGACCGGCACGATACCGCCGCCGAGCGCCTTGCCGAGCAGGTACATGTCGGGCACGACGCCCTCGTGGTCACAGGCAAAAGTCTCGCCGGTACGCCCCAGACCGGACTGGATCTCGTCGGCGATGAACAGCACGTCGCGGTCGGTGCAGACCTGACGTACGCCCGGCAGGTAACCCTCCGGCGGCACCACCACGCCCTGCTCGCCCTGGATCGGCTCCAGCAGCACGGCCACGGTGTTCTCGTCGATCGCGGCGGTCAGCGCGTCCAGGTCGCCGTACGGCACGACCGTGAACCCCGGGGTGTACGGCCCGAAGTCGGCGCGGGCGTCCTCGTCGGTGGAGAAGCTCACGATGGTGGTGGTCCGGCCGTGGAAGTTGCCCTCGGCGACCACGATGTTGGCCTGGCCGGCGGGCACACCCTTGATCTGGTAGCCCCACTTGCGGGCCACCTTGATCCCGGTCTCCACGGCCTCCGCGCCGGTGTTCATCGGCAGCACCAGGTCCTTGCCGCACAGCTCGGCCAGCTCCCGACAGAAGTCGGCGAACTGGTCGTGGATGAACGCGCGGCTGGTCAGCGTCAGCCGGTCCAGTTGCGCGTGCGCGGCGGCGATGAGCTGCGGGTGCCGGTGGCCGAAGTTCAGCGCGGAGTAGCCGGCCAGGCAGTCCAGGTAGCGCTTGCCGTCCACGTCGGTGAGCCACGCGCCCTCGGCGGACGAGATCACCACCGGCAGCGGGTGGTAGTTGTGCGCCGTCCAACGCTCGGCGTCCCGGACCGCTCCCGGCGTCCGCAGGATGTCATCCACGATCACTTGATTGCCTTTCCCTGGCGGAGTCGCAGTGTGCAGCACTTCGGTCCGCCGCCGGCCTTACGCAGCTCGGACAGGTCGATACCGATGGTCTCGTAGCCCCGGTCGCGCAGCTTGGCGGCCAGGTCGGTGGCCTGCGCGGGCAGCACCACGTGCTGTCCGTCGCTGACCGCGTTCAACCCCAGCACCTCGGCGTCGGCCAGGGTGGCGTGCACCGCGTCGGGGAAGAGCCGGCGCAGCACCGCCTGGCTGCCGGGGGAGAACGCCTCCGGCAGGTACGCCACGGTCCGCTCGTCGAGCACGGTCAGCGCGGTGTCCAGGTGGTAGAAGCGGGGGTCGACCAGTTGCATGGTGATCACCGGGTAGCCGAAGACCTCCTGCAACTGGGCGTGCGAGGCGTGCGCCGTACGGAAGCCGGTGCCGGCCAGCAGGTGGTCGCCGGCCAGCAGGACGTCGCCCTCGCCCTCGTTGACGTGCTTCGGGTCGTACATCTCGAAGCCCGCGTCCTCGAACCAGGCCCGGTAGGCCGGTGCCTCGTCGGCGCGCTGCGGATCGCGGAACTGCACGGCCATCGCCTTGCCGTCGATGACCGTGCCGCCGTTGGCGGCGAAGACCATGTCGGGCAGGCCGGGCACCGGAGTGATCTCCTCGACGGTGTGGCCCAGATCAAGGTACGTCTGGCGGAGCTGCTCCCACTGCCGGACGGCCAGCGCGGTGTCGACCGGCGCGCTCGGGTCCATCCAGGGGTTGATCGCGTAATCGACGGCGAAGTACGTCGGCCGGCACATCAACAGGCGCTGGCTGGTGGCGTCCATCGTCATTGTCCTGCTCCAAGGGGTCGGGCGCGCCCGGCCACCGTGGCCCACGGGCTGGCGCCGTGACTCAACGCTATGCGGCCCCAGCGGCAGGATCCACCACCGAGAGTTGCGCAGACCGAACATTCATTGCGTCTCAGGGGGGCTCGGCTGCGAATCGTTGCGTTCCGGGCTGGGTGGGCCAGGATTCGTGTTTCGGGCCACCGGGCACGGAAGCCGCCACGGGCCTGGCCCGGAAAACACTTCAGGGGCGGCGAACCGCCGCCCCTGAAAGGGTGTTGCCCGGCCGGTGAACCACCGGATGAGTTCGGGCTGCCGGCGAACCGCCGGCTGTTCGCCGGTGCATCACCGGCGAGCGGAACAGTGCCCGCTAGAAACGATCCACAAACTGTGAGTCAAGCCACTCCCGGAAGCGTTGCACCCAGTCCCCGTCGGTGGTCGGCCAGTCGAACTGCCCGGTCATCGCGAGCACCCCGATCACCACCGCGGCCAGGCCGATCAGCACGCCGAACAGCGCGTCGGTCTTGCCGGCGACGTGCCGGCGGCGGGTGGCCATCAGGCCGAGCACCGCGAGCACTGCGCCGAACGCGCCGACCCCGATGCCGTACCCGGCCAGGGTGCCGGTCAGCACGAACATCGCACCGACGACGGAGACGATCAGGCCGAGAGTGGCGAGCAGGCTGGCCCGCGGCTTCGGGCCACGGGTCACCGGCGGCTCCGGCGTGGTCGCGCCCGGGGTCGGGTCGGCCGGGCGGTCGGTGGTGAGCCCGTCCGTCGGCTCGGGCCGGCGGGTGGTGGGGTCGAGGTCGGCGTCCCGCTCGGCGGTGCGCGCCAAGGTCGGGGCGGTGCCGGCCCGGGACTCGGTCTCCACCGCAATGCCGGTCCGGGACTCGGTCTCCGCCGGGCGGGCGGCCGGGGACGTGGTCTCCGCCGGGCGGGCGGTGCCGGTCCGTGGCTCGCTCTCGACCGGGCGGGAGATGGCGGCTCGGGCCACCGCAGCCCGCTCGGCGGCCCGCCGCTCGGCCTCGCCGAGCTGGCCGCTGGGCGCTGCGGCGCTGCGGTACGTCGTCTGGTCGGCGTCCCGGTCGGTGACCACCGGCCGTCCGGCGACGTCGTCAAATCGGCCCGCGTCGGTGGCCGCCGTGCTGTCCCGGTCGGCGACCGGGGCGTCGCGGCCGTCCACGCGGCCGTCGAGGTTCTCGTCCCGCGTCGGTGCCGGCTCGGACCGGCGGGACAGCGAAGGAATCCTGACCACTACACACCTCCTGATAAATGCGTGGTGGCCGACGGACGGGGTGGCACCCACGCGCTTCCGTCCTGAATTACCCACCTGGGCGTTTCTTGACACCAATTTCGGGTACGGGGTCGCCACGCCGCACCCCGGCCTGCCGCACGAAGACCTCCCGCCGGTCGACGGCCAGGCCCTTGCCATTCAGTACGTAGCCCGTCAGCCAGACCCATCCGTGGTACGTCGGGCGCTTGTCGACACTGACCAGTCGTAGGCGCAGCGCCCGCTCGCCGGCGAACTGCACCGAGCACGCCGCGCCGATCAGCAGCAGGTCGCCGGGTTTCCACTCGGTCACGTCGGCCAGTGGCCACGGCTGATCGGGATGCGGTGGCGGGCCCGGCAGGGCAGTTCGTCGCCGCAGCGGCACACGGTGCGCCAGCGCACCCAGCTCCACACGGGCCGGTGTCGACGGGCGAGGGTCAGCGCGGTGACCAAGAGATATTCGTTGTACGACACGCGCATGGCGGTGTCCTTCCGAGCAATAGCGTCCCGGTGGCCTTGTGCTGACGCTATTCCCGATTCTGCTTTCTGGGAGGCGCCAACGCGTGACATCTTGTTCCATGCTGGCCCCCTTGTGCAATCCGCACAGCCGCCCTAACGTCACGTCATATTGACGCACGAGGAATGGAAGAGAATTGCGTGCGAGGCGAAACATTCGGTGTTGCAGGAGGGACGCGGTGATGTTGCATGACGGATGAAACAAGCGGGTCCACGGTCCCTCGGCGGCAGCTCGGACGGCTGCTCACGCAGCTCCGCGAGGATGCCTCGGTCTCGCTGGACGCCGCAGCCGAAGCACTGGACTGCTCACGGCAGAAGGTGTGGCGCATCGAGAAGGGGCTGGTCCCGGTGCGCGTCGTGGACGCCCGAGCGATGTGTGCTCTCTATCGGGTGCCCGAAGGCATGGGCGAGATTGTCGCCGGGCTGGCGAAGGAGACTCGCGCCCGGGGTTGGTGGCATTCGTACGGCGATGTCGTCCCGTCGTGGTTCTCGCTGTACGTCGGCCTGGAATCCTCCGCCTCGCTGATTCGCCGATATGACTCGGAACTTATCCCCGGACTCCTGCAAACCCGGGAGTACGCCAGTGAGCTGTTCCGCCGGAAGAATCCGACCCTGCGCGAGGAGGATCGGGAGAAGCTGGTGGAGGTCCGGCTGCAACGGCAGGGCATCCTCGTGCGTCGGCTGCCCACCGCCCCCACCCTGCGGGTCGTCCTGAGCGAGGCCGTGCTGCGGCGCACGATCCCCGACCGCCGGGCGATGGCTCAGCAGTTGCGACACCTGCTCGACGTGGCCGCACTGCCGACGGTGAGTCTGCGGGTCCTGCCGCTCGCGGCCGGTCCGCCGCTGGCCAGCGAGACCGGCACCTTCGTCCTGCTGGACTTCCCGCAGGCGTTCGGGAGGGCGTCCACCGAGCCGACCACCGTCTACGTGGAGAACATCACCGGGGCGCTCTATCTGGACAAACCAGCCGAGGTGGTCGCCTACGAACATGTCTGGTCGGACCTGGAAGCCCTCGCCTCGGGTGAGGCAGAATCAGAAAAAATGATCACTTCGATCATCGAGGAGCATCATGACTGACCTTGCCGGTGCGACCTGGCGCAAGAGCACCCGCAGCGGCGGGAGCGGCGGTGACTGCGTCGAGGTGGCCGACAACCTGCCCGGCGTCGTGGGCGTACGCGACAGCAAGGACCCGACCGGTCCGGCGCTCGCCTTCGCTCCTGCCGCCTGGGCCGCGTTCGTGGGCGACGTCAAGGGGCAGCGCCGGAGCTGACTACACCGTCCAGGGCGCCATCCCGCTTGATCGACTCGCCCTCCTGAACGTCGGGGTGTCCCGCTCACCAGAACACCCCGACTTCCTAAAAGCCGAGTCGATCAGCGCGGCGACGCCCGGAGGCGGCGCGGCGACGCCCGAGGCGATCAGCGCGGCGGCGCCCGAGGCGAGGGGCGCGGCGACGCCCGAGGCGAGGGGCGCGGCGGCGGCCGGCCGGCGGCGATCAGCGCGGCGGTGACCTGGGCCGATCGGCGTCTCGGTGCGGGCTGGCTATCCTTGGCACCTGTGCCAGAGGGACATACGATCCACCGCCTGGCGGCCCGCCACGCCGAGCTGTTCGCCGGGGACAAGGTGCACGCCGCCAGCCCGCAGGGTCGCTTCGCCGACGGCGCGGCCCGGCTCTCCGGCACCGTGCTGGAGGGCACCGAGGCGTACGGCAAGCACCTGCTGCACCACTACGCCGGCGAGCTGACTCTGCACGTACACCTTGGGCTTTATGGGAAGTTCACCGACGGATCGGGGGAGCCGCCCGAGCCGATCGGCCAGGTGCGGTTGCGGCTGGCCAGCGATCGACACTGGCTGGACCTGCGCGGACCCACCGCCTGCGAGCTGATCAGCCCACCCGAGGTGGCCGCACTAAGGGACCGCCTCGGGCCGGATCCGCTACGAGCCGACGCCGACCCGGAGCGGGCGTACCAAAGGATCTCGCGCAGCCCGACGCCCCTCGCGGCGCTGTTGCTGGACCAGTCGGTGGTGGCCGGCACCGGGTTGATCTTCGTGACCGAGGCGCTGTTCCGGGCCGGACTGCCGCCGACGATGCCCGGCCGCCGGCTGACCCGCGCCGGCTGGGACGCGCTCTGGGCCGACCTGGTCGGGCTGATGCGGCTCGCGGTCGAGCATGGCCGGATCGACACCGTGCGCGACGTACACCTGCCGGAGGCGATGGGCCGGGCGGCCCGGGTGGACCGGCACGGCGGCGAGGTGTACGTCTACCGCCGCCCCGGCGCGCCCTGTCACGTCTGCGGCACCGAGGTCAGCCGTGGTGAGCTGGCCGGGCGCAACCTCTACTGGTGCCGCACCTGCCAAGCCGGCTGAGCCGGTCGCGCCGCCCAGGCCGCTCGGGCAGCGCCCGCCGACCTTGATCGTGCTGGAACAACGAAAGAGTGGTCTCCTGGGTTGGGCAGACCACTACATCCTGAATCGAGCGCGATCATGGGCGGAGTAGTCGATCAATGATGGCGGTCAGTCGCCGTCGAGCAGCCAGCGGACCACCTCGATCTGGTGCGGAAAGACGCCGTCGTCGGCGACGCTCCAGGCCAACGTGTGCCCGATCGTCCAATCCCGCACCCGCTCCCGGTCCAGTCCGAGGTCGGTGCTGAGCCGGCGCAACCGGTGTCGGACGGCGGCCGGCGAATGGCCCAACTCCGGACCCCGCACCATCGACACGACCGAGAACTCGCGTTCGCCGGTCAGCGGCTTCGGGTCGATCGCCAGCCAGGGTTCCCGGTCCGCGGCGAGCACGTTGCCGGCGTGCAGGTCCTGGTTGACGAGCACCTGCTCGCCCTGGCTCGACACCAGGGCGGTGAGCAGGTCGAGCGCCGCGTCCAACAGCCGCCGCTCGTACGGCCGGCCGACCCGCTCCCATGCGCGGGGCATCCGGTCGATCCGGCCGGCGGCCTCCTCAGCGAGCGGGGTGAACGGTCTGCCAGCGGGTCGCCAGAGCCGCGGCAGCAGCCTGGTCACCACGTCCAGCGCCCGGTCCATCGGCAACTCGTGCAGCGGACCGCCGGGCCGGCAGCGTTCCACCAGCAGGGCGCGTCGTTCCGGATCGTGTGCGAGCAGCCGGATCGCGCCGTCGCCGTCCCAGTGGGCCAGCGCGTCGGCCTCGTGCCGGCTGTCGTCGTCCGGGTACTGGAGCTTCAGCACCGCCGCCGTCCCGTCCGGTAGGTCCGCCGGGAGCGCCAGCGAGGCGTACGCCTGCCGGAAGGGCGGGCCAAGTCGCAGCGACCACTGCTCGGCGCACTCCGTCAGCCACGTCGGGAGCGTGGCGAGCCAGGCCCGGCCGGCCGGTGACGCGCCTACCCAGTCGAGTCCCTCGGGTAGTTCCATCCGGCCATCCTGGGGCTGGGCGTTCCCAGGCTCGTCCACAGTGGCTAGCGTAGGCCCGTGCAGATCGGCGTGAACGTCCCGAACTTCGGCCCGGGCACCGACCCCGACGTGCTGCGACGGTGGGCGCAGACAATCGAGGGCCTCGGGTTCGACCTGCTGATGGTCTCCGACCACATCGCGGTGACTCCGGACGTGGCCCAGCAGTACCCGGCGCCGTTCTACGAGCCGTTCACCACGTTGTCCTGGCTGGCTGGGGTGACCCGCCGGGTCCGGCTGGGCACCACGGTGCTCATCGTCCCGTACCGGCACCCGCTGCTCACCGCCCGGATGGCGGCGAACCTCAACCGGCTCAGCGGCGGCCGGCTCGTCCTCGGGGTCGGCGTCGGCTGGGCCCGGCAGGAGTTCGAGGCGCTCGGCGTCCCGTTCCAACGACGCGGCGCGTTGACCGACGACCATCTGCGCGCGATGCGCGACGCCTGGCAGGACACCGACGACTACGACAGCCCGGCGGTCCCGATCTGGGTCGGCGGTAACAGCGACGCCGGCATGCGTCGCGCCGTTCGGCTCGGTGACGCGTGGCATCCGCTGCGACTCACGCCCGGCGAACTCGCGGACGCGGCCGGGCGGCTCGGCACCATCGCCAAGGAACTGGGCCTCCCCGAGCCGGCGCTGGTGCCGCGCATCGCGCTCCAGGAAACCCGCGAACCGGTCACTGCCCCGGACCGGCTCGCCGGTGTCGGCACCATCGAGCAGATCGTCGCCGACCTCGACCAGATCCGGCTGCTCGGCGCGGAGGCGGTGGTGCTCGACCCGTTCAACGGTGACCCGGCCGAGATCCGCCAACCCGAACGCGCCTGGCGGACCCTCGCGGCCGTGGCCGCGTACGCCACGACCCAGGAGGTTCGATGACACCCGACGACGAGACGTTTCTCCGCCGCGCCGTGGAGATCGCCAGCCAGGCGGGGGCTGCCGGCGAACGGCCGTTCGGGTCGTTGCTCGTCGGTGCGGACGGCACGGTGCTGATCGAGGACCACAACACGGTGGTGTCCGACTCGGACATCAGCGCCCATCCGGAACTCAAGCTGGCCCGCTGGGCCGCCCGGGAACTCGCGCCCGACGTGGCGGCCGGCACCACCATGTTCACCAGTTGCCAGCCCTGCCCGATGTGCGCGACCGCGATCGACCGCTCCGGGCTCGGGCGGGTGGTGTACGCCCTGTCCAGCGAGCAGTTCGAAGAGGTCAAGCCGGCCACCCCGCCGTTGCCCGCGGTCCGCTACGAGGGGCCGGCGCTGTTCGACGAGGCGCGTCAGCCGATCGACAACTACTACTGACCGGACCGGTAAGGGCTGCCGTCGCGGCTCAGTCGGGCTTCGGACGGGAGCGCAGGTATTCCATCTGGGCGTGGCTCAGGTCGTGTGCGCGCGCCAGGTGGCGGGTGATCACCTCAAGCTCGTCGTCGGTCTGGTCGTCGAGGATCGCCTGCCAGGACTGGCCGAGGTCGTCCCAGACCGCCGTGACCCGGTCGACGCGATCCGGCACGGGGCTGACCAGCACCCGGCGCCGATCCTCCCGGTCGGGCGTGCGTTTCACGTAGCCACCACGTTCGAGTCGGTCGACCAGGCGGGTGGCCGAGCCCGTGGTGAGGCCGGTCATCTCAGCGATCTCACGCACCGTGCGCGGACCGGGCGCCGCGGTGAGCAGGCTCAGGAACTGCACGTCGGTCGGGTGGAGGCCGAGGTGGTCGGCGATGGCCTGGTTGAACAGCACGTACGAGGCCAGATAGCGACGGGACGCCATCGACAACTCCTCGTACAGCCGGGCCCTGCGCGGTGGGGTCACCCAGATCACCTCCAAACTAGTTGCACGACGCAGCGATTCTTCCTAGCCTGCTGCGTGGCGCAGTTAATGCGTCACGCAGCTATATTACCCCAGGAGGACTCATGCTCACCGTTGCCGTCAGCGGAGCCACCGGAGCGCAGGGCGGGGCCACGGTCCGCGCCCTGCTGAAGGCCGGCCACCGGGTACGCGCGCTCACCCGCCAACCCACCTCCCCGGCCGCCAACGTCCTGCGCGACCTCGGCGCCGAGCTGTGCCACGCCGACTTCGACGACCGCGCCTCCCTGGACGCCGCGCTCGCCGGAGCCGACTCGCTGTTCGCGGTCACCACCCCCTTCGGCACCGACCTCGCCACCGAGGTCCGGCACGGCACGGCCCTCGTCGACGCCGGGGTGACCGCTGGCCTCGACCACATCGTGCTGACCACCGTCGCGCACGCCGACCGGGGCACGGGCGTTCCGCACTACGAGAGCAAGTACCTGGTCGAGCAGCACCTCCGGGGCTGCGGTGTGCCCTGGACGATCATCGCGCCGGCGGCTTTCATGGACAACTACGCCAGCGGCTGGACCCTCGACGGCCTGCGCGAGGGCGTCTTCGCCTGGCCGATGCCCGCCGACCGGCCGCTCGCCCTCATCGCGGCGGTCGACATCGGCGCGTTCGCCGCCCTCGTCCTGGGGCGCGCCAGCGCGTTCGCCGGCCGTCGGATCGACATCGCCTCCGATCAGCGCACACCCGCGGAGATGGCCGAGATCCTCGCCGGTGCCATCGGCTCCGCGATCAACCATCGGCGGGTGCCCCTGACCCGCGTCCAACAGTGGTCCACCGACCTGGCGGCGATGTTCGCGTACTTCACCGATGTCGGTCTGGACCTCGACGTCGCCGGCCTGCGTCGCGACTACCCGGAGGTCGGCTGGCACGGCTTCGCCGACTGGGTCGCCGGCCAGGACTGGGCCACGCTGCTGTCCGCCGCGACCGGCGACCATGTGTCGTCCACGTCCTGACCAGGCCCCCGCTCCCGCTCAGGACGTGTTGCGGACGCGTGCGCGCCACAGGTCGTCCTGGGTGCCGGTCTGCTGCCAGAGGCGCGCGACGCCGTCCGGGCCGAGGTCGTCGAGTGGTACGAGAAAGTGCGTGGACAGCGTCCGGGCGAAGTCGTCGACGTCGGTGATCGTGCGCGGGCTGCTGGTGTCGGCGCCCAGCCGGCGCAGGGTCCGGGACAGCAGGATCAGGGTCTCGCCGGCGATCGGCCGGGCGGCCATGAGCGTGGTGACGTACGCCGAGGTGGGGGACGTGGACATGTCCCGGGAGCGGGCGGCGAAGTCGGCGATGTCCCGTGGTCGCAGGCGGAAATCGTAGGAGGCGATGGTGCCGCCGGGGTGGTGGTGGAATCGCCAGGTGTCCGGGTCGAGTTGTTCGAGCCGGTAGGTCAGGCACCCCTGCGCGTGCGGACCCTCCCGCATCGGCAACGGCTGGACGAATCCGTCGCCGATGCCGGCGTCGGCCAGCCAGCGCCGACCGTCCAGGTCGACCAGGAGCGCGTTGTGGTTGCCCCACATCGCCTCGCCGCGCGTCGCGCGCAGAACGGCGGCCTCCACCATGGTCACCTGGAAGCCGGTCAGCCGCAGCAGCGTGGCCAGGCCGGCGTTCTGCTCGTAGCAGTAGCCGCCGCGTCGACGCCGCACGAGCTTGTCGAAGATCGCCTCCGCGTCGAGGGCGATCGGCCGGCCGAGCTGGATGTCGAGGTTCTCGTACGGCACGGTGTGCCGCCAGGCCTGATGTAGGGCGAACAGCGTCTCCACGTCGGCTGCCACGCGCCCGTGGTGCCCGATTCGGTGCAGCATCTGAGCCAGTTCGGTGCTCATCGGCGGACTCCTAAATGATAGATGCTCCTCCACTTGACGAGTGTAAGTGACAGAACTTCATCCGTATACTGATGGAGTGACGAACGAGGGCAGCAGGCTCCGGGCCGACGCCAGGCACAACCGCGAGCAGATCATCGAGGCCGCTCGGGCGCTCATCGCCGAACGGGGCGTCGACGTGCCGATGGAGGAGGTGGCCCGCCGCGCCGGTGTCGGGGCCGCCACCCTGTACCGCCGGTTTCCCGATCGCGAGGCCCTGGTGCGCGGGGTGGCGCTGGACGGCTTCGACCGTGTGGTCGCCATCGCTCGCGACGCCGAGGACGAGGAGCCGGACGCGTGGCGGGCGCTGGCGCGCTTCGTCCGCCGGGCGGCGGCCGAGCTGCGGTTGGCCACCTGGCTGTCGATCTGGTTCACCAGCACCTGGGAGCAGTTGCACACCGAGCCCGAGGAGCAGCGGCTGCGGCAAGCCCTGCTGAAGATCCTCGACCGGCTCGTCCGCCGCGCGCAGGCCGACGGCGATCTGCGCCGCGACGTGGGCGCCAGCGACCTGACCCTGATGATGGCACTGCTGCTGCGGCCGTTACCCGGGCTGCGCGCCGAACTCACCCAACGCAGCGTGGACCGCTTCCTGGTCCTCATGCTCGAGGGCCTGCGTGCCGGCCCGGGCATCCACGAGCTTCCTCCCGCCGAGATCGGTCTGACCGACCTCGGTGGCGCGTGAGGAACGCTGACGCCAGGCAACGCGGATGGCCGGAATTGACAGTCGGCCGGCTGCCGGAGCAGGGTTGAGAAGTGACAACGATGTCAACGGTCATAAGGGATGAATCGCACTCATGATCCTCCCTTGCGTCTGCGGCGTCACGCCGTACCGTTGACGGTTTTGCGGCGCGGACCCGGTCCGTACGCCGATCCTGGCCGTATGTCCCTTTCCTACCCGACGGTGACCAGCTGAGATGACCGACGTGCCCCGATTCGACGCCACCACGAACCCCGCAGGATCACCCGACCTGCCCGACCTGGACGACTTCCTCGCCGACCAGACCCGCACGCTGCTCGACACGGCCCGCCGCGCGGTCCGGGCCGAGGGCGGCTTCTGGTGGTTGACCGACGACCGCACCCCGGACCGTGGTGAACCCGTCTACACCTGGATCACCTGCCGGATGACCCACGTGGCCGCGCTCGCCCACCTGGGCGGCGACCCCGACGCCGCCGCCCTTGTCGACCACGGAATCGCCGCGCTCAGCACCCTGCTGCGCGACGACCGGTTCGGCGGTTGGTTCAGCGCCGTGGACCAGCAGGGAGCGCCCGTCGACGACCACAAGGCCGGCTACGACCACGCGTTCGTGCTGCTCGCCGCATCCAGCGCCGCGCGCGCCGGACGGCCCGGCGCGGAGGAGTTGCTCGCCGACGTCCTGACCGTGGTGCGGGACCGGTTCTGGGACGACGAGGTGGGAGCGGTCCGCGAGTCGTGGAACCGGGACTGGACGGTGACCGAGGACTACCGCGGCGCGAACAGCAGCATGCACATGGTGGAGGCGTTCCTCGCCGCTGCCGCCGCCACCGGCGACCCGAGCTGGACCGACCGGGCCCTGCGGATCGCCTACCACCTGCCGCACACCGAGGCCGCCCGGCACGACTGGCGGCTGCCCGAGCACTTCACCGCCGACTGGACGCCGCTGCTCGACTACAACCGGGACCAGCCCGCCGACCAGTTCCGGCCGTACGGCTCGACCATGGGCCACTGGCTGGAGTGGGCCCGGCTGCTGCTGGAGTTGGAAGCGGTCCTGCCGCAGCCGCCACGCTGGCTGCTCACCGACGCCCGCCACCTGTTCGCCGCCGCCGTACGCCGCGGCTGGGCGGTCGACGGTGCCGACGGCTTCGTCTACACGATCGACTGGGACGACCGGCCGGTGGTGCGCTCCCGGATGCACTGGGTGCTCGCCGAGGCCGTCGGAGCGGCGGTGACCCTGTACCGCCGCACCGGCGACGACGTCTACGCCGACTGGTACCGGGTCTTCTGGGCGTACGCGCGCCGCTACCTGATCGACGGCACCGGCTGGCGGCACGAGTTGGACCCGCAGAACCTGCCCGCCGACACGGTCTGGCACGGTCGGCCGGACGTCTACCACGCGTACCAGGCGGTGCTGCTGTCCCGCTCGGCCACCGGGCTCGGTGGCCCCGGCCCGCTCGCGCCGGGCGAGGTGACCGCATGATCGTGGTCGCGGGTGAGGCGCTGATCGACCTGGTGGTCACGGCCGAGGGGGAGCGCGCCGTGCCGGGAGGCTCCCCGGCGAACGTGGCGGTCACCCTGGCCCGGCTCGACCAGCCGGTACGGCTGCTGGCCCGGCTCGGGGCCGACGAGTACGGTCGGCAGCTCGCCGCACACCTGAGCGCCAACCGGGTGGAGCTGGACTGGGCGGTCCGCGCCCCGGAGCCCACCTCGGTGGCGAAGGCCACGCTGGACACCAGCGGGCAGGCCAGCTACGAGTTCCGGCTGGCCGGCACGGCGGACTGGCAGTGGACGCCGGACGAGTTGCCCGACCTCACCGGGTCAGGGGCGACCGCGCTGCACACCGGATCCCTCGCGCTCGCGCTGGCACCCGGTGCGCAGGTGCTGGAGGACCTGCTCGCCCGCGAACGCCGCCGCGACGGGCTCACCGTCTCGATCGACCTCAACCTGCGGCCGAGCATCGTCACCGACCGGGCGGCCGAGCAGGCCAGGGTACGACGCCAGGTGCCCCTCGCGCACGTGGTGAAGGCCAGCGACGAGGACCTGGCGTGGCTCTACCCGGACCGGTCGGTGGGTGACGTACTGGCCGAGTGGCGCGACGCCGGCGTGTCCTGCGCGCTGGTCACCCGGGGTGGTGAGGGTGTCTGGTTGCTCGCCCCGAACGGATCGCTGCACGAGCAACCGGCGGTACGCACCACGGTCGTCGACACCGTCGGCGCCGGTGACTCGTTCACCGGCGGTCTGCTGGCCGCGCTGGCCGACCTCGACGCGCTCGGCGACCGGCCGGCCGACCGGCTCGCCGGGGTGACCGAGCAGCAGTGGGACGTCGTGCTGCGGCAGGCCGCGACGGTGGCCGCGTTGACCTGCGCCCGCCAGGGCGCCGACCCACCCCACCGCGCCGAGGTCGACGCCCTCCTCAACCCAACCCCGTAAAACCCCGGCCCTCGCCCCCACCCCGCCCCCCACCGCGCCGGGGCCCAGGCTCGCCGGGTCGATCATGGACTTATGGTGCCTCACAAACGCCGCGAAGTGCAGTCAAACGCCCACCACAACTCCATGATCGACCGGGTGGGGGTGGGGGTGGGCGGGGCGAGCGGGGGTTGGGTTAGGGGAGGCCGCGGCGGAGGAGTTGGGTGGGGAGGACCGTGGTGGACGGCGCGGATTCGTCGTTTCCGGCGATCCGCTGGAACAGCCGCTCGGTGGCGACCCGGGCCAGCTCCCGGGTGTCGTAGGCGACGACGGTCAGGGGCCGGGGCATCAGGTGGGACAGCTCGAAGTCGTCGAAGCCGACAAGCGCGGCGTCGCTGCCCCGGCGGTGCAGCTCCTGGAGCGCGCCGACGGTGAGCCGGTTGTTGGCGCAGAAGAAGGCCGTGGGCGGGTCCGCCAGGTCCAGCAGCGCGGCGACCGCCCTCCCGGCCTCCTCGGGCGCGATGAGCCTCTCGGAGACCAGCGACTCGTCCGGTGCGACCCCGGCCGCGGCCAGGGCCGCCCGCGCCCCGGTCAACCGTTCGCGCATCGTGGGCACGCTCGGCGCACCGAGCAGCAGGCCCACCCGGCGGTGCCCCTGATCCAGCAACGCGGCGACGGCGGCGTGGCTGCCGCCCCGGTTGTCCAACAGCACGGCATCGGCGTGCAGCCCCTGCGGCGGCCGGTCCAGGAACACCACAGGCATCCCCAACTCGACCTCGCGCCGCAGGAACGAGTGGTCGAGGCCCGCCGGCACCACCAGCAGCCCGTCGACCCGGCGCTGGGTGAAGTCCTGGAGCAGGGCGCGTTCCCGCTCCGGGTCCTCCTCCGACGAGGCGGTGATCAGCATCGTGCCGTGGGCGGCGGCGATCTCGGCGGCAACGCTGGCGATTGTCGCGTAGAACGGGTTGGCGATCTCCTCGATGAGCAACCCGACCGTGGCGTTGAGCTGCCGGGAGCGCAGGTTGCGGGCGATGTCGTTGCGCCGGAAGCCCAGCTCGGCGATGGCGGCCAGCACCCGGCTGACCAGCTCCTGACCCACCGGCTCGTCGTTGACCACCCGCGAGACCGTCTTCAGGCTGACCCCGGCGTGCCGGGCCACGTCGACCATCGTCGGGCGCCGACGCGTCGTCGGCCGGGTCGGAGTCTGGGTCACGGGTCCTCCACGGCGGGCACCGGTCAGCGGTCGAGGGCAGCGAGCGCGTCGACCGCCTTGCGGGCGGCGACGAGCACCGGATCCCACACCGGCGCGTACGGCGGAGCGTAGCCCAGGTCCAGTGACGTCATATCGTCCACCGTCATGCCGTTCCAGAGTGCCACGGCCAGCGTGTCGATCCGTTTGGCCGCCTCGGACCACCCGACGATCTGCGCGCCGAGCAACCTGCCGCTGGGCCGCTCGGCGATCAACTTGACGGTCATCGGCCGGGCACCGGGGTAGTAGCCGGCCCGGTTGGTCGACTCGGCGACCACCGAGACGAAGTCGAAACCGGCCAGGGTGGCCTCCCGCTCCCGCAGGCCGGTGCGTCCCACCTCCAGGTCGCAGACCTTCGTCACGGCCGTGCCGATCACACCGGCGAAGGTGGCGTACCCGCCGCCGATGTTGATCCCGGCCGCGCGGCCCTGCTTGTTGGCGTGGGTGCCCAGCGGCACGTGTACCGGCATCCCGCTGACCCGGTGCAACGTCTCCACGCAGTCGCCCGCCGCCCAGACGCCGGACAGCCCGGTCACCCGCATCCGCCGGTCCACCCGGATGCCGCCGGTCGTCCCGATCGGGAACCCGGAAGCCTCGGCGAGCGCGGTGTTCGGGCGTACTCCCAGGCCCAGGACCACGACGTCGGCCGGTATCGGCCCCTCGGCCGTGACCACCGCGGACACCCGGCCGTCGCGCTGCTCCAGGCCGGTCACCGGCAGGTCGGTGCGGATCGTGACACCCAGGCCGCGCATCGCGTCGGCGACCAGCTCGGCCATGTCGCCGTCGACGGTCGCCATGGGCTGTGAGCCCGCCTCGACCAGGGTCACCGTCAGGCCGCGCTGCATCAGCGCCTCGGCCATCTCGACGCCGATGTAGCCGCCGCCGATCACCACGGCCCGACGCGGCCGTGGCTCACCCTCCAGCCAGTCGCGCAGCGCCGCCCCGTCGTCGAGGGTCTGCATGCCGAACACGCCGCCCGCGTCGGTGGCCGCCCAGGGCGGCTGCACCGGCACCGCGCCGGTGGCGTACATCAGGTCGTCGAAGCGCTCGCGGACCTCGCCGCCGCCCTCCAGGTCGCGGGCGACCACCTCGCGGCGGTCCAGGTCGATGGCCGTGACCTCGTGGCGCAGCCGGACGTCCATCGCGTACGTCGTGCGGAACGTCTGCGGGTCCCGGGCGATCAACGCCTCCGGGCCGGACACCAGGCCACTGATCCAGTACGGGATGCCGCACGCCGAGTAGGAGGTGAAGTGGCCCCGCTCGAAGACCATGATCTCCAGGTCGTCGCGGTCGCGGCGGCGTCGGGCCTGGGACGCCGCCGACATTCCGGCGGCGTCCCCGCCGATGACGATCAGCCGTTGCGCCACGGCCTCATCCTGTCACGTGCTGATCAGCCACGGGTCTGTCGTGCGACGTCCTGCACCACGTCGGTGAGTCGGCCGGTGCGCTCGAACACCGCGCGCTGCCGCGCCGCACCGCTGCCGTGCCGCCGCAACCCGCCCAGCAGGTCGGTCACGTCGGCCCAGTCGCCGTGCTGCTCAAGCGCCGGCCGCAGCCGTTCCACCAGCCGGTCCAGCAGCTCCCAGGCCGGGCGCACCTCGCCGGTGGTGACGTCGACCGCGTCGCCCTCCAGGCCGTCGTGCGCGGCCCGCCAGTGTGCGCCGACCAGCAGGTGGTGGTCGGTCTGCAACGCCGGCCGCCCAGCCTCGACATCCGCCATCGCGGTCGCCACCAGGGCCCGGACCAGGGCGGCGACCAGCACCGCGTCGTCCACCGACGGGCAGACGTCGCCGATCCGCAGCTCCACCGTCGGGTACTTCGCCGACAGGCGGGCGTACCAGTAGAGCATCCCCTCGTCGAGCATCACCCCACTGGAGATCAACTGTCGGATCAGCCGCTGGTAGTGCTCGTGCGACTCCAGATAGGGGGTCGGGGCCACCGAAGGCCAGCGCTCCCACTCCACCGAGCGCCAACTCGCGTAGCCGGTGTCCTCCCCCCGGGAGAACGGGGAGTTGGTGGTCATCGCGTGCAGCATCGGCAGCCACGGGCGTACGTGGTTGAGCACCTGCACACCGGTCTCCGGATCGGGGACGCCGACGTGCACGTGCATGCCGTTGTTGCCGGGGCCCGGGACGAGCAGCCGGAACCGCTCGATCATCCGGTCGAAGCGGGGTTTGTCCACCACCGGCGGCACCGGACCGTCCACCGGACCCGTGCCGATGGCGAGCAGGCGTACGCCGGCCCGCTCGGCGGCGTCGGACAGCGCCCGCCGCAGCACCCCGAGGGAGTGCCGGATCGACGAAAGCTCCAGGCCGGGCGGGCTGCCGATCTCGATCTGACTGGTCTGGAACTCCCGCTCCACCTGCCCGCGAAGCTCGGCCGGCACCTGCTCCATCACCAGGTCGACGGCCGGGACCGCGGCCCCGGTGTGCGGGTCGACGAGCAGGAACTCCTCCTCGACACCCACGGTGAGCAATCCGGTCGCCGCAGCCGTCTCGCTGGGCGCCTCCGCCACCTGACCGGTCATCGACACCACCGTCCGTTCCTACCGGTCGCGGTCCATCCGCGTCGGTCCGCTGTCTGGTTACCCAACGTGGCGACACCGGGAAACGTGGCGTGACTCGTCGTGCTCGGGTGTGCCGTCGATTTCGGCGGGACGACGTGACAGCGGGTCCTATGCTGAGCCCGTGCCGGTGCCACTGGGGTTTGTCGGGGTCGCGTGGATGGTCGCGTTCGCCCAGCTCACCCTGCTCGCCGGCCGTCCGACCGACCTGCTCGCCGGTGCCGCGCTGACCGCCCTGGTGCTGCTCGCCGTGGTGCTCGCGGCGCGGGTGCTGGGCAGGTCGGGCACCCCCGGCACCGGGCCGCGGTGGGCCGGGCTGCGCGCCCGGTCCCGTGGCCGCCGAATGCCCCGGCAGATCGACCCGGACGCCGCCGGTCGCCCCCGCCCCCGTGCCCCGGGACACCCCTCGGCCGCGTAGCGCCACGCCGCCGCGCGGCCGATCCCGCCGTCACCGGTCCCCCTGTCGAGCGTCGCCCGTGCTGTCGGGTGTCGCTCGGGGGAGGACCCCACCGGAATCGGACCCGAGGGGTTTGTCCATGCTTGCCTTCGCACCACTGCGCGACGTCGTCGGCGCTGCCGGCACGGCACTGTCCTGGCTCACCGACCTGCTCACCCCACTGGCCGGCACGATGGCGACCGCCGCCGCCATCGTGCTGTTCACCATCGCCGTCCGGCTGCTGATCTCGCCACTCACCGTCGCGCAGGTCCGCGGCGAGCGGCGCCGCGCGGCGCTCGCCCCGCAGGTGCGAGACCTCCAGCGGCGGTACGCCGACGACCCGGCGAAGGTTCAGCGCGAGGTGTTCGCGTTGTACTCAGAAGCCGGCGCCAACCCGATCGCCGGCTGCCTGCCGCTGCTGCTCCAGGCGCCGTTCCTGCTGGTGCTCTACCGGCTGTTCGCCACGAACGAGGGCGGCACCGGGCTGCTCGACGAGCGGCTCGCCGGGGTGCCGCTGGGCCACCATCTCAGCGACGGTGTGGCCGGGGCGGCCGGCCCGCTCTTCGCCGTACTGCTGGCCGTGCTGCTGGCGGTGGCCTGGTGGTCGTCGCGGCGGGCGCGGCGCGCCGCGGCGGCCGTCGGCACGGTGGCCGGTACGCCCACCGAGGGGCCGGGAGCGGCCGTGCTCGGGCGGCTGCTGCCCCTGCTGCCGTTCACGACGGTGCTGGTGGCGCTGGTGCTGCCGCTCGCCGCGGTGATCTACCTGGTGACCACGAGCGTGTGGTCGGCGGTCGAACAGGCGGTGCTCCGCCGCCCGCAGACAGTTGCGGAGCCGGCCGACCGGTAGCGGATCAGCGACCGGCGGTCACCGACCGCCGGTCGTCGCGCTCCCGGCGCTTGCGAACCTTGCGAATCACCCACAGGACCACCACCACCACGAAGGCGGCGCCGATCGCGTAGTTGAACCAGTCGCTGTAGCGCTCCACGTCCTGCCAACGGCTGCCGAGCGCGTAGCCGGCCCCGACGATGAGCCCGTTCCACACCCCGCTGCCGATCGTGGTGAACAGGATGAACTCGCCCAACGGCATCCGGTTGGCCCCGGCCGGCACGGAGACCAGACTGCGGACCACCGGCACCACCCGGCCGATCAGCACCGCCCACCGGCCGTGCCGCTCGAACCACTTGTCGGCCTTCTCCAGGTCGTCGCTGTCGACGAGCGGGATGCGGTCCAACCACCGCTTGAGCCGATCCTCGCCGAGCGCCGCACCGAGCCAGTACAGCACCAGCGCGCCGACAAGCGAGCCGACCGTCGCGGCCAGCGTCACGAGCAGGACGTTGAACTTGCCCTCGTGGGCCAGGAAGCCGGCGAGCGCCAACACGATCTCGCTGGGAATGGGCGGGACGATGCTCTCCAACGCCACCAGCAGCGCCACGCCCACGGGTCCCATCGCCTCGATCACCGAGGCCACCCAACCGGTCAACCCGGTGAACTCGGCCGGGTCGCCACTCTGGGCGTACGCCATGGTCGTCCTTCCGGTCGGCTGCGGGGGATCGGATTGTCATACCCGGCAAGGCTATTGCTACACCTCGGGGTGCAGAGCGGTGTCCGCCGGACCCTGCCGCCAGCCGGTGAACACCACGGTCAGGCCGGCGCGTGACGGCGCACAGCAGAACGGCCCGGCCACCGCCTCGGCCGCCGGATCCAGCGGGGCGAGCCGGACCAGTCGCCACGGCTCGTCGTCGGCGCGGGCACGGACGGTCAGCGCGTCGCCGGCCCGGCTGACCCGGACGGTCACCTCCCGGCCCGCCCACTGCGGCACCGGCGCCACCGACCAGTCGGAGAACTCCCGGGTCACCACCGCGCCGACCTGCGCCTCACCGTCGCTGATCTCGACGCCGGCCTTGGTCCAGGTCTGTTCGTCGACGCGGACGAGCGCACCGGCCTGGTCGAACTGCGCCGCGAAGTCGAGCCGGAAACTCACCTCCATGGCGGTGTCGACCGGCAGCGGTGCCAGCAGCGCCGGGCCGTTGTCGTGGACGAAGCCGTAGCTGGTCCGCCGCCAGAAGTCGCTCTCCGCCGCCGGCTCGACGACGAGCTGGCCGGCGGAACCGTCCTCGACGCGTACCGGTGGGTGCAGCCACCTGCCCGCGGACCAGTCCAACGGTGTGCTCGGCGGTACCAGGTCGTTTCCCATGACAGGCACGATAACCAAGGGTTTGCCGCGGTGATCGAACGGAGATGTTCCTTCGGCATGGGTGACCGTTGGTATTCCGAAGCCGTCGTCTACTGCCTCGACATCGACACGTACGCCGACTCCGACGGTGACGGCGTCGGTGACATTCGTGGGCTGATCGGGAGGCTGGACTACCTGGCCCGGCTCGGGGTGACCTGCCTGTGGCTGCACCCGATCCACCCCTCGCCCAACCGCGACGACGGGTACGACGCCACCGACTTCTACAACGTGGACCCGCGCTTCGGCACCCTGGGCGACTTCGCCGAGCTGCTGCACCAGGCCCAGAACCGGGGCATCCGGGTGATCATCGACCTGGTGGTAAACCACACCTCCGACGAGCACCCGTGGTTCCAATCCGCCCGGTCCTCGCCGGACTCCCCGTACCGCGACTGGTACGTCTGGTCGGACACCGAGCCGGACGACCGGCGCCAGGGCATGGTCTTTCCGGGGGAGCAGGACGAGACCTGGAGCTACGACCGGACCGCGAAGGCGTGGTTCTACCACCGGTTCTACAAGTTCCAGCCGGACCTCAACTTCGCCAACCCGCAGGTCCGGGCGGAGATCAAGAAGATCATGTCGTTCTGGCTCCAGCTCGGCGTCTCCGGCTTCCGGATGGACGCGGTGCCGTTCATCATCGAGCTGACCGAGCCGGGCAACCCGAACTCCCCGAAGGACTTCGAGTTCCTCACCGAGATGCGCCAGCACGTGCAGTGGCGGCGCGGCGACGCCGTCCTGCTGGCCGAGGCGAACGTCGAGCCGGACCAACTGCCGACGTTCTTCGGCGACGCCAGCGGGTCCGGCAACCGGATCCACATGCTCTTCGACTTCATGCTCAACGGTCGGCTCATGCTCTCCCTGGCCCGGCAGGACCCGGAGCAGTTGATCGACGCGTTGCACGACACCCCGAAGCTGCCGGTCGGTGGGCAGTGGGCCACCTTCCTGCGCAACCACGACGAGATCGACCTGTCCCGGCTGACGACCGAACAGCGCAACCAGGTGTACGCGGAGTTCGGCCCGGACGAGACCATGCGCATCTACGACCGGGGCATCCGTCGCCGGCTCGCCCCGATGCTCGGCAACGACCGGCGGCGCATCGAGCTGGCGTACGCCCTCCAGTTCTCGATGCGCGGCACACCGGTGCTGCGCTACGGCGAGGAGATCGGGATGGGCGAGGACCTGTCGCTGCGGGGTCGGGACGCCATCCGTACCCCCATGCAGTGGTCGTACAAGCCGAACGCCGGCTTCTCCACGGCGGACCCGGAGAAGCTGGTCCGCCCGGTGATCGACAAGGGTGAGTTCGGCTACCAGAACATCAACGTCACCGCCCAGCGCGGCGACCCGAAGTCGCTGCTCGCCTGGTTCGAGCGCATGATCCGTACCCTGCGGGAGGCCCCGGAGATCGGGTCCGGCTCGACGACGCACATCGACGTGGCGGTGCCCGCCGGTGTGCTCGCGCACCGGGCGGACGGGCCGACCGGGACCATGGTCTTCGTGCACAACCTGGGCACCGACGACGTCGAGGTGGACCTGAGCAGCCTCGAACCGGAGGCCGACATGCCGATCGACGTGCTCACCGACCGCGGTTACGGCGAGCTGGGCAAGCTCGGCGCGGTGAAGGTCTCCGGCTACGGATACCGGTGGATTCGCCTATGCCGGGGGCCGGCCTGTTGACGTTAAGCTCCTCCGATCGACCCCACGTTACCGGGAGGTAATCATGTCGGAGGAGCCCCGCGTCGCCATCGTCACCGGAGCCGCACGCGGCATCGGCGCGGCCACCGCCCGACGGCTGGCCGCCGACGGGATGGCCGTCGCCGTCGTCGACATCGAGGAGTCGGCCACCAAGGACACGGTGGACGCCATCGTCGCCGACGGTGGCCGGGCGCTCGGTGTGGGCGCCGACGTCTCCGACCGGGACCAGGTCGAGGCAGCGGTGGCCCGGATCGCCGCCGACCTGGGCGCGCCCACCGTCCTGGTCAACAACGCCGGCGTGCTGCGCGACAACCTGCTGTTCAAGATGACGAACGCCGACTGGGACACCGTGATGGGGGTGCACCTGCGGGGCGCGTTCCTGTTCAGCCAGGCCGCGCAGAAGCACATGGTGGACCGCAGGTGGGGGCGGATCGTCAACCTCTCCAGCACCTCCGCGCTGGGCAACCGGGGTCAGGCGAACTACGCCGCCGCCAAGGCCGGCCTCCAGGGCTTCACCAAGACGCTCGCCATCGAGCTGGGGCCGTTCGGGGTGACCGTGAACGCGGTCGCACCCGGCTTCATCGTCACCGACATGACCGCCGCCACCGCCGCCCGGATGAAGGTCGACTTCGACGACTTCAAGAAGCACGCGGCGGCCGAGATCCCGGTGCGTCGCCCGGGGTTCCCGGAGGACGTCGCGCACACCATCTCGTTCCTGGCGAGCGAGGGTGCCGGTTTCGTCTCCGGTCAGGTCATCTACGTCGCGGGCGGCCCGCGGGACTGACCCGTACCTGTGTACCCCCGACGAGGGCGCTCCGGCACTGCCGGCGGCGCCCTCGTCGTCGTTGTCAGGCGGGTGCGCGGCGGGTGCGCCAGAGCCAGATCAGGCCGAGCACCGGCAGCACCAGCGGGATGTAGCCGTACCCGCTGCCGAACTGCGACCAGACCGTCTCGTCCGGGAAGAGCTCCTCGTCGGCCAGGCTCAGGATGCCGACCGCGACCACCCCGACCAACTCCACGGAGCAGCACGCCAGCGCGACCCGTCGGCCGGTGTGCCCGGCCCGCGCCAACCCGACCGCCGCCACGATGTAGATGAGCGCGGCCACCCCGGAGAGCAGGTACGCCACCGGCGCCTCGTCGAACTTGGTGGCGAGCTGCAGACCCGCCCGGCTGGTCGCCGCGATGGCGAAGAGCAGGTAGACCGCGATCAGCAGCCGACCGGGGCCGGCGTTCGTGGCGCGTCCGGCCGGTCGTGTCTCAACCACCGAGCACCTCCCAGGTCTGCTGCAAACGGACCACCACCACCGGGGCCACCAGGCAGACCGCGCAGACGATCGCCGAACCCCAACGGGTCGGCTCCATCCGGGCCAGCACCCAGGCCAACGGCGGCAGGCTCACGAGCGTGACCAGGTAGCCGAAGAAGGCCCCGGGCTCACCGGGCCGGTCCCCGCCGCCGACCGCGACCACGGCCAGCACGCTCAACACGAGCAATGCCACTTCGAGTACGCCCAGGCCGACGAACTGCACCCGGTCCGGCGGCCGTTGGCGCACCGCCGCCACCAGCGCCCACACCGCGACGAGTAGCGACAGCACGATCGACACGGTCGCGACGATTCCGTCCACCGGCGAGTCGACGCTCACGCTGGTCACCGGACCTGCCCGGTCGTTGCCTCGGTCACCGGCACAGCCTACTAACCGCCGTAGTAATCGGATGACCCTGCCTCGGTGGGTGGCCGTCGACGGGCGTTCGGGACACTTCGGCTGACCGGGGCCGACGTCAGTCGCCGTCCGGCAACCAGTAGACCGAGACGGCGAGGAGCGGGTTCGGTCCGTCGTTCCGGAGCTGGTGCGGCACCCCGCTGTCGAACGCCGCGACGTCCCCGGGCCGCAGAACGCTCGTCTGGTCGCCGAAGGTCAAGGTTCCGGTGCCGGACACGATGATCCACACCTCGCGCGACCGATGGACATCGAGGTCGTTCGACGTGTTCGGCGCCACCGACCAGCGAGCGACCTCGAACGGCGCGGGTGCCGTCGATGGAAACGGCAGCAGGGCGCTGTGCACGGGCCCGCCCTCGGCGAAGTCGTACCAGTGTGTGAAGGCGACGGGGCCGCTGGTCAGTGTCGAATCAGTGCTCGGCATGCCGTCGAGACTGCCTCGCCGCGCTTGAGGTGTCTGGCGGCGATCGGACGTGGCGTTGCCCGGAGCGGGTCCGTGGAAACGGGGAGGTAGCTGCTTCGATTGGTCGAACCCGCCGCCGTCATGACCACCGCGGCGACTAGCGTGGATCAGGTCCGTGGCGTTGCCGCGGGACGGGGAAAACAGCGGAGGTACACGTGCTGCGGTTCGGCTTGTTCGGCACCGGTCACTGGGCGATCGAGACGCACGGGAAGGCGTTGCACGCACACCCGGACGCGGAGTTGGTCGGGGTGTGGGGGCGTAACCCGGAGCGGGCCTCCGCGCTGGCCGAGCGGTACGGGGTGCCGGCCTACGCCGACGTCGACGCGCTGATCGAGCAGTGTGAGGCGGTCGCCGTCGCGCTGCCGCCGGACGTCCAGGCCGACATCGCGGTCCGGGCCGCGTCCGCCGGGCGGCACCTGCTGCTGGACAAGCCGCTGGCGCTCAGCGTGGCCGACGCCGACCGGGTCGTCGCCGCTGCCGAGGAGTCCGGGGTCGCCTCGGTCGTCTTCTTCACCCAGCGGTTCCAGCCGAACGTGACAGCTTTCCTCGCCGCCACCGCCGCCGTCGGGGGGTGGCAGCACGGTCGGACCACCGCGTTCGCCTCGATCTTCCAGGACGGCAGCCCGTACGGCGGGTCGTTGTGGCGTCGCGAGCACGGCGCGCTCTGGGACATCGCCCCGCATGCGCTCTCCATCCTCCTGCCGGTGCTGGGCCGGGTGACCCAGGTGGCGGCGATGGACGGGCCGAGCGGGATGGTGCACCTGCTGCTCACCCACGAGGGTGGTGCCACGAGCAGCGCCTCGCTCTCCCTGGACGCCCCGACCGAGTCGATGGCCCGGGAGTTCGTGTTCTACGGCGAGAACGGAATCGAGAACGTCCCGTTCGGCGAGAACGATGCCGCCACGGCGTTCGGTGTCGCGATCGACCAACTCGTCGAGCAGGTACGGACCGGCACCCGGGACCACCGTTGCGACGTCCACTTCGGCCGAGAGGTCGTCGCCATCATCGCCGCCGCCGAAACCGCCCGCACCGAGTCCCGCACCGTCCTGCTCCCATAACCCCGACCCACCCTGCAGGATCGCGGGCTGCGTCGAGGGCTGGATCGAGGGCTGGATCGAGGGCTGGATCGCGGTGATCAAGAGGTTTGCGTCACGAAACGACCTGCCAACGACGCAAACCTCTTGATCACCGGGAAGAGGGCGGTTAGCTGAGGGTGGTCAGGGCTGCGGCCAGCTCGTCGGGGGAGGCGAACTGCTCGGGTGGCAACGCCTGCAACATCTGCAGCATCGCCGTGCTGGCCCCGTTCTCCTGGCCCCAGCGGACCAGGTCCTCCCGGGAGACCGGGTAGTCGAGCCCGGCCAGGTACTCCTGCAACTGAACGCCGGTGACGGTCATGCCGGCCGGCTACCCGCTCGCGGTGGGCGTACACCGTGGCGGCTGGCACGGGCGACGGCCCGGCGGTCGGCGTGTCGGCCCGCGACGCGCCCACGGTTTGCCCCAGCGGCGGCCGGGTAGCCGCTGGCATGCTGGTTCAGCGGCTCGGCGCGCCGAGCGACTTCGACCCGTTGCTGGAACGCGTACGAGACGCCCGGGTGGTGATGATCGGCGAGTCCACCCACGGCAGCTACGACTACTACCGGTTGCGTGAGCAGCTCACCCGACGGTTGATCGCGGAGTGCGGGTTCTCCTTCGTCGCGGTGGAGGGTGACTGGCCGGACTGTGATCGGGTGCACCGGTCGGTGACCGCCGCGCCCGGCGGCGCGCTCCAGCCGCAGCTCGCGCTCGACCAGTTCGAGCGGTGGCCGACCTGGATGTGGGCCAACGCCGAGGTGGCCCGGTTCGCCACCTGGTTGCGGGCCTGGAACGTGGAGCGGCCGGAGGACCAACGCGCCGGGTTCCACGGGCTCGACGTGTACAGCCTCTGGGAGTCGATGCAGGCGATCTTCGACTATCTGGGGGAGGAGGACCCGACGTCGCTGGAGGCGGCGCAGGACGCGTACCGGTGTTTCGAGCCGTACGGCAAGAGGGTCGAGGAGTACGGCGCGGCCAGCCGGTTCGTCTCCGCCCGTTGTGAGGAGGAGGTGGTCCGTCTGCTCGCCCGGACCCGTGAACACGCCCTCTCCGACGGGCCGGACCGCTTCTCGGCCTGGCAGAACGCGGAGGTGGTGGCCGGCGCGGAGCGGTACTACCGGGCGATGGTGGCCGGCGGGCCGGACTCGTGGAACATCCGCGACACGCACATGCAGGACACCCTGGACCGGTTGCTGGACCGGTACGGCCCGGATGCCCGGGGCATCGTCTGGGCGCACAACACGCACGTGGGGGACGCGCGGGCCACCGACATGGCCGCGGACGGGATGGTCAACATTGGTCAGTTGGCCCGGGAACGGCATGGCGACGACGCCGTGGCGCTGATCGGCTTCGGCAGCTACCGGGGCACGGTGATCGCCGCACCCCGGTGGGGCTCGCCTCCCGAGCCGATGGTGGTGCCACCGGCTCGGGAGGGGTCGGTCGAGCGGCGGCTGCACGAGCTGATGCCGGACCGGGCGGTGCTGATCTTCGGCGGTGACGACCAGCCGGGCTGGGTGACCGACACCGTGGACCATCGGGCGATCGGGGTCGTCTACGACCCGTCCTTCGAGTCCTGGGGCAACTACGTGCCGAGCCGCCTGGGCGACCGCTACGACGCCTTCATCTGGTGCGACGAGACGACAGCTCTGCACCCGCTACCGGTGCCGGCCGCCCCCGGCGAGATGGAGACGTACCCGGCCGGGGTCTGACGGCCGCTTTGATCCCGTCGATCATGGAGTTGTGGTGCTGGACGAAGGCCTCTGATCGGGGCACAACGGGCACCACAACTCCATGATCGACCGCGTTGGGTCGGGGGTGGGGTCAGACGTGGGTCGGGGTGCGTTCTTCCAGGTGGGTGCGGAGGCCTTCGCCTTCTATGTCGACGTTCGGGAGGGCTCGGTTGAGCCAGCTCGGCAGCCACCAGGCGCGGTCACCGAGCAGTGACATCACCGCCGGGACGATTGTCATCCGGACCACGAACGCGTCGATGGCGACGCCGACCGCGAGGGCGAAGCCCATCGACTTGATCACGGGGTCCTCCAGGAAGACGAAGCCCCCGAAGACCGAGATCATGATCAGTGCGGCGGCGGTGACCACCCGGGCGCCGTGCCCCATGCCGCTGATGGTGGCCTGCCGGG
Organism: Micromonospora sp. NPDC049204; assembly: GCF_040647935.1. NCBI lineage: Bacteria > Bacillati > Actinomycetota > Actinomycetes > Micromonosporales > Micromonosporaceae > Micromonospora > Micromonospora sp. NPDC049204. Next base: position 123,877 of record NZ_JBEZDC010000006.1, on the reverse strand, counting down.
CGGACTTGCCGTGGACGAAGTCCTCCCGCATCCGGGACACCAGGAACACCTCGTAGTCCATGGCGAGCCCGAACAGGATGCCGATGAGCAGGATCGGCAGGAAGCTGATCAGCGGCCCCGGCGTGTCCAGGCCGACCAGGTCGGCGAGGTGCCCCTGCTGGAAGACGGCCACCGTGATGCCGAATGTGGCGGCGACGGTGAGCAGGAAGCCCAACGCGGCCTTGACCGGCACCAGCAGCGAGCGGAACACCAGCATCAGCAGCAGCACCGAGAGCCCGACCACCAGCAGCAGGTAGACCGGCAGTGCGTCGGAGAGCTTCTCGGAGACGTCGATGCCGATCGCGGTGGCGCCGGTGAGCAGGACGTCCGCGTCGCGGATCCCGCCCACCGCGCTGCGGATGTCGTGGACCAGGGTCTCGGTGGCCTCGTCGGTCGGGCCGGTCTTCGGCACCACGCCGAGCAGCGCGGTCCGGCCGTCCGGGCTGAGCTGGGGTGGCGCCACCGCGAGGACGTTCTCGGTGCGCTGGAGCAGCGCGGTCACCTGCGGCACGGCGGCCGAGGTGGCCTGCGGGGTGTCACCGGCGACCACCACCGCGAGCCGGCCGGTGAAGCCCGCCCCGAAGCCCTCGACGGTCAGGTCGTTGGCCACCCGGGCGGGTGAGCCGACGGCGGCCGTCGCGGCGCCTGGCAGGGCCAGCCGCATGTCCGGCGTGGGCAGCGCGAGCAGCCCCAGGCCGAGCAGGCCGACCAGGATGACGGGTACGCGGAAGCGGGTGACGAACCGAGCCCAGCGGAACCCGAACCGGGACTCGTCCTCGGCGGCCGGCCGGTCGGTGTCGCCGGAGTGGTCGGCGACAGCGCTGGTGTCGGTGGTGGTGCCGTCGGTGACGGTGGTTCGCAGCCGGCGGGGGAGCACCCGGCGACCGGCGAAGCCGAGCAGGGCCGGTTGGAGGGTGATCGCGACGAGCACCGCGACGGTGACCGTACCGGCGGCGGCGAGACCCATCACGGTGAGGAAGGGGATGTTCACCACGGCGAGCCCGGCCAGCGCGATGACCACTGTGGCGCCCGCGAAGACCACCGCGGAGCCGGCGGTGCCGACCGCTCGGCCGACCGCCTCCTCCGGGGACAGGCCTTCGAGCAGGTTCTGCCGGTGCCGGGAGGTGATGAACAACGAGTAGTCGATGCCGACGGCGAGGCCGAGCATCAGCGCCAGGATCGGCGCGGTGCTGGTCAACTCGATGACGCCGCTGAGCGCGAACAGGCCGGCCATGCCGACGCCCACGCCGATCAGCGCGTTGAGCATGGTCATCCCGGCGGCGACCAGGGAGCCGAACGTGATGATCAGGACGATCGCGGCGACCAGTACGCCGAGCGCCTCGGTGGAGCCGATCTCCGGCTCACCACCGAGCACCTCGCCACCCGGGGCCACCTGCCAACCCTTGGCCTCGGCGGCGGCGCCGACCTCCTCGTACGCGGTGCGCTGCGCGTCGGTCACCTCGTCGCCGCCGCTGGAGAACTGGACCTGGACCAGGGCGTAGCGACCGTTGGGCGAGACCGCGCCGACCTGGAGCGGGTTCACCGCGCCGACCACGCCGGGCAGGGCCGAGGCCTCCTGGACCAGCTGCTGCACCACGGCCTGGCCCTCGGGGGTGGCCAGTTGGCCGTCGGCCGGCGCCTTGACCGCGATGGTGCCGGTGGCGCCGCTGGCCGCGGGGAACTGCTCGGCGAGCAGGTCGAGCGCGCGCTGGCTCTCGGTGCCGGGCATCGTGAAGTTGCTCGCCGTCGGGCCGCGCAGGGTCGCGGCGGCCAGGCCGGCGACGACGAGTACGACGAGCCAGAGCGCGACGACGAGCCGTCGCCGGCGCAGCGCGCCCCGGCCGAGCCGGTAGAGCAGGGTGGCCATCAGGAGTCCTTGTCCTCGGTCGTGGGTGGTTGGGGCAGGGGTGCGTCGACGGGTTCGACGGCCCGCCGGACGAGAGTGAGCAGGGCGGAGCGCAGTTCGTCGTCGGGGATGTCGGTGAACTCGCCGCAGGCCTCGGAGATCCCGGCGAGCAGCACCAGCGCGGCGATCCGGGCGCCCGGCCGGTCGGAGTGGCCGGCCAGCGCGTCACGCAGCCGGTCGGAGATCTGTTGGATGTGCGCGAAGGCCGGCTGGCACAGCAGTTCCGGGAACTCGCCGCGCAGCACCGCGATCTCCCGCCGGAACCGGACCGCGAGGTCGACGAAGCCCTGCGCGGCGACCTCCTGCGCGGCCGAACCGGTCTGGCCCGTGAGTCGGTCGTCGAGGTCCCGCAGCACGCCGATCGCCGGGGCCATCAGTTCGGCGAGCAGGGCTTCCTTGTTGGCGAAGTGGTAGAGCACGGTGGCCTTGGAGCAGCCGACCTCACGGGCGATGTCCTGCAGGGAGGTGCCCCGGTAGCCGCTCACCGTGAACTGCCGGGCCGCTGCGGCGAGAATCTCACCGTGCGTGTCGGACACCGCTCTGACCATGGTCGGTCCACCTCCCGCAGACCAGCATGCCTGACCGATCGGTCAGACCCTGACCGATCGGTCAGAGGAAAGCGGTGGCGTTCACCACACCTCGGCCGGGTTTATCCGGCGTGCTGGGCGTCGTACCTGGTCCGCGCCTCGGCGATGGCGCGGCGGTGTCGCTCGGCCCAGGCCGTCAGCGCCACCAGCGACTCGTACAGCTCCAGCGCCATCGGGGTGGCGGTGTACTCGACCTTCGGCGGAACGGTCGGATAGACGGTGCGGTGCAGCAGGCCGTCCCGTTCCAGGTTGCGCAGCGTCAGGGTGAGCATCCGGCGGCTGATCCCCTCGACGCTCCGCTCCAACTCGGTGAAGCGCACCGGGCCGTGTGAGGCGGACACCAGGATGCTGATGCTCCACTTGCCGCCGACCCGGTCGAGCACCTCGCGGACGGTGCAGGCCCGAGCCTGACCCGGGGTGAACGGCACGTTCTCGGCCGCGCAGGTCACCTCGGCCTCGACCTGCGCGGACACATCGCTGTTCCTCTGGGACATCACAGTGCCTCCTTCCGCTCCGGTTCATGGTCACAGACGATGACCTCGGTAACAAACCGTGCACCAAGGAGGGGTTTCATGGACCGCGTCGTTCCGTCCCGCTGGCCAGCACTGCTCGTGCTCTGTGCCGGCAGCCTGATGATCATCCTGGATGGCACCGTCGTGGCGGTGGCGCTGCCCGCCGTGCAACGCGATCTGGGCTTCACCGCCGCCGGCCTGGCGTGGGTGGTCAACGCGTACCTGGTCGCGTTCGGCGGGCTGCTGTTGCTCGCCGGCCGACTCGGCGACCTGCTCGGCCGGCGGGGGGTCTTCCTGGCCGGCGTCGCGCTGTTCACAGTGGCCTCGCTGGCCTGCGCGGTCGCCACCGGGCCGGCCCTGCTGGTGACCGCCCGGTTCGGCCAGGGCGTCGGTGGGGCGCTGGCCATGGCGGTCAGCCTCGGCATGATCGTCCGGCTCTATCCCGAACCGGCCGAGCGCGCCCGCGCGATCGCCGTCTTCAGCTTCACCGGAGCGGCCGGCGCGTCGGTCGGCACCGTCGCCGGTGGGGTGCTCACCGACGCGGCCGGGTGGCGGGCGATCTTCCTGGTCAACCTGCCGATCGGGGCGGCCATCCTGCTCGCGGCCGTCCGCCGGCTCCCCGCCGAACGGGGTATCGGCCTGCGGGCCGGCCTGGACCTGCCCGGCGCGCTGCTCGTCACCGCCGGTCTGATGGCCGCCGTGCTGGGCATCGTGGGGACCGGTGAGCACGGCTGGACCAGCCCGCGCACCCTCGGCGCGGTGGCCCTCGCGGCGCTGCTGCTCGGCGGGTTCGTGCTCCGCCAACGGACGGCGGCGACCCCGCTGCTGCCGGGTCGGGTGCTGCGCGTCCCGGGTCTGGTGGCGGCGAACGCCGTGCAGTTCCTCATGGTGTCCGCGTACTTCGGTTTCCAGTTCCTGCTCGCCGTGGAGCTGCAACTGGTGCTCGGGCTGGACGCCGCCGCGACCGGCTGGGCCTTCCTGCCCACCCCGGTGGTGATCGCGGTGGTGTCACTCGGCCTGGCCGGTCGGCTGATCGCCCGCTGCGGTGCCCGGACCGTGCTGCTGGTCGGGCTGGGCCTGGCCACCGTCGGCTTCCTGCTGCTCGCCCGGCTGCCCGCGGACGGCGCCTACCTCGCCGACGTACTCCCGGCGATGGTGACCTTCGGGGTGGCCGGCGGTCTGACCCTGCCGGCCGTCACCACCCTGGCCATGGCGGGCGCGACCGACGCGGACGCCGGGCTCGCGTCCGGCCTGGTCAACACCACCCAGCAGGTCGGCGGCGCGGTTGGTCTGGCCGCGCTGGCCACCCTGGCCGCCGCCCGCACCGACGGACTGCGGGCCGCCGGCTGGGCCGAGACGGCCGCCCTGGCCGCCGGCTACCGGACCGCGTTCGCCGTGGCCGCCGCCCTGGTGGTCGCCGCGTTGTTGGTAGCGATGACGACACTGCCCCGACGCCCAGCCCAGCTCGGACCGGACGCCGACCCGTCGGGGTCGGCCACGGTGGGCGCCGGAATCGGTCCGGACCCGAGCGCCGCGTCCGGTTGACCGACGGCACCGGGACCGCGAAGGTGGTCGGGTGAGCAAGGCTGACGAGACCCGGGACGGCGTGGCCCTGACCAACCTGGACCAGCCGCTGTCCGACCGCGACGACGCGACCAAGCGAGACCTGGTCGACTACCTCGACGCCGTCAGTGGGCGGATCCTGCCGCAGTTGCGGGACCGCCCGCTGTCGGTGATCCGGGTCCGCCCCGGTCAGCCGCCCTTCATGCAGAAGAACCTGCCCCGCTACACCCCGGACTGGGTCCGCCGGGTGCCGGTCTGGGCGGAGGCGTCGCACCGGGAGATCTCGTACGCCCTCTGCGACGACAGGCGCACCCTGCTCTGGTTCGCCAACCAGCGGGCGGTGGAGTACCACCCGACGCTGGCCACCACCGCCGATCCGCACCGGCCGACCCACCTGGTGCTCGACCTGGACCCGCCGGAGGGTGACGGCTTCCGGGCGGCCGTCGCGGCGGCCCTGCTGGTCCGGCAGGCACTCGCCGACGCGGGCCTGGCCGGTGCGGTCAAGACCAGCGGTGCCAAGGGCGTGCACGTGTTCGTCCCGGTGGCCGGCGATCCCACGACGGAGGAGTTGGCCGCCGCCACCCGGGCGCTCGCCGTCCGCGCCGAGCGGCTCGACCCGGCGCTGGCCACCACCGCCTACATCAAGGAGGACCGGGGTGGCCGGGTCTTCGTGGACGCCACCCGGGCGGGCGGCGCGACGGTGGTGGCGACGTACAGCCCTCGGCTGCGCCCCGGCCTGCCGGTCTCCTTCCCGGTCGACTGGGCCGACCTGACCGAGGTGGCCCCGGCGGACTTCACCATCCGGACCGCGCCGGCGCTGCTCGGCGACGGCGATCCGTGGGCCGCGCTGATGCCGGCCCCGCAGCCGCTCCCGGCCGACCTGGTCGCCGAGGGCCGGACCATCCCGGTGGCCCGGGTGCAGGCCATGCACGAGGGAAAGCGGCGGGCCCGCGCGCGTCGCGAGGCCGGCTGACCGGGCTCCCGGTCGCCGCGCGCGCCTGGCGAACGGCGGATTGTCGGTGGGTTGTGGCACGATTTCCCAGGTGAGCAGCAAACCCGACGCGACCCAGCGACTGGGCGACCTCGCGCGGCTGCGCCGGGTCCGCGACCGGATCGACCGGGAGTACGCGCAACCGCTGGACGTCGAGGCGCTCGCGCGGGGCGCGCACATGTCGGCCGGGCACCTGAGCCGCGAGTTCCGGCTCGCCTACGGCGAATCTCCGTACAGCTACCTGATGACGCGGCGGATCGAGCGTGCGATGGCGTTGTTGCGCCGGGGCGACCTCAGCGTCACCGACGTCTGTTTCGCGGTCGGTTGTTCGTCCCTGGGCACCTTCAGCACCCGCTTCACCGAGCTGGTCGGCATGCCGCCCAGCGTCTACCGGCGGCAGGCGGCGCAGGCGGCGGCGGGGCTGCCGTCGTGCGTGGCGAAGCAGGTGACCAGACCGATCAGGAATCGAGAAGCGCAGGTCGCGGAGCCACAACTAGCGTGACGGCCATGGACATCACCATTCACTCGAGCTTCCTTCCGCACACCGACCCGGACGCCTCGCTGGCCTTCTACCGCGACGTCCTCGGCTTCGAGGTCCGCCTCGACGTCGGCTACGGGGGGATGCGCTGGATCACCGTCGGGCCGCCCGGCCAGCCCAGCACCGCCATCGTCCTGCACCCGCCGGCCGCCAACCCGGGCATCACCGACGACGAGCGGCAGACCATCCTCGAGCTGGTGGCCAAGGGCAGCTACTTCGGCGTCAACCTGGCCACCACCGACCTCGACGCCACCTTCGCCAAGCTGGAGGCCACCGACGCCGAGGTCGTCCAGGAGCCGACCGAGCAACCGTACGGCGTCCGGGACTGCGCCTTCCGCGATCCCGCCGGCAATCTGATCCGCATCCAGGAAGTGCGCTGACCGTCCGACCCCGGACAGATGGAGACCTGATGAGCACGGCCACCCCGCCGTCCACCCCGCACGTCGCGGACAGCCACGACCTGATCCGTGTGCAGGGCGCGCGCGTCAACAACCTCCGGGACGTCAGCGTCGAGATCCCGAAGCGCAGGCTGACGGTGTTCACGGGTGTCTCCGGCTCCGGCAAGAGCTCGTTGGTGTTCGGCACCATCGCCGCCGAGTCCCAGCGGATGATCAACGAGACGTACAGCGCCTTCCTGCAGGGCTTCATGCCGACGTTGGCGCGGCCCGAGGTCGACCTGCTGGACGGCCTGACCACGGCGATCATCGTGGACCAGGAGCGGATGGGCGCCAACTCCCGATCCACCGTCGGCACCGCCACCGACGCCAACGCGATGCTGCGCATCCTGTTCAGCCGCCTCGGGCAGCCGCACATCGGCTCGCCCAACGCGTACTCCTTCAACGTCCCCTCGGTGAAGGCCACCGGCGCGATCACCGTCGACCGGGGCGTGGGCAAGACGAAGACCGAGAAGGCGACCTTCACCCGGCTCGGCGGAATGTGCCCGCGCTGCGAGGGCATGGGTTCGATCAACGACATCGACCTGTCGGCGCTGTACGACGACAGCCTCTCGCTCAACGAGGGCGCGATCACGATCCCGGGCTACAGCATGGAGGGCTGGTACGGCCGGATCTTCCGTGGCTGCGGCTACTTCGACCCGGACAAGCCGATCGGCAAGTACACCAAGCGCGAGCAGCACGACCTGCTCCACCGGGAGCCCACCAAGATCAAGATCGACGGGATCAACCTGACGTACGCGGGCCTGATCCCGTCGATCCAGAAGTCCTTCCTCGCCAAGGACATCGACGCGTTGCAACCACACATCCGCGCCTTCGTGGAGCGGGCGGTGACCTTCACGACCTGTCCCGAGTGCGCCGGCACCCGGCTCAGCAAGGAGGCCCGGTCGTCGAAGATCAAGGGAAAGAACATCGCCGACGCCTGCGCGATGCAGATCAGTGATCTCGCCGCCTGGGTCCGCGGGATCAAGGAGCCGTCGGTGACTCCGTTGCTGGCGGGGCTGCAACACCTCCTCGACTCGTTCGAGGAGATCGGCCTGGGTTACCTCTCGCTCGACCGGCCCTCGGGCACCCTGTCCGGCGGCGAGGCCCAGCGCACCAAGATGATCCGTCACCTCGGCTCCTCGCTCACCGACGTCACGTACGTCTTCGACGAGCCGACGATCGGGCTGCACCCGCACGACATCCAGCGGATGAACAAGCTGCTGCTCCAACTGCGCGACAAGGGCAACACGGTCCTGGTCGTGGAGCACAAGCCGGAGGCCATCGCCATCGCCGACCACGTCGTCGACCTCGGCCCCGGCGCCGGCACGGACGGCGGCACCATCTGCTACGCGGGCAGCCTGGACGGCCTGCGCGCCAGCGGCACCAGCACCGGCCGCCACCTCGACGACCGGGCCGCCCTCAAGGAGACGGTACGCACGCCCACCGGCAAGCTGGAGATCCGTGGCGCGACGGCCAACAACCTCCAGGACGTGAACGTCGACGTACCGCTCGGGGTGCTCGTCGTCGTCACCGGTGTCGCCGGCTCGGGTAAGAGCTCGCTCGTGCGCTCCTCGATTCCCGCAGGTGCCGGTGTGGTCTCGATCGACCAGGGTGCGATCCGTGGCTCGCGGCGGAGCAACCCGGCCACCTACACCGGGTTGCTCGACCCGATCCGCAAGGCGTTCGCGAAGGCCAACGGTGTGAAGCCGGCACTGTTCAGCGCCAACTCCGAGGGCGCCTGCCCGAGCTGCAACGGCGCCGGCGTGATCTACACCGACCTGGGGATGATGGCCGGCGTCGCCGCCCCCTGCGAGGACTGCGAGGGCAAGCGGTTCCAGGCCTCGGTGCTGGAATACCGCTTCGGCGGTCGCGACATCAGCGAGGTGCTCGCGATGTCGGTGACCGAGGCCGAGAAGTTCTTCGGCACCGGCGAGGCACGTACGCCTGCCGCGCACGCCATCCTCGACCGGCTCGCCGACGTCGGGCTCGGCTACCTCAGCCTGGGTCAACCGCTCACCACCCTGTCCGGCGGGGAGCGGCAGCGCCTCAAGCTGGCCACCCACATGGCCGAGAAGGGTGGCGTCTACGTCCTCGACGAGCCGACCACCGGCCTGCACCTGGCCGACGTCGAGCAACTGCTCGGCCTGCTCGACCGCCTCGTCGACGCCGGCAAGTCGGTGATCGTCATCGAGCACCACCAGGCGGTCATGGCGCACGCCGACTGGATCATCGACCTCGGCCCCGGGGCCGGCCACGACGGGGGTCGGATCGTCTTCGAGGGCACCCCGGCCGACCTCGTCGCCGGCCGCGCCACCCTCACCGGGGAGCACCTCGCCGCGTACGTCGGGAGCTGAGCGTGGCCCGCCCGCCGGTCCGTCGTTCAGGCGACCGGCGGTCGGGCGCGCTGGGCCGTCGTGCTGGCGAGGACGCCGCAGGTGGCGGTGAGCAGGCCGAGGACGACCGTGCCCGGGTTGACGTATCCGGGCACGGTCGAGGTGACGTACCCGCCGCCACCGCTCAGGCGGCACTCGAAGCGCAGCGGTAGGTAGCTGACGTCGTACCCGTCGACCTGGCTTGCCCGCTGCGGCCCGGCCTCTCGGCACGGTGCGATCGGGAACGAGCCGGCTCCACCATCCTCGGCCCGCAGCACCGCGTAGCCGAGGTGGAGCAGGCCCCAGGCGTACACGCCGACCGTGGCGGCACCGGCGAGGAGCGCCGCCGCCCGCAGCCAACCCGATCCTTCGCCGGCCCGGAACGCCGCGGTGAGCCCGCGAACGGTGAGAACCGTCGCGAGGGCGGCCCCGCCCAACGCGGCGAGCAGCAACCCGAGAAACAGCATGACGCCATTCTTGATCACCTACGCACGTAGGGGCGTCGCCGGGTGCGGGTGGCGGCGGCTCTCCGGCGGTGCGCCCGGGGACTGGCATTCTCAAGCTAATGGTGATAGCTTTTGGCTAACGCGGTTAGCCAATGCGCCAACGGCCACCTGGAGGTAGTCATGACTGAGTTCTTGAACGTCGACGGCGGGACCATCGCCTACGAGGTGACCGGTGCCACCGGACCGCTGGTGGTGCTTGCCCACGGCATGGGCGACAGCCGCGAGGCCTACCGGTTCCTCACTCCCGCCCTGGTGCAGGCCGGCTACCGGGTCGCCGCGATGGATCTGCGCGGCCACGGGGAGTCCAGCGTCGGGTGGGCCTCCTACACCCGTACCGCTCTCGCCGGCGACCTGATCGCCCTGGTCGAGCACCTCGGCGGGCCGGCCATCCTGGTCGGCCACTCCATCGCCGGCGGCGCGGCCACGATCGCCGCGGCGAAGGCCCCGGAGCTGATCACCGCACTCGTCGAACTCGCGCCCTTCACCCGCAAGCAGCAGGTCAAGCTCGGTGACATGCGCGTGGCCGCCTACCGGCGCGGCGCGACCGCCCTGATGGGCACGACCATCCTCGGCAGCACCAAGCAGTGGGCCAAGTACCTCGACCTCGCCTACCCCGGCACCAAGCCCGTCGACTGGGACGCCCGCCTGCGACAGATCACCGCGATGCTGCGGGAGCCGGGCCGGATGAAGGTCCTGCAGAAGATGGGCACCATCTCTCCCGTCGACGCCGGTGAGCAGCTCGGCAACGTCAGCTGCCCGACGCTGATCGTCCAAGGCGCCCTCGACCCCGACTGGGTCTCACCACAGGCCGAGGGCGAGGCGATCGTCGCCGACCTGCCGACCGGACTGGGCCGGCTGGCGATGATCGACGGCGCCGGGCACTACCCGCACGTCCAGTACCCCCAGCAGACCCTCGCCGTGGTCCTGCCCTTCCTGGCCGGTGTCCGTGCCTAGGGCGGGCCTGGACCCGGGTGCGGTCGTCGCGGCCGGCGCCGCGCTCGCCGACGAGGTCGGCTTCGCCGAGTTGACCATGGCCCGGCTGGCGGAGCGGGTCGGGGTGCGCACCCCGTCGCTGTACAAGCACATCGCCAGCCAGGACGACCTCAACCGACGCATCGCCGCCCTCGCCATCGCCGAGGCCGCCGACGCGATCGGCGCGGCCACCCAGGGCCGCTCCGGGCGGGACGCGCTGGCCGCCGCGGCCCGCGCGCTGCGTGACTTCGTGGTTGCTCACCCCGGCCGGTACGCGGCCACCCTCGGCATCACTCCGACCGGTCCGGACGACCCCATCGTGATCGCGGAGAGGCGGGCGCTCGGACCCTTCGAGGCGGTCCTCCGGGGGTACGACATCGCCCCGCAGGACATTACCCACGCCCTGCGCGCGCTGCGCAGCATGTTCCACGGCTTCGCCACCCTGCAGGCCACCAACGGATTCCAGTGGTCCACCGACATCGACGAGAGCTTCGAATGGCTCATCAACTTCGTCGACCGCGCACTGCGCTGCACCTCAGCCGCCGACCCCGCCGATCACCGGTGAGGCGTTGTCTGGGCCGTTCGGTGGTCAAACCGCGGTGGTGCACAGTCGGCTCACCGTCTGCGTGATCGCCGCCTCCACCTGCTCGGCCGGGCCGGGAAACGTGAGCTGGTGGAAGATGAGGCCGTCCAGGTAGTCGAGGATCGCCGCGCATTCGCTCTCCGGGTCGGTGGAGCCCATCGCGCGCAGCCACTGCGTGCCCCACGTCCGGATCGAGAGGGCCGCCTCCGCGAGTCGCCCCTGTAGTTCCGGGCGCAGTGCGGCCTCGATGAAAAGGCCGTATCGGGCGATGGTCAGGGCGCGCTCCGGGCCGAGGGCACGGTGCACGTAGGCGGCGAGCGCAGCCGCCAGCTCGACCGCGGTGGTGGGGCGGACGAAGCCCGCGATCGCCTGCCAGGTGGCGCGGTCGCGATCGGCGAATCGGTCGGCAACGGCGTTGATCAGCATGTCCCGGGTCTTGAAGTAGTTCGCCGTGGAGCCGGTCGGCACGGCGGCGGCCGCGTCGACCGCGCGATGCGTCAACGCCCGTACGCCGTGACTTCCGAGGATGCCGATGGCGGCATCGAGCAGGTTTTCTTCGCGGGAGGGCACGCCTCCACCTTATTCGGTCCACCACATCCGTAGTTTCAAAACAACAGGTGTTGTAGCGTGGTGAGAATGGAGAGACGTGCGTTGGTCATTGGCGGGGGCATCGGTGGGCTGACGGCGGCGATCGCGCTGCGACGCGCAGGCTGGACGGTCACCGTCCGGGAGCGGGACGAGGGGCTGCCGAGCACTGGCACGGCGCTCGGCATGTGGCCCGTTGCGCTGCGGGCGCTGGACGCGATCGGCGTCGGCGACCTGGTCCGCCGGGACGGCCGACGACAGCAGGCCGGGGTCTTCCTTCGTCCGGACGGTTCCCGCATCGCGACGATCGACGTCGAACGGCTGCACCGGCGCACCGGCGACCACGTCTACCTGTTGTCCCGGCCGGGACTGCTCGCCATCCTGCACGACGCGACGATGGAGGCCGGGGTGGAGCTGCGGGCCGGCGATCCGGTGGACGACGTTACCGAGGTGGGCGACGTCGATCTGGTCGTGGTGGCCGACGGCGTGTTCAGCAAGGCTCGCGAAAAGGTGTTCGGCCCGGCGTACCGGGCACGATTCTCCGGCAGCACGGCGTGGCGCGGCGTGGTGCAGGACATGCCCACCGACACGTTCGTGGAGATGTGGGGCCGGGGCCTCAAGTTCGGCGTGACACCGCAGGAGGGTGGTCGCACCAACTGGTACGCGTCCGCGGCGGCACCGGAGGGCCGGTTCCGCCCGGGCGAGGAACTCGTCGAACTGCGGAGGATGTTCGGCTGGTGGGCGCCCCCGGTCCAGACCGTCCTGGACGCGATCGACGAGTCCGCGGTGCTGCGCCACGACGTGTACGTGACGCCGCCGCTGCCGTCCTTCACGCACGGCACGGTTGCCTTCCTTGGCGACGCCGCGCACGCCATGACACCCGACCTGGGGCGCGGCGCGTGCGAGGCGATCATCGACGCGGTAGCGCTGGCCTCCCACCTGGGCGCGACGCGCACGGTCGAGCAGGCTCTGCACGAATACGATCGCCGGCGTCGGCCAGCCACCCAGAGGTTGGCTCGCATGGCTGGCCTGGCTGCCCGGATGACTCACCTGCGGCACGCGATACCGGTCCGCGACCAACTCCTGCGCGCGAGCATGGTGGCCGGCCCGCCGGGCGCGTGAGCGCCACCAACAAACCGGTACCCGGGCTCGGTCGGCGCCCGTACGTTGACCCAACGCAAGAATGCCCCGGCGAAACGGCCGGGGCATTCATGGTCCAAGGTGCCCCCGGCAGGATTCGAACCTGCGCCCCCGCCTCCGGAGGGCGGTGCTCTATCCCCTGAGCTACGGGGGCTCAGCGACTGGAGAAGACTAGCAAACCTCCTCCGCGTACGCCGAATCGGTATCGGGTGAGCCGATCGTGTCGACGACCGGCTCACCCGGTGCTCAGGCGGCCGCGACGGCCCGCCCACAGCTGGGCAGCGGGTGCAGGACGATTCGCCGGGGGAGCCGGCGTGGCCACTCGTTGCGCGGCCAGGAGCCGTCCACGATCAGGTGCACGGTGCGCTGCTCCTCGCCGCTGAGCCGCAGCACGAAGTCGCGGGGGAGCGGCGGGTCCACCGTCGGTGTGGTGATCATGAAGCGCACCCGGCCGCGGGACGAGACGGCGGAGATCACGTCCGCCGCCGGCATGGTGCCGCGCAGCCGGATCCGACCGATCCAGTAGACCTCGGCGAGGTGCTCCTGGGCGGCCCTGGTGATCGCCGGGTACTCACTGCGGACCCAGCGCTCGACCGCGCTGACGCAGAGCCCACAGGCCCGCTCGCGCGGCTCGCGCGGACCCAACCCCCAGGCCCGCAGGTACGCCCCGACCGCCCCGGCGTCCAACGGCAGGTCGAATCGGCGCTGGATGAGCGTGGTGAGGCTCTGCCTCGTCCACAGCTCGTCGTCCAGGCCGAACTCGTCGGGGTGGACGCCCCGCAGTGTGTCGATCAGTTCGAGTTCCTGTTCGCGGCTGAGCATTCCCGGCTCGCTCTGCCGCTGTCCGCGACGGACGGCTGCCACCGCCCCGTCACCGCCGATGGTGTGACGTCGGCACCAACTGGTGACCGAACGCCGTGCGTCTCTGAGTGCAACCCCCACGTCTTGGGCAACGAGCACGAATCGCAACTGGTCACGATATGTGGGGAGAAAAGTCTCGAAGCAACGTAATCGCCTGTCCCGGTCAAATCACCCACAAGGTACTTAGGGGTGCATCAAGGGTCAGAGGTGGTGGTCTGCCCGCTGTGATCGACTCGGGTTCCTGCAGGTCGGGGCGTCCTGGTTGCGAGGACAGCCCGACTTCCGGAAAGGCGAGTCGATCAAGGCGGTGCCGGGGGAGGTGGCCTCGACATGGCGCGGCCCGCGTCACCGCACCGATCGGCGGGAACGCGGGCCGGGTACGCCCGAACCGGTCGGTCAGCCCTTGGCGGCCTGCGCCTGGAGCTGCCGGAGGTTGTTCAGCTCGGTCTGCTGGGTGTTCTTCATCGTCTGTGCCACCCGGACGACCTCGTCGTTGCCGGTCTCGTCGAGCGCCGCGTCGATCATGTGGATGCCGCCCAGGTGATGGTCGTACATCAGGGTCAGGAACTGCCTGTCGACCTCGATGCCCCTGGCGTCCCGCAGGGCGGTCATCTGCTGCGGGGTGGCCATCCCCGGCATCAGGCCGTTCTTGACGGCGGCTCCGTCGGACATCCACGACATCGGCGGCTTCGAACCGGTCGGGCTGAGGCCCCACTCGCGCAGCCAGGTCTGCATGGCGCCGATCTCGCCCTGCTGCCCGGTGGCGATGTCGACGGCGATCTGCCGCACCTCGGGGAGGGTCGCCGACCGGTACGCGATCAGGCTCATCTCCACCGCCTGCGCGTGGTGGGTCGTCATGTCCCGGGCGAAGCCCGCCTCGACCGACGCGTCACCGGGGCGGGTCAACCGGGGGGTGAGCAGGCCACCCGCATAACCGAGGAGCAGCCCCACCACCACCATGACGGCGAGCGCCAGCACGCCGTAACGCGACGCCGGGGCCCGGCCGTCCTCGTCCGGGACGGCCGGGGTGTCGTCGTACTCGCTGTCGGTGGTGGCGGGGGCGGTCATCGGCGTCCTTACTGCTGGGGTTGCTGCTGCTGCGGAAGCTCACGCGGCGTGGTGCCGGTGGCGGTGATGCCCGTGTTGCAGAGCGCCGTCGGGCCCTCGGCGGAGGCGTTCACCCGCAGGTCCTTGATGAACTCGTCGATCCGCGAGTCGTCGGCGTTGTCGAGCTTGAGCTGGTAGCCCCAGGCCTGCAACGAGATCGGCTTGTCCAGGCCCTCGTACGGGCTCATCAGCATCTTCTCGACGCCGCGCACCTTGCCGGCGAGCTTGTCGACCTGGTCCTTGGGCAGGTCGGGGCGGTAGGTGACCCACACCGCGCCGTGCTCCAGGCTGTGCACCGCGTGCTCGTTGGCGATCGGCGCGTCGTAGACGTCGCCCATGCAGTTCTGCCAGGCGGCGTTGTGCACGCCACCCACCGGCGGCGAGTATTTCCAGGTCAGTGGACCCGACTTGTGCGACTCGTACTTCAGGCTCTCGCCGTCGGTCTTGCGGATGTTGACGATGCCGTCGATGGCGTTGGCCCGCTTGTCCCACGGCTTGGAGCCCTGGAACGCCGCGTAGGCGCCGTAGCCGATGATGCCGGCCGCGAGCACGCCCACCGCGACGAAGAGCGCGATCGGCCCCCAGGCGCGGCCCTGGCTCACCTTGACCGGGGTGACCGGTTTGCGCGGGCCCTTGCCGCCGGCCCGGGGGGAGCCGGCCGGCTTACCGGAACCGGCCTTGGCGCCGGGCGCCGGCCGGCCCGCGGCCGGCTTCTTGCCGGTGCTGACCACGGTCGGGCGGCGCTCAGGGCCACCCGGGGTGCTGATGCTCATCGTGCCTCGTCAAGTCGGTCGGTCAGGGGAGTGGCGGGCCGGTAGACGCGCAGGGGAGCCGCCGAGTGCCCGAGTCTACCCCCGATAACATGGCTGGGTGACTCCTGCAGAACTAGCCTCGGTCGTCCTTGCCGCCGCCCACGCCGTCTTCGCGCAGCGTGGGCTCGACCACGCCGCGCTGCCGGCGAGCACGGTGGTGGAGCGACCGCGCAACCCCGAGCACGGCGACTACGCGTCGACGCTCGCGCTGCAGTTGAGCAAGAAGGTGGGGGTCCCGCCCCGGGAACTGGCGACCGCGCTGGCCGACGAACTCGGCCGGACGGCCGGTGTCAAATCGGTGGAAATCGCCGGGCCGGGCTTCCTGAACATCCGGCTCGACGCGGCCGCCGCCGGTCAGCTCGCCCGGGTGATCGTCGAGGCCGGCGCGGAGTACGGCCGCAGCGAGCGACTCGCCGGGGAGAAGATCAACCTGGAGTTCGTCTCGGCCAACCCGACCGGGCCGGTGCACATCGGCGGGGTCCGCTGGGCGGCCGTCGGCGACGCGTTGAGCCGGCTGCTGCGGGCCACCGGCGCCGAGGTCGGCACGGAGTACTACTTCAACGACGCGGGCTCGCAGATCGACAGGTTCGCCCGCTCACTGCTGGCCGCCGCCAAGGGTGAGCCGGCCCCGGAGGACGGCTACGGCGGGGCGTACATCGCCGAGATCGCCGCCGAGGTGCAGGCCCGCCGGCCGGAGGTGCGCTCGCTCGACGACGACGCCGCCCAGGAGATCTTCCGGGTCGAGGGCGTCGCGCTGATGTTCGACGAGATTCGCACCTCGCTGCGCGACTTCGGAGTGGAGTTCGACACCTACTTCAACGAGAAGGACCTGCACGACCGGGGTGAGCTCGACCTGGCGCTGAACCGGCTGCGCGAGCAGGGACACCTCTACGAGTCCGAGGGCGCCACCTGGCTGCGCACCACCGACTTCGGTGACGACAAGGACCGGGTGCTGCGCAAGTCCAACGGCGAGTGGACGTACTTCGCCGCGGACTGCGCCTACTACCTGGACAAGCGCGAGCGCGGCTTCGAGCGCGTCGTGATCATGCTGGGCGCCGACCACCACGGCTACATCGGCCGGATGAAGGCGATGTCCGCCTGCTTCGGTGACGACCCGGACCGCAACCTGGAGATCCTCATCGGGCAGCTGGTCAACCTGCTGCGCGACGGCGCGCCGATGCGGATGAGCAAGCGGGCCGGCACGGTGATCACCCTGGAGGACCTGGTCGAGGCCATCGGCGTCGACGCCTCCCGGTACGCGCTGGCCCGCTACTCCAGCGACTCCCCGATCGACATCGACATCGAGTTGTGGACCAAGGCCAAGAACGACAACCCGGTCTACAAGGTGCAGTACGTGGCTGCCCGGACGGCCGGCGTGGCCCGCAACGCCGCCGAGGTGGGGCTGCTCGCGGGTGACGCCGACGCGTTCCGCCCCGAACTGCTCAGTCACGAGAAGGAGAACAAGCTGCTCAAGGCGCTCGCCCAGTTCCCAGCGGTGGTCGCCACCGCCGCCGAACTGCGCGAGCCGCACCGGGTGGCCCGCTACCTGGAGGAGGACGTCGCGCCGTCCTACCACCGGTTCTACGACGACTGTCGGGTGCTGCCGCGCGGCGACGAGGAGATCACCGACCTGCACCGCGCCCGGCTCTGGCTCAACGACGCCACCCGCACGGTGATCGCCAACGGCCTCTACCTGCTCGGCGTCTCCGCGCCCGAGAGGATGTGACATGAGGGCTCATGAGGCCGGAGCGCTGCACGCGGACATCAGCGACCGGGGGCCGGCCTGGCTGCGTACCCCGGCGGATGTCAACGCCCTCGTGCCGGCGCTGTGGCCGCGGTCGGTGACGCGCGGCGCGGACGGCGCGGTCGCCGTCGCGGGCCTCAGCGTCCGCGACATCGCGGCCGAGTTCGGCACCCCGGTGTACGTCCTCGACGAGGCCGACCTGCGCTCGCGCTGCCGCGACTTCCGGGCGGCCTTCCCCACCGAGGACGTCTACTACGCGGGCAAGGCGTTCCTCTGCCGGGCGGTGGTCCGGATGATCGCCGAGGAGGGCCTGCACCTGGACGTCTGCACCGGGGGTGAGCTGGCCACCGCGCTCTCGGCCGGGATGCCGCCGGAGCGGATCGGCTTCCACGGCAACAACAAGTCGGTCGCCGAGCTGTCCCGGGCGTTGGACGCCGGAGTGGGACGGATCATCGTCGACTCGTTCACCGAGATCGACCGGCTCACCGCGCTCGCCCGCGAGCGCGGGGTCCGGCCCCGGGTGCTGGTCCGGGTCACGGTCGGCGTGGAGGCGCACACCCACGAGTTCATCGCCACCGCCCACGAGGACCAGAAGTTCGGCTTCTCGCTGGCCGGCGGCGCCGCCGCGACCGCCGCCTTCAAGATCCTCGACGAGGGTGTCCTGGAGTTGCGGGGTCTGCACTCGCACATCGGCTCCCAGATCTTCGACGCCAGCGGCTTCGAGGTCTCGGCCCGCCGGGTGCTCGCCCTCCAGGCGCAGATCCGCGACGCACGCGGGGTGGAGCTGCCCGAGCTGGACCTGGGCGGCGGCTTCGGCATCGCGTACACCACCCAGGACGACCCGGCCACTCCGCAGGACCTGGCCAAGCGCCTGCGCAAGATCGTCGACCTGGAGTGCGCGGCGGAGAACCTGGCCGTGCCCCACCTGTCGATCGAGCCGGGGCGGGCCATCGTCGGCCCGGCCGTGTTCACCCTCTACGAGGTCGGCACGGTCAAGGAGCTCGACGGCATCCGCACGTTCGTCAGCGTCGACGGCGGGATGAGCGACAACATCCGCACGGCGCTCTACGACGCGTCCTACTCGGCGACGTTGGCCTCCCGGGCCTCGACCGCGCAGCCGTTGCTCGCCCGCGTGGTGGGAAAGCACTGTGAGTCAGGGGACATCGTGGTGAAGGATGAATTCCTGCCCGCCGACGTGCAGCCCGGAGATCTTGTCGCAGTGCCCGGCACCGGTGCCTACTGCCGGAGCATGGCCAGCAACTACAACCACGTGCCCCGGCCACCGGTCGTGGCGGTACGTGACGGCCAGGCGCGCCTGATCGTCCGCCGGGAAACCGAAGAGGACCTGCTGGCATTGGATGTTGGATGACGTCACCTGTGCGCTTGGCGCTGCTCGGCTGTGGCACGGTCGGCCAGGAGGTGGTCCGGCTGCTGCACGAGCAGTCGGCCGACCTGACGGCCCGGATCGGCGCTCCACTGGAGATCGCCGGCATCGCCGTCCGCCGGCTCGGCCGCGACCGCGGTGACCTGCCCGTCGACGAGGCCCTGTTCACCACCGACGCGCTCGGCCTGATCAAACGCGACGACGTGGACGTGGTGATCGAGGTGGTCGGCGGTATCGAGCCGGCCCGGGGCTGGCTGGTCGAGGCGCTGCGGGCCGGCAAGAGCGTGGTCACCGCCAACAAGGCGCTGCTCGCCGAGGACGGGGTGGCCCTGCACGAGGCGGCGGCCGAGGGCGGCGGCGACCTCTACTACGAGGCGTCCGTGGCCGGTGCGATCCCGCTGCTGCGCCCGCTGCGCGAGTCGCTGCACGGGGACCGGATCAACCGGGTCACCGGCATCGTCAACGGCACCACCAACTTCATCCTCTCCGCGATGGACGCGACCGGCGCCGGCTTCGCCGAGGCCCTCGAAGAGGCCACCGCCCTGGGGTACGCGGAGGCCGACCCGACCGCCGACGTGGAGGGCTTCGACGCGGCGGCGAAGGCGGCGATCCTCGCCTCGCTGGCGTTCCACACCCGGGTCGGCGCGGCCGACGTGCACCGCGAGGGCATCACCGAGGTGACCGCCGCGGACATGGCCAGCGCCCAGGCGATGGGCTGCACGATCAAGCTGCTCTGCATCGCGGCCCGGGGCGTCGACCCCACCGGCCGGGAGACCGTGAGCGTCCGGGTGCACCCGGCGATGATCCCGCGCAGCCACCCGCTGGCCAGCGTCGGCGACGCGTTCAACGCGGTCTTCGTGGAGGCGGACGCGGCCGGGCAGTTGATGTTCTACGGTCGGGGCGCCGGGGGTGCGCCGACCGCCAGCGCGGTGCTCGGCGACGTGGTCGCGGTGTCCCGCAACCGGCTCGCCGGGGTGCGCGCGGCCAGCGAGAGCGCGTACGCGGCCCTGGCGGTCCGGCCGATGGGTGAGGCGTTGACCCGCTACCACGTCAGCCTGGACGTGGCCGACCGTCCGGGTGTGCTGGCCGCCGTGGCGGGCGTGTTCGCCCGGCACGACGTGTCGATCGCGACGGTGCGGCAGGGCTCGGCGGGTGGGTCGCCCGGCCGTGACGGCGACGCCGAGTTGGTCATCGTCACCCACGTGGCGCCGGACGCCGCGCTCGCCGCGACCGTCGGCGAGTTGCGCGGTCTGGACATTGTCCGGTCCGTGACCAGTGTGTTGCGGGTCGAGGGTGGCGCCTGATTCGTTGACACCATCGATGGGTGGGCTCGTGCGTCCCGACAGGTGGGTAAGCCGGGGTGTGCCATCGACCACTCCGGCAGGCTGGTCCAAGGTGGCCCTGATGCTCGGGTCGGTGCGGCGGTAGAGGCGAGGAGATCGACATGTGGCGGGGTTTGATCGAGGCGTACCGGGATCGGCTGCCGGTCACCGCGGCCACGCCGGTCGTCACGCTGCACGAGGGCAACACGCCGCTGTTGCCGGCGCCGGTGCTGTCCGCCCGGATCGGTTGCGACGTGCACCTCAAGGTGGAGGGCGCCAACCCGACCGGCTCGTTCAAGGACCGGGGGATGACCCTCGCGGTGTCGAAGGCGGTCGAGGCCGGCAACAAGGCCATCATCTGCGCCTCCACCGGCAACACCAGCGCCTCCGCGGCGGCGTACGCGGCGCGGGCCGGGCTCACCTGCGCGGTCCTGGTGCCGCAGGGCAAGATCGCGTTGGGCAAGCTGGCCCAGGCGCTGGTGCACGGCGCGAAGCTGCTCCAGGTCAGTGGCAACTTCGACGACTGCCTGTCGCTCGCCGCGAAGCTGGCCCAGGACCACCCGGTCGCGCTCGTCAACTCGGTGAACATCGACCGGTTGCACGGCCAGAAGACCGCCGCCTTCGAGGTCGTCGAGGCGCTCGGTGACGCGCCCGACATCCACTGCCTGCCGGTCGGCAACGCCGGCAACATCTCCGCCTACTGGATGGGCTACGCGGAGGATCGGGCCGCCGGCGCCACCACCCGCACGCCGAAGATGTACGGCTTCCAGGCGTCCGGTGCCGCCCCGATCGTGACCGGCCAGGTGGTGCCGGAGCCGTCCACGATCGCCACGGCGATCCGGATCGGCAACCCGGCGAGCTGGACCAAGGCACTGGACGCCCGGGACACCTCCGGTGGCCTGATCGCCGCGGTGACCGACCGGGAGATCCTTTCCGCGTACCGGCTGCTCGCCCGCGAGGTGGGGGTCTTCGTCGAGTTGGGCAGCGCGGCCAGCGTGGCCGGCCTGCTCCAGCAGGCCGAGGCGGGCGCGGTGCCGCCCGGGTCGACGGTGGTCTGCACGGTGACCGGCCACGGCCTCAAGGACCCGGAGTGGGCGATCTCCACGGCGCCGGCGCCGCTGACCATCGCGAACGACCCGATGGCCGCCGCTCGCGCCCTCGACCTGGCCTGAGCGCGCCGCCGGCCGCCCGCTGCGGGCGGCCGGCGGTCGGGTGGTGAGACTGCGTCGGGGGCGGCGGGGGTTCCGGTGATCGAATCCGGCACACTTTCACGTATCCCCGCCCGCATTCTCGTTCAGGAGTGAACCAGGCCGATGTCGCTGCTTGCCAGATTCAGCCTCGCCAACCGAGGGCTGATCGCCCTCATCGCGGTGGTGACCACGGTGTTCGGAGTGTTCGCCGTGCCGTCGCTGAAGCAGCAACTGCTGCCGTCGCTCGAATTCCCGGCCGCGTTCATCGTGGCCCCCTACCCCGGTGCCGGCCCCGAGATCGTCGAGTCGCAGGTGACCGAGCCGATCGAGAACGCCCTCCAGGGCATTCCGGGGTTGGACAAGGTCACCTCCACGTCCCGCGAGGGGTCGGCCACCGTCCAGGTGACGTACGAGTTCGGCACCGACCTGGACGACGTGGTCAACAAGATGCAGACCGCGCTGAGCCGGATCGACGCCCAGCTGCCGGAGAGCGTCGACCCCCAGGTCATCGCCGGTAGCACCGACGACCTGCCGGCGGTGGTGCTGGCCGCGGCCGGCGCGGCGGACGAGCGGGCGCTCGCCGAAAAGCTCCAGGCGACGGTGGTGCCGGAGCTGGAGGGCATCGAGGGGGTACGCACCGTCGAGGTGACCGGCACCCGCGACGACGTCGTGGTGGTCACCCCGGACCCGGCGAAGCTGGCCGCGGCGCAGGTGCAGCCGACGGCGATCGGCGCGGCGCTGAAGACCAACGGCGTGGCCGTTCCGGCCGGCGCGGTGACCGACGGCGGGTTGGCCCTTCCGGTGCAGGTCGGTGCGCCGATCGCCAACCTGGAGGACCTCCGCGGCATCGTCGTCACCCCCGGCGCGACGCCGGTCCGTCTCGGTGATGTGGCGACGGTCGAGCAACAGCTCGCACCGGCCACGGCGATCACCCGGACCAACGGCAAGGACAGCCTCGGCATCGCGGTCACCGCCGCCCCGGACGGCAACGCCGTGCAGATCTCGCACGAGATCCGGGACCGGCTCGCCGACCTGAAGGACGCCTCCGGCGCGGAGCTGACGGTCGTCTTCGACCAGGCGCCGTTCGTCGAGAAGTCGATCGAGTCGTTGACCACCGAGGGTCTGCTCGGCCTGGTGATGGCGGTCATCGTCATCCTGGTCTTCCTGCTGTCGGTGCGCTCGACGGTGGTCACCGCGGTCTCCATCCCGCTCTCCGTGCTGGTGGCGTTGATCGCACTGTGGATCGGTGACTACTCGCTCAACCTGCTCACCCTCGGCGCGTTGACCATCGCGGTCGGCCGGGTGGTGGACGACTCGATCGTGGTGTTGGAGAACATCAAACGACACCTGGAGTACGGCGAGGAGAAGCGCCACGCCATCGTCACCGGCGTCCGTGAGGTCGCGGGTGCGGTGACCGCGTCCACCCTCACCACGGTGGCGGTGTTCGCGCCGATCGCGTTGGTCGGCGGGTTCGTGGGTCAGCTCTTCGCACCGTTCGCGATCACCGTGACGGTGGCGCTGCTCGCCTCGCTGCTGGTGTCGCTGACCGTGATCCCGGTGCTCGCGTACTGGTTCCTGAAGCCGCGTGGCGGCACCGCGGACGACGAGGCGGTGCGGCGTGGTGCGGAGGAGAAGGAGCTGCGCAGCCCGTTGCAGCGGGCGTACCTGCCGGTGGTCGGGTTCGCCACCCGCAAGCGGTCGACCCGGTGGATCACTGTCGGGCTCGGCCTGCTGGTGCTCTTCGGCACCTTCGGTCTGGCCCAGAAGCTGGAGACCAACTTCCTGGACGACTCCGGCCAGGACACCCTCAACATGAGCCAGGAGCTGCCGGCCGGAAGTGGCCTGGCGGCCACCGACGCGGCGGCCAGGCAGGTCGAGTCGGTGCTGTCGGCCACCAGGGGCGTCGAGACGTACCAGGTGACCGCCGGCGGTGGCGACAACCCGTGGGCGGGTGGCGGCGGCAACAACGTCGCCAGCTGGTCGTTGGCGCTCGACGGTGACACCGACGCGAAGCAGATGCGTGAGGTGTTGCGCAAGGAGTTCGACAAGCTCGGCGCCGGTGTGGGTGAGATCAGCTTCGGTGGCGGGCAGGAGGCGTCGACCAGCCAGCTGGAGGTGGTCGTCCAGGCCAGCGACCCGGAGGTGCTGACCCGGGCCGCCGAGGAGGCCCGGTCGGCGATGGCCGGTGTCCCGGACGTCGAGGATGTCTCCACCAGCCTGGCCGAGCGCGTGCCGCGGGTCGACGTGACCGTCGACCGGGTCGCCGCCGGCCGGGCCGGACTCACCGAGGCCGCCGTGGGGCAGCTCGTGTCGCAGGCGTTCCGGGGAGCGCCGCTGGGTCAGGTCTCGCTCGACGGCCAGCAGCAGAACGTGGTGCTGCGGCTGGGCACGCGCCCGCCGGTGACGGTGGAGGAGCTGCGGGCGCTGCCGGTGGGGTCGGTCAAGTTGGACGACATCGCGGACGTCACCCAGGGCGAGGGGCCGCAGCAGGTCACCCGGATCGACGGCGAGCGCAGCGTGTCGGTGACCGGTGCGGCGACCGGCTCGAACCTGGGCGCGACGAGCAAGGAGCTGCAGAAGCGGCTGGACGCCCTCGACGTGCCGGGCGCGAGCTTCACGATCGGTGGCGTCAGCGCGGATCAGGCGGATGCGTTCGGTGACCTGGGCCTGGCGGTGCTGGTGGCGATCGCGATCGTCTTCCTGATCATGGTGGCGACGTTCCGCAGCCTCACCCAGGCGCTGATCCTGCTGATCTCCATCCCGTTCGCGTCGACCGGCGCGATCGGTCTGCTGCTGGTCACCGGGACGCCACTCGGCGTGCCGGCGCTGATCGGCGTGCTGATGCTTGTCGGCATCGTGGTGACCAACGCGATCGTGCTGCTCGACCTGATCAACCAGTACCGGGCGCAGGGCATGGGCGTCCGGGAGGCGGTGGTCGAGGGCGGCCGGCGTCGACTGCGCCCGATTCTGATGACCGCGGTGGCGACCATCTTCGCGCTGCTGCCGATGGCGTTCGGGCTGACCGGTGAGGGCGGGTTCATCTCGCAGCCGCTGGCGGTGGTGGTGATCGGCGGTCTGCTCAGCTCCACGCTGCTCACCCTGATCCTGGTGCCGACGCTCTACACGATGGTGGAGCACACCAAGGAGTCGCTGCGGGACCGACGCGACCGGCGGCGCGCCGGCAGGTCGGAGGTGACCGCGGCGGAGACCGACGAGGTGTCGGCCCCGAACCAGGTGGCGGTGCCGAGCGGCGCACCTGCCTCGGCCGCGGCCGAGGGTGCGCAGCCGGCCGGGCGAGCCGCGCCGTCGGCCGCGCTGGTCGAGGGTACGGACCAGTTCGAGGTGCTGCGGCTGCCCCGTAGCCGTACCTCGCCGCTGCCTCCGTCGGAGTCGACCGAGTAGGTCGGACCGCGACTCGGAACGCCCCCGGCAGGGTTCTGCCGGGGGCGTTCCTGCGTCTGTCGACCGAAACACTCCGATCCGACCGGAGCCGCACCTTCTGTAACTTCTTGCGTACTCTTCGTAGATAGATGGGTGCGGGTGACGCAAGGGTGGGCGGATGGCCGACGGCACGCGAGGGTGGGGGCGGCGCGATCTGTTGCGCCGTGGCCTGCTGGTGGTCGGCGGGGTTGCCATCGGCGCCGGGGCGTCCGAGGCGTGGCAGGGCACCCATCGTCGGCTGCCGATCGCCGGCGGCCCCGCCAGCGCCACACTCGGAAACGGCCAGCAGGATGTCGGCGCCGGCGCGCTTGAGGTCTTCTGGTCGGGAAGGACCAGTCAGCGTCTGGTGGCCCTCACCTTCGACGACGGCCCGGCACCACAGTGGACTCCGATGGTGCTCGACACCCTGGCCCGGCACCAGGTTCCGGCCACGTTCTTCATGGTGGGCGCGCAGGTCCGCCGGCACGCCGACGTCGTCCGCGACCGGCTCGCGGGGCACGAGGTGGGCAACCACAGCTGGGACCACCGGGACCTGGCCGAGCTGGACGCCGCCGAGGCGTACGACGACCTGCGCCGGAGCCACGACGCGATCGCCGACGTGACCGGGGCTCAGCCCCGGCTGCTTCGCCCACCGTACGGTCACCTGGGCGGGGCGGTGCTGCACGCGGCGGCGCGGCTGGACTACCGGCTGGTGCTCTGGTCGCTGCAGATGGTGGAGCGCGAGTTTCCCGACGACCCGGCCGGCCACGCCCGGCGGATCGTGGCTGAGGTCCGACCGGGAACGATCGTGCTCGGCCACGATGTGGGGGCCCATCGGCGACTGGTCGCGCTCCGCGGCCTGACCGACATGATCAATGGACTGCGGTCGCTTGGTTACACCTTCGTCACGGTTTCGGCGCTGCTGACAGCGAGCGTGGCCCCGACCCCGACCAGGTAAGGTGCCGCTCCGTGGCGTCCACCCTCTCGGTCCTGACCGGCAACCGGAGCTTCCGCAACCTCTTCCTGGCCGAACTGGTGGTCTTCGGCGCCGACTGGTTCGTCATGGTGCCGCTGCTGGTGCTGTTACCGCAGCTGACCGGCAGCGGGGTCTGGGGCGCGCTGGTGTTGGCGGTGGACACCGGCATCGTGGCGCTGCTGCTGCCGTACACGGGCACGATCGCCGACCGTTTCGACCGCCGGAAGATCATGATCGCGGCCAACGTGGCCGCGCTGGCCGGCGTGTTGCTGCTGCTCGGCGTGCGCGGCGCCGCCACGGCGTGGCTGGCGCTCGTCGCGATCGGGGTGGTCGCGGTGGCCAAGGCGTTCTATTCGCCGGCCGCGCAGGCCGCGCTGCCCAACGTGCTGGAGCCGCACGAGCTGGCCGCCGGCAACGCGGTCGCCGGCTCGGCCTGGGGCACCATGACCGTCGTCGGTGCCTCGCTCGGTGGCGTCCTCAGCACCGCTGCCGGCCCGTACGTCTGCTTCTGGGTGGCGGCGGTCGGCCTGGCGCTGGCCGCGGCCCTCGCCACCCGGATCCGCCGGCCGTTGCAGGCGCCACGGGACGCCCACCTGCCGGCCCAGCGGACCTGGGCCGCCGTCCGCGAGGCGCTCGGCTACATCGGTCACCGTCCCCGGGTGCTCGCGCTGGTCACGGTGAAGTCGGCGGTGGGCCTGGGCAACGGCGTGCTGACCGTGTTCCCGTTGCTGGCCGGCGTGTACGGCGTCGGCCCGCTCGGCGCCGGCCTGCTCTTCGCGGTGCGTGGGGCCGGTGCGTTGGTGGGGCCGATCCTGATGCGTCGGGTGCTCACCAACCGGGCGTGGTTGCTGCCCGGGCTCGCGCTGTCGATGTCGCTCTACGGGCTGTCCTATCTGGGCACGTCGGTGGTGCGTTGGTTCCCGTTGGTGCTGCTGCTGGTCTTCGTGGCGCACTTCGCCGGCGGCAGCAACTGGGTGATGTCGAACTTCGCCCTGCAGGGCGAGGTTCCGGACCGGTTGCGTGGGCGTGTCTTCGCCACCGACATGATGCTCGCGACGCTGGCGATCTCGGTGAGTCAGCTGGCCGTGGCCCTGGTCGTGGACGTGGTGGACGAACGGGTCGTGCTCGCCGGCTGCGGGCTGATCACCCTCGTCTACGCGGTCGGCTGGCGGATCGCCACCCGGCGGCTCACGCTCAGCGATCCGGTTGCGGAACCGGTCCCGAACCCGGCCGGCTGAAGTCGGCGGTCCCAGGCAGCGGGCAACGGGCCGGTTCGTCGGTGCCGACGCCTAGCATGAGCGCGTGCCGACGAACTTCACCGCCGGGCCGGTCCGTGTCCGGGTCCCCGCGACCAGCGCCAACCTGGGTCCGGGCTTCGACGCGTTGGGTCTCGCCCTCGGGCTCTACGACGACGTGTCCGCCGAGGTCGCGCCGGGCGGGGTCCGGGTGACGGTGACCGGGCAGGGTGCCGGTGAGCTGCCGGACGACGACCGGCACCTGGTGGTGCGGGCCATGCGGGCCGTGTTTGACGTGCTTGACGCCCACCCCGAGGGCCTGCGCGTGGAGTGCGTCAACCGGATCCCGCAGGCGCGCGGGCTGGGCTCCTCGTCCGCCGCGATCGTCGCCGGGGTGCTGCTGGCCCGTGCCCTGGTCACCGACGGGGAGCACCGGCTGGACGACGGGGCCGCGCTCCGGCTGGCCGCCGAGATCGAGGGCCATCCCGACAACGTCGCACCGTGCCTGCTCGGCGGCTTCACGGTGGCCTGGTCCGAGCCGACGGGCGCGCGGGCGGTGTCCCTGCCGGTCGCGGACGGGGTGCTGCCCACCGTCTTCGTCCCGGCGGAGCGCGGGTTGACCGCTGCCGCGCGGGCCGCGTTGCCGGCCACCGTGCCGCACGGCGACGCCGCGTTGACCGCGGGGCGGGCGGCTCTGCTGGTGCACGCGCTCACCGCCGACCCGGGGCTGCTGCTGCCGGCGACCGTCGATCGACTCCACCAGGACTACCGCGCATCCGGGATGCCAGGCACATCGGCGCTGGTCAGAGCGTTGCGAGCGGCTGGTGTGGCAGCCGTGGTCAGTGGGGCCGGCCCCACCGTGCTGGCGTTCAGCGAGCCCCCGGAGGGCTTCCCGGTGGGAACAGACTGGGAAATCTGGCAGTTACCGATAGACGTCAGCGGTGCGCGGGTTGCTCGGGGTAGACTTGGACACGCCGAGCGGGGCCCTGTTGCCGCAGGTCGGAAGAGTTGATTACGCTCTAGACCTAGCACAGCCGCGAAGCACGCGATCTCCTGCGAGGCGGCGCACCCCGAAGCTCTCGGCGGTCAGCCCGTCACACCCCTGCCAAAGGCCCACGCCGCACCGCAGATTCCACAGGTCGCCGCAGACGGCGAGACCTGCTCACCGACGTTGGTGAGTCGGGATACCGACCGGCTGCTGTGTCACAGACTCCCGCGACGCGTCCTTGCGAGGCGGGTGCACCGAGGCCGCCCGGCCACCTTAGTTCCGACTCCGGGCAGTCCCGGCCTTTATCGAGGGAAGGAATCCATTGAGCGACACCACCGACGTGACGTCGGATGTTTCCAACGTCGCTGGCGATGCCACCGCCGCCGCTCCCGCCCGTCGTCGGCGTAGCGGCACCGGTCTGTCGGCGATGCTGCTGCCAGAGCTGCAGAGCCTGGCTGCGTCGCTCGGCATCTCCGGCACGGCTCGCATGCGCAAGGGCGAGCTGATCGCCGCGATTTCCGAGCGGCAGGGCGGCAACGCCGCCGGGACCCCTCGACCGCGGGCCGAGGTCGCGGCCGCAGCAGCCCCGACCCGTGAGGGGGTGCGCGCCGAGGTGCGGGAGACCGCCGACCGGCCGGCCGCCGAAGGACGTGGCGCCGAGCCGGCAGCGGCTGAGCCAGCCCCCGAAACCGAGGGCCGTGGTCGCACCCGGCGGAGCCGGGCCGCAGCGGCGGAGACCCGTCCGGCTGAGGCGCGTTCGACCGAGACGGCACGTCCGGCCGAGACGCGTACCGACGAGGCGGAAGCCGGCGACCGGGCCGACCGTGGCGAGAACCGCCGCGAGCGGGCCGAGCGTCCGGAGCGCACCGAGCGGGCCGAGCGTCCGGAGCGGGCCGAGCGGGCCGAGCGCACCGAGCGGGCCGAGCGCACCGAGCGGGCCGAGCGTCCGGAGCGCACCGAGCGCACCGAGCGGGCCGAGCGGGCCGAGCGTCCGGAACGTGCCGAGCGCACCGAGCGCGTGGACCGCACCGAGCGCTCCGAACGGGGCGAGCGGGCGGATCGTGCCGAGCGCAACGACCGGGGCGAGCGGGCCGAGCGCGGCGAGCGGAACGAGCGCACGGAGCGCTCCGACCGGGGCGAGCGCAACGACCGGGGCGACCGGGGCGACCGCAACGACCGTGGTCAGCGTGTCGAGCGTGTCGAGCGGGACAACGACGACGATGACGGCGAGGGCGGCGGCCGGCGTGGCCGGCGCAGCCGTTTCCGGGACCGTCGTCGCGGGCGCGGTGAGCGCACCGAGACCGGCACCGACACCGGTGGGCGTGAGCCGCAGGTCAGCGAGGACGACGTGCTCGTCCCGGTGGCCGGCATCATCGACGTGCTCGACAACTACGCCTTCGTGCGGACCACCGGCTACCTGGCCGGCCCGAACGACGTGTACGTCTCGATGTCCCAGATCAAGAAGTACGGCCTGCGCCGCGGTGACGCGATCACCGGTGCGGTGCGGGCGGCCCGCGAGGGCGGTAACAGCGGCGACCAGCGGCGCGACAAGTACAACCCGCTGATGCGGCTGGACACGATCAACGGGATGGAGCCGGAGGAGGCCCGGCGTCGTCCGGAGTTCTACAAGCTCACTCCGCTCTACCCGCAGGAGCGCCTGCGCCTGGAGACCGAGCCGCACATCCTGACCACCCGGGTCATCGACCTGGTCATGCCGATCGGCAAGGGCCAGCGGGCACTCATCCAGTCGCCGCCGAAGGCGGGTAAGACGATGGTGCTGCAGGCGATCGCGAACGCGATCACCCGCAACAACCCGGAGTGCCACCTGATGGTGGTGCTGGTCGACGAGCGGCCTGAAGAGGTCACCGACATGCAGCGGTCGATCAAGGGCGAGGTCATCGCGGCCACGTTCGACCGTCCGCCGCAGGACCACACCACGGTGGCCGAGCTGGCCATCGAGCGGGCCAAGCGCCTGGTCGAGCTTGGACACGACGTGGTCGTGCTGCTCGACTCGGTGACCCGGCTCGGTCGGTCGTACAACCTGGCGGCTCCGGCCAGCGGCCGGATCATGTCGGGTGGTATCGACTCCACGGCGCTCTACCCGCCGAAGCGCTTCCTCGGCGCGGCCCGCAACATCGAGAACGGCGGGTCGTTGACCATCATCGCCACGGCGCTGGTGGAGACCGGTTCCATGGCGGACACGGTCATCTTCGAGGAGTTCAAGGGCACCGGCAACGCGGAGCTGAAGCTGGACCGGAAGATCGCCGACAAGCGGACCTTCCCGGCCATCGACATCAACCCGTCCGGCACCCGGAAGGAAGAGGTCCTCCTCGCACCCGAGGAGCTGGCCATCATCCACAAGCTCCGGAAGGTGCTGCACTCGCTGGACTCGCAGGCGGCGATGGATCTCCTGCTGGACCGGCTCAAGCAGTCCCGTACCAACATCGAGTTCCTGATGCAGATCGCGAAGTCGACGCCGGGGGAGTAACCAGTCCCGGGTGATCGACGACGAAGGGGCACGGCCGTCCTGGCCGTGCCCCTTCGCGGCTCAGAAGTCGCCGTCGGCCACCTGGAAGACGGTGAGGCCGAGGGTTCGCCACATCTGGACCACCTGGGCACGGTCGTCGAAGACACCGGCCACCCGGTAACGGTCCCGGATCTCCCGGTCGTAGATCTCCCGCTTCACGGCCGAGTCCTTCCGCGAGTCGCCGACGGCGCGCAGGTGCAGGCCGAGGTACGGCACCTGGACGTGCTGGTCCAGCCAGGCCTCGGTGGCCGCTCGGGCGGAGGCGTCCCGCCCGGAGCAGAAGACCACCCCGTATCCGGCGGCGTGCATCGCCCGGACCGCCGCGATCACCGCCGTGTTCGGCGCGTCTTCGCCCACCCGGGTCATGTCGTACGGGCTGCGGGACACGGCCAGCGCGACGGTGCCGTCGATGTCCACCAGGACGATCTCCGGTGGCTCGGTCGACGGCGGGTGCACCACGGCGGGGCGTCCGGTGCGGGCCTGCGGCACCGGCAACGGCAGGGTCCGCCCCTCCAGGTACCGCTCGTGCAGCTGACGGATCGCGTCCGCGCCGACCTGGTCGGCAGGTGGGCGCGCGGCGTCGCGGCGCAGGCACTCGTCAAGTGGCACGTCGGTGAAGTCGTGCACCTCGAAATCAGCGCCGTGCCGGGCGGCCAGGTCGGCCCAGCCCCGCAGGGCCCGCGAGCGCAGGTTGGTGTCGTCCACGCAGACGTCCACCCGGGCGCGCAGCAACGCCTCGACCTGGGACCGCTGTGCGACGGTCACCTGGGCCTCGGCCCACTGGGTGAAGAGCCGCTCGCCGTGCAGCATCCGGCGCAGGTCGTCCCGGTTCACCCGGGCCACGGACGGTTGGAGCGTTCGGGCGAAGGTCGTCTTACCCGAGGCGGGTAGTCCGCGGGTGGCGATCAGGCGGGTCACCGGTATCCCTCCGGCTCGTGGGACGTACCCCCGGCGGGGTACGCGGCGGCGGACCGCCGGGTGGGCGAATGCCCCGCCGGGCGGCGGGAATGCGGGTGGGGTAGCACGTGTTGACGATGCCGGACGAGGTGTGCGGCCCGATTACCGGGTCGGCTCAGGCCCATGGCACACTGGTCAATCGGCCACCGGTTCCGGTTCACGCCCGAGCCCGTCGTGTACGGCGCGACGAGTGATGACGGCGACCCGGCGACCACCAACGAGAGGACCGAGGCGATGAAGGCAAACATCCACCCGGAGTACGTGACCACCGAGGTCAGCTGCTCCTGTGGCAACACGTTCACGACCCGCAGCACCGCCAAGGGCGGCACGATCCACGCCGAGACCTGCAGCGCCTGCCACCCGTTCTACACCGGTAAGCAGCGCGTTCTCGACACCGCCGGCCGGGTCGCGAAGTTCCAGCAGAAGTACGCCAAGGTTCAGGCCAAGAAGGCCAAGTAACTCCTCGTTCGGCGCCCGCGTCCGGTTTTCCACCGGGCGCGGGCGCCGTCCGCGTTGTGCCCTGTTACGCAGCCGGCGGCCTTCGGCCCGGCCGGCTTCGCACCGTCGAAGGAGCATCCGCAGCATGAGCAGCGAGCGTCTGGCCGCCCTCCTCGACGAGTACGCGACGCTGGAGAAGCGGTTGGCCGATCCGGCCATCCACGCCGACCAGGCCACCGCGCGCAGGGTGGGTCGCCGCTACGCGGAGCTGGTGCCCCTGCACAAGGCCGCTGCCGAGCTGGAGCAGACCCGCGCCGACCTGTCCGCGGCTCGTGAGTTGGCTGCCGAGGACCCGTCCTTCGCGGGCGAGGCGGAGTCCATCGCCGGATCCGTGCCGATGCTGGAGGAGCGCCTCGCCGAGCTGCTCATTCCGCGTGACCCCCACGACGCCAAGGACGTGATCGTCGAGATCAAGGCCGGTGAGGGTGGCGAGGAGTCGGCTCTCTTCGCCGCTGACCTGCTGCGGATGTACACCCGCTACGCCGAGCGGCACGGCTGGATCACCGAGGTGATCGACGCCCAGGATTCCGACCTCGGCGGGGTCAAGGACGTCTCGCTGGCGATCAAGACGAAGGGTGTGCCGGAGGGCGGCAACGGCGTCTGGTCGCGACTCAAGTGGGAGGGCGGTGTGCACCGGGTGCAGCGGGTCCCGGTCACCGAGTCGCAGGGCCGCATCCACACCAGCGCCGCCGGAGTGCTGGTGCTGCCCGAGGCCGAGGACGTCGACGTCACCCTCGACCAGAACGAGCTGCGCATCGACGTGTTCCGTTCGTCCGGCCCGGGTGGTCAGTCGGTGAACACCACCGACTCCGCGGTGCGGATCACCCACCTGCCGACCGGCATCGTCGTCTCCTGCCAGAACGAGAAGTCCCAGTTGCAGAACCGGGAGCAGGCCATGCGGATCCTGCGCGCCCGGCTGCTCGCCGCCGCGCAGGAGCAGGCCGACGCCGCCGCCTCGGACGCCCGCAAGGCGCAGGTGCGCACGGTCGACCGCTCGGAGCGGATCCGCACCTACAACTACCCGCAGAACCGGATCAGCGACCACCGGATCGGCTACACGGCGTACAACCTGGACCTGGCGCTCGCCGGCGACCTGGACGGGGTGCTGGACGCGCTCGCCGAGGCCGACCGCGCCGCCCGGCTCGCCGGCGACACCGAGCTGACCCGCCGCTGACCGCCGCCGCGCCCCGCCGCTGTCCGCCGGGCGATCAGCTCGCGCGGGGACGCGACTTGGCACGGAGCATGGCCCGGTCGGCCTGCTCGAAGGCGACGCCGAGGGCGTCCCGCAGCCCACCGCCGCCGGAGACCTCCGCGAAGCCGATGCTCACCCCGACCGGGGTCCCCGGCACCAGCGACTCCCAGTCTTCGAGTCGGACGGCGGCCTCGATCCGGCGGGCCACCTCGGCGGCCTCGCGCATGCCGGTGTCCGGCAGCACCACCACGAACTCGTCGCCGCCGTAGCGGGCCACGAAGTCACCCCGGCGCATCACCCGGTTGATCACTCCGGCGATGCGTTGCAGCACCAGGTCACCGGAGTGGTGCCCGTGGCGGGTGTTGACCGCCTTGAAGCCGTCCAGGTCGCAGACACCGATCACCACCCGGTCGCCTCGGGTGACCACGGCGGTGATGTAGCGCTCCAACCGGCGGCGGTTGGGCAGCCCGGTGAGCGGGTCGGTCAACGCCTCGCCCTCGAACCGTGCCGCCTCGCGGCGCATCTCCTCGTGGTCGATCCGGGCGGCGATGCCGTCGATGTAGACGTCGCGCAGCCGATCGTTGCGTTGGGCGGCGAGCCGGAACGCCAGCCGGTCGGCCCGGTGCGCCGCCGCGTGGTCGCCGGCACGGGCCAGCGCGATGCTGCGCAGTCGGGCCGGCTCGGCCGCCCCGAGCGTCTCGTTGGAGACCTGGACGGTGTCCAGTCGGGCGACCGCCTCGATCGGCCGGCCGTCGGCGACGGCGAGGCACACCTGCCCGAGCTGACGCAGGTCGCGAGCGCGGGAGCTGTCCCCACCGTGGCTGATCAGGCGGGCCGGTTCGGCTTTCCCGTCGGTCTCCACCTGGTCGCCGAGCGCGGCCTGCCGGGCCGACGCGTAGCCGTACGCGGCGAGGCTGCTCGGGCGCAGCCGCCCGGCCCGCCCGGAGTCGATGAAGCGGGCCAGGTCGGCGGCCACGTCCCGGAGCACCCGCAGGCAGCCGTCGCTGTCGCCGTTGTGGTCCAGTGCCACGGCGTTGCGCAGCCGGATGCCCGGCGCGGCGAACGTCTCCTCGGGGATCCCGGCGGTGAGACCGAGTTGCCGGGCTCGTTCGATGGCCCCCAGGGCGTATCCGTGGAAGCTGAGGTAGCTGTACGCCATGGCCAGGTCGTGCCAGCCCCAGGCGGTGTCCCGGTCCGGGTCTTCGACGGCGCCCAGCGCGCGGGCGGCTCGGACGAGGTGCGTGACCGAACGGTCCAGTGCGCCCTGGTGGTGTGCGGCGAGGGCGGCGAGCGCGTTGAGGTGCCCGTGCAGGTAGGGCTCGGCGAGATCGCGGACGGCCGCCGACGCCTCCTCGATGGCCCGGGTGAACTCCGCCGTCCGACCGAGATTGATCAGGGCGGAGAGGCGCTGCACCATCGCGTCCGCACGCGCCGCCGGATCGGTGGTGGTGCGGATCACACGTTCGAGCAGGACGTACGACTCCGCGGAGCGACTGGCCTCCTGCAGCGCCCGGGCGCGCGTGAGGAAGTCAACCTGGTCATCGACCCGGTCGAGCCACCCCACCCGCCGACCTCCTGTCGTGTGCGCCGCCCGCGCACCCGTTGGTCGCGCTGCCCGCGACGCATCATGATTGTCGCGTGACCACTCTGCCGCAACACCCCCCCGAAGGGACAGGCCCCACCCGCCCGTCCGCCGCGGTGGCTCGGGTGGCCCGCGCGCTCGCCGCCGCCGGGGTCGGCTCGGCCCGGGCGGAGGCGGAGGTGCTGGCCGCGTACGTGCTGGGGGTCTCCCGAGGCCGGCTGGCTCTCGCCGACGACCTGAACGAGGAGCAGTTGGCGCGGCTCGACGAGCTGACGCGCCGTCGGGCCGCGCGGGTGCCGTTGCAGCATCTGACCGGCCGGGCCGGGTTCCGGCACCTCGACCTGTCGGTCGGGCCGGGTGTGTTCGTGCCCCGGCCGGAGACCGAGCTGCTGGCCGGCTGGGGTGTCGAGCAGGCCCGGGGCCGTACCGACCCGGTGGTGGTCGACCTCTGCAGCGGCTCGGGGGCGATCGCGCTGGCGGTGGCGCAGGAGGTGCCGGGTGCGCGGGTGATCGCGGTGGAGCGGTCCCCGCGGGCGCTGGCCTGGTTGCGGCGCAACGCGGCGGAGCGGGCCGCGTCGGGAGACCGGCCGATCGAGGTGGTCGAGGCGGACGTGACCGCGCCGGACCTGCTGGCGTCCCTGGTGGGCTCGGTGGACGTGCTGCTCTGCAACCCGCCGTACGTGCCGGACGACGTGGTAGTCCCGCCGGAGGTGGCCGGGCACGACCCCGCGGAGGCGGTCTTCGGCGGCGCGGACGGCCTGGCGGTGATCCGGCCGGTCGTCAGCCGCGCGGCGGTGTTGCTGCGCGCGGGCGGCGTGCTCGGGGTGGAGCACGACGACACCCACGGCGCGGCGGTTCCCGCGCTGCTTGCCGGCGACGGTGGCTTCACCGCTGTCACGGCGCATCTGGACCTCACCGGACGTCCCCGTTACGCCACCGCGTCCCGACGGGCGGACGGCCAGCACGCCCCGATCGGGGCGGCGTGGCAGACTGACTCCTCGTGATGCTTTACGACTGCCGATCGCCCGCCGATCGGGACCGCGGCATCGCTGCGGCCATCGAGGCGGTCAAGAACGGCGAGCTTGTCGTCCTCCCGACGGACACCGTCTACGGGATCGGCGCGGACGCGTTCACCCCGTACGCGGTCAAGGCCCTGCTGGATGCCAAGGGCCGGGGTCGGCAGATGCCGCCGCCGGTGCTGATCGGCTCGCGGCACACCCTGGACGGGTTGGTCTTCTCGCTGCCCACCGCAGCCCGGGACCTGGTGGAGGCGTTCTGGCCGGGTGCGCTGACGATCGTGGTCGAGCACTCGCCGAGCCTCCAGTGGGACCTGGGCGACAAGACCGGCACGGTGGCGGTGCGGATGCCGCTGCACCCGGTGGCGCTCGAGGTGCTGCGGGAGACCGGCCCGATGGCGGTCTCGTCGGCCAACAAGACCGGCCAGCCCGCCGCGGTGACCGCCGAGGAGGCACGGGACCAGCTCAGCTACTCGGTGCGGGCCTACCTGGAGGCCGGGCCGTGCCCGGATCCGGTGCCCAGCACGATCGTGGATCTGACCGGTGAGGTGCCGCAACTGCTGCGGGCCGGGGCGATCCCGTTGGAGAAGCTGCGCGACGTCGTTCCGGACCTCGTCGACGGTCGGGGGGTCTGAGTGCCCCCGTTCACGGTCCTGCACGTCTGCATGGGCAACATCTGCCGCTCCCCGATGGCGGAGCGGCTGCTCGCTCTGGCGGTGCGGGAGCGGTTGACGCGGCGTGCGCAGGACCCGGCCCAGGCAGACGGTTTGCTGCACAGCCACAGCGCCGGCACGGGTGGTTGGCACGCGGGCGAGGAGATGAATCCGCCGGCGGCCCGG
Source organism: Micromonospora sp. NPDC049204 (assembly GCF_040647935.1). NCBI lineage: Bacteria > Bacillati > Actinomycetota > Actinomycetes > Micromonosporales > Micromonosporaceae > Micromonospora > Micromonospora sp. NPDC049204. The sequence continues at coordinate 87,496 of NZ_JBEZDC010000006.1, read as the reverse complement.
CAGGTCACCGGCCGTGGTGGGGACGTCGAGGGGTTCGCCGCGCGCAAGCTGCGGTCGGACCACATCGACGCCGCCGACCTGGTGCTGACCGCCACCGCCGACCAGCAGGAGTACGTGGTGGCGTTGCGGCCGGACGCGGCGGCCCGCACGTTCGTGCTGGGTGAGTTCGGTCGGCTGCTGGCCGCGGTGGACGCCGCCGCGTTGCCGCCGGGTGACGCGACCCCGGAGGCCGTGTACGCCCGGGGGGTGGCCCTGGTGGCAGCGGCCCACGACGCCCGGTTGGGCGCCTCGGCGTTGACGACGGACGATCTGGACGACCCGTGGGGCCGTGGTGACCAGTGCTTCAGCCGGGTCGCCGACGAGATCGAGGAGACGGTCCACCCGCTGGCCGGCGCGCTGCTGCCCTGATTGGGCGCGGTGCGAGTTTCCTCCGGGTTTGGGGAAAACCCGGGGCGAAAGCGGCGTTCCGGGTCATTCTGAACGGGTCCTAGCGTGACCGGCTCCTGCGGGGAGAGCTGATGATCCGGGCCCATCTCGACAAACTGCTGACCGTGGTGATCGCTGGAGTGCTGGCCGGGTTGGTGCTGGCCGCAGCCGCCCTGCCGGTGGCCCTGGTGTTCGGGATCGGCTTCAGCGCCCTGTCCACGCCGTACTCGGAGCTGCCGAACACACTTCGTACGCCGCCCACCGCCCAGCGCTCCAACCTCTACGCCAACGACGGCACCACCCTGATCACCTCCTTCTACCAGGAGGACCGGGTGGACGTGCCGCTGCGTGAGGTGGCCCCGGTGATGCGCCAGGCGATCGTGGCCGCCGAGGACGTCCGGTTCTACCAGCACAGCGGAGTGGACCTGCGGGGCGTGGTGCGCGCCTTCACCGTCAACAAGCGGGACGGGCAGACCCGGCAGGGCGCCTCCACGTTGACCATGCAGTACGTCCGCAACGTGCTCAGCAGCGATCCCCGGCTGACCGAGGCGCAGCGGGTGGCCGCCACCGAGGTCAGCACCGCCCGCAAGCTCCAGGAGATGCGTTACGCGCTCGCGCTGGAACGCGAGCTCGACAAGGAGGAGATCCTCACCCGCTACCTCAACATCGCCTACTTCGGCGCCGGGGCGTACGGCGTCGCGGCGGCCAGCAAGCGCTACTTCTCCCGGTCCCCGGCCGAGTTGACCCTGGCCCAGGCGGCGCTGCTGGCCGGCCTGGTCCGGTCGCCGGACAGCGACGATCCGATCAACGGCGACGCCGACAGCGCGATGGCGCGGCGGTCGTACGTGTTGGAGCGGCTGGTGGAGTCGGGGCAGGTGCCGGCGGACGCGGCGGCGGCGGCGCGGGCCGAGCCCTTGCAGCTACGGCCGAGCGAGACGCCCAACGACTGCACCGGGGTGCCCGAGGCGCACAACGACTGGGGCTTCTTCTGCGACTGGTTCACCCGCTGGTGGAGCAGCCAGTCCGCGTTCGGCGCGTCCGCCGACGAGCGGCAACGCGCGCTGCGCCGGGGTGGGTTCTCGATCGTGTCGTCGCTGGACCCGGGGGTGCAGCGGGCCACCACCGAGCAGGTGCTGAAGATCTATCAGCCGTCGGCGGCCGAGGCGGTGCCGACCGCGGTGGTGCAACCGGGCACGGGACGGGTGCTGGCGATGTCGGTGAACCGCACCTACAGCGTGCGGGACAACCCCGTCGGGCAGAAGAACCGCCCGAACACGGTCAACCAGTTGATCGGCGGCGGCGGTGCGATCGAGGGGTACCAGGGCGGGTCGACGTTCAAACTCTTCACGATGCTTGCCGCGCTGGAGGCGGGCCTGCCGCTGTCGACCGACTTCGTGGCGCCCACCCAGTTGCTCACCCGCTTCCCGGCGACCGGGGAGGCGAGCTGTGCCGGCCGCTGGTGTCCTTCGAACGCCAGCCCATCCTCGATGGATGGCCCCCGCACCATGTGGACCGGGTTCGGTCGGTCGGTGAACACGTACTTCGCCTGGCTGACCGAGAAGGTCGGCGCCGACCGGGTGGTGGAGATGGCCGAGCGACTCGGCATCGTGCTGCGGGCCGACGCCGACGCCCGACTGGCCCGCTACGACGCGAAGGACTGGGGTGCGTTCACCCTGGGCGTCGCCGCGACCACGCCGCTGGACCTGGCCACCGCGTACGCCACGGTGGCGGCCGAGGGGACCTGGTGCGCGCCGCTGCCGGTGGTGTCGATCACCGACGCGGGTGGCCGCCCGGTCGACGCCGCCAAGCCGGACTGCCGGCAGGTGCTCGACGTCGACGTTGCGCGGGCGGCCACCGACGCGGCTCGCTGCCCGGTCGGCGACCAGTCGATGTACGGGCGCTGCGACGGTGCCACCGCAGCCGGCCTGCGGGCGCGGCTCGGCCGGCCGGTCGCGGGCAAGACCGGCAGCTCAGAGCATTACGAGACGGAGACGGTCGTCGCGTTCACCCCGCAGATCGCGGTCGCCTCGATGGCGGCGAACCCGGACGATCCCCGGGACGCGGTCGGTCAGGCCGTGCAGGCCCGGATGGTCGACGCGGTCGGCGAGGTGCTCTCCACCGCCCTGCGCGGTCAACCGGTCCGCGACTTCGTCCCGCCGAGCGAACGAACCGCCTTCCAGCTCACCGGAGCCCGCACCGGCAACTGAGACCTGCGGGGATCAGGGGGTCTGTTCGGCGTTGCGGGCGATGTTGCGGGCCATGCCGCCGAAGACCACCGCGTGGAACGGGGCCACCGACTTCCAGTAGGCGTGCCCCGGCAGGCCGCGCGGCAGGAAGACGGCACGTTGCTGGTAGCGGCTGCGGCCGCCGTCGGTGGGGAGCACCCGCATCTCCAGCCAGGCCCGGCCGGGCAGCCGCATCTCCGCGCGCAGTCGCAGCAACTCGCCCGGGACGATCTCCTCGACCCGCCAGAAGTCCAACGCCTCACCGACCTGGAGGCGGTGTGGGTCGCGTCGGCCCCGACGGAGGCCGACCCCGCCGACCAGGCGGTCCAACCAGCCGCGCACCGACCAGGCGAGCGGGAACGAGTACCAGCCGTGTTCGCCGCCGACGCCCTCGACCACCCGCCAGAGCGCCGCTGGTGGCGCGTCCACCGTCCGCTCCCGGACGTCGGTGTAGGCGGTGCCACCGGACCACACCGGGTCGGTGGGCAGTGGCTCGGCGGGCGCGTCCGGGCCGCTCGCGTTCGACCAGCGGGTCTCCACCTGGGCGTCGCGCACCTTGGCCAGCGCCAGCGCCACCGCGTCGTCGAAGCCGGTCAACCCGCCCGGCGGGTCGGGAACGTAGCGGGCGATGTCGTGTTCGTCCGCGACCGCCTCCTGGATCAGGCTCTCCACCAGCGGGCGGGCGATGGCATTCGGCACCGGGGTGATCAGGCCGACCCAGTGCGAGGAGAGCGCCGGGGTGAGCGCCCGGACCGGCACGATGATCCGCCGGCGCAGCCCGGCCACCCGCGCGTAGCGCTGCATCATCTCGCGGAACGTGAGCACGTCCGGTCCGCCGATGTCGAAGCCCCGGTTGACCTCCGGCGGTAGCGCGCTGGAGCCCACCAGGTAGTTCAGCACGTCGCGGACGGCGATCGGCTGGATCCGGTTACGCACCCAACGCGGGGTGATCATGGCGGGCAGTCGCTCGGTCAGGTAGCGCAGCATCTCGAACGACGCCGAGCCGGATCCGATGATCACCGCGGCCCGGAGCACCGCCGTGGGCACCCCGCTGGCCAGCAGGATCCGGCCCACCTCGGCCCGGGAGCGCAGGTGCGGCGAGGGGACCGCACCGGTCTCCGGCAGCGGACCGCCCAGATAGACGATCCGGCGTACGCCGGCCGCCCGGGCCGCCGCCGCGAAGTTCGTCGCCGCCGTCCGGTCGACGGCCTCGAAGTCGGGCCGGCCGAGGGAGTGCACCAGGAAGTAGGCGACGTCCACGTCGGCGAAGGCGGCGGGCAACGTGTCCGGCCGGCTCAGGTCCCCTTCGACGATCTCGGCCGCCGAGGCCCAGGGCACGTCGCGCAGTCGGACCGCCTTGCGGGCCAGGCACCGCACGGTGTGTCCCTCGGCGAGCAGCAGTGGCGTCAGCCGCCCGCCGATGTATCCGGTCGCTCCGGTGACGAGGCATCTCACGAGGTCCAGTCTGCGGCCCCCTAGACTCGTTCGCTGTGGAGACCGAGACGAGCACCTTCTGGGGACCGGATTTCGCCCAGCTCAGGGCCACCGACCCGGAGATCGCCGGGGTGGTCCTCGGCGAGCTGGACCGGCTGCGGGGTGGCCTGCAGCTCATCGCCAGCGAAAACCTGACCTCGCCGGCGGTGCTGGCCGCGCTCGGCTCGACGCTCACCAACAAGTACGCCGAGGGCTACCCGGGCCGGCGCTACTACGGGGGCTGCGCCGAGGTGGACCGGGCCGAGGAGATCGGCATCGCCCGGGCCAAGGAGCTCTTCGGGGCCGAGCACGCCAACCTTCAGCCACACTCCGGGGCGAGCGCCAACCTGGCCGCGTACGCCGCGCTGGTCCAGCCGGGGGACACCGTGCTGGCGATGGACCTGCCGCACGGTGGGCACCTCACCCACGGCAGCCGGGTGAACTTCTCCGGCAAGTGGTTCCACCCGGTCGGCTACCCGGTCCGGCCGGACACCGAGCTGATCGACTACGACGAGGTACGGGACCTGGCCCGTGCGCACCGACCCAAGCTGATCATCTGTGGTGCCACCGCGTACCCCCGGCTGATCGACTTCGCCCGGTTCCGGGAGATCGCCGACGAGGTCGGCGCGTACCTGATGGTGGACGCCGCGCACTTCATCGGCCTGGTCGCCGGTCGGGCGATCCCGTCCCCGGTGCCGTACGCGGACGTCGTCTGCGCCACCACCCACAAGGTGCTGCGCGGCCCGCGCGGCGGCCTGATCCTCTGCCGTGAGTCGCTGTCGCAGCGGATCGACAAGGCGGTCTTCCCGTTCACCCAGGGCGGTCCGCTGATGCACGCGGTCGCGGCCAAGGCGGTCGCGCTGCGCGAGGCCGCCCAGCCGGAGTTCCAGACGTACGCCCGGCAGGTGGTCAGCAACGCCCAGGCGCTCGCGGCCGGGCTGGCCGACGAGGGGATGCGTCCGGTGTCCGGCGGCACCGACACCCACCTCGCCCTGATCGACCTGCGCGAGGTGGGGGTGACCGGCGCCGAGGCCGAGCGACGCTGCGACGCCGCGTCGATCACCCTGAACAAGAACGCCATCCCGTACGACCCGCAGCCGCCGATGGTGGCCTCCGGTCTGCGGGTGGGCACCCCGAGCGTCACCACCCAGGGCATGCGGGAGGGTGACCTGCGGCAGGTGGCCACCCTGATCGCCCGAGCGGTGCGCACCGATCCCGGCGCCCCGGGCGGGGCCGACGAGTTGACCCGGATCGGTGCCGAGGTGGCCGAGTTGGTCGCGGCGTTTCCGGCGTACCCCCGTGGCTGAGCCCGGGGTGGTCGCGCCGGACAGCGACCGGCGGTGGCGGCTGCGGCACCTGCCCGTCCTGTTGGCCGCGTCGGCGGCGCTGGCCGTGCTCGCCGCGGTGGTGGGCGGGGTGACCGGCGGTGGGACGGCCGCGCTCGGCGCGGCGGCCGGCGTGGGTGTCACGGTGCTCAGCTACACCCTCACCACAGTGGTGTTGGCGCGGGCCGACCAGGTCAACCCGCAGTTGCTGTTGCCGCTCGGCCTGGGCCTGTACGTGGTGAAGTTCAGCCTATTGGGTGCGGTGCTGGTGGCGGTGGCGTCGACCGGTTGGGCCGGTTTGATCCCTCTGTGCCTTGGCATCGTCGCCGGGGTGGCAGTGTGGACAGCGGTGCACCTCTGGTGGCTGACCACGGTGCACGCTCGTCGGCCGCACGGCTGACCTGGCGGTCGCGTCCCAACCAGCGGACGCGCCGCAATGTGTCGGCCTCCGGTCATTTTCCGACGGGCGGAAGGGGAGTAGCGTGCCCACAGACGACGGCGCCCACGAGAAGCCCACACAACGATGGTTGTGCGGGGGGTGAGGCACAGCCTCGTCTTCCCGGCTGATATCGTTCGCCCCGTCATGGCTGATGACCAAACCCCCCGTCCCCCCGGGCAACCGGACGACTATCCGTCCGGTGCCGGTCAGGGCTGGACCGCACTGAGTTACCTCATCGGAGGCATGCTCGTGTGGGGTTTCATCGGCTGGCTGGTCGACCAGTGGCTCGACACCGGTGGCGTCGCCACCGGGATCGGCTTCGTGCTCGGCATGGCCGGGGGAGTCATCCTGGTCATCCGCCGACTCGGCACGCCTACTTAGGAAGGGACGCGGTGTTCGGACAGGCGAACGTCCTGGCAGCGGGCCAGGCAGAATTCCCACCTAGCAAGGAGGACTTCTACCTGCCCAGCATCCTGCCCTGGGGTGCGCACGACTCCTACTGGTTCACCAAGTTCACGTTGATGGTCTGGATCGCCGTCGGCGTTCTGATCATCTTCTTCCTGGCGACCTATCGGAACCCGAAGCTGGTGCCGACCAAGAAGCAGTGGTTCGCCGAGTCGATCTACGGCTTCGTGCGCAACAACATCTCGGTCGACATGATCGGTCACCAGGGTGTGCGGTTCGCGCCGTACTTCACGACGCTGTTCTGCTTCGTGCTGGTGACCAACGCGTTCGCGATCATTCCGTTCTTCCAGATCTCGCCGAACTCGCACATCGCCTTCCCGGCGATCCTCGCGGTGATCAGCTACGTGCTGTTCAACTACATCGGCATCCGGCACCACGGCTTCGCCAAATACTTCAAGCACGCCCTGATCCCACCGGCACCGTGGTACATCCTGCCGCTGCTGATCCCGATCGAGGCGTTCTCGACCTTCATCATCCGGCCTTTCTCGCTGGCCGTTCGTCTCTTCGCGAACATGTTCGCCGGCCACATGCTCCTGCTGGTCTTCACGCTCGGCGGCTTCGCGATGATCAACGCCAACGCCTGGCTGGCACCGATCTCGGCGGTGTCCTGGGTGATGACCGTGGCGCTGACCCTTCTCGAAGCGCTGGTCATCGTTCTACAGGCCTACGTCTTCACGGTGCTGAGCGCCAGCTACATCCAGGGCGCGCTCGCCGAAGAGCACTGATCCACGCACCATCCGTTGTCGTCCCGCGTGAGAGACACGCGTGATAACCAGGAGGAACCACTAATGGATTACGTCGCCGCCGCAGAAGGTGTCGTTGGCAGCACCGCAGCCATCGGCTACGGCCTCGCGGCCATCGGCCCGGGCATCGGCGTTGGTCTGGTCTTCGCCGCCTACATCCAGTCGACCGCCCGCCAGCCCGAGTCGTCGCGGATGACCCTGCCGTACGTCTGGATCGGCTTCGCCGTCATCGAGGCGCTCGCGCTGTTCGGCATCGCCTTCGGCTTCATCTGGCAGGGAGAGCTCTAATCCGCTCGTCGACCGGGAGGTCACCCATGTACTTCCTCGCCGCTGAGGGTGGTGAGTCAGACCACAACCCGATCATCCCCATTCCCGAGGAGATCGTGGTCGGGATTGTCGCCTTCGCCGTGCTCTGCTTCGTACTGATCAAGTTCGTCTTCCCCCGTATGGAGCAGACGTTCCAGGCCCGGGTCGACGCGATCGAGGGCGGCATCAAGCGCGCCGAGGCCGCTCAGGCCGAGGCGAACCAGCTGCTCGAGCAGTACCGTGCCCAGCTCGCTGAGGCCCGCACCGACGCCGCCAAGATCCGTGACGACGCGCGGGCCGACGCCGAGGGGATCCGACAGGACATCCTCGCCAAGGCGCGGGAAGAGTCCGACCGGGTCATCCAGGCGGGCAAGGACGCACTCGCCGCCGAGCGGGCCACCATCGTGCGCGAGCTGCGCGCGGAGGTCGGCACGATCGCGGTGGACCTGGCCAGCAAGATCGTTGGCGAGTCGCTGGCCGACGAGGCGCGACGCAAGGGCACCGTCGACCGGTTCCTGAGCGGCCTCGAGAGCACGGGGGCCCGCTGATGCAGGCCGCCAGCCGGGAGTCGTACAAGGTCGCGGCCGAGCGCCTCGACGCGTACGTCCGCGGCGCGGAGCCGTCGGCGGTGGCCTCCACCGCCGACGCCATCCTCTCCGTGGCGACCCTGCTGCGGCGTGAGCCGCGGCTGCGTCGGGCACTGTCCGAGCCGGCTCGTTCCGGTGACGACCGCGGTGCCCTGCTCGGCGACATGCTGGGCGGGCGGATCGGCGCCGACGCGCTCGACCTGCTCGTGGCGTTGGTCTCCGGCCGCTGGTCGGCACCGTCGGAGTTGCTCGACGGCACCGAGCGCCTCGGCGTGGAGGCGCTGCTCGCCAGCGCCGACAAGGCCGGCGAGCTGGGCGAGGTCGAGGACGAGCTGTTCCGCTTCGGCCAGGTCGTGGCCGGTCAGTCGGCGCTGAGCAACACGCTGGCCGACCCGGTCGCCCCGGTCGAGCAGCGGGCCACCCTGGCCCGGGAGCTGCTCGCCGACAAGGCCCGCCCGGTCACCGTCCGCCTCGTCGAGGTGGCGCTCGGCGGGTTCGGGGGGCGCTCCTTCACCGGCGCGCTGACCCGGCTGGTGGAACTCGCCGCCGAGCGACGCGACCGGCAGGTGGCGTACGTGACCGTCGCGGCCCCGTTGAGTGACGACGACGAACGCCGGCTGGGTGCGAGCCTCACCGCGATATACGGTCGGGAGGTCTCCGTCAAGCAGACGGTCGACCCGCACGTCCTGGGTGGCGTGAGCGTGCGGGTCGGTTCCGACCTGTACGACGGCACCATCCTGCGCCGCCTCAACGACACCCGCAACGCGCTCGCGAAGCGCTGAACGGCTCAGCCGCCCAGCGGCTGAGTGGCCTCCGCCGCTCAGCGTCGGGGCGGCTCCGCCGCCGCAGCGCCCGGAATGACAGACGCCATTCGGACCGGTCGGTACTAGGTATCCCGGGCCCCTGAATTTTAAGGAAGCAGAGGATGGCCGAGCTGACCATCTCGACGGAGGAGATCCGCGGCGCCCTGGAGCGCTACGTCTCTTCCTACTCGTCCGACGTCTCCCGCGAGGAGGTCGGCACCGTCGCCGACACCGGCGACGGCATCGCCCACGTCGAGGGCCTGCCCTCGACCATGACCAACGAACTCCTGGAGTTCGAGGACGGCACGCTCGGCGTGGCGTTGAACCTCGACGTCCGGGAGATCGGTGTCGTCGTTCTCGGTGACTCCGCCAAGCTGGAGGAGGGGCAGCGCGTCAAGCGCACCGAGCGGGTTCTCTCCGTTCCGGTTGGCGACGCCTTCCTCGGCCGCGTGGTCGACGCCCTCGGCAAGCCGATCGACGGGCTCGGTGACATCGCCAACGAGGGCTTCCGCGAGCTGGAGCTGCAGGCTCCGAACGTGATGTCCCGCCAGTCGGTGTTCGAGCCGCTGCAGACCGGCATCAAGGCCATCGACGCGATGACCCCGATCGGTCGGGGCCAGCGGCAGCTGATCATCGGTGACCGCAAGACCGGTAAGACCACCGTCGCCCTGGACGCGATCCTCAACCAGCGGGACAACTGGCGCACCGGCGACCCGAAGAAGCAGGTCCGCTGCATCTACGTCGCCATCGGCCAGAAGGCCTCCACGATCGCCTCGATCAAGGGCCAGCTGGAAGAGGCCGGCGCGATGGAGTACACGACCATCGTGGCCTCCCCGGCGTCCGACCCGGCCGGCTTCAAGTACCTGGCCCCGTACACCGGCTCGTCCATCGGGCAGCACTGGATGTACGGCGGCAAGCACGTCCTGATCGTCTTCGACGACCTGAGCAAGCAGGCCGAGGCGTACCGGGCCGTGTCGCTGCTGCTGCGTCGCCCGCCGGGCCGTGAGGCGTACCCGGGTGACGTCTTCTATCTGCACTCCCGCCTGCTGGAGCGCTGCGCGAAGCTCTCCGACGAGCTGGGTGGCGGCTCGATGACCGGTCTGCCGATCATCGAGACGAAGGCCAACGACATCTCGGCCTTCATCCCGACCAACGTCATCTCGATCACCGACGGCCAGATCTTCCTGGAGACGGACCTGTTCAACCAGGGCGTCCGCCCGGCGATCAACGTCGGCACCTCGGTCTCCCGGGTCGGCGGCGCCGCCCAGGTGAAGCCGATGCGGAAGGTCGCCGGTTCGCTGCGGCTCAACCTCGCCCAGTACCGCGAGCTGGAGGCGTTCGCCGCCTTCGCCTCCGACCTGGACCGGGCCTCGCGCGCCCAGCTCGACCGCGGTGTACGCCTCGTCGAGCTGCTCAAGCAGCCGAACTACTCGCCGTTCCCGGTCGAGCAGGAGGTCGTCTCGGTCTGGGCCGGTGTCGAGGGCAAGCTGGACGACATCCCGGTGAGCGACGTCCGGCGTTTCGAGGCGGAGTTCCTCCAGTACCTGCGGCACAAGCACGAGGGTGTGCTGGCCGGCATCGCCGACAACCAGTGGGGCGACGACATCGTCGGTTCGCTGGACGCGGCGATCGCCGAGTTCAAGCAGGTCTTCCTCAACAAGGACGACGAGCGCAAGGTCAACGACGCGCCGGCCGCTCCGCTCGAGGGTGACGAGAACCGCGAGACGGTGACCCGCTTCCGCGACAGCGCGACCGACCGCCCGGCCGAGAGCTGATCCCGTGGCGGCCCAGGTACGCGTTCTTCGTCAACGGATCCGCTCGGCGAAGTCGATGAAGAAGATCACCAAGGCGATGGAGCTCGTGGCGACGAGCCGGATCGCCAAGGCTCAGGCCAGGGTGCAGGCGTCCCTGCCGTACGCCCAGGCCATCACCGGCGTGCTCACGGCGCTGGCGTCCAACGCGCGGATCGACCACCCGCTGCTCACCCCGCGCGAGCGGGTGCGGCGGGCGGGCGTCCTGTTGGTCACCAGCGACCGTGGCCTGGCCGGCGGTTACAGCTCCAACGCGATCAGGATGGCGGAGTCGCTGATCGCGCGGCTCAAGGCGGACGGCAAGGAGCCGGTGCTCTACGTCATCGGACGTAAGGGCGTCGGGTTCTACCGGTTCCGCAACCGGCCGATCGAGGCGAACTGGACCGGCTTCAGTGAGCAGCCGTCGTTCGAGGACGCCCGTACCGTCGGTGAGACGCTGATCAAGGCGTTCACCGCCGGTGCGGACGACGCCGACGGCGGGGCCGGAGCGGACGGCGTGCTCGGCGTCGACGAGTTGCACATCGTCTACACCGAGTTCCACTCGCTGATGACGCAGAACCCGGTCACCAAGGTGATCGGTCCGATGCAGGTGGAGGACCGGCCGCGCTCCGAGGGGCTGCTGCCGGCGTACGAGTTCGAGCCGGAGGCGGAGGCGCTGCTCGACGCGCTCCTGCCGAGGTACATCAACACGCGGATCTACGCGGCGTTGATCGAGTCGGCGGCGAGTGAGTCGGCGGCACGGCGGCGGGCGATGAAGAGCGCCACCGACAACGCCGAAGAGATGATCGAGAAGTACACGCGCGAGATGAACTCGGCTCGCCAGGCCGGGATCACCCAGGAGATCAGCGAGATCGTCGGCGGCGCCAACGCGCTGGCCGCGTCGGGAAGTGAAGTGTGATGACTGCACCAGTAGAGACCAAGACGGCCACGGGTCGCGTGGTCCGGGTCATCGGCCCGGTCGTCGACGCCGAGTTCCCGCGCGACGCCATGCCGGCCCTGTTCAACGCCCTCAACGTCACCGTGAACCTGTCCGGCGGTGAGAAGACGCTGACCCTGGAGGTCGCCCAGCACCTGGGTGACAACCTGGTCCGTGCCATCTCGATGCAGCCGACCGACGGCCTGGTTCGTGGCGCCGAGGTGCGCGACCGCGGCGAGCCGATCACCGTACCGGTGGGCGACGCGGTCAAGGGCAAGGTGTTCAACGCGATCGGCGAGGTGCTCAACCTCAAAGAGGGCGAGACGTTCGAGGCCGACGACCGGTGGGGCATCCACCGCAAGGCCCCGGCCTTCGCGGACCTGGAGCCGAAGACCGAGATGCTGGAGACCGGCATCAAGGTCATCGACCTGCTCGCCCCGTACGTCAAGGGCGGCAAGATCGGCCTGTTCGGTGGCGCGGGCGTGGGCAAGACGGTGCTCATCCAGGAGATGATCACCCGGGTGGCCCGTAACTTCGGTGGTACCTCGGTGTTCGCCGGCGTGGGTGAGCGCACCCGTGAGGGCAACGACCTCATCGCCGAGATGACCGAGTCCGGCGTCATCGACAAGACCGCGCTGGTCTACGGCCAGATGGACGAGCCGCCGGGCACCCGGCTGCGGGTGGCCCTCTCCGCGCTGACCATGGCGGAGTACTTCCGGGACGTGAAGAAGCAGGAGGTGCTGCTCTTCATCGACAACATCTTCCGCTTCACGCAGGCCGGTTCGGAGGTGTCCACCCTGCTCGGCCGTATGCCGAGCGCCGTGGGTTACCAGCCGACCCTGGCCGACGAGATGGGCGAGCTCCAGGAGCGGATCACCTCCGTCCGGGGCCAGGCCATCACCTCCATGCAGGCGATCTACGTGCCGGCGGACGACTACACCGACCCCGCCCCGGCCACCACGTTCGCCCACCTGGACGCGACCACCAACCTGGAGCGGTCGATCTCCGACAAGGGCATCTACCCGGCCGTGGACCCGCTGGCGTCCTCGTCCCGGATCCTCGCCCCGGAGTTCGTCGGCGCCGAGCACTTCCAGGTGGCCACCGAGGTGAAGCGGATCCTGCAGCGTTACCGCGACCTGCAGGACATCATCGCCATCCTCGGTATCGAGGAGCTCTCCGAGGAAGACAAGATCACCGTGGCTCGGGCCCGGCGGATCGAGCGCTTCCTCTCGCAGAACACCTACGCGGCGGAGCAGTTCACCGGCGTACCGGGCTCGACGGTCCCGATCAAGGAGACCATCGAGGCGTTCCGCAAGATCAGCGAGGGTGAGTACGATCACTTCCCCGAGCAGGCGTTCTTCATGTGCGGCGGTCTTGAGGACCTGGAGCGCAAGGCTGAGGAGCTGATGAAGGCCTGACAAGCCCGATTCGTCCCGCGACCAAAAGACTGCCCCGGCCATGCCGGGGCAGTCTTTTGTTCATCTTCGCGTCCTACCATCGTCGCGGTCCGTTACTCGGGGTCGTCCGTTCCCAAGAACCCGAGATACGTTCTAATTCGCGCGCTCACCCCTGACGAGCGTTGATCTTCGCAACCTTTCGACGACGTGCGCCCGTCTTCCTTCGTGTGGGCGTAACGAACGGAGCTGCTCGTGGGTAAGGCCGGTAAGCGTGGCCGCAAGTCATCCGTCTGGCGCGGCGTGCCGCGCTGGGCCAGGATCTGCACGGTGTTCGGCACCGTGCTGGTCGTGCTCAGCGGCGCGGTGCTGGTCGGCACGGAGGCCCTGATGGCCCGCTACGAGGGTGCGGTCGGCAAGGCGGACCTGTTCGGTGACCAGGCGGCGGGCGCCCAGGCGAAGAAGAGCGACATCAAGGGCCCACTCAACATCCTGCTCGTCGGCATCGACCCGCGTACGCCGACAGCCGCGCCGCTGGCCGACTCGATCATGGTGTTGCACGTGCCGGCGTCGATGGACCGGGCCTACCTCTTCTCCCTGCCGCGCGACCTCTACGTGCCGATCCCGGAGTTCAAGAAGGCCGACTTCCCCGGCGAGACCACGAAGATCAACGCTGCGATGTCGTTCGGCAGCAAGGTGCCGGGGGCCAACCCCGACGCGGCGCGTGGCTTCGAGCTGCTGGCCACCACCGTGCAGAACGTGACGGGCATCAAGCGGTTCGACGCTGGCGCCATCATCAACTTCACCGGCTTCCAGAAGATCGTCGACGCGATGGGCGGCGTCGACATGTACATCGAGCGCGACGTCAAGTCCGAGCACAAGCAGCCGGACGGCAAGCCGCGGCCGGGCAAGACGTACGGCGAGGGTTACGTCGGCCCGCAGGCGGTCTACAAGAAGGGCAACCAACACCTCAGCGGGTGGCAGGCGCTGGACTACGTCCGGCAGCGCTACCCGAAGAACGGTGTTCCGGACTCCGACTACGGCCGGCAGCGCCACCAGCAGCAGTTCGTCAAGGCCATGGTGGGCCAGGCGTTCAGCGCCGACGTGGTGGCCAACCCCCTCAAGTTGGACAAGGTGCTCCGCGCCGCCGGCCAGTCGCTGATCTTCAACGGTCGGGGCAGCAGCGTCGTCGACTTCGGGCTCGCCCTGAAGGACATCCGCCCGAACACCATCCAGATGATCAAGCTCGCCGGTGGCGAGCTCAAGAACAGCAGGGGCGTCTACCTCGGTGAGCAGTTCCAGGCGGATGTCCCGGACTTCTTCACCGCCCTGCACAACGAGCAGCTCGATGCCTTCCTGCTGGAGCATCCGGACTTCGTGAACAAGACCAAGTAGTCGCGGCGCGGGTTCTCCCACCCGCGTTGGGAGCGCGTGCGCGTCAGGCTAGACTTTCGGCAATCCGTCGCCGCAGCAAGGAGACAGCGTGGCAAAGCAGCTTCACGTCGAGCTCGTCGCCGTCGAGGAGAAGGTCTGGTCCGGTGACGCCGAAATGGTGGTCGCCCGGACGACCGAAGGCGAGCTCGGTGTCCTGCCGGGACACGCGCCGCTGCTCGGCCAACTCGCCGAGCCCGGTCAGGTCCGCATCAAGCTCGCCGGCGGTGAGCAGGTCTCCTACGAGGTCGCCGGCGGCTTCCTCTCGGTGAGCGCCGACGGCGTCATCGTGCTGGCCGAGAGCGCAACCCCGGTCTCCGCGCAGAGCCGCTGAGCCACACCGGGGATGGACATCGTCGAAGGAATCGGGATCGGCGTTGTCGTCATCCTCGGCGCGCTTCTCACCCTCTTCGTCCGGCGAGCGCTGGTCACCCGTAGCGGTGGCATCATCCGGCTCAGCGTCCGAGTCACCACCATGCTCGACGGCCGTGGCTGGTCGCCCGGCTTCGGCCGGTTCGCCGGTGACGAGCTGCGGTGGTACCGGATGTTCAGCTTCGCGATCCGACCCAAGCGGGTGCTCTCCCGCAAAGGGCTGGCGGTGGAGCGCCGCCGGCTGCCGGAGGGCCAGGAACGGCTCTCCATGCCGGCCGACTGGGTGATCCTCCGCTGTACGAGTCACCACGCACCGGTGGAGATCGCCATGGCGCGGTCGACCGTCACCGGTTTCCTCTCCTGGCTCGAGGCCGCCCCTCCGGGGGCGGTCTCGCCGCGTATGGCCTCCCAGGACTGGCCGGCTGCCTGATCGGCTCCTGGGTGGTTGCGCTTGGGGTTTCCGGGGGAGCCCACCCGGCTCCGGGCGGTCAGGCTTGATCCCTGCGCCGGGCGGGCTCCCCCGGAAACCCGTCGTTGGCGCTGTGCGCCGCTCTGGCGCGCTTCTTGGCTTCTGCCGTTACCGGGTTGGTTGAGTCTCGCCTTCTCGGTGGTCGGTCCCGCCTTCTTCGGTGGCGGTGGCGCGCCTAGATCAACTCGGGCTTCTTGATGCCGGGGTGTTCTGGTGGCTGGGATGGCCCGACATCAAGGAACCCGAGTTGATCTAGGCGCTGGTCAGCCCAGCTCGCCGAGGAGCCAGCCCCAACTACGCGTGGCAGCGGCCAGATCGGGAACCCACACCTCCACGTGGTGCAGCGCGCCCACGGTCAGCGCTTGCCGCCCGGCACCCATAGCACATCTCCCGCCGGATTTGCCGTTCTTGACAGGATAAAGAGCAGATCGGAGAGCCGGTTGAGATACTTTGCCGGGAGAGTGCTGGTCCGTTCCGAATCGTGGCTGACCAGCGCCCATGCCGCGCGTTCGGCACGCCGGGCGGTCGTCCGCGCCACGTGGAGCAGCGCCGCGCCCGGGGTGCCGCCGGGGAGGATGAAGGAGTCGAGCTTGCTCAGGCGTGCGTTGTACTCGTCGCACCAGCCCTCAAGGCGCTCGACGTACGCCTCGGTGACCCGCAGCGGCGGGTACTTCGGCTCCGGCTCGACGGGGGTGGACAGGTCGGCGCCGACGTCGAACAGGTCGTTCTGCACCGACCCCAGCACGCCCCGCAGTTCCTCGTCGAGCCCACCCAGGGCGAGCGCGACGCCGATCGCGGCGTTGCATTCGTCGACATCCGCGTACGCGGCGATCCGTGGATCGGTCTTCGGCACCTGCTCGTTGTTGCTCAGCCTGGTCATGCCGGCATCGCCGGCCTTGGTGTAGATGCGCGTGAGGTGGACGGCCATGACGCACAGCCTACGGATTCCCGACCTGACGATCCCGGCGCGGCCGGACAGCGCGACCAGTTGGCCGGTGGTGGCGGGCCCCGGCGACGCGGGCGACCCGGCGGTCAACGACGTCGACGTCATCCGGGTGTACGGGGACGCCCGGCTCACCGGCACCGTACACGTGGTGGGGGCCAAGAACTCGGCGTTGAAGCTGATGGCCGCCGCGCTGCTCGCCCCGGGCCGCAGCGTGATCACGAACGTCCCGCGGATCACCGACATCGCGATCATGGGCGAGGTGCTGCGTCGGCTGGGCTGCGGCGTCCGGTTCGACGCGGACGACCCGGTCGACCCGATGGTGGCCCGCGGCGGGGTGGCCCGGTCCCGGTCGGTGACCATCGACGTGCCCGAGCAACCGGGCGCCGAGGCGGACTACGACCTGGTCCGGCGGTTGCGCGCGTCGATCTGTGTGCTCGGCCCGCTGCTGGCCCGCCGGGGGTACGTGCGGGTGGCCCATCCTGGTGGCGACGCCATCGGGTCACGCGGGCTGGACATGCACGTCTCCGGGCTGACCCGGATGGGCGCGGAGATCTCCGGTGAGCACGGCTTCGTCATCGCGTCCGCCCCGCACGGGCTGCGCGGCGCGGACATCGTGCTGGACTTCCCCAGCGTGGGAGCGACCGAGAACCTGGTGATGGCGGCGGTGCTGGCCCAGGGCGTCACGATGATCGACAACGCCGCCCGGGAGCCGGAGATCGTCGACATCTGCACGATGCTCAACCAGATGGGGGCGCGGATCTCCGGTGCGGGCACCTCCACGTTGCGGATCACCGGGGTGCCGGGTCTGCACCCGGTGCGGCACGCCACGGTGGGGGACCGGATCGTCGCCGGCACGTGGGCGTTCGGGGCGGCGATGACCCGGGGCGACGTGACGGTGACCGGGCTGGACCCGGCGTACCTGGAGGTCGCGCTGGACAAGGTCGTGGCCGCCGGTGGCCTGGTGGAGACCCGGGGGGACGGCTTCCGCGTACGGATGGACGACCGGCCCCGGGCGGTGGACGTGGTGACGTTGCCGTACCCCGGCTTCGCCACCGATCTGCTACCGATGGCGATCGGGCTGGCCGCCGTCAGTGACGGCGCCTCCCTGATCACCGAGAACATCTTCGACGGCCGGTTCATGTTCGCCAACGAGATGATGCGGCTCGGCGCGGACATCAAGACCGACGGGCACCACGCGGTGGTCCGTGGGCGGGGTCGGCTCTCCGGTGCCCCGGTCCAGGCGACCGACATCCGCGCCGGCGCGGGGCTGATCATCGCCGGGTTGTGCGCGCAGGGGGTCACCGAGGTTTCCCACGTGCACCACGTCGACCGGGGTTACCCGGACTTCGTGGCCGATCTCCGCGCTCTCGGGGTGGCGGTCGAGCGGGGCACCACCCCGGATGAACCGTCACTGGAGATCTGAGGCCAGCTCCGTGCGTGGGGCCGCACCGCGTCAGGCGGCCCCCAGCGAGGCCCGTACGTGTCGTCGCGCGTCGTGGATGCGGGACTTCAGGGTGCCGATCGGAATGGCGAGGTGGTCGGCGATCTCGTCGTAGGTCAACTGGCACAGATCACGCATCACCAGCGGGGCGACGAGTTCGGGTCGGTGTGCCTCCAGCCGTTCCAGCGCGTCCAGCAGGTCGAGCCGGGAGCCCGCGATCACGCTCGTCGTACGCGGGTCGGCGGCATCAAGGGGAAGCAGTGGCGTGGGCTGCTCGCCGGCCCGGCGCTTGAGGCTCCGGTACGTCTGCCGGGCGCAGTTGGCCGTGACGACGTACAGCCAGGTGGAGAACTTCGACCGCCCCGCGAAGCCGTCTATCTTGCGAGCGACCTGGAGAAGGGCGTCCTGGCACGCCTCTTCGGCGTCCTGCCGGCACGGGAGGAGGCGCAGACACTGCCGCAGGACCTGCGGGCCGATCCTGCTCAGCAGCGCGTCGAGAGCGGCGGCGTCACCCGTGGCGGCGCGGCCGGCGAGCTCCTCGATTCCAAGATCGTCTGACATGCTCAGGCCCCGTTCCCCCACGTCCTGAGGGCCATAATACGGGCGTGTCAGTACCCGACAGGATCGGCCGATATCGCATTCTGCGACGTATCGGTTCCGGAGCGTTCGCCACCGTGTGGCTCGGCGCGGACGACGCCCTGGACGCGTCGGTGGCGATCAAGGTGCTGGCGGACAACTGGTCGTACCACGCCGATCTGCGGGAGCGCTTCGAGCAGGAGGCGCGGATCATGCGGCGGACGGATTCCAGCCTGCTCGTGCGGGTCCTCGACGTCGGTGAGCTGCCGGACGGCCGGCCGTACCTGGTGATGCCGTACGTGGCCGGTGGCACCCTCGCGGATCGGCTCGTCTCGGGGCCGATGCCGGTACGGGAGGCCCTGCTCGTCGCGGCCGACATCGCCAGTGCCGTCACCGTGCTGCACGAGGCTGGTGTGCTGCACCGCGACCTCAAGCCGTCCAATGTGTTGTTCGAGCCGGCCGCGGATCGGGATCGGGTGCTCGTCGCCGACCTCGGCCTGGCCAAGGCGCTCGCGAACGCGTCCGGCTTCACCATCGCCGCCGGCACACCCGGTTACATGCCTCCCGAGCAGGCCACCCCGGGCGGGGGCCTGGACATCCGCGCCGACGTCTACGCGATCGGCGCGACCCTGTACCACATGCTGACCGGGAACCCTCCCGAGCAGGCCAGTCGCGCGGGCAGGGGTGGGCGGTCGTTGCCCAGGCCGTCCCAGGTACGCCCCGGGGTTCCGTCCGCGGTGGACGACCTGGTGCGCCGCGCGCTGCATCACGACCCTCGGCAACGGTGGGCGTCCGCCGCGGTCCTGCTCGACGAGCTGTGCCGGGTCATCGCCGCGATGGAGCGGGACACGGGCCGCGGCCGGTTGGTGCGGCAGTTGGGACGGGTCGTCGGCGTCGGGGTCGCACTGACCGCGCTGCTGGCGACGGCGGGTTCCAGCGCCGCCCTGCCGGCACGGTCGGGCTGGGTACGCGTCCACGACGTCTCCGGTGCCCTGTCGATCGCGGTGCCGTCGAGCTGGGCCGGCCAGGTGAAGGACGCCGGTTGGGATCCTTCGGTGCTGCGACTTCCCGCGGGTCAGGCGCCGGGCCTCGCGGTCGCTCCGGATCTCGACGTCTGGTCCGATCCCGCGAGTCGGATACCCGGCGTGTTCGTCGGCGTGAGCAAGGCACTGCTCGCCGGCGGCGCGGCACCCGCCCTGCCCAGCCACACCTCCTGCGTCCCGCAGCCCGACCGGACCGTGGACGTGGGCGGTAACCAGGCGCGGATACGGCGGTGGACCTCGTGTGGCGCCGCGGTCTCGTTCAGCGAGGTGGTGCTCACCGTGCCGCAGCGCGGCTACGGCGTCTACCTGCAGATCAAGCAGGTCGGTGACGCCGACCTGACCGACGAGATCCTGGCCGACCTGCGGCTGTCCAGCTCACTGGCGCCCCAGGCCGGCCGGGTCGGGTCGGTTCAGTCGAAGCAGTCCTGGTCCACGTGCTGCAGACTCAGCGCGGTGACCTTGCCGTTCCTCGTTGCGATGCGGTACACGGCCTTGTCGTTGCCGGGGGGCGTCGCGTAGCCAGCGTTGACCCCCTCCCGGTATGCCGGGTAGATCCGAAGCACCTCGGCGCTTGACATGCCGATGCCCAAACCCTCGCGCGTCTTGATGCCGGGCCACACGCTGATGGCGGCGATTCCCACGGTCGGCGAGAGGGTGATGGTCCCCTCCTCGGTCGGGGCGGCGCGCAGGAATGACGTGCCGCAGCCGCCGGTGGCGTCGAAGGGGATCCGCAGCATCCCGGTCGCGGTGGCCTGCTGACGGGTCATTCCGAGCTTCAGTGAGCCGATGCCGTTCGGTCCCAGGACGAGCTGATCGGTGGTGCTCGACGGTCGCACCGACGGCGAATACGACGCAGATGGCGTGGGCGACGCGGGCGGCGTGGGCGACGCGGGCGGCGTGGTGGTCGCCGCGCTGGTCGCGGGGTCCGGTGAGCCGGCCGGCGCGGCGTTGCCGCTCTGGTGTGCCGGTGACGTGCACGCGGCGACGAGCAGGAGGCAGGTGAGGGTTCCGACCAAGGGCGTGGCACGCATGATGAACTCCTGGCTGATGGCCGTTGGGTTGTTGTCGCAGGGTTCGATGCACCCGCAGGGGAGTTTGTTCGCCGAGCGGGGTCATGAATCCGTCACCGGTCCCTACCCCGCCCAAGGTCACCGGAAGTGCCCAACATCCTTCCGGGGTGGAGCGCGCTTAGTCATCGTTCAGGCTCGCCGACTAGGGTGCAGTGAGGCACTCATTCGCAGCGAGGGAGAAGCAGATGGCGGGTCGACTCGCGGTCGTCGGGGCTGGGTTGATGGGTTCCGGCATCGCCCAGGTGGCGGCGCAGGCGGGCTGGCAGGTGACACTGCGCGACCTGGACGACGCGGCCACCACCCGAGGGCTTGCCGGCATCCGGAAGTCACTGGAGAAGTTCGCCGAGAAGGGCAAGATCGAGGCGTCCGAGGTCGAGGCGACGCTGGCCCGGATCACCCCGACCACCGAGCTGGAGGCGGCGGCCGACGCGGACATCGTGGTCGAGGCGGTCTTCGAGCGGCTGGAGATCAAGCACGAGGTGTTCCGCGCCCTGGACAAGATCTGCAAGTCGGACGCGGTGCTCGCCACCAACACCTCGGCCATCCCGGTCACCCAGATCGCCGCGGTGACCGAGCGGCCCGAGGCGGTCGTCGGCACCCACTTCTTCTCCCCGGTGCCGATGATGCAGCTCTGCGAACTGGTACGCGGTTACAAGACCAGCGACGCGACGCTGGACACCGCGCGGGCCTTCGCCGAGGAGATCGGCAAGACGGTGGTGGTGGTCAACCGGGACATCGCCGGCTTCGTCACCACCCGGCTGATCTCCGCCCTGGTCATGGAGGCGGTCAAGCTCGTCGAGTCCGGTGTGGTGTCCGCCGAGGACCTGGACACGGCCTGCCGGCTGGGCTTCGGGCACGCGATGGGACCCCTGGCCACCACCGACCTGACCGGCGTGGACGTGCTGCTGCACGCCTCGAAGAACATCTACACCGACACGGCCGACGAGAAGTTCTTTCCGCCGGAGCTGCTCCAGCGGATGGTCACCGCCGGCGACCTCGGCCGCAAGACCGGCAAGGGCTTCTACACCTACTGAGACGTCCAGCCCCGGGGTCCGTTCGCGGTCTCCGGGGTCAGGTCGGCCGGGGCGGCGCGGCCAGCGCTGCCGCGACGAAGTCGAGGGCGCTGGGTATGACCCGTCCCCAGTAGCGGAAGTCGTGCCGGCCGTCGGCGTACTCCGCGTGGGCCGCCGGCTCCGGCAGGGCCCGCTCCAGCGCCTGCACGTCGTCGAGGAAGTCGTCCTGCCGGCCGCACCACAGACCCAGCGGGGTGCCGCGCAGCCGGTCGACACCGGCGAAGACGTCATCGCCGGGCGCGACGGCGGGGGAGAAGGCCGCCACGGCGCGGAGCAGCCCCGGCCAGGTCTCGGCGAGCAACAGCGAGCCGAAGCCCCCCATCGACCAGCCCCAGGCCGCCAGCCGGGTGGCGTCGAAGCCCCGCTCGGCACACCAGGCCGGCAACTCCTCGCGCACCATCCGTTGCGGGTCGTCCCGACCGGCGGGGCGCCAGGAGAGGCGGTCGCCTGTCGCTCCGGCGAGCACGAACGGCGGCGCGCCCCGGCGTACCGCGTCGGTCAGGAAGCGCCCCAGGCCGAGCCCGGGGAAGTCGCGCGCGGTGGTGGACGCGCCGTGCAGCACCAGGCAGACCGGCAACCCCCGGCCGTCGCCGTGCCCGTCCGGGACGGCCGTGTAGAAGTCGACCGAGCGGCCACGTGCGGCGGACGGCCGGCTGGTCAGCCGCTCGTCACCGGCGGGCGCGTCCGGGGGTGTCGGCCGTGCCGGCGAGGGACGGATCAGGTCGCGGGCGGCCCAGCCGACCCCGACCGCCAGTGCCGTCGCTCCCGCACCCGCAAGCAGGAGACCACGCCGGGTCGGTCGAGCGGTCATCGACAGAGTCTGGCAGGCCCCGGGGCGGTTCGGGACCCCGGAACGGGTCAGCCGTCGCGCTTGGTGGTCCAGCGGAAGGTGGTCAGGCAGAGCACCACACCGATCACGCACCACAGGGTCAGCACCAGCGCGACCCGGCCCAGCTCGAACGAGCCGCCCGGCTCCTGGGCGCCGAAGCTCTCCGGCAGGAAGACCGACCGCAGCCCCTGGCACATCCACTTCAGTGGGAACAGCGCCGCCACCTGCTGCATCCAGGTGGGCAGGTCGGTGAAGACGAAGAACACCCCGGAGATGAACTGGAGCACCAGGGCGACCGGGGTGACCACCGCCGAGCCGCTGCGGGCGGTGCGGGCCAGCGACGAGATGGCGATGCCGCACAGGGTGCACGCGGTCACCCCGAGCACGGCGACCCAGCCGAAGGTGAACCACTTCGCGGCGGTGCCCGGCAGGTCGAGGTCGAACAGCGCCACCGCGACGGCCAGCAGCAGGACCGTCTCGGCGATGCCGATCGCCACCACCATGATCACCTTGCCGGCGAACCAGACCCACTTCGGCATCGGCGTGCCCCGATAGCGCTTGAGCACCCCGCGGTCCCGCTCGATCGGGATCCAGATGCCCAGGTTCTGGAAGCTCACCGTCATCAGGCCGGTCGCGATCATGCCGGTGATGAAGTACTGGGTGAACTTGACCCCGCCACCGATCGTGCCGTCGAAGATCGAGGCGAAGATCAGGATCATGATGATCGGGAAGCCCATGGTGAAGACCACGGACTCCCGGCTGCGCAGGAACTGGGTGATCTCCAGTCGGCCCTGGCGCAGGGCGAGCGCGCCGGCACCCGGCCGACGGCCGCGGGTCGCGGTGACCGGCGTCGCCGGCTTCGTCGTGGTCGTCATCGCGCGTGTCCGATCATGGTGAGGTAGACGTCCTCCAGGGTCGGCCGGGTCACCGTGAGGCCAGGGACCTCGCCGCCGTAGCGCGCGGCCAGGTCGGCCACCAGGGCCGTCGGCGTCGCGCTCTGCGCGCTCTCCGGCGTCCCGTCCGGGGTACGCCAGGAGACCGTCGCGAGGGCCTCCTGTCGGTTGCCCAGTTGGTTCGGGGCGGCCACCTCGACCAGTCGGCCGCCGGCGATCACCCCGACCCGGTCGGCGAGCGCCTCCGCCTCGTCCAGGTAGTGCGTGGTCAGCACGATCGTGGTGCCGGCCGCGGCGAGGTCGCGGATCAGCTCCCAGAACTCGCGGCGGGCCTCCGGGTCGAAGCCGGTGGTCGGCTCGTCGAGGAAGAGCAGCTCGGGACGACCGACGATGCCCAGCGCCACGTCCAGGCGGCGCTTCTGCCCGCCGGAGAGGGTGTGTGTCCGGGCCTTCGCCTTGTCGGCCAGCCCGACCCGCTCGATCACCTTGTCCGGGTCGTCGGCGTCGGGATAGAAGCCGGAGAAGTGCCGGATCACCTCGGCCACGGTCAGCTCGTCGAACTCGCCGGTGCCCTGGAGCACGATGCCGACGCGGGCGCGCCAGTCGGCGTGCTGCTGCGCCGGGTCCGTGCCGAGCACGGAGACCTCGCCGGCATCCCGGCGTCGGTAACCCTCCAGGATCTCCACGGTGGTGGTCTTGCCGGCGCCGTTCGGGCCGAGCAACGCGAACACCTCGCCCCGGCGCACGTCGAGGTCCACGCCCGCCACCGCGACGTTGTCGCCGTACGCCTTGCGCAGCCCGCGGACGGAGATGGCCAGCTCGTCATCCATGCCGTCCAGTGTGCGTCCTGACCCGGCCGGGGTGGTGTCCGGGGTATAGCGGTGCGCACCACTGCGCGCGCTTCGCGCCCAGACGTCCCCGACATGGACCTGTGTGGTTTTCCACAGTCCGTTTTACTGAACGGTAACTTAAGCTCCAGCCATGGATGAGACGGCATCTACGGGACGGCTACCCGAGCGGGACCGCCCGTGGGTGATGCGTACCTACGCCGGCCACTCGTCGGCCACCGCGACCAACGCCCTCTTCCGGCGCAACCTGGCGAAGGGGCAGACCGGCCTCTCAGTCGCCTTCGACCTGCCCACCCAGACCGGGTACGACCCGGACCACGAGTTGGCCACCGGTGAGGTCGGCCGGGTCGGCGTGCCGGTGGCCCACCTCGGCGACATGCGGGCGCTCTTCGACGGCATACCGCTCGCCGAGACGAACACCTCGATGACCATCAACGCCCCGGCGATGTGGCTGCTCGCCCTGTACGGAACCGTGGGGCTGGAACAGGGCGCCGACCTGGCCCGCTGCGCCGGCACCACCCAGAACGACATCATCAAGGAGTACCTGTCCCGGGGGACCTACATCTTCCCGCCGGCCGCCTCACTGCGACTGACCGCCGACGTCATCGCCCACACGCTGACGGCGATGCCCCGGTGGAACCCGGTGAACATCTGCTCGTACCACCTCCAGGAGGCCGGTGCCACGCCCGTGCAGGAGGTCGGTTTCGCGCTGGCCACCGCGGTCGCCGTGCTCGACGCGGTCCGGGACTCCGGTCAGGTGCCGCCCGAGCGGATGGGCGACGTGGTGCAGCGGATCTCGTTCTTCGTCAACGCCGGGGTGCGTTTCGTCGAGGAGATCGCCAAGATGCGCGCGTTCGGGGTGCTGTGGGACGAGATCACCCGGGAGCGGTACGGAGTCACCGACGCCCGGCAACGGCGGTTCCGCTACGGCGTGCAGGTCAACTCGCTCGGCCTCACCGAGGCACAGCCGGAGAACAACATCCAACGCATCGTGCTGGAGATGCTCGGCGTGACGATGTCCCGCGACGCCCGGGCCCGCGCGGTGCAGCTACCCGCCTGGAACGAGGCGCTCGGCCTGCCCCGCCCCTGGGACCAGCAGTGGTCACTGCGGATGCAGCAGGTCCTGGCGTACGAGTCGGATCTGCTCGAATATCCCGATCTCTTCGCCGGCTCGCACGTGATGACGGCGCTCGTCGACGAGGTCGTCAGCGGGGCGCGGGTCGAGCTGGACAGGGTGCTGGAGCTGGGCGGTGTCGTCGCCGCCGTGGAGACCGGCTACCTCAAGAGCGCGCTTGTCGCCTCGCTGGCCGAGCGCCGGCGACGGATGGAGTCCGGTGCCGACGTGGTGGTCGGGGTCAACCGGTACGCCGAGACCGAACCCTCCCCGCTGACCGCCGCCGGCGCCGAAGCCGTCGAGCAGGTCGATCCGGCGGTCGAGGCGGCCGCCACGGAGGGCGTACACCGGTGGCGGGCCGATCGGGACGCGGACGCCGTCGACGCGGCCCTCTCCCGGCTCCGTGCGGACGCCGCGACCACCACCAACCTGATGCCGGCCACCGTGGAGTGCGTGCGGGTCGGGGTGACCACCGGCGAGTGGGCCGGAGCGCTGCGGCAGGTCTTCGGCGAGTACCGGGCGCCGACCGGTCTGGCCGGCGGCACCGGCAGCGGCGGGGATCCGGGTCTCGCCGCGGTGCGGGAGCGCGTCACCGCCACCGCCCGCGAGTTGGGCAGCGGCCGGCTGCGGCTGCTGGTCGGCAAGCCCGGCCTGGACGGGCACTCCAACGGCGCGGAGCAGATCGCGGTACGTGCCCGCGACGCCGGTTTCGAGGTCGTCTACCAGGGCATCCGGCTCACCGCGGGGCAGATCGTCGCCGCCGCCGTGGAGGAGGACGTCGACCTGGTCGGGCTGTCCGTGCTCTCCGGGTCGCATCTGGCCGCCGTGCCCGCGGTGCTGGACGGGCTGCGCGCCGCCGGGCGGGCGGACCTGCCGGTGGTCGTGGGCGGCATCATCCCCGCCGGTGACGCCGACACGCTGCGGGCAGCCGGGGTGGCCCGGGTCTTCACCCCGAAGGACTTCGCCCTCACCGACATCATCGACGACCTGGTGACGGTCATCCGACGCGCCAACGACCTGCCCTGACCCGCCGTCGGTGGGTCAGCGGCCGGCGTACGTCATGCAGTCGGCCAGGTCGTTGTCCGGGCCGACCTTGATCGACGACGCGTGGCACTCCAACTGCTCGTTGTGCCGACAGTCGGCACGCTGGCAGGCGCCGACCTGGGCGGTCATTCCGTCCACGCCGCCCCGGATGGGCGATTCGACGAAGGTGTGGCAGTGCGCGTGATCCATGCTGCCGATCGTGATCGCGAAGGCGTGGCAGTCACCCGCCTGGTTGTACGCGCACGCGGCGACTACGCATTCCTGGACTCGGGGCATCTCCAAAGCTGCAGTCATGCCAACCTCCTCTAGGTCTTGCCCCGATCCTAGGCTTTTGTCGGCCCGTGCAACCCGGGTATGGCGGCCCGCCGATCCGCCGCCGACCAGGTCAGACGCGGAAGCCGGCGGCGCGGGCCGCCTCGCGTTCCCGGCGGCGTTCCGAGCGCCGCCGGAGGAACCAGAAGACGAAGACCACCAGACCCAGCAGGAAAGCCAGCACCAGCACGGGCAGGATGATCGCCACCAGGGAGACCACCACGCTCGTGGCGTCCTCGGCGGTGCTGGCCACCGGGGCGCCGAACCCGGCAGTGGTCGCGTTGATGACCGGCCGTGCCGCGGACTTGAGCAGGTGCACGCCCAACGCCAGCAGTACGCCGGTGACGACAGGCACCCACTGGTGCGAGGAGAAGAAACTCCCCGGGTCGCTGACCGTCACCGTCTCCGACGAGGATCCGGCGCCGAAGGCCAGGCCACCGGCTGTGGGTCGGACCACGGTCTGCACCACGTCGTTGATGTGGTCGACCACGGGCACCTTGTCCGCCACCATCTCCACGGCGAGCAGCACGGCCAGGATGACGATGACCCAGCCGTTGCCGAGCCAGGTCCAGCCGCTCGGAAGGTCGATCAGGTCGGTGTAGCGGCCGAGGAGGCCGAGGGCGAGCAGGGGTATGTAGGCGTTCAGCCCCGCTGAGGCGGCGAGGCCGGTGCCGGTGAGGACTTCGAACACGGTCTCAGCATGGCACCGACGCGCCAGTGCCGCTCGGCGGCGACCGGTGGGTCCTCGGCTACCCTCGTCGGGTGCGGTTGGTCATTGCGAAGTGCTCGGTGGACTATGTCGGACGGCTCTCGGCTCACCTGCCGCCGGCCACCCGGTTGCTGATGGTGAAGGCGGACGGGTCGGTGTCGATCCATGCCGACGACCGGGCGTACAAACCTTTGAACTGGATGAGCCCGCCCTGTCGGCTGGAGGAGGCCCCCGGCGTGTGGCGGGTGGTCAACAAGGCCGGCGAGGAGCTGCGGATCACCCTGGAGGAGATCTTCCAGGACACCTCGTACGAGCTGGGGGTGGACCCGGGCCTGCGCAAGGACGGGGTGGAGGCGCACCTCCAGGAGTTGTTGGCCGCCAACCCCGGGGCGTTGGGCGAGGGATTCACGCTGGTCCGCCGCGAGTACATGACGGCGATCGGCCCGGTCGACCTGCTGTGCCGGGACGCCAACTCCGGCGCGGTCGCCGTCGAGGTCAAGCGGCGCGGTGACATCGACGGTGTGGAGCAGTTGACTCGATACCTCGAGTTGATGAACCGTGACCCGCTGCTCAGCCCGGTGGCCGGGGTCTTCGCGGCCCAGGAGATCAAGCCGCAGGCCCGGGTGCTCGCCGCGGACCGGGGCATCCGGTGCGTGGTCGTGAACTACGACCGGCTGCGGGGCATCGAGAAGGACGAACTGACGCTCTTCTGAGCGGCTCACCCGCCGGTACGCACCGCGATCAGCGACTTGGGCAGGCCGAACGCCCGCTCGACGAGCATGTGCGAGTCGGGGAAGTAGTGGCGCATCTGCGAGCGGTCCAGCAACTCGGTCCAGAGCACCTGGTGGATGGCGGCGTCGTGGCTGCGGGTCGGCTTGTGGCCCAGCGGCCAACGGCGGGCGAGCGCGGTGCGCAGTCGTACCGGCAGGAACTGCATCCCGGGCGCGATCCAGTGTGGCTCGATGGGAAAGTAGCGGTAGGGCGTCTGCACCCAGTGCCGGTCGGCCATCGCGCGGGCGGCGGCGGCGAAGCGCAGCCGGCGTTCGTGCCCGCCCACGTGCTCCAGGACGGAGTTGGAGAAGACCAGGTCGTACTCGGTCCGGGCGAGTCGTGCGGGCAGGTCGCAGGCGTCGGCCTGCTCGACGTGGGCCCAGTCCGGCACGACGGCGGGCGGCTGCTCCAGGTTGATGACGGTGACCCGGGCCGGCCGGACGGTCGCGCGGTGCCAGGTGCCGAGCCGGCCGCCGAGATCGACCACGTGCATGTCGCCGATCTCGGGGAAGGTGCGTGCCAACCAGTCCGAGCGATGCCGGCGCCGCCGCGCACTCCACGACTGGTCGCTGTCGACAAGGCGGTAGCGCAATCGATTGGGGCCCATTTAACGCAATGTACCGCCGCCGACACCGCGTATAAACATGTGGATACGCCGATCTTCGTCGAGATCGGTTATCCGACACTCATCTGCCGTACATCACCTTGATGGCCTTGACGAGTCGGGCCACGTCGGTCGGGGTGCGCTCGAAGGTCATCGACGGCAACAGTGAACGGGCCCGACGGCGGGTGATCGCCTTGGCTCGGCCGAACTCGCGCAGCCCGTCCTCCCCGTGGATCCGCCCGAAGCCGGAGTCGCCGACCCCGCCGAACGGCAGGGTGGACATGCCGGCGAAGGTCAGGCTGGAGTTGATCGAGGCCATGCCGGAGCGTAGCCGCCGCGCGATGGACACCGCCCGCCGCCGGCCGAAGACCGAACCCCCGAGGCCGTACGGCAGGGCGTTGGCGCGGGTGACGGCCTCGTCGGCGTCGCGGACCCGGCTGATGGTCAGTGTGGGGCCGAACGTCTCCTCCTGGACGGCGGCTGACTCCTCCGGGACGTCCACGAGCACGGTCGGGTGCACGTACGGCGGCTGCACGGCGCTCGGACCACCGAGCACGGCGCGCCCACCGGAGTCGATCGCCGCGTCGATGTGCCGGCGGATCACGTCGATCTGCCGGGGCATGGTGATCGGCCCGATGTCGGTGCCCTCCGGCCCCACTGTCAACCGACCGGCGCGGGCGACCACCTTGTCGACGAAGGCGTCGAAGACCGAGTCGACCGCGTAAACCCGCTCGATGCCGATGCAGGTCTGGCCCGCGTTGGTCATGCCGCCCCAGACGCACGCCTCGGCCGCGGCGTCCAGGTCGGCGTCGCTGTCGACGATCATGGCGTCCTTGCCGCCGCCCTCGATCAGTACCGGGGTCAGCGTCTCGGCGCAGGCGGCCATCACCTTGCGGGCGGTGGCGGTCGAGCCGGTGAAGGCCAGCTTGTCGACCCCGGAGCGGCACAACGCGGCGCCCACGTCGCCCAGCCCGTGCACGGCGCTGAACACCCGGTGCTCGGGCACCACCTCGGCGAAGCTGTCCACCAGCCACTGGCCGGCGGCCGGGGTGTATTCGCTCGGCTTGAGCACCACGGCGTTACCCGCGGCCAACGCGTACGCGGCGGAACCGATCGGCGTGAAGACCGGATAATTCCACGGCCCGATCACGCCCACCACGCCGTGCGGCTGGTATTCGAGGTGACCGGAGAACTCGGCGAGGATGAGCCGGGACCGCACCCGGCGCGGGCCGAGCACCCGGCTGGCGTTGCGGGCGGCCCAGTCGATGTGCTCGATCGCGGTGACGATCTCGACGATGGCGTCGGCGGTCGGCTTGCCACCCTCGACGTGCACCAGCTCGGCCAGCTCCTCGATGCGTTTGGCGAGCAGGGCGCGCCAGCGCAGCATCCGTTCGCGGCGGTCGGTGAAGCCGAGCCCGGCCCACCACCCGCCGGCGGCGCGGGCGTCCTCGACGGCCCGCCGCACGTCGGCGTCGGTCGCGACCGCGAAGCGGCCGGCCTCGACGCCGGTGGCCGGGCTGGTGGAGACCAGCCGACCCGCCTCGATGACCGGAAGACCGGGGACCTGCACAGCCGTCATGGCGGAAGTCTAGACCCGAGGATTACTCACCGGTAGGTCCAGATCGTTGCCGACCGGCCCGGAGTCGTGCGGCTGCGCCTGATCGTTGATCAGTGCAGGCCAAGGCGCTGATGGTGAACGCGATCCGCCCGAATCGTCGAACGGCGGGTAGCCGGGAGGTGGCGAGGAGCTGACCGGCTGGGCGGTATCGATGACTACCGTCTGATGGCAGGCTGACGCGCGGAGTAACGGTGTGGGGTGGAGGGCTGACTGTCCATGGAGGAACATCCGGAACTTAGACCGCTGCTGACGGTGGCGGGTGGGCCGATGCGCGGAGCGAGTTTCCGACTTCGGATCGAACCACAGGTGGTCGGTCGAGCACCGACCGGTCACGTCGTCATCAGCGACCCGCACCTGAGCCGCCGCCACGCCGAGGTGTGGCTGGCCCCGGAGGGTCCGTCGCTGCGGGACCTCGGCTCGACAAACGGCACCTGGCTCAACGACCGCCGGATCACCGAGGTCGAGCTTCTCTCCGACGGTGACGTGATCCGACTCGGCCGTACCGAACTGCGCCTGTTCGACCCGGGGGTGGCACACACCGATCCGGTGGGGCTCAGCTTCGGCCCGTCCCGGCGGGACGTCCGACCGACACTGCCGCTGCCGTTGGCCGCGCCGCCCAGCGTCCGCCGCTGACCAGCGCCCGCCGACCCGGGTGTGGCCCACACCTGGGCCGCACCCGGGGTGGCTGTCCGGCACCTGGACCCGCGCCGGCGGGCGTGGCACCATCCCGCGGATGGAAACCGAGCAGCGGAGCGTCACGGCGAACGGCATCACCCAGGCGGTCCGGGTGGCCGGCCCGCCGGACGGCATCCCGGTGCTGCTGATCCACGGCAACTGCTCCTCCGCGCTGTTCTGGGAGCCGCTGGTCCGGCGGCTGCCGCCGACGCTGCGGGTGGTCGCCCCCGACCTGCGCGGGTACGGCGACTCCGCGACCGCCCCGGTGGACGCCACCCGGGGCCTGCGGGACTTCGCCGACGACGTGGCCGCCCTCCTGGACGACCCGACGCTCTTCGGTGCCACCGACACCCGCCCGGTGGTCGTCGGGCACTCCCTCGGGGGCGGGGTGGCGATGCGTCTCCTCGTCGACCATCCAGACCGGGTGGGCGCGCTGCTGCTCGCGGCACCGGTCTCCCCGTACGGCTTCGGCGGCACCCGCGACCTGACCGGCACACCCACCACTCCCGACTTCGCCGGCACCGGCGCGGGCACGGCGAATCCGGACTTCGTCGCCCGGCTCGCCGCCGGCGATCGGAGCGCGGACGCCCCGGCCAGCCCGCGCGCGGTCCTGCGCGCCACCTATGTGGCCGATGCGGCGGCACTGGGCGCGGACGAGGACCTGCTCCTGGACACGGTGCTCTCCACCGCCACCGGGGACGACAACTACCCGGGCACGGCGGCGCCCTCGACGAACTGGCCGGGCACCGCGCCGGGGAGACGTGGTGTGCTCAACGCGCTCGCGCCGACCTGGTTCCGGCTCGCCGACGAGCTGGTGGCCGTCGCCGACAAGCCCCCGATCACCTGGGTACGCGGCGACGCCGACGTCATCGTCTCGGACACCTCGCTGTTCGACCTGGCGTACCTGGGCTCGCTGGGTCTCGTACCCGACTGGCCCGGCGAGGAGGCCTGCCCGCCGCAGCCGATGGTGGGCCAGACCCGGTCGGTGCTGGAGCGGTACGCGGCGGCCGGCGGCGCGTACCACGAGGTGGTGCTGCCCGGCTGCGGACACAGCCCGCACCTGGAGCGGCCGGCGGAGTTCGTCGCGGAACTGCTGGCCCTGACCAGCGCGCCGGCCGCCTAGCGGCCCCACGTCGTCGGCGGTGAAATATGCCACGGCGTCTCGACAACCAAGCGCCACGTGGCAGACTCGCGCGCATAACCTTAGCGGCCGTTCAGGGGCCGTGCGGAGTGTCTGGGGAGGCCGGTCGTGGCGCGCGAGTTCAGCACCGTGGGTGTGGTGGGGCTGGGCACCATGGGTGCCGGCATCGTGGAGGTCTTCGCCCGCAACGGCATCGACGTGGTCGCGGTCGAGATCTCCGAGCCGGCGCTGGAACGGGGCCGGGCCACCCTCACCGCCTCCACCGACCGCGCGGTCGCGAAGGGCAAGCTCGCCGCGGCGGACCGCGACGCCCTGCACGAGCGGGTGCACTTCGCGGTCGGGCTGCCCGCGCTGCACTCCGTCGACCTGGTCATCGAGGCGGTGCCCGAGCACCTCGACCTCAAGCAGCGGATCTTCGCCGAACTGGACCGGGTCTGCCGGCCGGAGGCCATTCTCGCCACCAACACCTCGTCGCTGAGCGTCACCGAGATCTCGGTGGCCACCACCCGGCCCAACCAGGTGATCGGCATCCACTTCTTCAACCCGGCGCCGGTGATGAAGCTGGTCGAGGTGGTCCGCACCGTCGTCACCTCGCCCGAGGTGGTCGCCGACGTCGAGGCGCTCTGCGCCCGGCTCGGCAAGGTCGACGTCACCATCAACGACCGGGCCGGCTTCATCGCCAACGCGCTGCTCTTCGGCTACCTCAACCACGCGGTCGCCATGGTCGAGTCGCACTACGCCGCCCGGGAGGACATCGACGCCGCGATGAAGCTCGGCTGCGGTCTGCCGATGGGCCCGCTGGCGCTGATGGACCTGATCGGCCTGGACACCGCGTACGAGATTCTGGACACCATGTACCGGCGCGGCGGGCGGGACCGCCGACACGCCCCCGTGCCGCTGCTCAAGCAGATGGTGACGGCGGGACTGCTCGGCCGGAAGTCCGGCCGGGGCTTCTACACCTACGAGCGGCCCGGCTCGCCGGTGGTCGTACCGGACGAGGCGACGCCGCCGGCCACGGAGGCCGGGCTGGCCGACGGCGCGCGCGCCATCGCAAAGGTCGGCATCGTGGGCTCCGGGACGATGGCCACCGGCATCATCGAGGTGTTCGCGACGGCCGGCTACGAGGTCGTGTCGGTGACCCGCGGCGCGGAGAAGTCCGCGGCGGTCTGCGAGGCGGTGAAGACCTCGCTGAACAAGGGCGTGGTGCGCGGCAAGCTCACCGAGGCCGACCGGGACGCCGCGCTCGGCCGGATCAGCTGGTCGGCCACCCTCGACCACCTCGCCGACGTCGACCTGGTGGTCGAGGCGGTGGTCGAGGAGTTGAGCGTCAAGAAGGCCCTCTTCGCGAGCCTCGACGAGATCTGCAAGCCGGGCGTCGTGCTGGCGACCACCACCTCGTCCCTGCCGGTGATCGACGTGGCGATGGCCACCCACCGACCGGCCGACGTGGTGGGACTGCACTTCTTCAACCCGGCGCCGGTCATGCCGCTGGTGGAGGTCGTGCGGACCATCCGCACCTCACCGGAGGCCACCGCCACCGCCCGTGCCGTCTGCGCCGCGCTCGGCAAGACCGGTGTGGTCTGCGGCGACCGGTCCGGGTTCATCGTCAACGCGCTGCTCTTCCCGTACCTGAACGACGCGGTGAAGATGCTGGAGGCCAGCTACTCGACGGCCGACGACATCGACCACGCCATGAAGCTGGGCTGCGGCTACCCGATGGGTCCCTTCGAGCTGCTCGACGTGGTCGGGCTGGACGTCGCGCTGGCGATCCAGCGCGAGCTGTACCTGGAGCTGCGCGAGCCGGGCTTCGCGCCCGCGCCGCTGCTGGAGCACCTGGTCACCGCCGGCTACCTGGGTCGCAAGACCCGACGCGGCTTCCGCGACCACTCGCACCGCTGACCGGTGTCAACAGCGGGCGCCGGTGACGGCGTCTCAGTGGTGTGACCTTCGAGGAATACGTCAGCAGTCGCGGGCCGGCGCTCGTCCGGCTGGCCCGGCTGCTGACCGGTGACGAGCACCGGGCCGAGGACCTCACCCAGGACGTGTTGGCGCGCGCGTACGTGCACTGGCGGAAGATCGCCCGTGCCGACCATCCGGACGTCTACGTGCGCCGGATGCTCGTCAACGCCAACACCTCCTGGTGGCGCCGCCGATCCAGCCGGGAGTTGGCCACTGCCGAGTTCGCCGACCGGCCGGGGCGCGGGGACCTGGGCGGCGACGCGGCCGACCGGGACGAGATGTGGCGGCTGATCCTCGGCCTGCCCGACCGGCAGCGCGCGGTGCTCGTGCTGCGCTACTACGAGGACCTCGACGACGCGACAATCGCCCAGATTCTCGGCTGTTCCCCGGTCACCGTCCGCACCCATGCGATGCGGGCGCTCAGCCAGCTGCGGGAGCGCCACGGCGTTCCCACGACGAACGGGAGCCGGCCGTGACCAACCTCGACGAGCGGATCGCACGGGTACTCCGGGAGCAGGCCGACGGACCCGTGGACACCGACAGCCTGCTGACGGCGGCGGTGCACGGGGGACGAACCCGTCGGCGGCGACGGCGCGCCGTCATCGGGACAGCGCTCGGCGTCGCGGTGCTGCTCGGGGCCGGTGTGGCCCTCCGTACGCCGTCGGCCGCGCCGCCACAGCCGGCAGTCACGCCCAGCCTGGTCGTGGTCACGCCGCCCCGCGCACCGGGGATTCCGGGGGCAGCGGCGAGCCCCGCCCTGATCGGCTCCGACCCCCAGCTGCTGCACTTCGGGGTCGATCCGTCAGCAGCGAAGCCGGTCGCCTGGCGCTCCGCAGCTCAGGTCGAGAGCATGCGACTGGACCTGGGCGGCGGTGTGCAGGCTCTGGTGATCGTTGCTGCCGACCCACGGACGGCCGAGACCGGTGACCCGAGCCAGCTTCGGGACATCGGCCCCGACAGAGTGAACGCCGCCGACAGCGAGAAGGATCTTCCCTCGCCTGGCCCGGACGTCGACTCCGCATCTCGGTACAACGGGGTGATCCGTCAGCTCGACCGGGTCGCGAAGGGGTGGGTGCTGCGCTGGCAGCCCGTCCCGGGCCTGTATGTCCGGGTCGCGACCCTCGGCGAGACCAGTGCCGAGGTCCAACGAGCGGCCGCGGCGCTTCGGTTCGACGAAGCCCGCCGCTGTGTCGCCCCGGTCCGACTGACCGCTCTGCCGCCAGGTGCCCGGATCAGCGCGTGCGAGGTGGCGGTGCGTCAGCTGGCCTGGCCCAGCATCGTGAACGTGGCGGGAACCACCACGCCGACCCAGAGGCCCGTCGCGGCTTCGGATCAGACCGAAGCGGCGCTCACGGTCGCTCTCCAGGGCGCGGGCACCCTGCCGGTGCGGCTCTACTACTCACCCCGTCCATCCTCGCCCGACCGGTCCAAGGCCAACCGCGAGATCGCCGGCAGGCCGGTGTTCGACATGGGTGACTTCTGGCACGTGCTCGGCATTCCGCACACCCTGCTGTCCATGGGGCACGAGAACCGCTGGGAGCGCCCGCCCACGGACGCCGAGGTCAGCACGGTTATCGGCGGGCTCCGGGTCGCCGACGACCTGGGCGAGCCGGCCAGCTGGAAGTGACCGTAACCTTGGTGACTGTGAGCCCCCGTCGCAATCGCCCTCGCCGGGACGACAACGCCAACCTGGACGCCGATCGGGTCCGGCAGGGTGTCGCCTCGGTGCAGCAGTGGACCGACGGCGCCTGGCAGGTACGCGGGATCGGCGCGGGGGCGTCCGTCAAGACGTACCGCTGCCCCGGCTGTGACCAGGAGATCCGGCCCGGGGTGGCGCACCTGGTGGCCTGGCCGGCCGACGGCCTGGGTGACCTGACCGACCGGCGACACTGGCACAGCGGCTGCTGGCGAGCCCGGGATCGGCGTGGCCCGGCGGTGCAGCGCGGCCGCGGCACCCCGCGCTACTGACCAACCCGGCCGGGGGCCGCGCGCCCTGTCCGCGCAGCGGCTCAGCGACCTGGATCACGCTGTTCGTGCCTGGGCGGGCGGCGGCGGTGACTTCACGACACACTTGGGCGGTGAGCACAGCGATCCGCGCGTCGTCGATCCTGCCCGGCCGCCGGGAGGACATCGAGCTGCACACCGCCGACGGTCTGCGGCTGGTCGGCGAGCTGGCCCTGCCGGCCGACCGGCCGCCGGTGGCCACCCTGGTCTGCCTGCACCCGCTGCCCACCCACGGCGGGATGATGGACAGCCACGTCTTCCGTAAGGCGGCCTGGCGGTTGCCCGCCCTGGCCGACCTGGCCGTGCTGCGGTTCAACACCCGGGGCACCAGCAGCCTGCGCGGCACCAGCGAGGGCACCTTCGACGGCGCGGTGGGGGAGCGGTACGACGTGGCCGCCGCCATCGAGTACGCGGAGTTCGCCGAGCTGCCCAACATCTGGCTCGTCGGCTGGTCGTTCGGCACCGACCTGGCCCTGAAGTACGGCTGCGACCCGGCTGTCGCCGGGGCGATCCTGCTCTCCCCGCCGCTACGCTTCTCGACACCCGAGGACCTGACCACCTGGGCCGCCTCGGGTCGGCCGCTGACGGCGCTGGTGCCCGAGTTCGACGACTACCTGCGCCCGACCGAGGCGCGGGAGCGGTTCGCCGCCGTGCCGCAGGCCGAGGTCGTCGGCGTGCCGGGCGCCAAGCACCTCTGGGTGGGCGACGCGGAGACGGTGCTCGACGAGATCGTCCGGCGGGTCAACCCGGCCGTCGAGGTGCCGCTCCCGACGACCTGGGACGGCCCGATGGAGGCCGGCGACGTCAGCGCGTACGCCGACCGGACGGTCGCCTCGTTCGCCGACACGCCCGTCCCCGGGCCGGCCGCCGGTCAGGCCGGCTGACCCCCTTCGCCGTGGGTCAGCGGGTCTCCTGGCGGGGCAGCACCACCTCGCGCAGGATCAGTTGCAGCGCGGCCACCGTGGGGATGGCGATCAGCGCGCCCACCACGCCCAGCAGCGCCACGCCCAGCAGGGCGGCCAGCAGGGCGGCCACCTCGTTGACCTCCACCGAGCGCCGCATCACCTTCGGGTAGATCAGGTAGTTCTCCACCTGCTGGTAGACGAGGAAGAAGACCGCGCAGGCGATGCCGGTGGGCAGGTCGGCGGCGAAGCCGACCAGGCTCACGATCACCGCGCCCAGGGTGGCGCCGATCTGCGGGATCAGGTCGGTCACCGCCACCACCACGGCCAGCGCGAACGGGTACGGCAGCCCGACGATCAGCGCGAAGACGAAGGTGGTCGCGCCGGCCAGCACCGCGATGCTCAGCGCGCCGACCATGTAGGCCCCGACCTTGGCCAGGATCTCGTCGCCGATCAGCTGCACCCGCTCGCGCCGCGACCGGGGCACCAACGAGTAGCCCAGGGCGCGAAGCTTGTTGAAGTAGGCCAGGAAGTAGATCGTCAGCACCAGCACCGTCAGCGTCCGGAACACCGTGCCGAAGATCAGTTGTGCGCCGCCCAACACCCCGCCGAGCGCCCGGCCGACGGTCTGCGCGTTGGCCGCGCCCTGCACGCGCTCCACCACGTCGTACCGCTCCACCAGGTCATTGACCGTCGGATTGCGGCGCAACTCGTCGAGCAGGTTCGGGATCTGGTCGACGAACTGTCCCGACTGCGTCACGATCGGCGGAACCAGTGCGACCACGCCGCCGCAGAGCAGCAGCACCACGGTCAACGCGACGGCCGCCACCGCCAGGCCGTGCGGCACGCCCCAGCGGCGAAGCCGGACCACCGCCGGGTTGAGGCCGACCGCCAGGAAGAGCGCGATCACCACCAGCACCAGGATGCCGCCGGCATTGCGAATCCCCAGATAGAGGGTGTACGCCAGCAGCACACCCAACGCCCCGGTGAACCCGATCAGGAAGCTGCTGCGCCGCAGCGGACGCCCCGGTGTGCCGAACTTTCCGGACGGAACCGCCGGTGGCTCATCCGGGTCGATTCCCGGAGCGGGAACCGGCACCGGTGGCGGCGTCTCCGCAGGCGGTGGCGTCTCCGCCTGTGGTGGCGTCTTCGCAGACGGTGGCGTCTCCGCCGGTGGGTTTTCCGCTGGCGGTGGCCCCGGGGTCACGCCCGGGTCGTCGCCGGACGGGTCGTGCTGCGGCACCAGAGACCTCCCGACTCAGGCGGTGGGATGACGGGTGGTGGTCACGAACGACCGCCACGCGGAACGTCCCGCACCAGTTCGATCGACTGACGGCGGACGTTTGTGATCATCTCCCAGCGCGCCAGCAGCGTAGCCACCCCATGGTCACCATCGACCACGAGACCGTCAATCCGGCGCTCCAGGTGCCCCACCCAACCACCGTCGGCACCCTCCAGACCCAGCCCACGCGCAGATCTTGGACAGTTCCCGTTACGCGTTGACGGAAACTGTCCAAGATCTGGTGGTGTGGCGGGCTCGCGGCGGTGAACGCTGTTCGGATGCTGCCTGCCGATGACGCCGACGCACTCGACTGGCTCGCCTTCGAGCAGGCGGGCGTGCTGACGACCGCGCAGGTCTCCAGCCTGCTCAGCGAGGGGGCAGTCCGTGGGCGAATCCGCTCCGGCCGCTGGCGGTCGATCTGCCGTGGGATCCTGTTGACCGGCAACGGTCGCCTGAGCCGCGACCAGCAGCTCTGGGTCGCGGTGCTGGCCGCCGGACCAGGCGCGATGCTGGCCGGGGTAACCGCCGCCACCGAAGCCGGGGTACGCGGGCTGCGCCGTGAGCCTCTGCACGTGCAGGTGCCGGCCGCCCGCCGTGCCGCACGGACCTCGCTGCGTCGCCTCCCCATCGACATGCCCGCGGTAGTGGTGCATCGCACGTCGGTGCTGCCGGACTCGCACCGGCAACTCGCCCGTCCACCGCGCACCACGACGGCCAGAGCACTCGTCGACGCGGCGGGCTGGGCAGTCGGAGTGGAGGAGGCGCAGGGGGTGCTGGCAGCCGGTTGTCAGCAGCGGCGGGTGCTTCCCGAGGAGTTGCAGACCGTGCTCGACGTCCTCCCGCGAGCGCCCCGCCGGCACCTGATCCAACAGACCGTCGGTGACATCGCCGGCGGCGCGCAGGCGCTCTCGGAGATCGACTTCCTGCGCCTCTGTCGCCGGCACCGGCTGCCCGTACCTGATCTTCAGGAGCATCGGGTGGACGCGGCTGGCCGCAACCGCTGGCTGGACGCGTACTGGCGGCAGTGGCGGGTGCATGTCGAAGTCGACGGCGCGCACCACATGGACGCCCGCCAATGGGCAGACGACATGCGTCGGCAGAACGACGTCTGGACCAGCGGCGACCGGATCCTGCGCTTTCCGGCCTGGCTGGTCCGCGCCCGTCCCGACGAGGTCGCCGGCGCCGTCCGGCGTGCCCTCGTCGCGGCCGGCTGGAGCCCCACCCCATCCCAACGCCATCCGACGCACATCTGAATCTTGGACAGTTTCCGTCAACGCGGGACGGGAACTGTCCAAGATCTCGGCGCGCACCCGAGTCAGCGCTGGGGGCGTACCCGTCAGTCCTTCTCGATGGTGACCTTGCTGGGCTTGGCGCTGCGTTCGTCAGTGGTCGGCTTGCTGGGTCGCTTGCCGTTCTCACCGGTGCTGGTGATCTTGGTCGGCTTGGCGCCCCGGCCACCCTCGCCCGGAACGGCGGCCACGGTCGGCTCCCCGTCCACCCCGGCGCTGGCCGCGCCCCCGTCGACGGTGGTCACCGGCTCGGCCACCGGCCGGGACGTGGACTGCCCGGCACTCTCGGCCCCGGCGTTCACCGGCTGCCGGGTGTCGGCGGACTCGGTCTTGAGACCGTTGGCCGCTCCCGACCCCGACGACGCGCCCGCGTCGGTGGTCGCCGTGTCGGAGGCGGTCGCGCCCGCGTCGGTGGTCGCCGTGTCGGAGGCGGTCGCGCCCGCGTCGGTGGTCGCCGTGCCGGAGACGGTCGCGGCCTTCTCGTCGGCCGCGTTCCGGCTCGCACCATTACCGGCGGCCGGCGTGGTCGGGCCATCGATCGGACCAGCGACGCTCTGCAACCGCGCCTCGGTCATCTGCCGCTGCAGCTCGTCCGACTCCTGCCGAGCCTTCCAGGTCTCCTGGCGCAGGTCGGCGAGCTGCTGCTGAGCCTGGGCGATCTCCAGCATCACCTGGGCGAGCTGCTGTCGGCCCGCCGCGGACTCCTGCTGTGTGGCCGCCAGGTGCTGCTGAGTGGTGGCCAGGTGCTGTTGGGTGGTGGCCGCGTACTCCTCGAACTGCCGACGGGAGGCCGCCACGTGCTCGTCGGCCTCGCGGCGCTTGCCGCCGGCCTCGGTCTCGGCCCGGCTCAGCAGCTCGGCGGCCTCCGCCTCGGACCGCTGGCGAAGAGCCGCCGCGTCCTGCTCGGCCGCCTGCCGAATCCCGGCCGCGCCCTGCTCGATCTCGTTCTTGCGCGTGGAGTATTCGGTCTCCAGCTGATCCCGGCGGCTCGTGTACTCGGTCTCCAGCTCGTTCTTGCGTCCCGTGTACTCGGTTTCCAACTCGTCGCGGCGGCTGGTGAAACCCGCCTCCAACTCCTGCTGACGGCTGGCGAACCCGGTCTCCAGCTCCTGCTGGCGGGACGTGTGCTGCTTGTCCAGCTCGTCGCGGCGCTTGGCGAACTCCTGCTCGGCAGTGGACCGACGCTGCGCCAACTCCCGGTCGGCCGCCTCGCGACGCGAGTTGACCTCCTGCTCCACCCCGGCCCGCCAGGCGCCCAGCTCCTGCTGGGTCTGCGCCCGGGTGTGCTGCACGTATGCCTCGGTCTCGGTGCGCATCCGCTGCACGTACGCCTCGGTCTCGGCACGGCTGCGCTTGCCCGCCTCGGCGGCCTGCGTGGTCAGCCGCTCCGCCTCCTGCAGCGCCTTGGCGCGGGTGGAGCGTCCCGCCATCGACGCGTCGTCGATGATCTGCTTTGCCTCCTGCTGGGCCTTGGCGTGGCTGGCCCGGCCCGCCTCGGTCGCGGTGTCGGTGAGCCGCTTGGCCTCCTGGAGGGCCTTGGCGTGCACCTCCTTGGCGGCCCCGCGCAGGTCGCTGGCCTCCTGCTGGGCGTTGGCCAGTGTCTCCCGGGCCGTCTCGCGCAGCTTGGTCGACTCCTGTTGCGCGCGGGCGTGGATCTCCTTGGCGGTGTCCCGCAGCTGGGTGGCCTCCTGCTGGGCCTTCGCCAGCGCGTCCTGCGCCGCCTTGCGCAACTGCGCCGACTCGTCCTTGGCGGACCGCAGAGTGGCCTCG
This sequence comes from Micromonospora sp. NPDC049204, assembly GCF_040647935.1. NCBI lineage: Bacteria > Bacillati > Actinomycetota > Actinomycetes > Micromonosporales > Micromonosporaceae > Micromonospora > Micromonospora sp. NPDC049204. Next base: position 46,398 of record NZ_JBEZDC010000006.1, on the reverse strand, counting down.
GCCTCGGCCCGTCGGGCGGCGCTGTGCCGCTCCTCCTCCGAGCGGCGCGCGGCGAGGGCGATCTCGAAGTCCTTCAGGGCCCGCGCGGCCTGCTGGCGGGCCTCCTCGATGATGTGCTCGGCTGCGGCGCGACGGGCCTCGATCTCCACGTTCGCGTCGGACACGATCTGCTCGGCCTGCTCCTCCGCGAGCGTGAGGATCGACTCGACCCGTGGGCCGAGGTGGCGGAACGAGGCCCGGTCGACCACGTTCATCTGCTTGCGGACCTGCGTCAGGTCACGCTGGAGCACCTCGACCTGGCCGGCGAGCTTGTGGATCTGTGTATACGCCTGTTCCCGTTCGGAGGCGAGGGTCGCGATCTCGTGCTCGGCACGAGCGACATACCGATCAACCTGTTTCTTCTCGTACCCCCGCAGAGCGGACTCGAAGCTGGGCTCCGTCGTCACGTCCCCGCCGAGAGCGAACAGTTCCTCGCCGTGCGACATGCCCCCATCCTCACACGCAACAGGGCCTGCTGGGGCGATACGGACGCGCCTTGTGCGAGCTACTTCACTCCGTTGCGGGCAAGGGATACCACCGGCTGGGAAACGCATACGGCGCGAGGTTGCACCGGTTACCCGGTGTCACCTCGCGCCGTTCGATGCCCCGACCTGACGCCTCGCGTCAGCCGGTGGTCTCCGCCGGCACCCGCTCCTGACCGCCGTCGGTCTTCTTGGCTTCCGGCTTGGCCGCCGGGGCGGCAGCGGGCATCCCCGGAACGATGCCGGCGAGCCCGGAGAGCATCTGGCCCAGCTGCGAGGTGACCGCGTCCTTCTGCCGGGTGAGGTCCTCGACCTCGCGGCGGGCGGCCTGCGTGGTCAGTTCCGCCTCGGTACGGGCCTCGGAGAGCAGACGCTGCGACTCGGCCTTTGCCTCGTTGAGGGTCTTCTCGGAGTGCGCCTTGGCCTTGTCCACCGTCTCGGCGGCGTTGCGCTCCGACTCGACCCGGCGGGCCTCGGCGCGCTGCTCGATCTCCTTCGCCCGCTCCTGCGCGGCCCGAGCACGCTGCTCGGCCTCGCTGACCATCTTCTGGGTCTGCGAGACCTGTGCAGCGTGCCGCTCGGACTCCTCGCGCTCGGACTTCTCCCGCCGCTCGGCCAGCTGGAGCTCCAGAGCCTGAAGGTCCTTGTCGCGCTTGTCCCGCGCGTCGGTCAGCAGCTTGGTCGCCTCGGCGCGCTTCTCCTCAGCCTCGCGGGCGGCCTTGGCCCGCTGCTGGGTGATCTCCCGCTCGGCGGTGGCCCGAAGGGTGGCCACCTCCCGCTCGACTGTCGACTTCAGTTCGGCGACCTCGTGCGCCGTCACGGTACGCAGCTGCTTGGTCTCGCGGTCGGCGTCCGCGCGCAGCGTGTCAGCCTCACGGCGGGCCTGCACCCGGACCTCGGCGGCCTCGCGCTCGGCGGCCGTGCGCAGGTTGCCCGCCTCTCGCTCGGCGCTGGCCTTCATGGCCGCGGCCTCGGCACGCGCCTTGTCGGTGATCTCGCGGGCCTCGAGGCGGGCGGCGGAGAGGATGCCCTCCGACTCGCGCTTCGCCTCGTTGCGGTGGTCGTTCGCCTGCTCCTCGGCGAGCCGGAGGATCTGCTCGACGCGGGTGCCGAGGCCGGAGAGGGTGGGCCGGCTGTTCTCTTCGAGCTGCTTGTTCGTGTCGGTGAGCTTCTGCTCCAGCGCACTCATGCGCTGTTCGGCTTGGCGGAGCCGACGCTGGGCGTCGTTCATCCGCTGCTCGGCCTCGGCACGGGCCTGCTCGGACTGGGTCAGCGCGGCGGTCATCCGGCCGAGGAAGTCATCGACCTGGTGAGTGTTGTAACCGCGCAGGCCGACGGTGAAGTCTGGCTGCGAGTTCGCGTTATCGAAGAACGCGAGAGGGGAGGACTGCTGCTGGGGCATTGGGACATACTGGCAGACGCCCCAGGGTGCTTCGCAAGAGCGGTGCGCAGCTTTCGTGGCCTCTTTACATGGTCAACTCCCGCCATCGGCGGAGGGGGACCAATCGCCGATCTTGGCAGGTCCCGGGCGGGTCGGACGCCACGGAGCGTGACGCGGAAAAGGGCCCCGGGGTTACCCCGAGGCCCTTTGTTCGATCCGGGCGGGTTTTCCGCTAATGGGAGCGGAAGAACAATGTCCGATCAGCGCATTGGCCATCGAGCGTTCATCCGTCCGGCCGGCGGTGCCGGCCAGTGCCCCGGGCCGGCGGTGCCGGTCAGTGCCCCGGACCGGCGGTGCCGGCCAGTGCCCCGGACCGGCGGTGCCGGTCAGTGCCCCCGGAAGCGGTTGATCGCCTCCTCGTGCCGGGCCCGCAGCTCCCCGTCGCGTACGCCCAGGCCGTCCGTCGGTGCGAGGCACCGCACCCCGACCTTGCCCTGGTGGGCGTTGCGGTGCACCTCGTACGCGGCCTGACCGGTCTGCTCCAGGGAGTAGGTGCGGGACACCGTCGGGTGCACCTTGCCGAGCGCGACCAGACGGTTGGCCTGCCACGCCTCGTGGTAGTTGGCGAAGTGGCTGCCGACGATCCGCTTGAGGTGCATCCAGAGGTAACGGTTGTCGTACTGGTGCTGGAAGCCGCTCGTGGAGGCGCAGGTGACGATCGTCCCACCGCGCCGGGCCACGTAGACGCTGGCGCCGAAGGTCTCCCGACCCGGGTGCTCGAAGACGATGTCCGGGTCCTCGCCGGCGGTCAGCTCGCGGATCCGCTCGCCGAAGCGCTTCCACTCGTCCGGGTCCTGGGTCTCCTCGTCCTTCCAGAAGCGGAAACCCTCCGCCGCCCGGTCGATGACCAGGTCCGCACCCATCCGGCGGCACAGCTCCGCCTTCTCCGGCGAGGAGACGACGCAGACGGGGATCGCGCCACCGTTGAGTGCCATCTGGGTGGCGTATCCGCCGAGGCCGCCGGAGGCGCCCCAGATCAACACCACGTCGCCCTGCTTCATGTTGGCCCCGTGATGCGAGACGAGCTGCCGGTACGCGGTGGAGTTGACCAGCCCGGGGCTGGCCGCCTCCTCCCAGCTCAGGTGCCGTGGCTTGGGCATCAGTTGGTTGGCCTTGACCACCGCCAGCTCGGCCAGCCCACCGAAGTTGGTCTCGAAGCCCCAGATCCGCTGCTGCGGGTCCAGCATGGTGTCGTCGTGCCCGGCGGCGTCCTCAAGCTCGACGGAGAGGCAGTGCGCGACCACCTCGTCGCCGGGTGCCCAGCGGGTCACCCCGGGACCGGTGCGCAGCACCACGCCCGCCGCGTCCGAGCCGACGACGTGGTACGGCAGGTCGTGCCGGCGGGTCAGCTCGGAGACCCGGCCGTAGCGCTGGAGGAACCTGAAGGTGGGCAGCGGCTCGAAGATGCTGGTCCACACCGTGTTGTAGTTGATCGCGCTGGCCATCACCGCGACCAACGCCTCGCCCGGCGCCAGTTCCGGCGTCGGCACCTCCTGGACGTGCAACGCCTTGCGCGGGTCCTTGTCCCGGGTGGGCTTGCCGTCGAACATCCGGGCCTCCTCGGCGCGGACCACGACGCCTCGGTAACTCTCCGGTACGGGCAGCCCGGCGACGCCGGCGAGTTCGCGGTCCGGATCGTTCGATTCCTCCGCCGCCATGATCGCTTCGAGGATGTCCTGCACGGTGACCTCCGGTTCGTCCGCACCCGCACGGGCCCGGGTGCTGCCATCGTCGGCGCCGGTGGGTCACGACCGCCATGTCGGCATTCGACACATCCGACCCCGGTCGCGCTCCGGTGGGGCCGGACGTTACTGAACGGTAGCTAGACCGGGAAGTCCTCTGTGAAAAACTGCATCCGCCGATGCGTGAAGGTGTCCGGCCGCCCCACCAACCGCGCACTGACGTGCGCGCACGTGGCGCGGGACGGTGCGCCACGTGCGGGGGTCAGTGGGCGGTGGGGGCGGGTTGGACCAGTTCGACGAGGACGCCACCGGCGTCCTTCGGGTGGACGAAGTTGATCCGGCTGTCCGCGGTGCCGCGCCGCGGTGTCTCGTAGAGCAGCCGCATCCCCCGGGCGCGCAGCGCCGCGCACGCCGCGTCGATGTCCACCACCGTGTACGCGACCTGCTGCACACCCGGACCGTTGCGGTCCAGGAACTTGGCGATCGTCGACTCCGGGGAGAGCGGGGCGAGCAGTTGCACGCAGCCACCCTCGGTGGTCGGCCCGACGGCCAGCATCGCCTCCCGCACGCCCTGCTCGGCGTTGGTCTCGACGTGCACACAGCGCATCCCGAACGTCCGCTGGTAGAAGTCGATGGCGGCGTCCAGGTCGGCCACGGCGATCCCGACGTGGTCGATTTTGCGAAGCCCGATGTCTGTGACGGAGTCGGCACCAGGCTCGGCGGAGGAGTTCTCAGTCATGGCGCTAGTCTGACCGAACAATCGTTAAGGCGTACAGCTCGGCACCCCCCTCGGAGGCAGGCATGGCTTCGGTGATCGTCAGCGGCGCGCGGACCCCGATGGGCCGGCTGCTGGGCAACCTCAAGGACCTTCCGGCCACGAAGCTGGGCGGGATCGCCATCAAGGCCGCGCTGGAGCGGGCCGGGGTCAGCCCGGACCAGGTCCAGTACGTGATCATGGGGCAGGTGCTGCAGGCCGGCGCCGGTCAGATTCCGGCGCGGCAGGCCGCGGTCGAGGCCGGCGTGCCGATGTCGGTGCCGGCGCTGACCATCAACAAGGTCTGCCTCTCCGGCCTGGACGCGATCGCCCTGGCCGACCAGCTGATCCGTGCCGGCGAGTTCGACATCGTGGTGGCCGGCGGCATGGAGTCGATGACCAACGCCCCGCACCTGCTGATGGGTCAGCGCACCGGCCACAAGTACGGCGACGTGGTGGTCAAGGACCACATGGCGCACGACGGGCTCAGCGACGCCTTTGACTGCTGCTCGATGGGCGAGTCGACCGAGCGCCTCGGTGCCCGGCACGGCATCACCCGCGAGGAGCAGGACGCGTTCGCCGCCGCCAGCCACCAGCGGGCCGCCGCCGCGCAGAAGAACGGTCACTTCGCCGACGAGATCGCCCCGGTGGTGATCCCGCAGCGCAAGGGTGACCCGCTGGTGATCAGCGAGGACGAGGGCATCCGCCCGGATACCACCGTCGGGTCGTTGGCCAAGTTGCGCCCCGCCTTCGCCAAGGACGGCACCATCACCGCCGGCAGTTCGTCGCCGATCTCCGACGGCGCCGCCGCCGTGCTCGTGATGAGCAAGGCCAAGGCCATCGAGCTGGGGCTGACCTGGCTGGCCGAGATCGGTGCGCACGGCAACGTGGCCGGCCCGGACAACTCCCTGCACTCGCAGCCGTCCAACGCGATCAACCACGCGTTGAAGAAGGGCGGCCTGAGCGTCGCCGACCTGGACCTGATCGAGATCAACGAGGCGTTCGCGCAGGTCGGTGTGCAGTCCACCCGGGACCTCGGCATCAGCCCGGACAGGGTCAACGTCAACGGCGGCGCCATCGCGCTGGGGCACCCGATCGGCATGTCCGGCGCTCGTCTCGTCCTCACCCTCGCTCTGGAGCTGAAGCGGCGCGGCGGCGGTACCGGCGCGGCGGCGCTCTGCGGTGGCGGTGGTCAGGGCGACGCGCTGATCATCCACGTGCCGGGCAAGGCTGCGGTGGACCAGTGACCGCGGGACGTGAGCCGGTTCTGCGAGCGCCGCGGTCGCGAACAAGGGTGGTGCGGTGAGCGACGCGGCGGAGCGCGTCCCGTCCGCGGGTGCCACGTCGGTGCGCCGCACCCGGGACGTACCGATGCTTGTCGAACGCGCCCGCGCGGGTGACCCCCGCGCGGTGGCCCGGCTGATCACCCTCGTGGAGAACGGCGACGAGCTGCTGCCGGCGATCGCCGCCGCGTTGGCGCCGTACGCCGGGCAGGCCCAGGTCGTCGGGCTGACCGGTTCGCCCGGGGTGGGTAAGTCGACCACCACGAACGAGCTGGTCCGCGCGCTGCGGGCGAAGGGGCACCGGGTCGGCGTGCTGGCGGTCGACCCGTCCAGCCCGTTCACCGGTGGAGCGATCCTCGGCGACCGGGTAAGGATGCAGGACCACGCCACCGATCCGGGCGTCTACATCCGGTCCATGTCCAGCCGGGGTCACCTCGGCGGGTTGGCCGCGGCGACGCCGCAGGCGGTCCGGGTGCTGGAGGGCGCCGGCTGTGACGTGGTGCTGGTGGAGACCGTCGGGGTCGGACAGGCCGAGGTGGAGGTGGCCTCGCTGGCCGACACCACGCTGGTGCTGCTCGCTCCCGGCATGGGTGACGCGATCCAGGCGGTCAAGGCCGGCATCCTGGAGATCGCCGACGTGTTCGTGGTCAACAAGGCCGACCGGGACGGCGTCGACGCCACCGTCCGCGACATCCAGGGCATGATCGCCCTCGGTGAGCGTGGCCCGGGGCAGTGGAGACCGCAGGTGGTCCGCTCGGTCGCCGCGCGCGGCGAGGGCATCGACGAGATCGCGGCGGCGATCGACAAGCACCGGGGTTGGCTCGTCGAGCACGGCGAGCTGCGTCGGCGCCAGGAGGCGCGGGCCGCCGCCGAGGTCGAGGCGATCGCGCTCGGCACCCTGCGCGCCCGGATCGGCTCACTGCGCGACGGTACGGAGTTGGCCACGCTCGCCGCCAAGGTGGCCGAGGGCGCGATCGACCCCTACCGGGCGGCGGACGAACTGCTCGCCCAGCTCGCCCGCTGACCGTCCACCGGGGACACCCTGGTGGCATTCCCTCCTTGTAGGCTCGCAGCGCCCCACGGCGGTGGGGGCCGGGCGGTGTGCCGGCGCGGTGGCGCGAGGAGCAGGGGGAGTGGCGATGGACCACGAGGTGACGCGGGAGCTGACCACGGCGTCGGCGGGGGCCGGCGGAACGACGCAGGTGTCCGACGAGGTGATCGAGAAGATCGCCGTCGCGGCGGCCCGCGCTGTTCCCGGAGTGGCCGAGTTGGGCGGGGACGTGGCCCGATTCTTCAACTCGGTGCTGGACCGGGTCGGGCTGGATCAGGTGGGCGATGCCCGACGGGGCTGCTCGGCCCACGTGACCGGCGATGCCGCGGTGGTCAACCTGGTGCTGGTGATTCACGCCGGCCAGCCGGTCCCGGAGATCACCGGGCAGGTGCGGGCTCGGGTGACCGAGGCGGTCGAGGCGTACGGGCTGCGGGTCGACGAGGTCAACATCCGGGTCGACGACGTGGCGATGGGCGGGCCGGCCGTCTAAGGCCCAGCTCGCACGTTACCGGTCGGTACGACGGGACTTAGCGATCGTTCAGGTGTGGGCCCTACACTCGACGTGCAGTCGAGGACCCGAGGAGGAGCCCTGCTCATGGACGCCGACGAGATCGACGCCGGACGGGCGCGTTGGCAGGCCCGGTACGACGCCGCACGCAAGCGCGACGCTGACTTCACCACGCTCTCCGGGATGCCGGTCGAACCGGTCTACGGGCCGCCCGAGGGCAGCGCGTACCCGGGCTTCGAGCGGATCGGCTGGCCGGGCGAGTACCCGTACACCCGGGGTCTCTATCCGACCGGCTACCGCGGGCGGACCTGGACGATCCGGCAGTTCGCCGGCTTCGGTAACGCCCAGCAGACGAACGAGCGCTACAAGATGATCCTCGGCGCCGGCGGTGGCGGCCTCTCGGTCGCGTTCGACATGCCGACGCTGATGGGCCGCGACTCGGACGACCCGCAGGCGCTCGGCGAGGTCGGCCACTGTGGCGTCGCCATCGACACCGCCACCGACATGCAGGCGCTCTTCGACGGCATCGACCTGGCCGACGTCACCACCTCGATGACGATCTCCGGTCCGGCCGTGCCGGTGTTCTGCATGTACCTGGTCGCCGCCGAGCGGCAGGGTGCCGACCTGTCCAAGCTGGACGGCACGCTGCAGACCGACATCTTCAAGGAGTACATCGCGCAGAAGGAGTGGCTCTTCGACCCGGAGCCGCACCTGCGCCTGATCGGCGACCTGATGGAATACTGCGCCGCCGAGATCCCGCGCTACAAGCCGCTGTCGGTCTCCGGCTACCACATCCGCGAGGCCGGCTCGACCGCCGCGCAGGAGTTGGCGTACACCCTGGCCGACGGTTTCGGGTACGTCGAGCTGGGCCTCTCGCGCGGCTTGGACGTGAACGTGTTCGCGCCGGGGCTGAGCTTCTTCTTCGACTCGCACCTCGACTTCTTCGAGGAGATCGCCAAGTTCCGCGCCGCCCGCCGAATCTGGGCCCGCTGGCTGCGCGACGTCTACGGCGCGACAAGCGAGAAGGCCCTGTGGCTGCGTTTCCACACGCAGACCGCCGGGGTGTCGCTGACCGCGCAGCAGCCGGTCAACAACGTCGTACGGACCGCTGTCGAGGCGCTCGCGGCGGTGCTGGGCGGCACGAACTCGCTGCACACCAACGCGCTCGACGAGACCCTGGCGCTGCCCACCGACGAGTCAGCCGAGATCGCCCTGCGTACCCAGCAGGTGCTGATGGAGGAGATCGGCGTGGTCAACGTGGCCGACCCGCTCGGCGGCTCCTGGTACGTCGAGGCGCTGACCGACAAGATCGAGGCCGAGGCGGAGGAGATCTTCGCCCGGATCCGGCAGCTCGGCGGGGACGGGCCGCACCAGATCGGCCCGATGACCTCGGGCATCCTGCGCGGCATCGAGGACGGGTGGTTCACCGGGCACATCGCCGAGTCGGCCTTCGTCTACCAGCAGGCCCTGGAGAAGGGTGACAAGAAGATCGTCGGGGTCAACTGCCACACCGGTACGGTCGCCAAGGAGCTGGAGATCCTGCGCATCTCGCACGAGGTGGAGCTGGAGCAGCGCCGGGTGCTGGCCGAGCGCAAGGGTGCGCGGGACGAGTCGGCGGTCCGCGCGGCGGTGGCCCGGATGGTCGACGTCAGCCGCACCGACGAGAACATGATCCCCGCGATGCTCGACGCCGTCCGCGCCGAAGCGACCCTCGGTGAGATCTGCGACGCCCTCCGCGCCGAGTGGGGCACCCACCGCGAACCCGCCCGCTTCTGACCCATACCACCACCCCCGTCGATCACGCACCCGCCGCCCACTTCCTGGCGGCAGAAATGCCCGATCGCCGGGGGTGGGGGTGGGGCGTGAGAGTTGCAACGTCGGGGTTGTGGGTGACCTGAGATCGGGGGCTCACGTGCGAGACTAGGTAACCATGAGCGACCCACGGATCACCTCGTCGATCTTCACCCGCGGCGCGGTCGACCTCAGCACGCTGCGTGGCCCCGCACCAGCAAGTACCCGCCCCGGCACGCCCCCACAGGGCGGCCCGTCCAACGGCACCCCCGGCGCGCCCACCGCCGGCGGGAGCACCGCCATCGTCGACGTCACCGAGGCGACAATCCAGTCCGAGGTGCTCGAACGGTCGATGGCCGTGCCCGTCGTCGTGTTCTTCGGCGCGGCCGGCTTCCCGGAGAGCGACGAGTTCGCCCCGGTCCTGGAGCAGTTGAACGCCGAGGGCGGCGGCACCTGGGTGCTGGCCCGGGTCGACGTGCAGGAAAATCCGCGAATCGCACAGATGTTCCGAGTCCAGGGCATCCCCATGGTCTACGCGGTCGTCGGCGGCCAGCCGGTCGACGCCTTCTCCGGCGTGGTGCCCGAGGCCCAGTTGCGGCAGTGGATCCAGGCCGTACTCAAGGCCGGCGGCGTGACAGTCGCCGAGCCGGAGGACCCCCGCCTCGACGAGGCCGACGACGCGCTGATGAGCGGCGACCTGGACGCCGCCGAGCAGGCGTACCGGAAGATTCTGGCCGACGCCCCGGCGGACGCCGCGGCCACCGCCGGGCTGGCCCAGGTCGGGGTGGCCCGCCGGGTCGCCGGCGCGGACCCGGCCGCCGCGCTGGCCGCCGCCGAGAGCGCCCCCGACGACGTGGCCGCGCAGCTGCTGGCCGCCGACATCGAGGTGCTCAGCGGTCTGGCCGAGCAGGCGTACGCCCGGCTCGTCGGTCTGGTCCGGCGCACCGCCGGAGAAGACCGGGAGACCGCCCGCCAGCACCTGGTCTCGCTCTTCTCCATCGCCGGCCCGGACGATCCGGCCGTCGCCTCGGCGCGCCGGGCGTTGGCCAGCGCCCTGTTCTGAGTTCACAGCACGCCAGCGCGGGCCGGCGTTCCGGCCGGCCCGCCCGACCAACGAGGACGGGAGCTCATGATGCGCCGGATCGCCGTCCTCGACGCGCCGACAAATCTCGGTCTGCGGCCGCCGACGTCCACGTCGGTCCCCGGGTGCGCCAAGGCGCCCGGCGCACTGCGCGACCACGAACTGCTGGCCCGGCTCCGCGCCCGCGACGCCGGCTGCGTCACCCCGGCACGGTACGACCCGGGCGACTGGCGGCCCGGCGACGGGGTGTGCCACGCCCGGGAGATCGCCGACTACTCGCTGGCCCTCGCCGAGCGGATCGGCTCGATCATCGACCGGGGCGAGTTCCCGGTGGTGCTGGGCGGCGACTGCTCCGTGCTGCTCGGCTCGGCGCTGGCCATGCACCGCCTCGGTGAAGCCGTCGGCGGGCGGATCGGGCTGGTCTTCGTCGACGGGCACTCCGACTTCCGGCACCCCGGCAACGCCTCCTACGTCGGGGCGGCCGCCGGGGAGGACCTGGCCCTCGTCACCGGGCGCGGCCAGGCCGACCTGGCCGCGATCGAGGGCCGCCGGCCCTACTTCCGCGACATCGACGTGGTGGTGTTGGGCATCCGAGCCCAGGACGAGTACCGGCTCGACCTCCAGGCCGCCGGGATCACCACCCGGCCGGTGCCGGCGCTGCGCGCCGAGGGCGCCGCCCGGACCGCGCAGTGGGCGCACGAGCAGCTCGCCGACTGCGCGGGCTACTGGGTGCACATCGACGTGGACGTGCTCGACCCCGCGGTGATGCCCGCCGTCGATGCCCCCGACCCCGGTGGGATCGCCTTCGCCGAGCTGGAGATCCTGCTCGCCGGCCTGGTCGACACCCCACACTGCCTCGGCGTGGAGCTGACCGTGTTCGACCCCGACTACGACCCCGACGGCTCGTACGCGGCCGAGATCGTCAACACCGTCGTCGCCGGCCTGGCCCCGGTCACCGCCCCGGAGGCGGTGCCGCCCCGGCTGCTGTCGTCCCGGCCGACCCCCGGCCCCCGCCGCGGCAACGGCCGGACCCCGGCTCCCACCGAGCGACCCGGCCACGACGAAGGTGCAGGTGGGTTGGACCGCGCGGAGCGGGTTGGTGGGGTGGACCGCGCGGAGCGGGTTGGTGGGGTGGACCGCGCGGAGCGGATCGGTGGACTGGACCGCGCGGAGCGGCTTGGTGGGGTGGCTGGTGTGATCGGCGGCGCGGCGTCCTTCGCCGATGCCCCCTCGTGGTCTCCGGCCGTCGATGCCACGCCGCTCCCGGAGGCGGGGTCCGCCGATCCGGGAGCCGTCGCCGATGACCGGGCCGGCATCGACCGCCCCGATGGTGCGGTGGCTGCTTCCGGCCGATTCGGTGGTGACTCCGCCGAGGGCGCGGCCCACCTCCCGGCCACGACCGAGCGGGAGCCGGTCGGCCCACCCGCGTCGGCCGGCCCGGGTCTGCTCCGCCGACCCTCCCCACCGGCCGAGAATGCCCCGGACCATCGCAAAGCCGACACCGCCTGACCCGAACGCCGCCCCGCCGGGTCATGATCGACTCGGCTTTCATGATGTCGCGGCGTCCGAGTGGCTCGGATAGCGCGGTTTCAGCAAAACCGAGTGGATCAACGCCGGAGCGGTGCGCGGGGGTGCCGGCCGGGCGTGCGGTTCGGGCTGGGCGGGGGTTGCCGGCTGGGCGTGCGGTCGGGGTTGGGCGGCGGGTCGGGGCTGGGCGTTCCTGAGCGGCGTTGGTGTCAGGACGGGGGGAGGGCGCGGAGGAAGCGCTCGGCGATCGGGACGGCCGACGCCGTGCTGGCGCCGCCCTTCTCCACGAAGACGGCGAACGCCACGTCGCCCCGCCAACCGACGAACCAGGCGTGGGTATGGGCCGGGTTGTCGTCGTACTCGGCGGTGCCGGTCTTGCCGTAGACCTCGCCCGGCACGTCCTTCAGCGCGCTGCCGGTGCCCGTGGTGACCACCTCGCGCATCATCGCGCGCAGTGCCGCGACCGATTCCGGCTTGAGTTGCTCGCCCGGCGGGGCCGGCTTGGCCGGCGCCGGGTCGATGAGCAGTTTCGGCTGCTCGAAGCGGCCTCGGGCGACCGCCGCGGTGGCACCGGCCATGGCCAGCGGGCTGACCAGCGTGGTGCCCTGCCCGAACGATGCCGCGGCCTGCTCGGCCGGGCTGCCACCCGCGGACACCTTGCCGGTGAAGGCGTCCGTGCCGAGGTCCCACTGACCCTCCAGGCCCAACGAGCGGCCGGCGGCGGCCAGCCCGTCACCGCCGAGCTTCGGCGCGAGCGAGGCGAACGCCGTGTTGCAGGACTTGGCGAAGTCGGTGCGGAACGGCACCGAGCCGAGTTCGAAGTTGTCGGAGTTCTTGAAGGAGCGACCGTCCACGGTGAAGGTCTTCGGGCAGGCCACCGGCCCGTCCAGAGTGACCGCACCCCGGTCCAGCAGGCCGAGCGCGCTGACCATCTTGAACGTGGAGCCCGGAGGCACCTGAGCGTCGAAGGCCAGATTCTCCCCGGCCGGGCCAGGGCCGTTCGCCGCGGCGAGCACGGCACCATCGCTGATCCGGAGCGCCACCATCGAGGACCGCCGTGGCTCGGCGCGCAGGGCCCCGTCGGCCGCATTCTGGACGGCGACGTCAAGCGTGGTCTTCAGCGCCTGACCGGGCTGCGGCTCCCGGCGGAACAACTCGGTGCCGGTCGGTTCCAGTTTGCCGCCCTCGACGGGACGCTCGACCACCACGGTCAGCCCGGGGCCACCGCGCAGTCGCTCGTCGTAGCGGCCCTGCAGCCCGCCGTGCCCGACCAGGTCGCCGACGACGTACCGGTCGGGGTGTGCGGCGAGGTCGTCGGCCTGCGCCGGGTCGACCGAGCCGAGCACCGCACGGGCGAACTCGCGGGTGGGCGCCAGGTCGATCTTGTCGGAGACGAACTTGGTGCCGGGCAGGTCGTAGATCCGGGGCTTGATCTGCCGGTACGCCTCCTCGCGGAGCGACACCACCTCGACGAAGGCGCCCGGCTCGGCCTTGGTCACCCGGTCGGGCAGGTCGGCCAGGTCGACGCCGGGGACCAGCGCCGGGCGGATGGCCTTGAACGCCGCGTCGAGGTCCTTGACGAGCTTGCCGAGATCGGTGACCCCGTCGGGCTGCACGCCGACCCGCACCACCGGCCGGGGGGTCACGATCGGTTGGCCGGCGGCGTCCAGCACCCCGGCGCGGGTGCTGGCGTCGCGGCGCAACGCCAACCGGTCACCCTCGGTGAGCTGCTCGTGCACCACCTTCGGCTCCCAGATCACCTGCCACTGGTCGTCGTCGCCCTTGGCGAGACGCACCTCCCGGTCGTAAGTCCAGGGGGTCTGACCGGGCAGCTTCCACTCCACCTGGACGGTTGTGGTGGCGATGTCCGCCTTCACCTTCGGCTCGCCACGACGCGTCAGCGTGGGCGGGGTCGCCGCCAGCTCACCGGAGAGCTCCTTGATCTGGCGACTCACCTCGGTCGAGGGCAGCTTGCTGCCGGTCGGGTCGATCAGACCGACCGCCTGGAGATCGCCGCTGCGCCAACCGGCGAGGAAGGCGTCGAGACTGCCCTCCGGCCCGTCGTCAGCCGAGCAGCCAACCAGAACGCCGGCCATGAGCAGCGCCGCGGTGAGGGCGGCGGCCACACGGCGGACGGGGTTCGGCCGGAGGGGCCGGGGGTACGACGAGGGCATGAAGCTGGTCCTTCCGATCTCGGAGCGCCTTCGCACGGTAGTACGCCGACGCCGTCCCCAACGTCCCCCAGCATGGCGGGCGCGCTCAAAGACGGGCCGGGCCGGTGTGATGAACATCGCGTGGCGGGGTATCCCGCAGCCGGCCAACCTCGGACCCGCAACGGGTGAAAGGACAAAGTCCCGATCCGGACGTCTGGCCAGTGGTCCGCCGACGAAGGCGCACAACGGCAGGGCCTAGGCTGAGCGGCAGAGTGACCCACAACGCGGTGGGTCGAGGGGAGTGGCACCGATGGACCGGCGTCCGGCGATCAAACCGGAACCCGACCTCCGGCAGGATGACTCCGGCCGGGACGACGACAGCTTCGATTCGGCGACCGACGGGGACGGCTACGGCCGGCTCGACACGGGAGTCACGGGGCTGACCGGGTCGAGCATCGACACCATCTACGATCTGGGCCTGCCCACCGAGGCGTTGGCCGACGACGTGGAGGACGCCGAGCTCGACGAACCAGTTCCCAACGCGGAGCGGCTGGTGGCTCAGGCTGTCGCGCTCGCGGGGGACGACCACGACGCGGCGACACTCGTCGGCCGTTTCTGGCGGTTCGCACCGGACGAGGAGCTGGTCGGCTTCACGGCGGAAGAGATGCTCGACGCGGCCCGGGCGCACCGGGACCTCGCCCAACAGCGGGTGCCGGGCGAGTTGAAGCTGCGGATCCACGAGCCGCACGCCGACCAGCACCACACGGTCGTCGAGATCGTCACCGACGACATGCCGTTCCTGGTCGACTCGGTGACCGCGCTGCTCAACTCGTACCACCTGGACGTGCATCTGCTGGTGCACCCGCTGGTGGTGGTGCGGCGGGAGCCGTTGGGCCGCCTCACCGAGGTCTCGGCGGACGTGGAGCCGGACGACGCGATCGCCGGCGACATCATCGAGAGCTGGATGCGGATCGAGATCGACCCGGTCCGGGACGCGGCCGAGCGGGACCGGCTGCGCCGCGAGCTGCAGCGGGTGCTCACCGACGTGCGGGAGGCGGTGGAGGACTGGCCGAAGATGCGTCAGCGCTCGCTCGCGCTCGCCGACGAGTTGGCCTCCGCGCGTACCGCCGAGAACCGGCCGCCGGTGCCGGAGAAGGACATCACCGACTCGGTGGAGCTGCTGCGGTGGCTGGCCCACGACCACTTCACCTTCCTCGGCTACCGGGAGTACCGGCTGGTCGACGTCGCGAGCGGCGATGCCGGCGACGAGGTCGACGGCAAGGCGTTGGAGGCGGTGCTCGGCACGGGTCTGGGCATCCTGCGCTCCGACGCGCCGGAGGCTCGGCCGCTGGCGTCGATGACGCCGGAGGCGCACGACAAGGTGCTGGAGAAGCGCCTGCTCATCATCACCAAGGCCAACTCGCGGGCCACCGTGCACCGCTCGGCGTACCTGGACTACATCGGCTTCAAGATCTTCAACGAGGCCGGCGAGGTGATCGGCGAACGGCGCTTCCTCGGCCTGTTCTCCACCGCCGCGTACCGGACCAGCGTCCGGGAGTTGCCGGTGGTGCGCCGCAAGGTGGCCGAGGTGCTGGACCGCTCCGGCCTGAGCCGGCGCAGCCACTCGGGCAAGGATCTGATCCAGATCCTGGAGACCTACCCCCGCGACGAGCTGTTCCAGATCAAGACCGACGACCTCTACCACGCGGTGATCGGCGTACTGCGGATGGCCGGTCGTCGGCAGCTGCGGGTCTTCCTGCGCCGGGACGCGTACGGGCGGTTCATCTCCTGCCTGATCTACCTGCCCCGGGACCGGTTCACCACGCAGAACCGGCTGCGCATGCAGGACATCCTGCTGCGGGAGCTGAACGGTGTCGGGGTGGACTACACCACCCGTGTCACCGAGTCGATGCTGGCCCGGGTGCACTTCATCGTGCGTACCGACCCGACGCGACCGCCCGGCGACATCGACGCCGACCTGTTGGCCGAGGAGTTGGCCGACGCGACCCGACTCTGGGACGACGACTACCGGCTGGTGCTGGAGCGCAAGCTCGGCGACGAGCAGGCCAAGCACCTGTTCACCAGGTACGCCGACGCGTTCCCGGAGGGCTACAAGGACGGGCACACGCCGTACGAGGCGATGAAGGACCTGGCGAAGCTGGAGCTGCTGGAGGAGCCCGGCCAGCTGGAGATGCACCTCTTCCGTAAGCAGTTGGCGCCCCGGCCGGGCACCCGGGTCCCCGGCGCGGATTTGGCCGAGGCGATGGACGTCCGGTTCAAGGTCTACCGGTACGGCGAACCGATGATGCTCTCCGCCGTGCTGCCGGTGCTGCACTCCCTCGGTGTGCGGGTGGTCGACGAGCACCCGTACGAGGTGGACCGGATCGACGGGCGCGTCTACCTGTACGACTTCGGCCTGATGCTGCCCGAGGGGCACCACGAGCTGTCCGAGGTGCGCCCGCACGTGGAGAACGCCTTCGCGGCGGCCTGGCGCGGTGAGGCCGAGGTGGACCGGTTCAACGAGCTGGTGCTGCGCGGCGGGCTCACCTGGCGGCAGGTGGTGGTGCTGCGGGCGTACGCGAAGTACCTGCGGCAGGCCGGCACGGTCTTCTCCCAGGACTACATGGAGCAGACGTTCATCGCGTACCCGAAGCTCGCCGCGTTGCTGGTGGAGCTGTTCGAGACCCGGTTCGCGCCGGGCGAGCAGACCACCGAGCAGCGGCAGCAGCGCAGCGGTGAGCTGGTCGAGACGATCCGGGCCGGGCTGGACGACGTGGCCAGCCTCGACCAGGACCGGATCCTGCGGTCGTACCTGACGCTGATCGAGGCGACCCTGCGGACCAGCTTCTACCAGAAGCGCGCCGACGGGCGACCGAAGGCGTACGTGGCGTTCAAGCTCGACCCGCAGGCCATCCCGGACCTGCCCGCGCCCCGACCGAAGTTCGAGATCTTCGTCTACTCGCCCCGCTTCGAGGGCGTACACCTGCGGTTCGGGCCGGTGGCCCGGGGCGGGCTGCGCTGGTCCGACCGTCGGGAGGACTTCCGGACCGAGGTGCTCGGCCTGGTCAAGGCGCAGATGGTGAAGAACACCGTGATCGTGCCGGTGGGCGCCAAGGGCGGCTTCGTGCTGAAGCAGAAGCCGGGTGACCGGGACGAGGCGGTCGCCTGCTACCAGGAGTTCGTCGGCGCGATGCTCGACGTCACCGACAACATCGTCAGCGGGCAGATCGTGCCGCCCGAGGACGTGGTCCGGCACGATGCCGACGACCCGTACCTGGTGGTCGCGGCGGACAAGGGCACGGCGACGTTCTCCGACATCGCCAACGAGATCTCCACGGCACACAACTTCTGGCTGGGCGACGCCTTCGCCTCCGGCGGCTCCGCCGGCTACGACCACAAGAAGATGGGCATCACCGCCCGGGGCGCCTGGGAGTCGGTGAAGCGGCACTTCCGGGAGTTGGGCCTGGACACCCAGACCCAGGACTTCACGGTGGTCGGCGTCGGCGACATGTCCGGCGACGTGTTCGGCAACGGGATGCTGCTGTCCGAGCACATTCGGTTGGTGGCCGCCTTCGACCACCGGCACATCTTCCTGGACCCGGAGCCGGACGCGGCCACCTCGTACGCGGAGCGGCGGCGGCTGTTCGACCTGCCCCGGTCCTCGTGGGAGGACTACAACCCGGAGCTGATCTCGGCCGGCGGCGGCATCTTCCCGCGTACCGCGAAGTCCATCCCGATCACGCCGCAGGTCCGGGCGGCGATCGGCCTGGACGACGACGTCACGCACCTGTCGCCGCAGGAGCTGATGAAGGCGATCGTCACCGCTCCGGTGGACCTGTTCTGGAATGGCGGCATCGGCACCTACGTCAAGGCGTCCACCCAGACCAACGCCGAGGTGGGCGACAAGTCCAACGACGCGATCCGGGTGGACGGGCGCAACCTGCGGTGCCGGGTCGCGGGCGAGGGCGGCAACCTGGGCTGGACCCAGCTCGGCCGGATCGAGTACGCGTTGACCGGCGGCCGGATCTTCTCCGACTTCATCGACAACGCGGCCGGCGTGGACACCTCCGACCACGAGGTGAACATCAAGATCCTGCTGAACACGGCGGTGGCCGACGGCGAGTTGACCACGGCCGAGCGCGACGAGCTGCTGGCCGGGATGACCGACGAGGTCGCGGAGCTGGTGCTGCGGGACAACTACGACCAGGCGCGGGCGATCAACAACGCCCAGGCCCAGGCCGCCTCGCTGCTTCCGGTGCACCGCCGGATGATCAACGAGTTGGAGCGGTCGGGTGGGTTGGACCGGGCGCTGGAGGCGCTGCCGCCGGATGAGGAGTTGGCGGTCCGCAGCGAGTCCGGGCTGACCGCGCCGGAGTTCGCGGTGCTGCTCGCGTACGTGAAGATCGTCCTGGAGCGGGAGATCCTCACCGAGGGTCTGGCGGACGAGGAGTGGACGACCGAGGTCCTGGTCAACTACTTCCCGACGCCGATGCGTGAGCGCTTCGCCGACCGGATGGGCCAGCACCGACTGCGCCGCGACATCGTCACCACCGTGCTGGTCAACGAGGCGATCAACCGGGGTGGCATCTCGTTCATCTTCCGGGTGGTCGAGGAGACGGCGGCCAGCGCGGCGGACGTGATCCGGGCCTACGTGGTGGTCAGCGAGGTGTTCGGCCTCCGCGACCTGTGGGACGCGGTCGAGGCGCTGGACAACAAGGTCGCGCCGGAGTTGCAGACGAGTGTCTACCTGGACACCCGTCGGCTGCTCGACCGGGCCGTGCGGTGGCTGGTGTCCAACCGGCGTTCACCGATCGACGTGCCGGCCGAGATCGCCCGGCTGCGCGACGGTGTAACCCGGCTGCTGCCGGGGCTGGAGGAACTGTTCTACGGCAACGAGCGGCAGGGCATCGCCGCGCACATGGACTCGATGACCGAGCGTGGGCTGCCCCGCGAGCTGGCGGAACGCGCGACCCGGCTGATGTACAGCTTCGGTCTGATGGACGTGGTGGAGACGGCGAACGCCAGCGGGCGGGACGTCAGCGAGGTGGCCTCGGTCTACTTCGTGCTGTCCGACCTGTTCCGGGTGGACTCGCTGCTGTCGAAGATCTCCCTGCTGCCTCGCGAGGACCGCTGGCAGACGTTGGCTCGGATGGCGCTGCGCTACGACCTGTACGCCGCGCTGGCCGCGCTCACCGCGGAGGTGTTCGACTCCACCCCGGAGGACCTGCCGCCGCACGAGCGGGTGCAGCAGTGGGAGCAGTCGAACGCGACCTCGATCCACCGCGCCCGGCGGGCGATGGGGGAGTTCGACGAGTCGCGGGCGGATCTCGCCGCCCTGTCGGTGCTGCTGCGCCAGATCCGCACCCTGGTGCGGACCTCCGCGGCCGCCTGAGTCGGTACGCCGGACGCGGTCCGGCCGGTCGGGGTGACCCGACCGGCCGGACCGCGTTTCGTTTCGTCCCCGATCAGGCCACCAGGGTGGCGAAGACGACGATGTTGTCCGGGTAGCTCTTGGCGGCCTCGTCGAACTGACCACCGCAGGTGACCACCCGCAGACCGGGCCGGTCGCTCGGTCCGTACACCAACTCGGTGGGGAAGGCCGTCTTCGGGTACGACTTCACCGAGTCGACCTGGAACGCGGCCGGCTGGCCGTCCGCCCGCCGCACCGTGATGGTGTCACCGGGCACGAGAGAGCCGAGGTCGAAGAAGACGGCCGGGCCGAGCTTCGCCGAGTCCACGTGCCCGACGATGACCGCGTTACCGGTCTCGCCGGGGCTCGCTCCCGGCTCGTACCAGCCAGCCTGGTCGGCCTGCTCCAACGGGGGAACCTGGACGGTCCCGTCCGGGTTGGTGCCGAGGGACAGGATCGTCGCGTTGACGCCGATCCGGGGGATCTCGATGCTGGTCGGCGCGGAGCGCGCCAACCCGGCCGGAACGTCCCCCTGGCCGACCGGCTGCCCGTCGACCGGGGGCACGGCGGTGGCGGTGTCGGCCGGCCCGCTCACCTCGGGACCGGCCTGGGCCAGCGGCTGCGGCGGTCGGGTCTGCGGGGTGGTCTTCAGAGCGAAGCCGATCATGCCAGCGCCGAGCATGGCCATAGTGACGACGACGGCCGCGCCGGCGGCACGCCACGGTCTCCCGTGACGGCCGCCGGCCCGTGTCGTCGTCACGTCAGACGAGCGAACCATTGGTCCGCCGACGACGCATCAGCACGATCCCGCCGAGCGCGGCAGCGCCGAGCAGGCCCGCCCCGCCGGTGGCCAGGCCACGGTCGGTACCGGTGCTGGCGCCACCGTCACCACCGTCGACACCGCCGTGCGGCAGCACGACGAGCTCGCCCTCGCCGCACGAGCCCTTGAGCTCGTAGCGACCCGGCTTGGCATCCTTGTCGACCTTGGCGTCGCCGTAGTAGACGAACTCGCGCTCCTTCTCCCAGCTGTCCTCGTCCGAGCCGTGCTCGTCCTTGCCGTAGCCGCCGCGCTCGTCCGAGCCGTGCTCGTCCTTGCCGTAGCCGCCGCGCTCGTCCGAGCCGTGCTCGTCCTTGCCGTAGCCGCCGCGCTCGTCCGAGCCGTGCTCGTCC
>NZ_JBEZDC010000006.1:25358-25932 GCF_040647935.1 Micromonospora sp. NPDC049204 | reverse complement strand
ACGTCCTTGTTCTCCCAGCCCTTGTCGGAGCCGTACTCGGAGCCGTGCTCGTCCTTGGACTCCCAGCTCTTGTCGGAGCTGTACTCGTCCTCGTCCTTGGAGTCGTAGCCCTTGTCGGAGCCGTGCTCGTCCTTGGACTCCCAGCTCTTGTCGGAGCTGTACTCGTCCTCGTCCTTCGAGTCGTAGCCCTTGTCGGAGCCGTGCTCGTCCTTGGACTCCCAGCCCTTGTCCGAGCCGTGCTCGTCCTTGGACTCCCAGTCCTTCTTGTCTTCGTCCTTGGAGCTCCAGTCCTTCTCCTCGCGGCTGTCGTCCGCGTCCTGGCCGTGCTCCTCGCCCTTCCAGTCCTTGCTGTCCTCGTCCTCGTAGGCGTCGGCGGCAGCGCCGCCACCCTGGCCGCCGTTCTCGTCCTTGCCCTTGTCGTCCTTGCCCTTGTCGTCCTTGCCGTGCTCGTCCTTGCCGTTCTCGTCCTTGCCCTCGTGGTCCTTGCCCTTGTCGTCCTTGCCGTGCTCGTCCTTGCCGTTCTCGTCCTTGCCCTCGTGGTCCTTGCCCTTGTCGTCCTTGCCGTGCTCGTCCT
>NZ_JBEZDC010000006.1:0-25258 GCF_040647935.1 Micromonospora sp. NPDC049204 | reverse complement strand
TACCGTTCTCGTCCTTGCCCTCGTCGTCCTTGCCGTTCTCGTGGTCGTAGGAGTCCTCCTCCTCGCCCCACTCGCGGTCCTCGCCCCGGTCTTCCTTGGCCGGCTCGAGCTTGACCTTGCCGGTGACCTTGGACCACACGAACGCGTGCTCCTGCCGATCCGGGCAGATCTCGAGGAGCTTGATCTCTTCGCCGGCCTTGACGACGTGCGGCTTGGCGTAGACCTTGCCGTCCTGGTCCCTGCCGTCGTCGTGGCCGTTGGCGTAGGCGATCCCCGGTGCGAACACCAGGAGCGACGCGCCGCCGAGCGCGGCGCCCGCAACGACCTTCCCGAGCATCTTCTTAGCCATGACCTGCGTCACTCCATCCCTGTTGTCCTGAGCCCGGCGACAACCGAGCTAAGACCGACGTTAGACCGTTTCATGACTTATGAAGTGAAAGATTCGCGTTTTGACCTTTGGCCCGGTAAGAGGTGAAGGGGTGCTACGCGGCTTTCAGTGCGCGCCGCGTCATCTCTGGCACCGCGCCGCCTTGCGGTTGGCCCACGGCGTTCGGTATTCGTCGTGTCGGACCCGCTCCGGCCATCCGGTAGTGCCGCCCACGTCTCGGACGTGCCGCTCGGGCGAACTCGGGGGTATCGTCCGAAACGGCTCCGCAGGCGAGCCCCGCCGGCCCGCGACGCATCGAGCCATTGCCATGGAAGCGCTCCCATGCAAGAATCGGCGCACGCGGTTCGGGGGAGCCACACCGCGCAGGCAGGCAGTCGAGGGCACCCGGTGTCACCGGGGCGACATCCCGCCGTCGATCGACCGGTCACCGTGCCGGTCGTGCACCACCACCACCACCATCGCCCGTCCGGGTCGGGCGTCCCCGAAAGAATCCCGTTGGCGCCGGCGGCCGTCCGTGCAGGACGCCCACCGGGCCGTCTCGCCGGGCCGTACGTGGGCCCGGTCTCGCCCAAGGAGATCAGTGGCATGAATATGTGGAGAAGGCTGTCCGGCCAACGCCGGGCCCTCGCGCTCGCCGGCGCGGGTGCCCTGGTCGCCGGTGGGTTGGTAACGATTCCGGTTACGGCGGCGCAGGCCGCGACGCAGTGCGAGATCGGCTACACGACGAACGACTGGTCCGGCGGCTTCACCGCGAGCATCACCATCAAGAACCTCGGCGACCCGGTCAACGGCTGGACGCTGGGTTGGACCTTCCCCAACTCCAGCCAGCGGGTGCAGCAGGGTTGGTCGGCCGAGTTCAGTCAGTCCGGCAGCCAGGTGACCGCCCGGAGCATGTCCTACAACGGCACCCTGGCCGCCGGCGCGTCGGCGAACATCGGCTTCAACGGCGCCTGGAGCGGCAGCAACCCGAAGCCGACCTCGTTCACCCTCAACGGCGTGGTCTGCAACGGCGGTGTCACCCCGACCTCCGCGCCGCCGACCAGCGTGCCGCCGACGTCCGCGCCGCCCACCAGCGCGCCTCCGACCAGCGCACCGCCGACCAGCGCGCCCCCGACCAGCACGCCGCCGGGGCAGAAGGTGGACAACCCGTACGTCGGGGTGCCGGGTTACGTGAACCCGGAGTGGAAGGCCAAGGCGGACGCCGAGCCGGGCGGAAGCCGGGTCTCCAACAACCCCACCGCCGTCTGGCTGGACCGGATCGCCGCGATCAACGGCACCCCGGACAGCAGCTCGAACGGTGCCTTCGGGGTGCGTGACCACCTGGACGAGGCGCTGCGCCAGGGCGCTGGCTACATTCAGTTCGTCATCTACAACCTGCCCGGCCGGGACTGCTCCGCGCTCTCCTCCAACGGTGAGCTGGGTCCGGACGAGCTGCCCAAGTACAAGGCCGAGTACATCGACCCGATCGCCGCGATCCAGGGTGAGTCGAAGTACCGCAACCTGCGGATCATCAACATCATCGAGATCGACTCGCTGCCGAACATCGTGACCAACACCTCGGGTCAGCCCGGCGGCACGGTCATGTGCGACACGGTCAAGGCCAACGGCGCCTACGTCAACGGTGTCGGCTACGCGCTGGCCAAGCTGGGTTCGCTCGGCAACGTCTACAACTACATCGACGCCGGCCACCACGGCTGGCTCGGCTGGGACTCCAACTTCGTCCCGACCTCCAACATCCTGAAGACCGCCGCGGTCGCCTCCGGCAGCACTGTCAACAACGTGCACGGGTTCATCACCAACACCGCGAACTACTCGGCGCTGCAGGAGCCGCACTTCAAGGTCACCGACAACGTCAACGGTCAGACGGTGCGGCAGTCCAAGTGGGTTGACTGGAACTTCTACGTCGACGAGCTGTCGTTCGCCCAGGCGTTCCGCAACCAGCTGGTCTCGGTCGGCTTCAACTCGAACATCGGCATGCTGATCGACACGTCCCGCAACGGTTGGGGCGGCTCCGCGCGGCCCACCGGGCCGGGCCCGATGACCAGCGTGGACGCCTACGTCAACGGTGGTCGCATCGACCGCCGGGCCCACCTCGGCAACTGGTGCAACCAGGCCGGCGCCGGTCTCGGTGAGCGGCCCCGGGCGACCCCGGCGGCGGGCATCGACGCGTACGTCTGGGTGAAGCCGCCGGGTGAGTCGGACGGCTCCAGCAAGGAGATCCCGAACAACGAGGGCAAGGGCTTCGACCGGATGTGCGACCCGACGTACGGCGGTAACGCCCGCAACGGCAACAACCCGTCCGGGGCACTGGGCGACGCGCCGATCTCCGGTGCGTGGTTCTCCGCGCAGTTCCAGGAGCTCATGCGCAACGCGTACCCGGCGCTCTGACCGGATCGCGACCGTAACCACCCGCCGCCGGCAGTAGGTGAGGCACTGCCGGCGGCAGGTCCCCCGGGTCCCCGGCCCGACCGTCAAGGTCGGGTCGGGGACCCCCCTTCGTGTCCGATCAGGGCACGGTGCGCTCGATGGCCGCCCGACCCTGCTCAGCCAGATCGCGGCGGGCCTTGTCCAGGTTCTCCGGGGTGAGGTCCTGCCCGCGGGCCATCACCAGGTCCTCCGGCTCCCAGGGTTGTTCCGCGCCGGTGCGGATGTTGTCGCCGCCGGCCCCGGTGCCCGTCCCGGTCGCCCCGGTGCCGGCACCGTACGGGTCGCCGATCAGCTCGTCGGTGTCCGGCGCGAGGTCGTCCGGCCGGCTGCGAGGCTCGGCGAACCCGGGAGTGTCCCGGTCGGGGCCGCCGCCGGTCCGAAACTGCGGGACGGTGGCGTCGTCGTCCACCGCCGAGGCGACCTCCGGGCTGTCCTCCAACGGCGGTTGCCGATCGCGATCGGTCATGGTGGTGCCTCCTGTGTCCGACACGTTGCCTGCTGCCCCTGGCGTACCCCCTCGTGCCGGGCTCATGCCGAAGGGCCGGGCACCGGCCGAAGGGGCGGGCTCAGGCCGACGGGGCGGGCTCAGGCCGACGGGTCTCGCTCAGGCCGAAGGAGCAGCCGTCAGGTGCCGGGTTGCTTCTCGTTGGCGGCCGGCGGCTCCGCCGGGCGCCGCCACTGCCAGAACAGCATGAGCAGGCCGAAGACGAGCATCACCAACCCGGCCCACAGGTTGATCCGGACACCCTGGGCCTTGTCGATCTCGGCGGCGCTGTCGAAGACGCCGATCAACGTCACGATCACCCCGTACGCCACGAAGAGGCCACCGATCACCCGGCGGACGTCGAACAGTCGGGCGGCGGCGGATCGGCGCTGCTCCTCCTGCGACTCGTCGATCAGCGGGTCCTGTGCCGGCTGGCCGTCGTTGCTCATCTGCCGACTCCTTTCCTAGAAGACCGGGATGTAGAAGAGGGCGGCCAGCGCGACCGCGATCAGACCGAGCAGCACCGGGGAGCGGTACCAGACGGCGTCCCCGGCGAGCACGTCCCCCTTGAGGTCGACGCCGCCCATGCCGTAGACCAGCCCGCGCAACTCCTCGTCGCGCTTGGGCGCGGTGAGCGGGGTGATGATCGCGGCGACCACCACCGCCGTGACGAAGGCGAGACCGGCGCCCCAGAAGCTCTCCTCTAGGTCGGAGTTGAAGTCGATCACGCCGCCCTTGTAGAGCAGGTAGAGGCTCAGCGACACCAGGGTGCCCAGCAGCAGCGACCAGAAGCCGGCGAGGGCGGTCATCCGCTTCCAGAACATGCCGATGATGAAGGTGGCGAACAGTGGCGCGTTGAAGACGGAGAAGAGCGCCTGGATGTAGTTCATGATGTTGCTGAACCCGGCCGCGATGAACGCCGTGCCGATGCCGACCACCACGGCGGCGACCGTCGCCCACCGACCGACCCGCACGTAGTAGTCGTCCGGCCGGTCGCGACGGATGTACGCCTGCCAGATGTCGTAGGTGAAGACGGTGTTGAAACCGCTCACGTTGGCCGCCATGCCGGCCATGAACGACGCCAGCAGGCCGGTGACCGCGACGCCGAGGACGCCGTTGGGGAGCAGGTCGCGCATCAGCAGCGGGATCGCGTTGTTGTACTGCAGGTCGCCGGTCTCCGCCCCCAGGCCCTTGACCGTCACCAGGGCCACCAGGCCGGGGATCACCGTGACCAGGGGAATGAACAGCTTTGGGTACGCGGCGATGATCGGCGTACGCCGGGCGGCGCTCATGTTCTTCGCGGACAGCGCCCGCTGCACCTCGGCGAAGTTCGTCGTCCAGTAGCCGAAGGACAACACGAAACCGAGGCCGAAGACGATGCCGATCCACTGCGCGCCCAGCGGGTTGGCGGTGCTGCCCGTGTCCTGCCAGGCGTGCAGGCCCGCCTCGCCGAGCTTGGAGTCGCGTACCGCGTCCATCAGGCCGTTCACCCCGCCGACCTTGACCAGGCCGATCACGGTGACCGGGATGAGGCCCGCCAGGATGACGAAGAACTGAAGCACCTCGTTGTAGATCGCGCCGGTCAGACCACCGATGGTGATGTACGCCAGGACGATCGCCGCGCCGACCACGATCGCGGTCCAGAGCGGCCAGCCGAGCAGTGCCTGCATCACCAGGGCCAGCGCGTAGAGGTTCACGCCGGCGATGAGCACCTGGGCGACGGCGAAGCTGAGCGCGTTGAGCAGGTGGGTGGGGCGGTTGAACCGCAGCCGCAGGTACTCGGGCACGCTGCGGACCTTGGAGCCGTAGTAGAAGGGCATCATCACGATGCCGAGGAAGACCATCGCCGGCACCGCGCCGATCCAGTAGTAGTGGACCGTCATGACGCCGTACTGGGCGCCGTTCGCGGCCATACCGATGATCTCCAGCGCGCCCAGGTTCGCCGAGACGAAGGCGAGCCCGGTCACCCAGGCCGGCAGGGACCGGCCGGAGAGGAAGAAGTCGACGCTGGTCCGGATCGCCCGGCGCGCGGCGATGCCGACCCCGAGGACGGTGACGAAGTACAGCGCCAGGATCAGGTAGTCCAGGCCGTTCATGTTGAGCCGAAGACCGTCGCCGTCCATCCCGTCACCCCTCGTCCCGACGTCTGCGCTGGTTGGTGCGCGCGCGCCCTATTACCCCGTCCGGACGTTTTCACGCCTCGACGCTGGTTCGGTGAGGTTCGGGCGGATTGGGGGATGTCACGCGCCTGCCGACCGGCTCGTCGACGGCGAGGCGTACCCGCCGCACAGGGCGAGGGGCGCCCCCGGCCGACCGGCCGGAGCGCCCCTCGGTGGCGCGTCGTTCAGCGACCCAGTACGCGGTCCAGGAAGTCCCGATAGTTGCGCACCGCCATCCGCAGTTGCTCGGTGTCGGCCGAGCCGGCGTCCTGCCACCCGCCCAACGTGTTCTTCTGGGCGGCCAGCGCCGACGAGAGAGCCTGAATGGCCTCTTCCACCAGCGACTGCGCCTCGCCGGCCGCCGCGTGCGGATCATCGACGAAACGCAGCTGCACGTCGCGCCAGCGGTCCCGGAAGCCCTGCGCGGTGTCGGTGTCCAGGAGTGTCGCCGGCTCGGCCGCGACGGTCGACCCGGCGGGCCGGGACGTCCCGGCAGCCCCCAACGAGGTGCCGTCGCCCTCGGTGTCGACCGGCTCGCCGTCCGCGTCCGGATCGACCATCTCCGGCGCGGCGCTACCGTAGCCGGCGGCCACCGCGTCGGGGTCGGTCCCCGGGGCGACGTCGCGGCGGTGCAACTCGGCCGTGGGGTCGGCCCGCAGGCCCTCACGCTCGCCGTCCTCGGCGCCGTCGCCCGGCTGGGCCGTCCGCTCGGCCCGAGCGTCCGGCTGATCCTGCGGGTTGGGGCTCGCGAGTGCCGAGGCCGCCACCGCGTCGGCCACCGTGGTGGCGCCGAACGCCGTGGGCAGTGGCCCCGGCTCGTGGAAACCGCCCTCGTCGGCGGAGCGGTCGTCCCGCCGGTGGCGCGGGTCGGAGTCGTCGGCTCGCTCGTCGTCGACCGGGTCGTACGCGGCGTCCCGGTCGGTGTCGCCGGCTCGCTCGCCGGGGGCGGTCCACTCGTTCGAGGCGTTCCGCTCGTTCGGGGCGGTCTGGTCGTCGAAGGTGCCCCGGTCGTCCAGGGCGTCCTCGGGGACGTCCGAGCGGCCGGCCCGGTCGCCGGTGGGCGGTACCGGGACGGGCGCGGACCGGACGGCCTCCGGGTGGTCGTTGCTCACCTGCTGCTCTTCCTGGCGCATCGGTGGCCTCCTCAGCGGCTCGTGGAGTCGTGGTCCGGGTGGTGGCGCTGTTCGGGCGTACGGTGGCCGACCGGCTCCTCGCCGAGCAGGTCGGCGAAGAGTGCCCGGTAGTGCACGATCGCCTGCCGCAGCTCCTCGGTACTGGCCTCGCCCTCGGAGTTGCGCAGGTTGATGTTGTGCGCGTCCCGATAGTTGGTCAGCGTGCGCGCATGGTCGACGGAGAGGTGGGCGATCTGGTCGGAGAAGTCCCCGGTGGGGTAGCCCCGCTCCTCGATGAGCCGGGTGACCAGTTCGTCAGCGTCGTCCACGGTATCGCCGGGCGAGTCGATGAAGCGCACCTGGAGTTCCTCCCAGGCGGCGCTGTAGCGGGCCCGGGACTCCGGGCTGAGCGGGGTGAGCGTGAGCTCGGCGTGCCGGCGTTCCCGGTCGCGCAGTTCGCGCTCGGCGGCGGATCGGCTGTCCTGCTCCTCCACCACCCGGTCGTACTCCGGCCCGAACCGGTCGCGCAGCGCGCGACGGCGGCCGAGCGACCGGACGGCCACGGCCAGCACCGCGACGACCACGAGCACGACGAGCACGATGACGATTACCTGCGTGGGCGACATGGGCTCCTCCTTCGTCACCTGGTATTCCCTCCGCGCACTGATCGCCAATCCCGATCCGGGGTACTTTCTGGCCGGCTTGCCTCCGGGACGGGAGAAGCGCTGTCCGGCGCTGCCGCCCCGCCGACCGGCCCAGACCTGACCAGGTCCAGAAAACGCGCCTGCTCAGGTCGACCGGGTGCGGATCCGCGGTCGCCCGCAAGGCATCTCGGAGCGTCGATGTCGGCGCGACGGGCAGTAGTGCAACGGCCCTTGATTACGTATCCTGCCCAAGGCGCCCGCGCCGGTGCCCGGCGTCACGCCGGGCGCGCAGCCGGCCGACGCGTTGCCCGGCGGTGCCGGCACCCCTCCTGCCACCCCTGCACGGGCGAGGTCTGATGAGAACCCGCGACTGGCCGATCCGCTCGAAGCTGACCGCGTTGGTCGTCGTGCCGGTGACCGCGCTCCTGGCGCTGTGGATCTTCGCGACCACGCTGACCTTCGGTCCCGCCCTGGATCTGCTCTCCGCTCGCACCCTGCTGTACGACCTGGGTCGCCCCGGCGAGGTCGTGGTCACCGAGCTGCAACGGGAACGCCGACTCTCGGTCGTGCAGCTCGCGGGCACCACCCGGCTGCCCGTCCTGGCCGAGCAACGGGAGCGCACCGACCGGGCCATCGCCGAGCTGCGCCGCCGCGTCGACGGTGAAGCCCTGCGCGACGCCGCGAACGACGCGCTGGAGGCCCGGATCGACCATCTGGTCACCGCACTGGCGGCGCTGCCGGCCGGTCGGACATTCATCGACGACCGCAGTCTGGACCGCAGCGGCGCGGTCGGCCTCTACAGCGGCATGGTCACCGCGGCCTTCCAGGCGTTCTCCGCGATGGCGACCCTCAACGACCCGGACCTCAACCGGCAGGCACTGGCACTCACCGCGTTGGGCCGCTCCCGGGAGCTGCTCGGCCAGGGCGACGCGCTGCTGGCCGGCGCGCTGAGCGCCGGACGGTTCGCCGAGGGGGAGCACACCCAACTCGTGCAGGCCATCGGCAACCAACGGTGGCTCACCGACAGCGCCGTGGCCGACCTGCCCGCGGCCGATCGGGCCGCGTACCAGCGGTTGGCCGAGGGCGAGGCGTTCACCCGGTTGCGCACGATGCAGGACGCGCTGGTCGTGGCCAACCGGTCGGGCCGGCCGCCGGTCGACGCGGCGGCCTGGCAGACCAGCCATGACGCGGTGCAGCAGCAGTTGCGCGACTTCGAGCTGGCCGAGGCCGACGGTCTCACCGACCGCTCGGTGCCGATGGCGGTACGCATCCTGGCACGGCTCGCCGCCGCCGGTGTGCTCGGGCTCGTCGCCGTGGTGGTCTCGGTGCTGGTGGCGCTGCGGCTCGGCCGCACGCTGGCCCAGCGCCTCACCGGCGTCCGCACCGCCGCGCTGGAATTGGCCGAGCACCGTCTCCCGGACGTGGTGGCCCGGTTGCGGCGCGGCGAGCAGGTCGACGTCGCCCGGGAGGCGCCGCCACTGGAGTACGGCCACGACGAGATCGGCGAGGTCGGCCGCGCCTTCACCGAGGTGCAGCGCACCGCCGTCCAGGCCGCCGTGGACGAGGTCGCCCTGCGCCGTGGGCTCAACGAGGTCTTCCTCAACATCGCCCGCCGGAGCCAGAGCCTGGTGCACCGTCAGTTGCACCTGCTGGACCGCATGGAGCGCCGTGCCGAGGACCCGGACGAGCTGGCCGAGCTCTTCCAGGTCGACCACCTGGCGACCCGGCTCCGCCGGCACGCCGAGGACCTGGTCATCCTCGCCGGCTCCGCGCCCGGCCGGGGCTGGCGAAACCCGGTCGCGATGGTCGACCTGATCCGCGGCGCGATCTCCGAGGTCGAGGCGTACGACCGGGTGGACATCGCCGGCGCGCAGCCCGCCGGCGTGCTCGGCCGGGCGGTCGGCGACGTCATCCACCTGCTCGCCGAGCTGGTCGAGAACGCCACCGCCTTCTCCCCGCCGGACACCCGGGTCACCGTCACCGGGGAACGGGTGGCCAACGGGTACGCCCTGGAGATCACCGACCAGGGGCTGGGCATGTCCGCCGCGGCCCTGGAGACCGCCAACACCCGACTGGCCAGCTCGCCAGAGTTCGACCCGGCGCAGAGCGCTCGGCTCGGCCTGTTCGTCGTGGCCCGGCTGGCGGCCCGGCACGGCGTACGGGTGCGGTTGCGTCCCTCCGAGCAGGGCGGGGTGACCGCGGTGGTGCTGATCCCCGCCGACCTGGTCACCGCCGAGCCGCCGGCCGGCCCCGACCCCGCCACGCTTCCCGCCGCGTCGGCCGACCCGGCCCGGCGGCTGGCCCGTACGGCGCGTCGGGGTGCCGTGCCCCGCACCCGCCCACCCACCGCGCCGCGCGCCGACGCCGCACCGTCCGCCCCACCCACCGAGGCACCGACCTCGGGCGGCGGGCCGGGCGACGCGGGGTCGGCGGCGGACGACGAGCTGGACGGTCTGCCCCGCCGGGTGCGACGTCGTACCCCCGCCGCCGCCCAACCCCGGTCGACAGTCACCGAAACCCCGGCGCCCCGGTCTCCCGAGGAGGTGCGCCGGGTGATGGCGGCCCTGCAGGCCGGCACGGCGCGCGGACGCGCCACCGTCACCACCCCGGCAGCTCCGGCAGTGCCACCCGGACCGGCGGCCCCGGCCAGCCCGGCGACGCCCCCCGAACCCCCGACCGCGACTGAGAGGGACGCCTAGTGCGGCATTCGACGAAGCAGAGCGCCGGCCTGGACTGGTTGCTCGACGAGCTGGTGCAACGGGTGCCGGCGGCCCGGGAGGCGGTGGTGCTGTCCGCCGACGGTCTCCTGCTCGGCTGCTCGGCCGAGTTGGAGCGCTCCGACGCGGAGCACCTGTGTGCGCTCGCCGCGGGCTTCTCCAGCCTGGCGCGGGGCGCCAGCCGGCACGTGGACGGCGGCCCGGTCCGGCAGACGGTGGTGGAGATGGAGTCGGCGTACCTCTTCGTCACGGCCGCCGGGCAGGGCGCGTGCCTGGCGGTGGTGAGCGACGCCGCCGCGGACATCGGGTTGGTCGCGTACGAGATGGCGATGCTTGTCATCCGGGTGGGGGAGAGCCTCGCCGCGCCGGCCCGATCGTCGGCGGGAGACGGTGATGCGGGCTGAGCCGCCCGGGCCGCAACACGAGTGGCTGGACGGCGAGGCCGGCCCGGTGGTGCGCCCGTACACCCTCACCAAAGGCCGGGTCCGTTCCGCCGGCGACGGCTTCGACCTGGTCGCGATCGTGCTTGCGGAATCGGACGTCGACGACGCCGGCCATCCACACCTGCTCCCGGAGCATCGACGGCTGATCGCGTTGGCCCTCCGGCCGGTGTCGGTGGCCGAGTTGGCAGCCGAACTGGACCTCGCGGTCGGTGTGGTCCGGGTACTACTCGGTGATCTCCTGGCCGAGGGGCTGGTTGCGGTGCACGAGCCGCCGGCCGCCGGAAAACTTCCCGACGACGACATCCTCAAGGCGGTGGTCAGTGGACTCCGTGCGCTATGACCATACGGGCACCAGCACCACCATCCCGCTGGCACTGAAGATCCTCATCGCGGGCGGCTTCGGAGCTGGCAAGACGACACTGGTCAGTGCCCTGAGCGAGGTGCGCCCGTTGCAGACCGAGGAGGTGTTGACCGGCGCCGGGATCGGCACCGACGACGTCTCCGGGGTGGAGGGCAAGTCGACCACCACGGTGGCGATGGACTTCGGCCGGATCACCATCAACGACGACCTGCAGGTCTACCTGTTCGGCACCCCGGGCCAGGATCGGTTCTGGTTCCTGTGGGACGAGTTGGCCTTCGGCGCGCTCGGCGCGGTGGTGCTCGCCGACACCCGTCGGCTGGCCGACTGTTTCCCGTCGATCGACTACTTCGAGCAGCGTGGCATCCCGTTCGTGGTCGGCGTGAACTGCTTCGACGACTCCCGCCGGTTCAACCTGGAGACCGTACGTCGGGCACTCGACCTGGACCCGGACGTGCCGATGGTGCTCTGCGACGCCCGCGACCGGCAGTCCGGAAAGATGGTGTTGATCTCTCTGGTCGAACATGTCGCCCGGCAGCGCGGGGAGCCGGTGCCGGCGGCCTGAGATCCGGCCGGCAAAGCCGGTTAACCGGCGGGCGATGCGGGCAGCCTCTGGTTGGATCAGCGGAGGATGCCGGCGGAGGAGTGGAACGTGAGTGCTCAGGGTGAGGTCGTCCACATCGGGGGCTACACCGCGCAGAGCGGTGGGCGGGGCAGTGGCATCGTCGCCGCGCGCCGCGACCCGACGACCGGGGCGCTGACCCCGCTCGGCACGGTGGCGGTCACCCCGTCCCCCTCCTTCCTGGCGCGGCACCCCACCCAGCCGGTGCTGTACGCGGTGAACGAGTTGACGGCCGGGGAGATCAGCGCCTGGCGGGTCGGGCCGGACGGCGCGCTGGATCCGCTGGGCAGCCGGTCGACAGGCGGGGCCGAGCCCTGCCACCTGGCGGTGGTGCCCGACGGCGGCCACCTGGTGGCGGCCAACTACGGCAGCGGCAGCGTGGCGGTCTTCGCGCTCGACCCGCAGGGGGTGCCCGGCGAGCGCACCGACCTGGTGGTGCACGAGGGGCACGGCCCCGACCCGGAGCGGCAGGACCACGCGCACGCCCACATGGTCTCGCCGGGGCCGGGCCAGGGGCCACTGCTCGCGGTGGATCTCGGCACCGACTCGGTCTACCGGTACGACCTGGACGCGGCGAGCGGGCGGCTGGTGCCCCGTGCGCCACGCACCCGCACGACGCCGGGCACCGGACCCCGGCACCTGGCCCGCCACCCGGACGGACGGCGTTGCTACGTCGTCGGTGAGCTGGACGCCTCCGTCACCGCGTACGAGCTGACCGACGACGGCGCGTTGCACAAGCGGGGTCGGGTCGAGGCGAGCGAGCGGCCCGGTCACGTGCAGCCCTCGGAGGTCGCGGTCAGCCCGGACGGACGGTTTCTCTATGTCGCCAACCGGGGGGTGGGGACCCTGTCGGCATTCGCCCTGGCTGGGGAATTGCCCGAACTGGTGGCCGAAGTGGACACCGGTGGTGAGTGGCCCCGGCACTTCGCGCTGATCGGTGAGCACCTCTACGTCGCCGACGAACGGGCCGACATGGTGCGGGTCTTCCGGCGCGACGTCGAGACCGGCGTTCCGGAGGCGATCGGAGAGCCGGTGCCGGTGCCGAGCCCGACGTGTGTGCTGCCGTGAGGGCCGACGCAGGGACGTGAAGCCGGCGCTGATTCGGCAACACCTCGGGGCCGCTACGTCACGCTCTGTCGCTAAATGGTGATCAACTGTTTCTCCTCCGTAACTTTAGGCCGAACGGATGTGGCAGAGACGGCACCTTGTACGCAAGATGGTCACCGTGTCAGCAGGCCGCCATCGCATGCGTTCGAAACTCCACCTAGCAGCCGCCGCCGCGATGGCGGCGGTGCTCGTCGTCACGACCGGCGCGTGGTTCGGCTATCGGGAGTTGATCCAGTCCAACTGCTCGGGTGAGATCCGACTCGCGGTGGCGGTCGCCTCCGAGCTCGCACCCGCGGTGGACGCCGCCGCGTCCCAGTGGGTCAAGGACGGCGCCGCGGTGGGTCCCACCTGCATCCGGGTCGACGTCTCCGCGTCCGACCCAGTCGACGTGGCGGCCGTGGTGGCGGCCAAGCACGGTGCGGTCCTCGCCGGTGTGGGGCAGGCCAGCGGCACCGCCGTCAGCCCGGACGTCTGGGTGCCGGACTCCTCGACCTGGCTGTTGCGGTTGAAGAAGGACGCGACCGCGTTCGCTCCGACCAACGGCGCGTCCATCGCGCGCAGCCCCATCGTCGTCGCGATGCCCGAGCCGATCGCCCTCCGGCTGGGCTGGCCGGACAAGAAGTTCAACTGGACCGACCTGCTCAAGCAGATGAACAACACCAGCACACCGCTGCACACCGGGATCGTCGAGCCGACCCGCGACGCGGCCGGCCTGTCCGGCCTGCTCTCGCTGACCGCCGCCGCCAACGGCGCGGGCGAGGACGCCCAACGCAGCACCGTCGGCGCGCTTCGCGCACTGGCCACCGGTCGATCCTCGCTGCGCAACGACCTGCTGGCCCGGTTCCCGACCTCGAACGACGCGACGACCATCGCGAGCGGTCTGGGCGCGGCGGCGTTGTCCGAAGAGGACGTGATCGCCTTCAACAGCAAGAAGCCACCGGTGCCGCTCGCCGCGCTCTACATGGAGCCGGCGCCGATGCCGCTGGACTACCCGTACGCGGTGCTGCCCGGCATCGAGCCGAGCAAGGCCTCGGCGGCCCGGGTGCTGTTCGAGCTGCTCACCAGCCCCTCCTTCCGTAACCGGCTCGCGGCGCAGTCGCTGCGCTCGCCGGACGGCAACTGGGGTGACGGCTTCAAGGCCCCGCAGGGTGCCCCGAGCCCGTCCGGCGGCGCGCCGACCGCGCCGGCGAACGGCGGCACCGCCGCGGGTGGTCTGGACCCGGCCGCGATCCAGCGGGTCGTCTCCAGCTGGTCGATCGCCACCCAGCCCGGCCGGATGCTTGCCGTCATCGACGTCTCCGGCTCGATGAAGGACCCGGTGCCGTCCGCCAACAACCGGAGCCGGGAGGAGGTCACCGTCGACGCGGCCCGTCGCGGACTCGGCCTCTTCGACGACTCCTGGTCGATCGGCCTGTGGACCTTCTCCACCAAGCTGGTCGGCAACCGGGACTACCGGGAGTTGGTCGGCATCGGCCCGCTCTCCGGCCAACGTGCCCAGTTGGAGGGCGCGCTCGGCGGCATCAAACCCTCCGACGGCGACACCGGCCTCTACGACACCATGTTGGCCGCGTACCAGGCGGTGCAGGAAAACTGGCAACCCGGCCGGGTCAACTCGATCGTGCTGTTCACCGACGGCAAGAACGACGACGACAACGGCCTCAACCAGCAGCAGTTGCTCGCCAAGCTCAAGCAGGTCGCCGATCCGGACCGGCCGGTCCAGGTCATCATGATCGGCATCGGCGAGGGCGTCAGCAAGGCCGAGCTCGAGTCGATCACCAAGGTGACCGGTGGCGACGTCTTCGTCACCAAGGATCCGAGTGAGATCGGCAGCATCTTCCTCAGCGCCATCGCGCGTCGTCCGCCGGCACCGCGGTGAGCTGACGCACCGAGGTCGAAGGCCTGCCTACCGGATCCCCGGTAGGCAGGCCTTTTTTGGCTTCCAGGTTGAAGAAAAGTGACGGCAATACGTCCGAAGCAATCGGTAGTCATAGTTATCGAGGCAGGATGTCGACTGTTCCGGCATGGTCGGTCCGCCTCCGGTCCGACCCATTGGCCGGGGCCATCCTGAGCAGAGTGGGAGGGCCGGTGACCGCGGCGACACTGTTGACCCCCGCCACGTCGGCGGAGCCGAACGACAATCGCGCCGGGCTGGTGGCGCGCGCCGACGAGCGGTCCTACGTCCGGGTCATGGTGGTCCTGGACACCACCGTGCTCATCGTCGCGCTGTTCATCGGTTACGTCACCCGATTCGGTGACGGCCGGCCGACCGGCTCCGAGGTCCCGTACGTACTGGTGGCCCCGGGGTTGGTGCTGGCCTGGCTGATCTCGCTCAAGGCGCTTGGCTGCTACGACGACCGGGTGATCGGCTACGGGGCGGACGAGTACCGGCGGGTCAGCTCCGCGAGCCTGCGCCTGGCCGGCGCGATAGCCATCATCGGCTACATCACCGATCTGGGCGTGTCGCGGGGCTTCCTCGGCATCTCCTTCGGGGTGGGCACCGTCGGGCTGGAGGTGGCGCGGTTCGCCGCCCGTAAGCGCCTGCACCGCGCCCGCTCGATGGGTGCCGGCTGGTCTCGCCGGGTGCTGGTGGTCGGCGACACCGCCCACGTGTTGGAGTTGGTGCACACGCTGCGTCGCGAGCCGTACGCCGGCTACCAGGTGGTCGGCGCGTGCATTCCGGACGCGCTGCTCGCGCCGGTGGCACAGCGACTGGGCGACGTACCGGTGGTGGGGTCGTTCCGAGGCATCCCGGAGGCCGCCACGGCCATCGGCGCGGACACGGTCGCGGTCACCGCCTCCGGAGAGCTGACCGCGACCCGGCTGCGCCGCCTCGGCTGGCAGTTGGAGGGCACCGGCATCGACCTGGTCGTGGCGCCCGCGCTGACCGACGTCGCCGGCCCGCGGATCCACACCCGCCCGGTTGCCGGCCTGCCGCTGATCCACGTCGAGGCACCGGAGTTTCGCGGTGCGCGCAAGTTGGTGAAGGGCCTCGTCGACCGCTCGGCCTCGTCGCTGGCGTTGGCGCTGCTGATGCCGCTGATCGCGGTCATCGCCCTGGCCATCAAACTGGACAGCCGGGGCCCGGTGCTCTTCCGGCAGGTCCGCGTCGGTCGGGGCGGGCAGGAGTTCGGCGTGTTCAAGTTCCGCACCATGGTGGTGAACGCCGACACGCTGCTCGCCGAGCTGACCGCGCGCAACGAGACCGACGGCCTGATGTTCAAGATGCGCCAGGACCCCCGGGTCACCCGCGTGGGCCGGTTGCTGCGCAAGTGGTCGCTGGACGAGCTGCCGCAACTGGTGAACGTGTTGTTGGGTCAGATGAGCATGGTCGGCCCCCGGCCACCGCTGCCCTCGGAGGTGGCCCGCTACGACGGCGACGTGGCCCGGCGGCTGCTGGTCAAGCCCGGCATGACCGGGCTGTGGCAGGTCAGCGGTCGCTCCGACCTGAGCTGGGAGGACGGCATCCGGCTCGATCTCTACTACGTGGAGAACTGGTCCCTCGCCGCCGACCTCACCATCCTCTGGAAGACCTTCGGTGCGGTCCTGAACGGCCGCGGAGCGTACTGACGACCGCCGGTCACGGTTGCGGGCCGGTCCAGTCCAGGCAGACGACCACCGCGTCGTCGACCAGGTCACCGGCCACGAAGGCGCGCAGGTCACCGATCAGGGACCGGACGGCTTCCAGTGGCTCCATCGGCCCGGTCCGCCGCAGGAACCGGTCCAGTGCCGTCTCGCCGTAGCGCACGTGCTGCCCGGTGGCCTCCACCACCCCGTCGCTGACCACGAAGAGCCGGTCGCCGCGTTCCAGCGGGAACTTCTGCTCGTGGTAGTCGGTCTCCTCGAACATGCCGAGGGGGAACTGCGCCTCCAGGGGCTGCTCGGTGACCTCCCCGTCGCGCAGCAGGACCAGCCGGGGTGATCCGGCGTCGACCACCGTCATCATCCCGGACCGCAGGTCCAGCTCCATCAGCAACGCGGAGAGGTGCTGCTCGCCCCGGTACAGGTCGTAGAGGGCCCGGTCGGCGAGGGCGGCCTGGTCGGCCAGGCTCAGCCCGGCCCGACGCGCGTTGCGCAGCGCGTGGGTGGCCAGCGAGGTGAGCAGGGAGGCGGCGACACCCTCACCGGTGCCGTTGATCGTGGACAACCAGAGTCGTTCCCCGTCGTCGGACCAGTCGAAGCTGTCGCCGCGCACCGCGTACGCCGGCTCCAACTGCCCGGCCAGGCTGAACGAGGGACGGATCCGGCTGCGGCCGGGAAGCAAATCCCACTGCATCTCGGCGGCCAGGGTGAGGCGCTGGGTCCGCCGCGCCGCCTGGTAGACGTCGGTGCCGGCGGAGACCGCCGCCACCTCGTGGGCGAGTGCGGTGGCGATGTCGGCCAGCTCGACGAGGACCTTCCGGTCGTCCGGGACGGGCGCCAGGCACAGTACCCCGCGACGCTCGCCACGCATCGTCACCGGGAACCAGGCGGTGCCGTCGGTCAGTATCGGCGACTGGTGGTCGAAGGCACGCCAGGCGGGATGCCCGGGATTCGTGATCGGGTCACCCTCGGTGAGTGGCAGTAGCTCCGCGAGTCGGTAGTCGACCTGGTACAGCTCGACGTCGGTGATTCCGTACGACCGGGCGAGCACCTCCCCGACACCGCCGACGAGCCGGTCCGCCGGTGTCTCATTCAGGGCACGTCGTGCCTGACTGACCGGTTCGCTCATCGTCACTCCCTCGCTGAAAGCTCGACCACCAGTGGGTTCGGAGTACTCTCGGGCCACCATGGCTGAACTGCACCGTCCGACGGACCCCGAGACGAGTATGGCTGCCGCGCTGGACGTGGCGGCCGCAGCCCTGCTCGGCATCTGGGAATCCGCCCGGGAGGGGACCGCCGGCCGGGTGTCCGGCGCCCAGCTACGCGCGGTGATGGTGGTGGAGCAGCACGACGGGATCAACCTGCGCCGGTTGGCCACCCGGCTCGACATGCTGCTCAGCTCCGCCAGCCGCCTCTGCGACCGGCTGGTCGCCGCCGGCATGCTGGAGCGTGAGCCGGGCCGCTTCGACCGGCGGGAGATCTCGCTGCACCTCACTCCGGAGGGCCGTCGGCTCCTCGCCGAACTGCGGGCCGACCGTCAGGCGCAGCTCGCCGCCGTACTGGCCGGGATGAGCCCCGCGGGCCGCGACGCGCTGCTCGACGGCATGCGGGAGTTCGACAACGTCGCTCGCCAGCAGCAGCCGCAGATCACCGATTCGCCGGGTGACCCGACGGATCCGGGGGACTGGCCGCACGACCCGGACCGGCCCGCTGGGCGCTCGGGAGACGTGTCGATCGACCAGGACCGGCAGACCCGCACGGTCTGGGCGGACCCGTCGGGTGACCCGGAACGGTCGATCGGCGGCAACCGGGACCGGTCGGCCGGCGGACCGCCGGTGGCGCGGACCGCCTGATCACCTCGATTCCACCGGCCTCCGGGAGGGCCGTCGATCACTGCGGCGTCGGGGCACCCACGGCCAGCATCGCGATGTCGTCGTGGGACTCCCCGGCCAGCCAGTCGTCGACCGCCTGCCGCACCCGTTCGACGAGCGCCGCCGGCGTCCGCCCGGCCGCCGAGGCGAGCGCCGCGCGCAGCCGGGCCACACCGAACGTCGTCAGGTCACCCGGCCCGCGCGCCGAGGTCACCCCATCGGTGTACGCGAACAGCAGGTCACCCGGGTCGAGGTGCACCCGGGTCTCGGCGAATCGTGCGGCGGTCAGCGCGCCGACCGGCATCCCGCCGACCGGGACCGTGCTGACCCTGCCGGCGGCGGTGACCAGCAGTGGCGCCGGGTGGCCCCCGCCGGCGATC
This sequence comes from Micromonospora sp. NPDC049204, assembly GCF_040647935.1. Lineage (NCBI taxonomy): Bacteria > Bacillati > Actinomycetota > Actinomycetes > Micromonosporales > Micromonosporaceae > Micromonospora > Micromonospora sp. NPDC049204. Next base: position 6,967 of record NZ_JBEZDC010000006.1, on the reverse strand, counting down.
CGGATGTCCAGCCCGGCGGACCCGCGCTCGATCGAGCCGAGCAGCAGGGTGGTCAACTGGCTGTGCCGCGCCGCGTCCGGGGCGTCGGATAACGCCCGGTCGAGTAGCTGGATCAGCTCCAGTGGTCGCTGCTCGACAAGCCGCAGCGTCCGCAACGACTGGCGGACCCGGCCGGTCAACACGGCCGCGCCCACCCCCTTGCCGCACACGTCGCCGAGGGCGAAGAGGGCACCGCGTGAGTGGGGGAACACCTCGTAGAAGTCGCCACCGATGCGCAGGGTGTCCCCGGCGGCCCGGTATCCGCCGGCCATGGTCACACCGGTAACGGTGGGCAGCTCGGGCGGGAGCAGGCTTGTTTGCAGCACCTGGGCCAGGTGGATCTGCTCGCCATGAAGGTCGGCGCTGGTCAGTGCGGCGCCGGCCCGGGCGGCGAACTCGCGGGCCAGTTCGCGGTCACGCTCGTCGAAACCGGCCCGCCCAACCCGGCGGATCAGCAGCAGGGCGCCGGCCGATCCGTCGCCGCTGGTCAGCGGGCTGACCAGCACGGCGCCCGGGCGGCCGAATCCGGGCGGAAGCATGGTGGCCAGGTCGGCGAACTCGGCGTCCGGCTCGGCCCTCGGCTCGGCGAACTCGGCGTCCAGCCCTGGCCTCGGCTCGGCGAACTCGCCGCTCAGCGCCTCGGCGAGGCCGGGCACGCTGCCGGTCCGGGTCGCGCGGGCCAGCCCGGTGACCGGGGTCGGCTCTCCGTCGGCGTACCGGACCCAACGGGCGTGCGGCTCGGTCGGGGTGGCCGGTCGCGGCAGGGCCACGGCGACGTCGGCCAGGTACGGCACGGCGAGGGTGGTGGTGGCCAGGAGCACCTGGTCCCGGTGCAGGGCGAGCCCGAGCCGACCGCCGGCCTGGGCGAGGAAGGCGGTGCGGGCGCGCTCGGCCTCCAGCGCGGCGGTGTGGGCGTGCTCCTCGGTGACGTCGCGGACGTACCACGCGTACCGGGAGTCGGCCAGCTGCCGCCGGGTGCCCTGTAGTCGCCGGCCGTGGTGCTCGGTGTCGAACTGGGCGGCGTCCTCGGCGAACGCTCGGGCCAGGGCGGCCACCGGGCAGCCGGCCAGGTCGCTGCCGACGGTGATCTCCGGGAGCAGGTGTGTGGCCCTGGCGTTGGCCAGGGTGACCCGACCGGTCCCGTCCGTGGTCAGCACGGCCTCGGCGAGCCCGTCGAGCAGCTCGCGGGCGCGTCTCGCGTCCGCTGGCAGGGTGCTGCCGCTGGGTTGCCGGGTCGAGGTCACCGTCCGACGCCACCGCGCGTCTGACGACCTGTGCGCATCCTGCTTCTCGCCTCCTCGCCGCGGATCGCTGGCTGGGGAAAGGCTACCGAGCCAGACGGGCACCCGACCACCGAGCGCGGGGCGTCGATCAGCCGGAGCGGCTCAGCCAGCCGGCGGGCTGGGCGACGATCCGGCGGGCCACCGAGCCGGCGGCGCCCACGGCGGCGGCCTCCGCGCCGAGCCGCGACGGCCGGACCGTGACCGGCGACCAGGCGGCGGTGAGCACCCGACTGGCGATCTCGGCGAGCACTGGCGGGCACAGCCAGGGTGCCAGCGCCGCGTACCCGCCACCGAGCACCACGGTGTCCAGGTCGAGCAGGTTGACGACACCGGCCACCGCGACACCGAGCGCCGTCCCGGCGTCGTGCAGCGCCCGCAGCGCGTCCGGGTCACCGGCCTCGGCCAGCTCGGCCAGCCGCGCTGTCGCGGTGTCGGCGGGGAGTTCCGTCCGGGTCAGCCCGGCGGCGGTCACGATCGCCTCCTGGCCGGCGTACTGCTCCAGGCAGCCCTGTCCGCCGCAGCGGCACGGACGGCCCTCGGGGTGCACCGGGAGATGCCCGATCTCACCGCTCCAGCCGCGGACGCCCCGGAACAGGGCGCCATCGAGCACGATGCCGGCGCCGATGCCCACCTCTCCGGAGATGTGCAGGAAGCTGGCCGGGCCGGGTGGCCGGGAGTGCAGCTCGCCGAGCGCGGCGAGGTTGGCCTCGTTGTCGACGACCAGCGCCGGGACGCCGGGCACCTGCTCGACAAGCGGCGGGTGCGCGGCGAGCAGCGCGGGTACCGGCACGTCGCGCCAGCCCAGGTTCGGTGCGAGCCGGACCAGCCCGTCGTCGTCCACCAGGCCGGGCACCGCCAGTGCGGCCCCGACCAGGGTGAGGCCCTCGCTGGCGGCGACGTCGCGGGCCGTCCCGGCGATCTCGACAAGCTGGGCGAGAGCGTCCGCGGGGGCCACCGGGCGCAGGTCGGCCCGGTGCACGGTGCGGTGCCGGACCTGTCCGGCGAGGTCCACCACGCAGACCGCCAGGTAGTCGACGTTGACCTCCAGGCCGAGCCCCGCCGGCCCCTGGTCGGCCAGGACGAGACCGCGGGCCGGGCGGCCGGCGCCGGCGCGGGGGGCCGGCTCGGACTCGCTGACCAACTGCCCGGCGAGCAGGTCCTCGACCACCGCGGACACCGTGGCTCGGGTCAGGCCGGTCGCGGTCGCCAGGTCGGCGCGGGACGGCGGTCGGTCGGCCGCGGCGATCCGGCCCAGGACCAGGGCGAGGTTGAGCTCGCGCAGACTGCCCTGACGGACTGCGCCGGCCGGGGCGTGGGTGAGGCTCACCCCTTGACAGTGCCATAGGCTGAGCAAATAATTCAATCGCTGAACAAATAGCGGACAACACCACCCCGGAGGTCGCTCATGGCACCCCGTCCCACCCCCGCCGACAAGTTCTCCTTCGGGCTCTGGACCGTGGGCTGGCAGGCCCGCGACCCGTTCGGTGACGCGACCCGTCCCGAGCTCGACGCGGTCGAGGCGGTGCACCGGCTCGCCGAGCTGGGCGCGTACGGCATCACCTTCCACGACGACGACCTGATCCCGTTCGGCGTCGACGCCGCCACCCGGGACCAGCACATCGCCCGGTTCCGCAAGGCCCTCGACGAGACCGGCCTCGTGGTGCCCATGGTCACCACCAACCTCTTCACCCACCCGATCTTCAAGGACGGCGGCTTCACCAGCAACGACCGCGACGTCCGCCGGTACGCGCTGCGCAAGGTGCTGCGTCAGGTCGACCTGGCCGCCGAGCTGGGTGCGAGCACGTTCGTCATGTGGGGCGGCCGCGAGGGCTCCGAGTACGACCTCGCCAAGGACGTCCGCGCCGCCCTGGACCGCTACCGCGAGGCGGTGGACCTGCTCACCCAGTACTCCATCGACAAGGGCTACAACCTGCGGTTCGCCCTGGAGCCCAAGCCCAACGAGCCGCGCGGCGACATCCTGCTGCCGACCATCGGGCACGCGCTCGGCTTCATCTCCCAGCTGGCCCACCCGGAGCTGGTCGGCCTCAACCCCGAGGTCGGCCACGAGCAGATGGCCGGGCTCAACTACGCCCACGGCATCGCCCAGGCGCTCTGGCAGGGCAAGCTGTTCCACCTGGACCTCAACGGCCAGCGCGGCATCAAGTACGACCAGGACCTGGTCTTCGGCCACGGTGACCTGATGAACGCGTTCGCCCTGGTGGACCTCCTGGAGAACGGCGGCCCCAACGGCGGGCCGGCCTACGACGGGCCGCGCCACTTCGACTACAAGCCCTCCCGCACCGAGGACATGGACGGTGTCTGGGCCTCGGCGGCGGCCAACATGAGCACGTACCTGCTGCTCAAGGAGCGGGCCGCGGCGTTCCGCGCCGACCCCGAGGTGGTCGAGGCGCTCGCCGCCAGCAAGGTCGGCGACCTGAACACGCCGACGCTCAACGACGGCGAGGGCTACGAGGAGTTCCTGGCCGACCGGTCCGCGTTCGAGGATGTCGACGTCGACGCGGTCGCCGAGCGGGGCTTCGCCTTCGTCCGGCTGAACCAGCTCGCCGTCGAGCACCTGCTCGGCGCTCGCTGAGGCCCCGCCATGCCGTTGGTCGCAGGCGTCGACTCGTCCACCCAGTCCTGCAAGGTGGTCATCCGGGACGCGGAGACCGGGGCTCTGCTTCGGCAGGGCCGCGCACCGCACCCGGACGGCACCGAGGTCGACCCGGAAGCCTGGTGGCAGGCGCTGCGTAGCGCCGTCGACCAGGCCGGCGGGTTGGCCGACGTGGCGGCGATCTCCGTCGCCGGCCAGCAGCACGGCATGGTGTGTCTCGACGAGGACGGCCGGGTGGTCCGCCCGGCACTGTTGTGGAACGACACCCGATCCGCCGACGCCGCCGCCGACCTCGTCGAGGAGGCCGGCGGCGGCGCGGCCGGGCGTCGGTTCTGGGCCGAAGCCGCCGGCAGTGTCCCGGTGGCCAGCTTCACCATCACCAAACTGCGGTGGCTGGCCACCCACGAGCCGGAGGCGGCGGCCCGCGTGGCGGCCGTCTGCCTGCCGCACGACTGGCTGACGTGGCGGCTGGCCGGCGCCCCGGGGTTGGGCGCGCTGCGCACCGACCGCGGTGACGCCAGCGGCACCGGCTACTGGTCGCCGGCGACCGGCGACTACCGACCGGACCTGTTGGAACGGGGCTTCGGCCGGCAGTTGGTGCTGCCCGAGGTGCTCGGTCCGGCGGAGTCGGCCGGCAAGTTGGCCGACGAGCTGGGTGGGTCGGGCGGCGCGCTGCTCGGCGCGGGCACCGGGGACAACGCCGCCGCCGCGTTCGGCGTCGGTGCCGGCCCCGGTGACGTGGTCGTCTCGATCGGCACCTCCGGCACCGTGTTCAGCGTCGCCGACGTGCCGGCCGCCGACGAGAGCGGTGCCGTCGCCGGCTTCGCCGACGCGTCCGGTCGGTTCCTGCCGCTGGTCTGCACGCTCAACGCGGCCCGGGTGCTGGACGCCGCCGCCGCGATGCTCGGCGTCAGCCTGGACGAGCTGGCCGATCTGGCACTCTCCGCGCCGGCCGGCGCGGACGGGCTGGTCATGGTGCCCTACCTGGAGGGCGAGCGGACGCCGAACCGACCGCTCGCCACCGGCGCCGTGCACGGGCTGACCCTGCGCACGTCGACCCCCGCGCACCTGGCGCGGGCTGCCGTCGAGGGCATGCTCTGCGCGCTCGCCGACGGCCTGGACGCGTTGACCGCGCAGGGTGCCACCGTCCGCCGGGTCATCCTGGTCGGCGGCGGAGCCCGGTCAGCCGCGGTCCGTCGGATCGCCCCGCAGGTCTTCGGCTGCCCGGTCGTCGTCCCGCCGGCCGGGGAGTACGTCGCCGACGGCGCCGCCCGCCAGGCCGCCTGGGTCGCCCTGGGCGGCCCGACGCCACCGCAGTGGGCGGTCGAGGGCACCGAGGAGTACGCGGCCGAGCCGGTCCCCGCCGTGCGGGACCAGTACGCGGCGGCTCGCGGACTGGTCCTCGACCGGCGCTGACCGTCCGGATCGACGAGGTGGGTGCCGGGTCACGTCGACCGGCACCCACCCGCGTGACGGCCCTCTCCGCGGAGTCTGGTTGGCTGCCGGCATGACGGTGACCAGTGGCGGACCCGAGCGGGGACGGGCGCAGCCCGGCTCACGCCCGCCCGGTCGGGGCGGCGGCCCGGCCCACCGGTTGTACAGCGTCGTGGTGTTCGTGCTGCTCGCCTCCCTGGACAACGTCGCGATCGGGCTGGTACCGCCGCTCTACGGCCCGATCTCCGACGCGTTCGGCGTGTCGGGGCGGCTACTGGGTCTGGTCACCGCGGTCAGCTTCCTGGTCAGCGCGGTGGCCGCGGTCGGCTGGGCGTACGTCGGTGACCGGGCCAACCGCAAGCGGCTGCTGATGGTGGGCACGCTGCTCTGGGCGGCCGGCACCGGCGGCAGCGCGCTCGCCGGCGGGTACCTGACCTTCCTGGCCGCGCAGCTGGTCGCGGCCGTCGGCCTCGGCGCGGTCGGCTCGGTCGGCTTCTCCGTGGTCACCGACCTGATCTCACCGTCCCGGCGAGGGCTGGTGATGAGCTTCTGGGGCCTCTCCCAGGGGATCGGCACCCTCGCGGGCACGCTCGTCGGCGGCCTGCTCGGGGCAACCGACTGGCGACGACCCTTCCTGATCCTGACCGGCGTCGGCCTGGTCGCCACTTTGGCCTACCTCTTCACGTACGACGTCCGGCGCGGCCAGAGCGAGCCGGAGCTGGCCGACCGGCTGGACGCCGGCGCCGAGTACGACTACCGGATCAGTCGCGCCGACCTGCCGCGCATCCTGGCCCGACGGACCAACCGGTGGCTGATCCTCCAGGGGCTGACGGCGCAGGCCGCGTTCGGCTCGCTGGTCTGGCTGCCGGTGCTCTTCGCCGAACGGGCCGAGGCCCAGGGCTACTCGACGTCGACAGCCGTGGTGGTGGGCAGCGTCTTCGCCACGCTGTTCCAGCTCGGCGGGGTGTTCTCCATCGTGGGTGGCCTGATCGGCGACGCGGTGCAGCGGCGTACCCCTCGGGGTCGGGCGTTGGTCGCCGCGGTCGGCATCCTCGCCGCGCTGCCGTTCTACCTGGTGCTGTTCTTCGTCCCGGTGACCATCGACGTGCCGGACGGCGCCAGCGGCGGCGCGGTCGTGGGCGCGGTACTGACCAGTGTGTTCACCGAGCCGTCGGTCGGGCTGAGCCTGCTCACCGCGATCGTGGCGCTCGCGTTGACCTCGGCCAACTCACCGAACTGGTTCGCGTTGATCGCCGACGTCAACCCGCCGGAGCACCGGGGCACGGTCTACAGCCTGGGCAACCTGGTCAACGGGGTCGGTCGCGCGGCCGGTAACGGGTTGGTCGGGGTGGCCTTCCAGGGGCTGCGGGTGGCCTTCCCGCCGCCGTTGAACTTCGCCGTCGGGCTGGCCGCGTTCCAGCTCTTCTTCATCCCCACCGGCGTCATGTACTGGCTCGCCTCGCGGACGTCGCCAGCGGACATCGACAACGTCCACGACCTGCTACACACCCGCGCCAACCGCCTCTAACCCACCCCACCCCACCCCACCCCACCCCACCCCGCCCCACCCCACCCCCGCCCCGCCCCGCCCCCGCCC
>NZ_JBEZDC010000005.1:0-437971 GCF_040647935.1 Micromonospora sp. NPDC049204 | reverse complement strand
TCCTTCGGAACCACCACGGGCAAGCAGCCATCAGCCACACCCCACCGCTCCGGGCATCCGAGACATCGATCCCGGACATCAACAATCTTATGGAGGAGACCATGACCAGCTCCACGAAGCCCGCGATCGTCGCCACCGACCTGCGGAAGTCCTACGGTGACAAGGTCGTGCTGGACGGCATCGACCTGATGATCAGCGAGGGAACGATCTTCGCGCTGCTCGGCCCCAACGGCGCCGGCAAGACCACCACTGTGCAGATTCTCTCCACCCTGATCAACGCCGACGGCGGGCACGCCCGCGTCTTCGGCCACGACCTGACCCGAGACCCCGACGCGGTACGCGAACTGATCGGCGTCACCGGCCAGTTCTCCGCCGTCGACAACCTGCTCACCGGCCGGGAGAACCTTCTCCTGATGGCCGACCTGTGTCACCTGGACAAGAGTGTCGGCCGGCGACGGATCACCGAGCTGCTCGACCAGTTCGACCTGACCGAGGCGGCCGGCAAGCCGGTGTCGACGTATTCGGGAGGCATGCGGCGGAGGCTCGACCTCGCGATGACCCTGGTCGGCGCGCCCCGCGTGATCTTCCTCGACGAGCCGACCACCGGTCTCGACCCGCGCAGCCGTCGGGCCATGTGGCAGATCATCCGCGCGCTCGTCGCCGAGGGCGTCACCATCCTGCTCACCACCCAGTACCTGGAGGAGGCCGACCAGCTCGCCGATCGCGTCGCGTTCCTCGACCACGGCCGGCTGATCGCCGAGGGCACCCCACGTGAACTCAAGCGGCTCATCCCGGGTGGCCACGTGGTGCTGCAGTTCGCCGACCAGGACGGGCTCGAATCGGCGGCCCGTACGTTCGCCGCCGGCAGGCGGGACGACGCGGCACTCACCCTCCAGGTGCCGAGCGACGGAGGGGTCGGGTCGCTGCGTTCGCTTCTCGACCACCTCGACCGTGCCTCGATCAGCGTGGCCGGGCTCTCCGTGCACACCCCCGACCTCGACGACGTCTTCCTCACCCTCACCGGCCAGCCGGACTCCCGCGCCGGCCGACCCGACCAGGAAAGGGCTCCAGCGCGATGAGCACCGTCTCCCTCGCCGTGCGCGACTCGAGCACAATGCTGCGACGCAACCTCCTGCACATGCGGCGGTACCCGTCGATGACCATGCTGCTCATCGGCATTCCGATCATCATCCTGTTGCTCTTCGTCTACGTCTTCGGCGGCACGCTCGGCGCCGGCCTCGGCCCGTCCGGCGGTCGCTCCCAGTACGCCAACTACGTCACTCCCGGCATCCTGCTCATCACGGTGGTCAGCGCGGCGCAGGGCACCGCCATCTCGGTCGCGATGGACATGACCGAGGGCATCATCGCCCGGTTCCGGACGATGGCGATCTTCCGACCGTCGGTGCTCACCGGCCACGTACTGGGCAGCCTGGTGCAGACCCTGCTCAGCCTCGCAGCCGTCATCGGCGTGGCGCTGCTCGTCGGGTTCCGGCCCACGGCCAACCCGGTCGAATGGCTCGCGGCGATCGGCGTCCTCGCCATGATCACCTTTGCGCTCACCTGGCTGTCGGTGGCCCTCGGTCTGGTGAGCGAGAGTGTCGAGACGGCCAGCAACCTGCCCATGCCGCTGATCCTCCTGCCGTTCCTCGGCAGCGGCTTCGTCCCCACCGACTCCATGCCGACCCCGGTGCGGTGGTTCGCCGACTACCAGCCCTTCACGCCCGTCATGGAGACCCTTCGCGGTCTGCTGCTCGGCACCGGGATCGGCGCCAACGGGATCGTCGCGGTCGTCTGGTGCGTCGTCATCACCGTGGGCTCCTTCTTCTGGGCCAAGTCGCTGTACAACCGCAGTCGGGCCACCTGATCCCGGCACCCCCGCCCGACGTCCCGCCATCGCGACGGACAGCCGGCGACTCGGCCCACGGGGCCGAGTCGCCGGCTGTCCATGTCGCGCGGCGCGGCCCGACGGCGGTCCGTCGCGAGGGCTTGATCGACTCGGATTTCTTGGAGTCGGCCGGTCTCCCGCGCTGGGACCCCCCGATTTCAAGGAACGCGAGTGGATCAGCCCGGCCCGCCACCCGTCCGTCCGGCGGACTCGCGGACCGCTCCGGGTAGGACTCAAACGTCGAATGTTATCGATAACACCGGCCCGTCCCGAGGCCGCGAGGTGAGCCCGTAGTCGCCGGGGGAGCGCTCGCTTGCGAGCCATCGCGATGCCGGCAGCCATGCCAGAGGTCCGACCATGGGAGCGCGGCGACCCGGTGATGTTATCGCCAACATCATCAGGCGCCGGTGCTCGGCGGGCGTCCCGTGGTGAGGGTGGTGCGGTACCTGTCGCCCGGCCCGCCGAGGAGCGTTCGGTCGGTGGCCGATCCGTGCGGCAGGCCGCGTTCTCGGTGCCGGATCGGGGGCCGACACCGGATTCGCGTGCTTTGTGGCGGTCCGCCAGCGACGCGCCCGAGTCGGCTCGGCTTCCGCGTTCCGTTACGGAGCTGTTGCGCCTAGATGTCTTGACGAGGCTGGATGTGAGCGTTAACACTATCCCCGTTAACGGTGGAGGTGAACATGAACCGTGTGGACGGAGCTGACGACCGCTACGTCGTCGGTGTCGACTTCGGCACCCTGTCCGGGCGAGCTCTGGTGGTCCGTGTCGGTGATGGTGCCGAGTTGGGGACCGCGGTGCACGAGTACGGCGACGGCGTGATCAGCACGGCGCTTCCAGGCGGCCGAGCGCTGCCTCCGGACTGGGCTCTGCAGAACCCGGACGACTACCGCGACGTGCTGCGCAACGCCGTCCCGGCAGCGGTGTCCGCCGCGGGGGTGGATCCCGCCGCGGTGGTCGGCATCGGCATCGACTTCACCGCCTGCACGGTGCTGCCGACGCTTGCCGACGGCACCCCACTGTGCGAGACGCCCGAGTTGCGCGACCGGCCGCACGCCTGGGTCAAGCTGTGGAAGCACCACGCCGCGCAGCCGCACGCCGACCGGATCAACGCGCTGGCCCACGAGCGGGCCGAGCCGTGGATCGGCCGCTACGGCGGCAAGATCTCCGCCGAGTGGCAGTACGCCAAGGGCCTGCAGATCCTCGAGGAGGACCCCGAGGTCTACGACCGGGCCGAGCGCTTCGTCGAGGCGGCCGACTGGATCGTCTGGCAGCTCTCCGGCACCGAGACCCGCAACGTCTGCACCGCGGGCTACAAGGGCATCCTCCAGGACGGTCACTACCCGTCCGAGGGCTTCCTGACCGCGCTCAACCCCGACTTCGGCGACTTCGTGACCAAGCTCGACGGTCCGTTGCTGCCGCTCGGCGCCCGGGCCGGCGCGCTCACCGCCCAGGCCGCCGCGTGGACCGGCCTGCCGGAGGGGATCGCGGTGGCCGTCGGCAACGTCGACGCGCACGTCACCGCGGCGTCCGCGCAGGCCGTGGAGCCCGGCCGTCTCGTCGCCATCATGGGCACCTCGACCTGCCACGTCGTCAACGGCGCGCAGGTCGCCGAGGTGGCCGGCATGTGCGGTGTGGTGGACGGCGGCATCAGCCCCGGCGCGTGGGGTTACGAGGCCGGGCAGAGCGGTGTCGGCGACATCTTCGGCTGGTTCGTCAAGCACGCCGCCCCGGCCGGCATCGACTCGCACGAACAGCTCACCGAGCTGGCCGCGAGCCAACCGGTCGGTGCGCACGGGCTCGTCGCGCTGGACTGGTGGAACGGCAACCGCTCGCTGCTGGTCAACCACGACCTCAGCGGGATGATCGTCGGAATGACCCTGGCCACCCGGCCGCAGGACATCTACCGGGCGTTGCTGGAGTCCACGGCCTTCGGCACGCGGATGATCATCGAGGCGTTCGTCGATGCCGGTGTGGCCGTGAACGACCTGGTGATCGCCGGTGGTCTCACCAACAACGCGCTGCTGATGCAGATCTACGCCGACGTGACCCGGCGACCGCTGAACATCATCGCGTCCGCGCAGGGGCCGGCGCTCGGGTCGGCGATCCATGCCGCCGTCGCCGCCGGTGAGTTCCCGTCGATCCACGAGGCGTCGCAGGCGATGGGCCGGGTGCACGAGGCGGTCTACCGACCGGACCCGGACCGGGCGCGCGCCTACGACGCCCTGTACGCCGAGTACCGGGCGCTGCACGACCACTTCGGTCGCGGCGGCAACGACGTCATGCTCCGCCTGCGGGCGATCCGCAACGCGGCCGCCGAGACCGCCACGGCCACCCAGGAGGCCGCGCTGGAGGTCGTCGCGTGACGGCGGCCGGCGGGCGGAACGTCTCCGGTCGCCAACCAGTCCCACCGGCGGGTTTCTGACCCTCTGCGGCCACACCCGACCCGCCGGTCTGCACCACCCCGAAGTAGCAGCACGCAACACCCGCGTACGCCGCTCCTTGCACATCGGCGGTTGGCGCGGTTCCCCACCACACCGAGCCAAGGAGATTCGATGCGCAAGATGCGAATGCACTCCGCTCCGTGGCGCGCTGCCACGGTCCTCGCCAGTGTGCTGCTCGTCGGCAGCATGGCGGCCTGCGGCAACAGCGACACCGGCGGCGGCGGCGACACCAAGGACGACGGCAAGATCACGATGGGCTTCTCGCAGGTCGGCGCGGAGAGCGGCTGGCGTACCGCGAACACCACCTCGATCAAGGAGTCCGCCGCCTCGGCGGGCATCGAGCTGAAGTTCGACGACGCGCAGCAGAAGCAGGAAAACCAGATCAAGGCGATCCGCAACTACATCCAGCAGAAGGTCGACGTGATCGCCTTCTCGCCGGTGGTGGAGTCCGGTTGGGACACCGTGCTCAAGGAGGCCAAGGACGCCAACATCCCGGTCATCCTGACCGACCGCTCGGTGGACTCGGCCGACAAGTCGCTGTACAAGTCGTTCCTGGGCTCGGACTTCGTCAAGGAGGGCAAGCTCGCCGGTGAGTGGCTGGTCGAGCAGAAGAAGACCGCCACCGGCCCGGTGAACATCGTCGAGCTGCAGGGCAACACCGGTGCGGCGCCGGCGAACGACCGTAAGAAGGGCTTCGGCGAGGCGATCGCCGCCAACCCGAACCTGAAGATCATCGCCTCCCAGCCGGGTGACTTCACCCGCGCCGGTGGCAAGCAGGTCATGGAGCAGTTCCTCAAGGCCAACAAGCAGATCGACGTGCTGTTCGCGCACAACGACGACATGGGCCTGGGTGCGCTCGAGGCGATCACCGCCGCCGGCAAGGTGCCGGGCAAGGACATCACCATCATCACGGTCGACGCCGTCAAGGATGGTATGCAGGCCCTCGCCGACGGGAAGTTCAACTTCATCGCGGAGTGCAGCCCGCTGCTCGGCCCGCAGCTGATGGACCTGGCCAAGAAGGTCCACGCGGGCGAAGAGGTTCCGGCTCGGATCGAGACCCAGGAGACCACCTTCACCCAGGCGCAGGCCAAGGAGGCTCTGCCCACCCGCAAGTACTGATCGACGTCGGGGGGCCGCCGCGCTCGCGTGGCGGCCCCGCCTCGTCCCCCCATAAACCCGAACGGACCGGGCATGACCCGCGATGACCCGTGCCACGCCCGCCCGAGCCCCCCGCAGGGGCGGCCGGGCGTGCGCGGTGGGAGCGCAGCGGCCCTTCCGCGTCGACAACCCCCAGAAGAGGTCTGATGGGATGACGGATAGCCGTCCGGTCCTGACGATGACCGGGATAAGCAAGTCCTTTCCCGGGGTGCGCGCACTCCACGACGTAAACTTCCGGCTCTTTCCCGGCGAGGTGCACGCCCTGATGGGCGAGAACGGCGCCGGCAAGTCGACCCTCATCAAGGTGCTGACCGGCGTCTACGACACCGACGAGGGCGCGATCACCCTGGACGGCGAGGCGGTGTCCTTCAGCGGGCCGATGCAGGCGACCGCCCACGGCGTCAGCACCGTGTTCCAGGAGGTCAACCTCTGCACCAACCTGTCGGTGGCGGAGAACATCTTCATCGGCCGTGAGCCCCGGCTCCTCGGCGCCGTCCGCTGGGGCGAGGTTCGCCGCCGCGCCCGAGCCCTGCTCACCCGCCTCGACCTCGACCTCGACGTCAGCGCGCCGCTCGGCTCGTACTCGCTGGCGATCCAGCAGATGGTCGCCATCGCCCGCGCCATCGACATCAAGGCCCGGGTGCTGATCCTGGACGAGCCGACGTCCAGCCTCGACGCCGGCGAGGTGGCGCAGTTGTTCCGCATCATGCGGCAGCTGCGCGACGAGGGCATCGCGATCCTGTTCGTGACCCACTTCCTCGACCAGGTCTACGACATCGCGGACCGCATCACCGTGCTGCGCAACGGTGGGCTCGTCGGCGAGTACCTGACCACCGAGCTGCCCCAGCTCTCCCTGGTGGAGAAGATGATCGGCAAGGAACTCGACGTCCTCGAGGGCATCGAGGAGCACTCCCGACGGGACCTCGCCGCGGTGGAGAAGGGCACCCCGCTGGTGGCGGTGTCGGACTTCGGCCGGGCGGGGGCGGTCGAGCCGTTCAGCCTCACCATCCACGCCGGCGAGGTGGTGGGCCTGGCCGGCCTGCTGGGCTCGGGGCGTACCGAGGTCGCGCGGTTGTTGTTCGGCGCGGACCGGACCGACGGCGGTCAGGTCGTGGTGGACGGCACGTCGAGTAGCCTGCGGACCCCCGCGCAGGCCATCGACCACGGCGTCGGCTTCTGTTCGGAGAACCGCCGCGCCGAGGGCATCGTCGCCGACCTGTCGGTCCGGGAGAACATCATCCTCGCCATGCAGGCGGCCCGTGGCTGGCTGCGTCCCATCCCGCGTCGTCGCCAGGACGAGCTGGTCGACAAGTACATCAAGGCACTCAACATCCGGCCCGCGGACCCGGAGGTTCCGGTCCGCAACCTCTCCGGTGGCAACCAGCAGAAGGTGCTCCTGGCCCGGTGGCTGATCACCGAGCCGCGGCTGTTGATCCTCGACGAGCCGACCCGGGGCATCGACATCGGCGCGAAGACCGAGATCCAGAAGCTGGTGACGCAGCTGTCCGACGGTGGCATGGCGGTGCTGTTCATCTCTGCCGAGTTGGAGGAGGTGCTGCGTCTCAGCCACAAGGTGGCCGTCATGCGGGACCGCCAGATGGTCGCGCAGCTCGCCAACGACGACAGCCTCAACGCCGACCGCATCATGCAGACCATCGCGAGTGGGTCCCACCGCGAGGAGGCAGACCGATGAGCGACACCGTGAGCCGCTACCGGACGATCACCGGTCACCGGCTGTTCTGGCCCGCGGCCGTGCTGGTCGCCATGCTCGCCGCGAACACGATCTACCGGCCCGGGTTCCTGTCCATCGAACTCAAGGACGGGCACCTGTACGGCTCGCCGATCGACATCCTGCGGTTGAGCGCGCCGCTGATCCTCGTCGCGCTGGGCATGACCCTGGTCATCTCGACCGGCGGCATCGACCTGTCGGTCGGCTCGGTCTGCGCGATCAGCGGCGCGATGGCCTGCATGTACATCAGCAAGCAGCCCGACCAGAACAGTCTCACCGTGGTGCTGACCGCCCTCGCGATGGCGTTGGGGGTCGCGCTCGTGCTGGGCGTCTGGAACGGGGTGCTGGTGGCCGTGATCGGGATCCAACCGATCATCGCCACCCTGATCCTGATGGTGGCCGGCCGGGGTCTCGCCCAGCTGATCACCCAGGGGCAGATCATCACCATCAACTCCGGGCCGTTCCGGACGATCGGGCTGGGTCACCTGCTGACCCTGCCGCTGGCCATCTTCATCGCCCTTGCCGCGGCGGTGCTCGTCGCCGCGTTCACCCGCCGCACCGCACTCGGCATGATCATCGAGTCGGTGGGCGGCAACGCGGAGGCGAGCCGACTCGCCGGTATCCGCTCCGGCCGGGTCATCTTCCTCGCGTACGTCGTCAGCGCCGTCTGCGCGGCGGTCGCCGGCTTCATGATGACGGCCAACGTCTCCAGCGCCGACGGCAACGCCGTCGGTCTCTGGGTGGAGTTGGACGCCATCCTCGCGGTCGTCATCGGTGGCACGTCCCTCGCCGGCGGCCGCTACTTCCTGAGCGGCACCATCCTCGGCGCGCTGATCATCCAGACCCTGACCACCTCGGTGTACGCCATGAACATCTCGCCGCAGACCTCGCTGCTGTTCAAGGCGGTCGTCGTCATCGCCGTCTGCCTCATCCAGGCGCCGGCCTTCCGGGCCCGGTTCGCCCGCCGCAGGCGCAGCGTTCCGCCGTCCGCCCCCATCGCCGACAAGCCGAAGGAGCAGGTGCCGGCATGACCACTGGAACGCTTACCGCCGGTCGTACCCGGTTCCGGCTGCCGAGGAAGCAGATACCGGTCCTCGCGACGCTCGCCCTGCTGCTGGTGATGTACGCCATCGGGGTGTCGCAGTACACGGCGTTCTCCAACGTGCAGGTCATCTTCAACGTCTTCATCGACAACGGCTTCCTGCTCGTCGTCGCGGTGGGTATGACCTTCGTGATCCTCACCGGTGGCATCGACCTGTCGGTCGGGTCGGTCGTCGCCATGACGGCGATGGTGTCGGCCGCGCTGCTGCAGGACGGCATGCCGGCGGCACTGGTGCTCGTCATCGCCCTGCTCATCGGCCCGACGCTCGGTCTGCTGATGGGTTGCGCCATCCACTTCTTCGAGATCCAGCCGTTCATCGTCACGCTCGCCGGGATGTTCTTCGCCCGGGGCATGTGCACGTTCATCTCCGGCTCGTCCATCCCGATCACCGACGGGTTCTGGACCTCGATGTCCCAGGAGCGGATCGGTAACCCGCAGGGCAACTTCGTGTCGATCAGCGTGCTGATCGCCTTCGTCGTGGTCGCCGTCGCCGCGTACGTGCTGGCCTACACCCGGCTGGGCCGCAACGTGTACGCCATCGGCGGCAACCCGCAGTCGGCCCTGCTGATGGGTCTGCCGGTGGGGCGGACCCGGATCGCCGTCTACACGATCAGCGGCCTGTGCTCCGCGATCGGTGGGATCCTGTTGTCCTTCTACACCCTCTCCGGTGCGCCACTGATCGCCGTCGGCATGGAGCTGGACGTCATCGCCGCCGTCGTCATCGGCGGCACGGTGCTCACCGGGGGCGCGGGTTACGTCTTCGGAACGGTGCTGGGCGTGCTGGTCCTGGGCGTGATCCAGACCCTCATCACCTTCGATGGGAGCCTCAACTCCTGGTGGACCAAGATCGTGATCGGCGGTCTGCTCTTCGCGTTCATCCTCCTCCAGCGCCTCATCGGAATCCGTTACAAGTGACAGTTCCTCTCGCGGAAGGCAACCCCATGGCACCACAAACCCAGCCCGAGATCTGGTTCCTCACCGGCAGCCAAGGCATGTACGGCGAGGAGACGCTCCGGCAGGTCGCCGAGCAGTCCCGCCAGATCGCGGCCGCGCTCGACGACTCGCCGCAGATTCCCGCCCGGGTGGTCTGGAAGCCCGTCCTGACCAACAGTGGTGAGATCCTGCAGGTCTGCCGGGAGGCCGCCGCCCAGGGTGCCGTCGGGGTCATCGCCTGGATGCACACCTTCTCGCCGGCGAAGATGTGGATCTCCGGTCTGGACGCGCTGCAGACGCCGTTGCTGCACCTGCACACCCAGGCCAACGTGCTGCTGCCCTGGAACGACATCGACATGGACTTCATGAACCTGAACCAGGCCGCCCACGGCGACCGGGAGTTCGGGTACATCCAGACCCGTCTCGGTGTGGCCCGCAAGACGGTGGCCGGGCACGTCAGCGACCCGCGGGTCACCGCTCGGGTCGGGGCGTGGGCACGTGCCGCGCTCGGCTGGTCGGCGATGCGGTCGCTGCGCCTGGCCCGCTTCGGTGACAACATGCGCGACGTCGCGGTGACCGAGGGCGACAAGGTCGAGGCGGAGCTGCGGTTCGGGGTCTCGGTCAACACCTACGGCGTCAACGACCTGGTCGAGGTGGTCGGTGAGGTCACCGACGCGCAGGTGGACGACCTGGTCAAGGAGTACCAGGACACCTACCGCATCGGCGGCGACCTGCTGCCCGGCGGTGACCGGCACGACTCGTTGCGGTACGCGGCCCGCCTGGAGTTGGGCATGCGCACGTTCCTGGACACGGGCGGGTTCCGGGCCTTCACCACGAACTTCGAGGACCTCGGGGGCCTGCGTCAGCTGCCGGGTATCGCCGTGCAGCGGCTGATGGCCGACGGCTACGGCTTCGGTGGCGAGGGCGACTGGAAGACGTCCGTCCTGGTGCACACGCTCAAGGCGATGTCGGTGGGCGTGGACGGCGGCACGTCGTTCATGGAGGACTACACCTACGACCTCACCCCGGGCGAGGAGTTGGTGCTCGGCGCCCACATGCTGGAGGTCTGCCCGACCATCGCCTCCGACGTACCCAACGTGGAGATCCACCCCCTGAGCATCGGCGGTCGGGAGGACCCGGTCCGGCTGGTGTTCGACGCCGCCCCCGGCCCGGCGGTGGTGCTCGGGCTCGCCGACATGGGCGAGCGGTTCCGGTTGGTGGCCAACGAGATCGACGTGGTGACGCCGCCGCAGCCGTTGCGTCGACTGCCGGTGGCCCGTGCCGTCTGGCGTCCGCGGCCGGACCTGCCCGTTTCGGCCGAGTCGTGGATCACCGCCGGGGCACCGCACCACACGGTGCTGTCGCAGGCGGTGGGCGTGGAGGAGTTGCACGACCTGGCCGAGATGAGCCGTACCGAACTCGTCGTCATCGACGCGGACACCGAGCCCCGCCGCTTCGCCGACGAGATTCGCTGGAACCAGGCCTACTACCGGTTGGCCCGCGGCTTCTGACCGGCGCGGCCCGGCCGCGTCCATGACGGGTGGTCCATCCCGGCCTGCGGGCCGGCGGTGGGCCACCCGTTCGCGTCTGCGTCAGCAGGGCCACGAGGCGATTGTGTTACGCCTTGACTAACAGCATGTTATCGCTCACAGTCTATAGCCAAGATGGTCGATGTCGTTGGCTGGTCCGGCCGCGCGCGCGTCCTACCCCGCGGTTTCGGCACCTCGTCACCGTGACGGTCGGGCAACCGGTGTTAGCGATCACATGGCCGGGCGTGGTCAGCTCGGTGCCCCGCCCGGTGCCGCGGACGCCGACCCAGACCGCACGGTTCGCGTCAGCAGAGGAGGATCATGCTTTCCATCGGTCGGGTTCCCCGGGGTGCACCACGGCGTGGGTGGCTTACGAGACTCGCCGTCGCCGCGATGGTGCTGGTGGTCGGTGGCGCGGCTGCGGCCGTCGCCTCGTCGCCCGCGTCAGCGGCCACGGTCGACACCAGCGCGTGGTACGTGTTGGTGAACCGCAACAGTGGCAAGGCAGTGGACGTGTACAACATGGCCACGAACGACGGCGCGCGGATCACCCAGTGGACGCGCAACAACGGCAACCAGCAGCAGTGGCAGTTCGTCGACTCCGGAAGCGGCTACTACCGGCTCAAGTCGAGGTTGTCGGGCAAGGTGCTGGACGTCTCCGGCCGCTCGACCGCCGACGGCGGGCCGATCGTGCAGTGGTCTGACAACAACGGCACCAACCAGCAGTTCCGGCTGGCCGACTCGGACGGCGGGTACGTCCGGTTGATCAACCGCAACAGCAACAAGGCGATGGAGGTGCAGGGCGCCTCGACCGCCGACGGCGGCAACATCGTGCAGTACGCCGACTGGAACGGCACCAACCAGCAGTGGCAGCTCGTTCGCGTCGACGGGACCAACCCCACGACGCCACCGCCCACCACCACGCCGCCCCCGTCGAACGGGACGTACACGAACCCGGTGGTCTGGCAGGACTTCGCCGACGTCGACATCATCCGCGTGGACAACGCCTACTACATGTCGGCGTCCACCATGCACTACTCGCCGGGCGCGCCGGTGCTGCGCTCGTACGACCTGGTCAACTGGGAGTTCGCCGGACACTCGGTGCCCAAGCTCGACTTCGGCTCGAAGTACGACATGAGCGGCGGCAGTAACGCGTACGTCGACGGGATCTGGGCGTCGACGCTGAACTACCGGCCGAGCAACAAGACGTACTACTGGGCCGGGTGCATCGACTTCGCGCAGACCCACATCTACACCGCGTCCGCCGTCGACAGCACGTGGAGCAAGCACACCACCATCCCCAACTGCTACTACGACGCCGGCCTGCTGTTCGACGACAACGACACCCCGTACGTCGCGTACGGCAACGGCACCATCAGCGTCGCCCAGCTGTCCGCGGACGGGAAGTCGCAGGTCCGCGCCCAGCAGGTGTACCAGACGCCGTCGAGCATCGGGACGCTGGAGGGCGCCCGCTTCTACAAGCGCAACGGCGCCTACTACATCTGGCTCACCCGCCCGGCCAACGGCCAGTACGTGCTGAAGTCGACGAACGGCCCGTTCGGCCCGTACGAGCAGCGGCAGGTGCTGCTCAACCTGCCCGGCCCGATCTCCGGTGGCGGCGTGCCGCACCAGGGCGGACTGGTGCAGACCCAGAACGGCGACTGGTACTACATGTCCTTCGTCGACGCGTACCCCGGTGGTCGGATGCCGGCCTTGGCCCCGATCACCTGGACCGGCGACGGCTGGCCGGTGCTGCAGACGGTCAACGGCACGTGGGGCACCACGTACCCGAAGCCGAACCTGCCGGCGCCGCCGCGAGCGGTCAAGCCGCTCACCGGCACCGACACGTTCGCCGGCACCACCCTCGGTCCGCAGTGGGAGTGGAACCACAACCCCGACAACAGCAAGTGGTCGGTGAACAACGGGCTGAACCTGCAGACCGCCACCGTCACCGGCGACCTGTACAAGGCGCGCAACACGCTGACCCACCGGATCCAGGGACCCACCTCGACCGCCACCATCGAGTTGGACTACTCCACGATGCGCGACGGAGACCGCACCGGCCTGGCGGTGCTGCGCAACTCGTCGGCCTGGATCGGGGTCCGGCGGGACAACGGATCCACCCGTCTGGTGATGCAGAACGGGCTCACGATGGACGGCAGTTGGAACACCACGAGCACCGGCAGTGAGGTGGCGAGCACCGCCGTCTCCGGTGGCCGGATCTGGTTGCGGGCCAACGCCGACATCAGACCCGGGTCCGGCCGGCAGGCCCGCTTCTCGTACAGCACGGACGGGGTCAACTTCACCTCGTTCGGCAACACCCTGACGTTGGCGAACAACTGGCAGTTCTTCATGGGCTACCGGTTCGCCATCTTCAACCACGCGACGTCGGCGCTCGGCGGCGCGGTCACGGTCCGTCGATTCGACCTGACGACGCCGTGACGCCGGTCACACAGCGATCGGTTTGACCGGTGGCGTCGACGAGCGCCGGCCCAGCCGGCACATGGAGTCGGCGCCACCAGGTCATGTTCCAGTCGGCCCTGCTCCACGCTCTCTCCAGGAGCGTGGAGCAGGCTGGCGGGCCACCGCAGCCCGTAACCGCGAGCCGGATGCCCGCGTACGGCGCGTGGGAAAAGCCTTGCGCGGCTTTCGATGCGTAGCACATCCGGGCACAGCCGTCCCGTATTCGAAGCGGATGCTGGCGTAGACTGACGGCGATTCAGCGCTGGTCACCTGGGATTCAGCACCGGCGTGGTGGCTGAGCGAGGGGGATCGGGCCGGGCCGCTCCAGTCGACGTCGACGGGCCGCGGGCCGGAGACGTAGCGGGGAGAGTGAAATGGCCGTCCACGGTCCCGCGATGACAGATGTCGCTCGTCTGGCCGGTGTCTCCCATCAGACGGTGTCGCGGGTGCTCAACGGGCACCCCAACGTTCGTGAGCAGACCCGGCTTCGGGTGCGGGCGGCGATCGCCGAACTCGGCTATCGCCCCAACGGCGCCGCTCGTGCCCTGGTGACCGGCCGATCCCAGGTCATCGGGGTGGTCGCACAGAACACGACGCTCTACGGTCCGGCCTCGATGTTGGCCGCGTTGGAGCAGACCGCCGCCGAAGAGGGTTTCGCGGTGAGTGTCGGCAGCGTGCGAAACCTGGACCACCGCTCCATCTCGGCCGCCGTCGAACGACACCTGTCGCACCGGGTCGCCGGCATCGTGGTCATCGCGCCGGTGGAGTCGGCGGGTGAGGCGTTGGAACACCTGCCGCAGGATGTCCCGCTGGTCACGGTCGATGGCGACCCGAGCCGGCCGGTCCCGTTGGTGACGGTCGACCAGGTGGCGGGCGCCCGGGCGGCGACCCAGCATCTGCTCGACGCGGGGCACCGCACCGTCTGGCACGTCTCCGGGCCGTTCGACTGGTTCGACAGCGTCGGCCGGATCGACGGTTGGCGGGAGGCGCTGCTGGCGGCCGGGGTGGACCCGCCGCCGCTGATGCCGGGGGACTGGTCCGCCGCATCGGGTTACCGGTGCGGGCAGATGCTGGCGAGGATGCCGGAGGTCACGGCGGTCTTCACCTCGAACGACCATCTCGCGCTGGGCGTGCTGCGGGCGTTGCACGAGTTCGGCAGACGGGTACCGCACGACATCAGCGTGGTCGGCTTCGACGACGTGCCGGAGGCGGCGTACTTCATTCCGCCGTTGACCACTGTCCGCCCCGACTTCGACGCGGTGGCGCGGGCGAGCCTGCAGATGCTGCTGGCCCAGATCGAGACGGGCACCGGCGGGGCAATGCGGCAGACCATCGCCCCGGCCCTGGTCGCCCGCGAGAGCGTCGCCCCACCGCGGAGTTGACGTCGGTCCCAGCCGAAGGCTGTTGGGCGGAGTGACCGGCGTTCGCGCACCTCGCCGTGCTGCTGGCTCGTCACCGTCGGTAAGACGCCGCTCAATCGGGAGCTGATTTTTTTTCATCGACCGATGGCAATGCAACTACCGACGAAGTATTGAACCTCGTGAAATGTGGCCGTAACATGATGGACGTCTCTGTTAACGCTAACAAGATTTGGCGTCCAGCTATCGCCCCACCAGTCAGATCGTAGTCACGGGCGGGCGCCACCGACAAGGAGGCTCGATGAACCGCATCACCCGAGGTCGACGCTGGGGGAGCGTACTGGCGGCCGGAGTGCTTGTCGCCGGTGCTCTGGTCGGCCTCCGCGCCCCGGCGGCGCAGGCACTGGACAACGGGGTGGCGCGTACTCCCCCCATGGGCTGGAATTCGTGGAACTCGTTCGGCTGCAACATCAACGAGGCGCTGATCCGGCAGACGGCGGACGCGATCGTCAGCAGCGGCATGCGGGACCTGGGCTACAACTACGTCGTGGTCGACGACTGCTGGTTCAACCCCAACCGGGACAGCTCCGGCAACATCCAGGGCGACCCCACCCGGTTCCCCAGCGGGATGAAGGCGCTCGGCGACTACCTGCACGCCCGGGACCTGAAGTTCGGCATCTACCAGGTGCCCGTCGACAAGACCTGCGCCCAGTACTTCGGCGCCTACCCCGGAGCAACCGGCAGCCGGGGCCACGAGGTGCAGGACGCACGCCAGTTCGCCGCCTGGGGCGTCGACTTCCTCAAGTACGACTGGTGCTCGCCGGAGGGCAGCATCAACGACCAGGTGGCGACCTTCGCCAAGATGCGTGACGCGCTGGCCGCCACCGGCCGACCGATCGTCTACAGCATCAACTCGAACAGCATCCACGCCAAGACCGGCCCGCAGCGCAACTGGGGCGACGTGGCCAACATGTGGCGCACCACCGAGGACATCACCAACGCCTGGGACACCGGCCAGACCAACGGCTACCCGATGGGCATCCAGAACATCATCAACGTGACCGTTCCGTTGGCGTCCTACGCGAGGCCGGGCGGGTTCAACGACCCGGACATGATGGAGGTCGGTCGCGGCGGCATGAACGACACGGAGATGCGCAGCCACTTCGCCATGTGGGCGATCATGGCGTCTCCGCTGATCGCCGGCAACGACGTCCGGAACATGAACTCCGCGACGCAGACCATCCTCAAGAACGCCAACCTGATCGCGATCAACCAGGACTCGCTCGGGTTGCAGGGGACGCAGGTGTCGTTCGACGGCACCCGCCGGGTGCTGGCCAAGCGGCTCGCCAACGGTGACGTCGCCGTCGCCCTGTTCAACCAGGGTGGCTCGACGACGACGATCTCGACCACGGCCGCCGCCGTCGGCAAGTCCGGGAGCTCGTTCACGCTGGTTGAGGCGTGGTCCGGTGCCACCACCTCCAGCAGCGGCACCATCAGCGCCAGCGTTCCGGCGCACGGCACGGTGGTCTACCGGGTCAGCGGTGGGGGGACGACTCCTCCGACGACCGCGCCGCCGACCACCCCGCCGCCGGGCACGTCGAGCGCGCTCGCCAGCGCCGCCTCCGGCCGCTGCCTGGACGTTCCGAACAGCAACACCACCAACGGCACCCAGCCGGTGATCTGGGACTGCAACGGTGCCGCCAACCAGCGCTGGACCGTCAACGGTCAGACCCTCCAGGCGCTCGGCAAGTGCCTGGACGCGCCCACGAACGCCGCGGCCGGTTCCAAGGTGCAGATCTGGGACTGCAACGGTGGGGCCAACCAGCGGTGGACCATCAACGCCAACGGCACGATCAGCGGCGCCCAGTCCGGGCTCTGCCTCGACGTCAACGGCAACGGCACGGCCAACGGCACCACGGTGATCCTCTGGAACTGCACCGCGGCGGCCAACCAGCGGTGGACGCAGCGATAGCCGACCGGGCCCGTCGACCGACCAGGTCGCGGCAGCCCACCTGATCCGGTTCCACCCCCGGTGCCCGCGGACGACCCCCGTCGTCCGCGGGCACCGTCGCGTCCGCCGGCCGGCCGGGCCGGCGGTTCTGCCACGCCGCGGCCGTTCTGGCGCGGCGGTCGTGCGCGGCGGCGGTCCGGGCCGGGTGGTTCGGCGCGGTCGACGGTCCCGCCCGACGGCTGTTCGCTCCGGCGCCGGTCACCGCTGTGCTCCCAGGTCCGGGCACCTCCGAGCGCTGGTCCCGTCCGTGGAGACGCCTCCGTTACGAGACCGTGACACCGGTATTTCGGATCAAGTGTTGACGTGCCGGATGTGAGCGCTAACACTACCCCGAAAGGTGACAGTTTTGGCCCCGGCACTCGACGGGGGAGTCCAGAGAGGAGAAGCCCGTGGGCAGGAGATTCCTGGTTGCTCTCGGCGGCGCGATGCTGACGCTGAGTATGGCAGCGTGCAGTGGCGGGGGTGCCGGCAGCGGTGACGACAAGAGCAGCGCGAAGCCTGGCGACCTGACCATCGGTGTGTCGATGCCGACCCAGACCTCGGAGCGGTGGATCGCCGACGGCAACGCGGTGAAGTCCAAGCTTGAGGGCAAGGGCTACAAGGTCGACCTCCAGTACGCCGGCGACGACATCCCCACCCAGTCGCAGCAGGTCGACCAGATGATCACCCAGGGCGCTGACGTCCTGATCATCGCGGCGATCGACGGCACCGCGCTCAGCAGCCAGCTGCAGGCCGCCGCGTCCGCGAAGATCCCGGTCATCTCCTACGACCGGCTGATCCGCGGTAGCAAGGACGTCGACTTCTACGTCAGCTTCGACAACTACAAGGTCGGCGTCGCCCAGGGCACCGCGCTGCTCGTCGGGCTCGGCCTGCTGAACAAGGACGGCTCGAAGGGCACCGCCAAGGGGCCGCTGAACGTCGAGCTCTTCGCGGGCTCGCTGGACGACAACAACACGCAGTTCTTCTTCAGCGGCGCGATGGACACGCTCAAGCCGTTCGTCGACGACGGCACGCTCGTCGTCAAGTCCAAGCAGACCACCCCCGAGCAGGTCGCCACCCTGCGGTGGCAGCAGGAGACCGCGCAGAAGCGCATGGAGAACCTGCTGACCTCCAGCTACAACGACGGCTCGAAGGTCGACGGTGTGCTGTCGCCGTACGACGGCATCTCCCGGGGCATCATCACCGCCCTGCAGAACGCCGGCTACGGCACCGGCGCGAAGAAGCTCCCGGTGGTGACCGGCCAGGACGCCGAGATCGCCTCGATCAAGCTGATCAACGACGGCGTGCAGAGCTCCACGGTCTTCAAGGACACCCGTCTGCTGGCCGACCAGGCCGTGAACGCCGCCGAGGCGTTCCTGCAGAAGAAGGAGCCGGAGGCCAACGACACCAAGACGTACAACAACGGTGTCAAGGTCGTCCCGTCGTACCTGCTCCCGATCGTCACGGTCTACAAGGACGACATCAAGACCGCGCTGATCGACTCCGGCTACTGGACGGCGGAAGAGGTCGCCGCCGGTCAGGCCAAGAAGTAAGCCTATCGTCGGGCCCGGCGGTCGCCGCCGGGCCCGACGTCTGGGCGTACCGTGTCCAGACCTGACGGAGGACAGTGACCATGGACGACACCATCCTCGAGATGCGTCGCATCACCAAGACCTTCCCCGGCGTGACCGCGCTGGAGGACGTCACCCTCGCAGTACGCCGTGGGGAGATCCACGCCATCTGCGGTGAGAACGGCGCCGGCAAGTCCACCCTGATGAAGGTGCTGTCCGGCGTCTACCCGTCCGGCTCGTACGACGGCGAGATCCTCTTCGACGGCAAGCCGATGCAGTTCCGTGGCATCCGCGACAGCGAGGCCAACGGCATCGTCATCATCCACCAGGAGCTCGCCCTGGTGCCGTACCTGTCGATCGCGGAGAACATCTTCCTCGGCAGCGAACGGCGCAACCGCCTCGGGCTCATCGACTGGAACCTGGCCAACGCCGACGCCGCCAAGTTGCTGGCGTCCGTCGGGCTGCACGAGAACCCGGTCACCCCGGTCATCCAGCTCGGCGTCGGCAAGCAGCAGTTGGTGGAGATCGCCAAGGCGCTGTCGAAGAAGGTGCGTCTGCTCATCCTGGACGAGCCGACGGCCGCGCTCAACGACATCGACTCGGCTCACCTGCTCGACCTGCTGCGGGCGCTCCGCGACCAGGGCATCACCTGCATCATGATCTCGCACAAGCTCAACGAGATCACCGCCATCGCCGACTCGACCACCGTCATCCGGGACGGGCGCGCGGTGGAGACCCTCGACATGCGCTCCGACGAGGTGACCCAGCAGCGGATCATCCGGGGCATGGTCGGGCGCGACCTGGACAGCTTCTACCCCGACCGCGAGTCGTCCCCCGGCGAGGAGGTCCTCCGGATCGAGGACTGGACCGTGCGGCACCCGGTGCAGGACCGGATGGTCGTCGAGGACGTCGCCCTGTCCGTCCGCGCCGGCGAGGTCGTCGGCATCGCGGGCCTGATGGGCGCGGGGCGCACCGAGCTGGCGATGAGCGTGTTCGGTAGGTCGTACGGGCGCGACATCCGGGGCCGACTCTTCGTGCGCGGTCGGGAGGTGCAGGCACGCACCGTCGCCGAGGCGATCGACAACGGCATCGCCTACGTCACCGAGGACCGCAAGAGGTACGGGCTCAACCTCATCGACGACGTCCGCCGCAACGTCTCCGCCGCCGCGTTGGACCGACTGTCCCGCCTGGGCTGGGTGAACGGCAACGAGGAGATCAAGGTTGCCGAGGACAGCCGGCGGGAGATGAACATCCGGACGACGAGCGTCATGGCGGTGGTCGGGAAGCTCTCCGGCGGCAACCAGCAGAAGGTCGTCCTGTCGAAGTGGCTGTTCACCGACCCGGATGTGCTGATCCTGGACGAACCCACCCGGGGGATCGACGTCGGTGCGAAGTACGAGATCTACACGATCATCAACCGGCTGGTGGCCGCGGGCAAGGCGGTGATCGTCATCTCCTCGGAACTGCCGGAGTTGCTCGGGATGTGCGACCGCATCTACACCCTCTCCGCCGGCCGGATCACCGGTGAGATGCCGGTGGCCGAGGCGACCCAGGAGAGCCTCATGGAGCTGATGACCAAGGACAAGGAGCTCGTGGCGTGACCACCATCAAGACCCCTCCGACGGAGAGTCCGGCGACTCCGGACGGCACACCCGCCGCCGCACTGCACAGCGGGACGAACGACCTGCGGGCGCTGGTGTTGAACAACCTGCGGCAGAGCGGGATCTACGTCGCCCTGGTCGTCATCGTCGCGTTCTTCGCGATCCTGACCGACGGGGTGCTGCTGAGCCCCGGCAACATCACCAACATCGTCCTGCAGTACTCGTACATCCTGGTCCTCGCGATCGGGATGGTCATCCTGATCATCGGCGGGCACATCGACCTGTCGGTCGGATCGGTCGTCGCGCTGACCGGAGCGGTCTCCGCCGTACTGGTGATCCAGCAGGGCTATCCGTGGTGGGTCGGTGTCGTGGCGGCGATCGCCGTCGGCGTCGCGGTTGGCGCGTGGCATGGCTTCTGGGTGGCGTACGCCGGCATTCCGGCCTTCATCGTGACCCTGGCCGGGATGCTGCTGTTCCGGGGTCTCACCCTCCGGGTGCTCGACAACATCTCGCTGTCGCCGTTCCCGGCCGAATACCAGAAGGTCGCGGCGGGCTTCCTGAACGGTCTGCTCGGCGGGCAGGGCTTCGACGCCTTCACGCTGCTGATCGGCGCGGTCGCCGTGGCCGGGTACGCGGTGAGTGGTTTCCGCACCCGCGTGGCGCGCATCCGCTACCAGCAGCCCGTCGAGTCGTTCCCCTTGTTCGTCGCCCGGGTCGTGCTGGTCGGCGCGGTCATCATGTACTTCGCCTGGCAGTTGGCGCACGCCCGCGGCCTGCCGATCGTGCTGATCATCCTGGCGGTGCTCGTCCTGGTCTACGGCCTGCTCACCCGGCGCACCGTCTTCGGTCGCCAGGTCTACGCGATCGGCGGCAACCTGTCGGCGGCGGCGCTGTCCGGGGTGAAGGTCCGTACCGTCAACTTCTGGATGTTCGTCAACATGGGCTTCCTGGCGGCGGTGGCCGGCGTCATCTACTCGTCGCGGTCGAACGGCGCTCAGCCCGCCGCCGGCAACATGTTCGAGCTGGACGCGATCGCCGCGGCCTTCATCGGCGGTGCGGCGGTCACGGGCGGGGTGGGCACCGTGGTGGGCGCGATGGTCGGCGGTCTGATCATGGCGGTGATGAGCAACGGCATGCAGCTGATGGGCATCGACCAGTCGACCCAGTCGGTGGTGAAGGGCCTCGTCCTGCTCGTCGCGGTCGCCTTCGACGTCTACAACAAGCGCCGGGCCGGCACGGCCCGCTGACGCCTGAACCGAACGTGGCCCCTGACTACTCTGCGGTCAGGGGCCACGGTCGTACCGACCAACTCCGCGATCTTGCACTTTGTGTCGGCGATCTGCGGCTTATGCAGCAGAAAGTCGGGACAGGAAGTGCAAGATCGGCGGAGTCACGCGGTCAGTGGCAGTTGGCGGTGCCGCTGTCGGTGTAGGTCTGGCCGGCCACCGGTACGAACTGCCAGTCGTAGCTGTTGGAGTGCAGGGTGAACTTCAGGACCCCCCAGGCCGAGCTGTTGCGTGCCTCGCTGTTGGGCTGGATGGTGCCGAAGCCGTAGTGGCTCGCACCGCCCATGCCGGCGACGAAGCTGCGCATGCCCCGGCTGGTGTCGGCGCCGCCGGACGGGTTCATCGGCGCGAAGCGCTCGTACACGTGGTTGTGTCCCCACACCACGACGTCGGCGTTGTAGTCGTAGAGCGCCTGGTACAGCGGACGCGTGGACGTCGACGGCGCGTGGTTGGAGCTGGACGTGAACAGCGGGTGGTGCCAGTACGCGATCGTGCACGGCTTGCTGCTGGCGGCCAGGTCGGCCCGCAGCCACTGCTCCTGGGTCGAGCCGGCGGACATGCTGATGTTCGAGTTCAACGACACGACGTGCCAGTTGCCGAGGTCGAACGAGTAGTAGCCGCGCCCGCTCGGGCCGGCCGACGTACCGAAGTAGTTGTAGTAGCCGGTCGCGCCCGACGTGTTGTAGTCGTGGTTGCCCGGTGACGGGCGGGTGCGGGACTTGTGCCGACCCCAGGTGGGCTCGTAGTAGCTGCTGAACTGCGACGCGGTGCCGCTGTCGTAGACGTTGTCGCCGGTGGTGAAGACCGTGCCCGGGATGTTGTCGAGCAGCGTGGCGGTGGCGCTGTCGCCGGAGCCGGAGTCGGCGATGTCGCCGGCACCGACGAACACCGGATCCCCGGACGGCGGTGTGGTGGTGCCGGTCGCGACCACCAACTGCGGGGCGTCCGCGCCGCTCTCGCGCGTGTCGTAGTAGGCGCCGTCGCCGCTGGCGGAGGTCGCACCGAAGCTGTACGTCCCGTTGCCGGTGACGGCGGCCGTGACGTCGACCTCGTACCAGGTGTTGCCGCTGACCGCGCCGATGGTGCCGAGCGTGGCCCCGTCGATCGTCGGCTGGTTGTTCCAGGTGGTGCCGGTCTCCGACCACGTCGTGTTGGACATCCGGCGGAACGTGCCACCGGCATCGCTGCCGCTGTTGCCGCTGATGGTGCGCAGCCGTAGCTTGGCGCTGGTCACCGTGCCGCTGACCCCGCTCACCGTGAAGCGCAGGAACGAGCGCCGCACCGGCGAGTTGTCGACCACGACCTGCGTGGACGTGCCGTAGTTGGTGGCGGCCGTGTCGCTCTGAACGTAGGTGTCGGCGACCGGCGTGAACGTCACGCTCGCCGCCGACGCCGCGACCGAGCCGGTGAGGACGACGGCGGCGCTGGCGACGACGAGCACCGCGACCGTTCCCAGCGTCAGCGGTGGGCGGGTGATTCGAATGTCCATCCAGGATCCCTTCTCTGCGGGTGGAGAGCGCAAGGAATGTAGGAAGGCCGATGAACCGGCGCGCTGCCGCCAGATGAACAGTACGCTCGAACAACGAAACTCCTCGATGTTTGTCGCTTGTTCACCCGTCGCATGTCTGCTTGACGCCCACGGTCCCTTGCGACCCTTCGGACCCGGTCGCCACGATGGCTGACCGTCAGTCGTCGACCCGAGGAGATGCTCGTGTACCTGTCGACCGTTTCCCGGCCGGTCGCCGACCCGCCCGGATCCGGGCCACGGCGTCGACGACTCGCCCTGGTCAGCGGCAACGTGGTCGCACTCGGCACGGTCAGCCTGATCACCGACATCTCCGCCGAGATGGTGGCCGCCGTCCTGCCGCTCTATCTGGTGCTGGGCCTCCAGCTCAGCCCGGTGGCCTTCGGCGTGCTCGACGGCGTCCACACCGGCGCCACCGCGCTCCTGCGGGTCGTCGGTGGGTTCGCCGCCGACCGGTTCCGGCGGCGCAAGCTGATCGCCGGCATCGGCTACACCCTCTCGGCGGTCGCGAAGCTCGGCCTGCTGCTCGCCGGCCGGTCGATACCCGCGATCGGCGCGGTCATCGCCGTCGACCGGCTCGGCAAGGGCGTGCGCAGCGCCCCGCGCGACGCGCTCATCACGCTGTCCACGCCGCCCGAGGCGCTGGGCCGGGCGTTCGGGGTGCACCGGGCGATGGACAGCGTGGGGGCGTTCCTCGGGCCGCTCGCCGCGTTCGCGGTGCTGCTGGTCGTCGGGCAGTCGTACGACGCGGTCTTCGTCACCAGCTTCTGCGTCGCCGCGCTGGCCGTCGTCGTGCTCGTGCTCTTCGTCCGGGAACGCCCCGCCGAGCAGGCGACGGCCGGCCCGGACGAGCCGGCGGTCTCCGTGCGGGAGGCGTTCGGCCTGCTGGGCGGGGGACCGGCTCGCCGGCTCGTGCTGGCTGCGGCGATGCTCGGGCTGGCCACCATCGGCGACGGTTTCGTCTACCTGCTGCTGCAACGCCGCGAGGACCTCGGTCTGCGCTGGTTCCCGCTGCTCGCGGTGGGAACCAGCCTGGCCTACCTGCTGCTCGCCGCCCCGCTGGGCGTACTCGCCGATCGGATCGGCCGGCTCCCGGTGGTGCTCGGCGGCTACACCGCCCTCGGTGCCACGTACCTGCTGCTGGCCGGTCCGGTCGACGGATGGCCGCTGATCGTGCTGACCCTGGGGCTGTACGGCGCGTTCTACGCCGCGACCGACGGGGTGCTCATCGCGCTCGCCGGACCGGTGCTGCCGGCACGGCTGCGCACCACCGGCATCGCGTTGGTGCAGACCGGGCAGGCCCTCGCGTACCTCGTCTCCTCCGTCCTGTTCGGTCTCGCCTGGCAGGCGTGGGGGCCGGAGGCGGCGATCCGCGCGGCGGCCGTGGCCGTCGCCTGCGTGCTGGTCGGCACGCTGCTCCTGCTGGCCGACCCATCCCGACTGATCACCCGGAAGGTGCCCCGATGACCGTGATGTCGACCCGAGCGAAGATCGGCGTGGTGGTCGCCTCGGCCGTGCTGCTGGGCAGCGTGGCGGCCGGTTACGTGGCCATGGCCGCGGAACCCGCCCCGACACCGCCCCCTGCCTCCGGCGACCAGGCGGTCACCCTGACGCCCGGCCCGCGCCTGCTGGCCATCACCGACCGGCACCTGTCCACCGTCGCCACGGCCGACCCCACCGGGCCGCGCACGGTCTCCGGCCTGGAATGCCTGCGGGTGTACGCCGCGGCCGGCACCGGTGTCTGCCTGAAACCGGAGACCGCCTGGTCGTACCAGGTCGTCGTGCTCGACGCGGCGCTGCGGCAGACGCGGACGGTCGGCGTGCCGGGCCTGCCGAACCGGGCCCGGGTCTCGGCCTCCGGCCGGATGGTCTCCTGGACGACGTTCGTCGGCGGGGACTCCTACACCGCCAGCGGCTTCTCCACCCGTACCGGGATCCTCGACACCACCACCGGCGCCACGGTGACCTCGCTCGAAGAGTTCGCCGTCACGCGGGACGGCCGGAGCTACCGCAGCCCGGACGTCAACTACTGGGGCGTCACCTTCACCGCCGACGACAACCGCTTCTACGCGACCATGTCCACGGCAGGCAAGCGCTACCTCGTCCGCGGTGACGTCGCGGCCCGGACGGTCGAGACGGTGAAGGAGAACGTCGAGTGCCCGTCGCTGTCCCCCGACGGCACCCGGATCGCCTTCAAGGAGGCCGTCGACGCCGACCCGGCGAAGGGCTGGCGGCTGTCGGTCCTCGACCTGGCGAGCATGCGGGTCACCGCGACTGCCGAGGCCAGCAGCGTCGACGACCAGGCCGCCTGGCTGGACGGCCGGACACTCGCCTACACGAGACGCCAGAGCGACGGCCAGCCCGACGTCTGGAGTGTCCCGGCCGACGGGTCCGGTACGCCGAAGCTGACCATCCCGGGCGCGGAGTCCCCGGCACCGCTGAGCTGACGGTCCGGCTGCCGGGCGGCCCGGACACCTGACCGCCTTGGTGCGGACAGCCTCCCGTCATGCGGGATTCCGCGCCGCACCCATCGCCGTTCATCGACGTTCTCAAGGCTGTTGACCATGACAAGGTTGAGCCGTCGCATCTTCGTCCTCGGTGGACTGGTGACCGCCGGAGTCGCGGTGACCCCCCGCCAGGGCGCCCGCGCCGCGGTGCCGTACCCCTTCAAACTCGGTGTGGCGTCCGGTGACCCGGCGCCCGACAGCGTGGTCCTCTGGACCCGGCTGGCACCGTCCCCCCTCAACGCCGACGGGCAGGGCGGCATGGCCAACGCCGACGTGCCAGTCGAGTGGCAGGTGTCCACCACCGACCGGTTCACCTCGCTCGTCGCCTCCGGGTCGGTGGTCGCCCGCTACGCCGACGCGCACTCCGTGCACGCCATCGCGGGCGGGCTCGCCGCCGACTCGGACTACTACTACCGGTTCCGGGCACAGGGCCAGATCTCGCCGGTCGGACGGACGCGGACCGCCCCGGCGCCCAGCGCCTTCGGCCGCGACCTGGTGATGGCCTTCGCCTCCTGCGCCCACTACGAGGCCGGCTACTACACCGCGTACCGGCGGATGGCCGAGGACAACCCGGGGCTGATCCTGCACCTCGGCGACTACATCTACGAGGGCGGCGTCGGTAGCTCCACGGTCCGGCAGCACGTCGGCGCCGAGATCGTGTCACTTGCCGACTACCGCCGCCGGTACGCGCTCTACAAGTCCGACCCGGACCTGCAGGCGGCACACGCGGCGGCACCCTGGCTGGTGGTGCCGGACGACCACGAGGTGGAGAACAACTATGCCAACATGGTGCGCAACGACAGCAGCCCGACGCTGACCGCCGCCCAGTGGACCGCCCGGCGGACCGCCGCGTACCGGGCCTACTACGAGAACATGCCGCTGCGGCCGGCGTCCGCCGCCAGCGGCAACAGCATCCCGCTGTACCGGCGTATCCGGTGGGGTCAGCTCGCCACCTTCCACATGCTCGACACCCGGCAGTTCCGCGACGACCAGGCGTGCGGGGACGGTTGGAAGGTCTGCGCGGACGCGGACCTGGCCTCCCGGTCCCTGACCGGCGCGACCCAGGAGGCGTGGCTGCTCGACGGACTTGCCCAGCGCTACGGCACCTGGGACATCCTCGGTCAACAGGTCTTCTTCGCCCAACAGCTCGACGCGAACGGGGCGGCGAGCATGGACGCCTGGGACGGCTACCGGGCCTCCCGCAGCCGGATCCAGAACGGCTGGCAGCAGCGCGGGGTCCGCAACCCGCTGGTGCTCACCGGGGACGTGCACCGGTCGTGGGCCAACGACCTCAAGGCCGACTACGCCAACCCCGCCTCGGCCACCATCGGCACCGAACTGGTCTGCACCTCGATCACCTCGACCGGCAACGGCAGTGGCAGCACCACGGTCCCGAACGCGGCGGCCAATCCGCACCTGAAGTTCTACTCGGACCGGCGCGGCTACGTGCGGACCACGATCGGTCGCAGCCAGGTGCGCGCGGACTTCCGCACGGTGAACACGGTGACCGAGCACGGCGCCGCGGCGGCCACCGCCCGCTCGTTCGTCATCCTCGACGGCCAGCCCGGCCTGCAGGCCGGGTAGAAGGAGTCCCACCATGACCGCACTCACGACACTGCTCGCCGCCTCCCTGCTGGTCGGAAACCTGGCACCGGCCCCGATCGCGGTCACCGCCGAGGCGATCACCTGGACCCCCGCGAACAGCGTGGCCACCGGTGACCAGGACCTGCCCGGCATCGCCACGAACCGCAACGGCCACGTCGCCGTGGTGTGGGAGGACGACCGGGACAGCAGCGCGCCCGAGGACGACACCCACAGCGAGATCTACCTGCGACTGTTTCGCGACGGCACACCCGCGTACGAGCTGAAGCTCTCCGGCGGGGGCACCAGCGGGGCCGCCTGGCGGCACATCAGCCCCGACGTGGGGCTCGACGACCGGGGCAACGCCGTGGTGGTCTGGGCCACCGACGGCGACGGCAACGGCGTCTACAACATCCAGTACCGGGTGGTGTCGCCCACCGGCACCGTGCTCGGCTCGGGGCAGGCCAACGCCAGCGACGCCGGGCAGCAGATCTGGCCGAAGGTGGCCGTCGACCCGGACGGCGCGCCGACCACCGGCGCGGTCGGGTTCACCGTGGTCTGGGAGGACATCCAGGGAACCGCTCCGGCCACCGTCAAGGCCGCCGGCTACACCGCGGCCACCACCAAGGGGTACGAGGTGACCGCCTCGCAGACCACGGGCACGCACCACCGCCCCGACGTGGCGGTGTCCGCCACCGGTGAGGCGCTGGTGGTCTGGGACGAGGACGCCGACGCGAACGGGTCGTACAACATCGGGTTGACCCGCCTGGCCCGGTCCAACGGCGCGGTGGTGCTGTCGCGGCGGACCGCCAACACGCAGAGCGGCGGGCAGCAGCAGCGCCCCTCGGTCGCGGCGAACGTCGTCGGAGACTTCACCGTCGGGTGGGAATCCGACCACAGCGGTACCCGAGGCGTCTGGGCGCGCTCGTTCACCGCCGCCGGCACCGCCCGGCACGACGAGGTCCAGGTCTCCACCGGGGCCGGGGCCGTCGCACCCGGGGTCGGCATCGACGACCAGGACAACGTGGTGGTGGGCTGGACGGTGTCGGGCGCCAATCCGGACGTCTGGGCGCGTGGTCTCAACCCGGACGGCACCTCCACCGGCCGGCTGGCGGCCCAGGCGCTGAGCCAGACCACGACGGGTCGGCAGGAGCACCTGGCCATCGCCTCGTCGCCCTGGGGCGAGGTGAGCCTGTGCTACACCGACGACAACGACGGAAACGCCTTCGACCAGGTGCTCCTCGGGTTGGGCGCGACGAACTCGACCTGGCTGCTGTCCGCCGACGAGCTGCGCCGCCTGAAGGCGCGGGGCACCAGGGCGAGCTGACCCCGTCGACCCGGGTCGTCTGACACCTCCCGGTCGGGGAGGGGTCAGCCGGCCCGGGGTGGCCGCTCGTACCGGACCAGGGCGGTGAGGAGGGCCGCCAGCAGGCCGAGGGCGGCCAGCGCGGGCAGGATCCGTGCCGCCGGCAGCAACAGGAGGACGACGCCGATCGCGGCGAGCTGGCCCAGCGAGCCGCCGACGGTCAGCCGGAGGAACAGCAGACGACCGACGAGGTAGAGCGCGGCACCGCCGTAGAGCACCGTCGTCGCCGGCCATCCCATCGGCTCACCGGCGGGGTGTCGGGGCTGATCCGTCAGGTTCGCGAGGATCAGGTGGATGCCCAGGGCGAAGTAGACGACCCCGGCGACCAGCGGCAGGTGCGCCAGCGTGTACGCGTCCGACGCCAGTTGCTGACGGCGGCGGGTACGCGGCGAGGCCGAGGTCAGCACCTTCGCGGCCGCCGGGGCGACGCCCACGAAGTAGAGCCACCACAGGCACACGGTCGCGGCGAAGCCGAACACCGCGGCCACCAGCACCGGCCAGGCGATCGTGGCCCGGCCCACACCGGCCCCGGCCGACAGCAGGGACTCACCGAGCACGATGATCAGCACCAGACCGTGGCGTTCGGCGAAGTGCGCCCCGCTGCGGACCTCCCCGAAGCTGGCGGCGGTGGCGATCCGGCCACCGCCGTAGTCGACGAGGAACGCCACGGTCCACAGCACGGTCTGCGCGGTCCCGCCGAGGACGGCGCCCACCAGGAGCGGGACCCAGGCGAGTGTGGTGGACACGGCGAAGCGCAGGGTCTGCCGGCGGTACTGCGGGTTGCCGGACGAGGCGTAGGTCATCAGGGTGAGGTGCACCCCGCGGACCGCGATGTAGGCGATGGCCAGGGTGAGCGGCGGGCTCAACGCGCCGTCGTGGCGCTGCCAGGCTCCCGGGATCACCAGGGCGGCCACGAAGATGGCGGCCATCGCCGCGAGCATTCCGGCCAGCACGGGGCCGTTGTCCGCGCGGACCTGATTGCCCAGCCAGGCGTAGCAGCTCCACGCGTACCAGAACCAGAGCAGGAGCAGCATCCCCTGGTAGAGGGTGAGCGGTCCCAGCGACTCCGCCATGAAACCGATGAGCCGCGTCAGCGCGAAGACCAGGACCAGGTCGAAGAAGATCTCGAAGGTGGTGGCCCGGTGTGCCTCCTCGACCAGCACCGGCCGGGACCGGCGGATGCGGCTCATCCGCTCATCCTGGCCGGTGCCACCCCTCGTCCGGGGGCCAACGGTCAGCTCCGCCGGGATCAGGCGAAGAGCAGGTCGAGGTGGGCGTCCAGCGCGTCCAGTGCCTGCTCGGCGGTGTACTGCCCGCCCAGCAGGTAGACGCCGAGCCCTTCCATGAGCGCCAGCAGTCCGGCCGCGGCGGCGTCGCCGTGCCGGTCGGGCAGAACGCCGGCGATGAATCCGGTGAGCTGCCGGGTGCCCTCCCGGAGGCTGGGCGCGGCGGCCGGACGTACCGCCGTGTAGGCGAGGAACGCGAGCGCCACCCGCCCGTCGTCGCGGGTCCCCTCGTCCAGGGGCAACAGGGCGGCGATCATCGTGCGCAGCAGCAGCCGGGGCGGCGGGTCCACACCCAGTCGCGCCAGCGCCTCGGTGACCCTGATCTGGTTGCGTTCCCGCACCACGCTCAACGCGAACGCCATCATCTCGTCCTTGGTCCGGAAGTAGTGCTGGACCATCCCGGCGGACACCCCCGCCTCGGCGGCCACGTGGCGGAGGCTGACGGCCTCCAGGCCCTGATCGGCGGCGACCCGCATCAGCGCGTCCGCGATGAGGGTGCGTCGCTCCTGGTGATCGACCTTCTTGGGCATGGCCTCGATCGTTTCACAGTGGGTGGCCCGGACAGCCCGCCAGCGGCGCGGTCACCGGCTGGCGGGGGCGCTCGCGGGGGCGCCCCGCGCGCTGCGCAGGAGGCCGTCCGGGTCGTCGGCGTACAGGCGCAGCTCGTTCATCGGCAGGGTCCCGGTCTGCGCCAGGTCGAAGGTCAGCGGTCGGCGCAGCAGGACGTCGACACTGGTCTGGCTGCCGACCGAGATGGACACCACCCGGCGGTCACCCTCCTGCTCGACCTGCACCGATCTGCTCGACGGCAGCGAGCGGTAACGCTTGCGCAGGGCCTCGACGTCGGTCCACGGGATCCAGATGTCGATGCCCGAGCTGAGGCGTACGCGCAGGCCCCGGTCGCCCACCACGTGCGGGTGGATCGTCATGCTGGCGAGGAGGCCGATCATCCAGAGCAGGCCCCAGATGCCGAGGCCGAGCACGATCCAGCGGGCCGGCCGCCACGGCACCACGTGGGTGACGACCACATCGAAGATGGGGATCTCCACGACCGACAGGCCGATGAAGATGCCCAGGATCGGCGTGACCACGCCCCGGTAGCCGAACGGTTCGTCGCCCGGTCCCAGCGGCAGGGGACGGCGGCGGGCCCAGACGTACAGGCTGCGCCACATCGCGGCCTCGGCCTCGGCGGCCCGGCGCAGCAGTGGACCCACCCGCGTCCTGGTCGGTGCCAACGTGTCGGTCATGGTCGTCCTTCTCGGTTGGAAGCCGGCGGTCAGTGGACGGTGACGGTTCCGGCGCCACCGTCCACGGTGACGAGTTGTCCGGTCGTGATCGTCCGGGTGGCGTCCGGAACGCAGATGACGGCGGGAATGCCGTACTCGCGGGCCACCGTCGGGCCGTGCGCCATGATCGCGCCGGTCTCGGTGACCAGCGCCGCCGCGGTGAGGAACAGCGGGGTCCAGCCCGGGTCCGTGGTCGCGGCCACCAGGACGTCGCCGGGTTCGACATGGGCGGTGCCCGGGTCGTGCACGACCCGGGCGGGGCCGGTCACCCGGCCCGCCGACGCGCCCACACCGATCAGCGTCCCGTCCCCGGCGGGCACCGCCGGCAGGACGGTCTCGACGTCGGTGCCGTCGGACAGCAGCGCCACCGGCACGTTCCGGCGGCGCAGCTCCCGGCGGTGCGTGGCCCGTCGGGAGGTGACCGTCGCGCGCGGGTCGACACCCTGGTGTACGGCCGCGTGCGCCTCGTCGAGGGTCAGGAACATGATGTCGTCGGGTTGGTCCAGCAGCCCGGAGTCGTGCAGGTCGGCGCCGACGAGCAGCAGTTGGCGGCGCGTCTCGCGCAGCGGGTACAGCCCGGCGAACTTGCCGGCCTCGCGCAGGCCGGCGAGTGACCGCGCCCGGCGCAGCAGGAACCCGGCGATGCTGCCCCGCACCGGCCGCCGACGGCGGGCTCGCCCGACCAGCTCTCGCAGCGCCGCCTCCGCTGCCGCGCTGGCTCGCTGGAAGCGCTGGTCGGGACCCTGCCGGGGATCGGTCACCCGCAGGTAGTTGGCGAGCGCGGCGAAGACCGGGGTGGGATCCTCCGCCCAGCGCGGCACCCCGAGGTCGACCTCGGCGACGCCCCGGTGACCGTAGGCGTCCAGGAAGGCGGTCATGCCGATGTCGGGCAGCGTCCCGTGCCGGTGGCGTTCGGCCAACTCGGCCGGCGGGGTGTCGAGCAGGAGCTGACGGTGGTCGCCCGCGCCCTGGGCGAGTCGCCAGAGGGCCAGGTCCATCTCGATGGTGACGTTGTGCGGCATCCCGCCCAGCACGGCGTGGATCTCGTCCGGGCCGGCGACACCCTTGAGCAGGGCGGTCGGCAACGCGGTGGCGAGCATCCCGGCGACGATCGGCCACATGATCGCGTCGGCGGTGTCGTCGGCGTCGGCGTCCCGCGCCTGCACGAAGCGCAGCCGATCGGCCGCGGTCCGCAGGTCGGCGGGGGCGGCCGAGCGAACTCTCAACTGCTCGATCGCCTCGAACATCCGGGTCCGCGCGGCCTCGGGACGGGCCAGCGCCCGCAGGATCCCCACCACCGCGCGGCCGGCCGTCCGCAGCGACGCGGCCCCCGGTGCCCGGCCGCGCGTGGCGCCGCCCTTGGTCGGGGCGAACCGGGGATCCGCGAGCACGTGCTGCATCACCGCCTGGGCGCGCGGCCCGAAGTCGACAGCCAGGAGCCGCACCAGTCGCTTACGGGACGATCGGTCCCGCGCGAGGTCGGTCAAATCGCCGTAGAGGCGGCCGCCGATGTCGACGATCTCGACCCGCACCCCGAGCGCGGCGAGCATCGCGGCGATCTGCGCCCGCAGGGTCGACATGCCCATCGGGGTGACCGGTTGCCGCATGCCCTGGACGTGCCCGAACTCCAGGTAGACGCGGGGGAGGGGCTTCCCGCTCGGCGGCGGGGCGGGGAACAGGCTGGTGATCGGCCGGGACTGGAGGAGCCACAGCACGTCGTCCGCGTCGATGGCCCACTCGACATCCTGCGGGCAGCCGAAGTGCGCCTGCAACCGTTCGCCGGTGGCGCGGAGGCGGGCCAGTTGGGCCGCCGTCAGGCAGCCGGCCTCGTCGCGCGTGACGTCGTCGAGGAGGTAGTGGTCGACGGCGGTGGCGCCGTCCACCACTGTCGTGCCGAGGCCGGCGGCGGCGTCGACGGCCATCTCGTCGCGGCGCCCGGTCAGCGGGTTCGCGGTGAACAGCACCCCCGCCACCGTGGGGGTGACCATGCGCTGCACGACGACGGCCATCAGCACCGTTCGATGATCGATGCCGTGGGCCTCGCGGTAGGCGGTCGCGCGGTCGCTGTGCAGCGAAGCCCAGCACCTCTCGATGGCGGCGATCAGCTCGGCGGTGCCGGTGACGTTGAGGACGGTGTCCTGCTGCCCGGCGAAGCTCGCGTCCGGCAGGTCCTCGGCGGTGGCGCTGGAGCGCACCGCCACCGGGCCGGCGCCGAGCCGCTGGTACGCGGCGACGACCTCGGCCGTCGGGACGACCCCGAGTCCGTGCGCCTCGGTGGTGACGCAGAAACCGTCGGGGACCTGCTCGCCGTGCCGGATCAGCTCGCCCAGCCCGGCTGCCTTGCCGCCGACCACTGCGGTCATGGCGGCGGTCACCTCGGACAACGCGATCACGTGCATGGCGACCCACCCTCGTTGCAATGCGACTGCATTGAAACGACCATACCTCTTTTGCGATGCGACTGCAATGCAACAGCGCTGGCCACCGCCGTACGCGAGACACCCGATCCGGAAACCGTGCGGCTGGGGCTCTACGAGCCTCACGCGATCGAGCTGCTGACCGCGCTGGCCAGCGGGCGCCTGGCGCTCAGCCACGAGACTCGCTCTGAGTAGCGCGTTCGCCCAGTTGCGAACAGTCCATTCGCGGCTCGGCGACGGCACGGTCTGGTTAGGATAAGACCCCCATTTTCTACCCCAATTCACCCTGAAAAGGTGTCGATTTTGCCTCACATTTCGGGTGCCGTGCTGCCGGTACTGCTGGCATTGACGCCGATCGTGCCGGCCAACACCGTTTCGCCGGACCAGTCGGACTTCTCGTTGACCGTCAGCCCCAGCCGGATGGTCGTACCAGCCCACGAGATCGGGCAGCCGCGACAGTTCACCGTGACCAACCGTGGTCAGTCGGCGATCGACGTCTCGATGCGAACGGCGAGCTTCGCGGTGGATCCTGCGGGGGTGTTGACGTTCCGCTCGGACGTGG
This sequence comes from Micromonospora sp. NPDC049204, assembly GCF_040647935.1. Lineage (NCBI taxonomy): Bacteria > Bacillati > Actinomycetota > Actinomycetes > Micromonosporales > Micromonosporaceae > Micromonospora > Micromonospora sp. NPDC049204. The sequence continues at coordinate 404,395 of NZ_JBEZDC010000005.1, read as the reverse complement.
CACACACGGCGATCGACTGGGTCACGGTGAACCCGAAGCGCCTTCGGCTCGCCCCCGGTGCGACCGAACCGGTGGACCTCCGGATCGCGTTACCGGCGAACGCCGAACCCGGCGAGCACCAGGTAGCGGTGATCTTCTCGGCACCACCGCCGGCCAATGCAGCCGGGACGAGCATCCGCCGCAGTGTCGGCGCGCCGATCTATGTCACGGTGCCGGGCGACGCGATCGAGTCGGTGCAGGTAAGCGACGTCGATGCGCCCGGTTTCGCGCTGCGTGGTCCGCTGGCGCTCACCGCGACGGTACGCAACGTCGGCACCCTTCGCCGCAATTTCGTCGCGGCCGACCGGTTACGGGCCCGGGTGGCAGGGGAGGACGTGACGTTCCCCGACTTCACCCTGCTGCGCGACGGCAGCCGACAGGTCAGCGCCCGGTGGGACGATCCACCCTTCATCTGCGTCTGTCGGGTGACAGTCGCGGTGCCGAACCCGGACGGCCGGGCGGGGAGCGCGCAGGCGACGGTCGTCATCCTTCCGCTGCACCTCATCGGTCCGACGGTGGGGGGCCTCGTCATCCTGCTCCTGCTCGGCTGGATGCTCCGGCGTCGCCGGGGCGGTACCGCTGCGGCGACACCGGCGCCGTCCACGGTGGCGGGTGACGCAGCGCATCCGGCGCTGCCGGCGTCGGTTCTTGACGACCTGACCCGGTAGGCCACGTGCTATCCCTCGGTCCGTCCCGATTGGTCTGGCCGGCGGGCCGATCGCCATCCGCCGAGCGTCTTTCACGATTCACGAAATCACGCTCAGGTCCGGTCCGTGTGCCGATTCGTCCTATATTTCCCGATTACGCCCGAAAGCGGCTCATCGGCTGACATAGCCTTAGTGCGTCTTATGGGGGGTTGACGCATGTCCGTGACGATGGTGAATGGCTTTACGGCGAGACGGGGTCGGAGCGGTGCCGCGACGAACGGCGTGCGCCCCTCGTTGACTGTCGCAATCGTCGACAGCACGGACGTGGCCCGTTGAACACCCGCACCCGGTCCTCGCGACTGTTCGGTCGCCGTGAGGTCCGACGCCGAACCGCAGTTGGCGTGGTGGGCACCCTGCTGGCCACTCTGGTCGCCGTGCTCAACCCGGTCGTCGCCGAGGCAGCCGGCACCGTCCTGTTCAACCAGCCCTTCCACAACAACACCCCGGACGGACTCGGTCCGATCGTCCTGCCGGCCCTACCCGCAGCGTCCACCACCCCGAACTTCGCCTGCCTGAGCGCCTCCGGCAACGTCAGCACCGGAGCCCTGCACAGTTGTGCGACGCAGACCGACGCGCCCGGCAGCGGCAAGCTGCGACTCACCGACGCCACCCTCAACCGGACCGGTGGGCTCTTCGGGGCGACCAGCGTGCCCACCGCGTCCGGGCTGGACATGACCTTCAACCTCTACCAGTACGGCAACACCGGCGGTGCGGACGGGATGACCCTCGTCCTCGCGGCGGTCGACCCCGCCAACCCGGCCGCGCCGGCCACCATCGGCCAGTCCGGGGGAGGGCTGGGTTACACGGGTACGCGGACACTGCCTGGTCTGGCCAACGGCTACCTGGGCATCGGGTTCGACGTCTTCGGCAACTACAGCACCACCACCTACCAGGGGAGCGGCTGTACCGACCCAGCCTTCGTCACCGCGTCCAGGATTCCGGGTCAGGTGCTCGTCCGGGGGCCCGGCCGGGGCACGGTCGGCTACTGCGGCCTGAACAGCACCGCCACCAACGGATCGTCGCCAGTGGTCCCACTGCGGGCCAACAACCGCGCCGGCTCGGTCGTACCGGTCGAGGTGGTCATCAACCCGACCACCTCCTCGTTCACCACCGACTCCGGTCTGGTGGTGGCGGCCGGACGTTACATGGTGGTCTTCCGGCCGGTCGGCGCGAGCGTCTCGCGGGTGCTGGAGGGGGCGCTGCCCGCGGTCGCCGCCGGCCTCTACCCCTCACCGAGCTGGCTGAACAGCAACGGCATCCCGCGTCAGCTCGCCTTCGGCTGGGTGGCGTCCACCGGCTCGGTGGTGGACAACCACGAGGTCGACAACACCAAGGTGGTGACCTTCAACCCGGTGCCCGACCTGAACGTCACGCAGACGAGCTACACCGGCCCGAACCCCCAACCCGGTGATCCGGTCAACTACACGGTGGTTCCCTCGGTCGCCGTCGGCGCCAACGAAACCGCCCCGGTCTCGATGACCGCGACCACGCCGACGGGTGTCGTGCCGGTCGGCGCGTTCGGAAGCGGTTGGGTCTGCGCGGCGCCAACGGGGCAGACCGTCACCTGCACCAACAGCAACGGACCCTTCGCCAACGGGACCTCGCTGCCACCGATCTCGGTGGTCGGCATCGTCACCGGGTCCGCCGTCACACCGTCGATCATCCAAACCCAGTCGACGGTCACCGCCTCGTCCATCGACGGCAATCCCGGAATCTCCACCACCACGGTCGTGGGTACGCCGCCGACGACACCGAGCGGAATCACCGTCTCACCCGCGACGAGCACGATTGCCGGTGGCGTCGCGGTGACGGTCGGCGGGACGAACATCGCCGGGGCGACCGCCATCGAAATCGGCACCACGGCGCAGCAGCAGGCCGGTACGCCGGTCGTCCTCCTGCCCTGCCCGTCCGGCCCGGCGGCGGGTTGCTTCACGGTCAACGGTGACGGGACGCTGAGCATCTCGTCCATGCCCGCGCGCAGCAGCGCCGCCACGGTGAACGTCACAGTGGTCACCCGGGGCGTCGCCGCCGCCGCCAGCTACGTCTACACCGACGTACCGGCCACCCCGGCCGCGCCCACCGCGACCGCCGGCCTGGCCAGCGCCACGGTGAACTGGACGGCACCGGCGAGCAACGGCAGCCCGATCACCAGCTACGTCGTCACCCCGATCCGCAACGGGGTGGCGCAGACCCCGATCACCTACGACACGTCCACCACCAGCCGGGTCATCTCCGGGCTGACCCTCGGAGCGACCTACACGTTCACCGTCGCGGCGATCAACTCGATCGGCACCAGCGCGACGAGTCCGGCGTCCAACGCGGTGGTGCCTTACGCGGTGCCCGGGGCACCCACCATCACGGCAGCCAGCGCTGGCGACTCGTCGGCCCGGCTGACCTGGACCGCACCCAGCACCGGCGGCAGCCCGATCACCTCCTACGTCATCACCCCGTACATCGGCGGGGTGGCGCAGACCCCGCAGACCTTCGCCAGCGCGGCAACCACCCAGACGGTGACCGGGTTGACGCCGGGCACCGCCTACACCTTCACGGTGACGGCCCGCAACGCGGGCGGCGCTGGACCACCGTCGGCGCAGTCCGCGCCGGTCATCCCGAACCAGTCGCCCAGCCTCACCAACCCCGCGCCGCCCGCCGGCGAGGTCAGCGTCCCCTACAGCAACCAGCTCACCGTTAACGGCGGTACGGCACCGTTCGCCTGGTCGATCAGTGCGGGCAGCCTGCCGCCCGGGGTGACCATCAACGCGAGCACCGGTCTGCTCTCCGGCACCCCCACCACCGCCGGGACCTTCGACTTCACCGTCCGGGTGCTCGACGCCAGCAGCCAGGCAGCCACCCAGGCGCTGAGCATCGTCATCGCGCCGCTGCCCACGCTGACCTTCCCGCCGCCGCCGCAGGGGCAGGTCGGCATCGCCTACAGCACCCAGCTCACGGTGAACGGGGGCACCGGCCCGTTCGTCTGGTCGGTGAGCGCGGGCAGCCTGCCGCCCGGGGTGACCCTGAACCCGAGTACCGGTCTGCTCTCCGGCACCCCCACCCTCGGCGGCAACTTCTCGTTCACCGTCCGGGTGGTCGACTCCTTCGGCCAGGCCGCCACCAGGACGGTCGCCCTCGGCATCACCGCCTCACCGACGCTGACGTTCCCGCCGCCACCGCCCGGCCAGGTCGGCGTCCCGTACAGCACCCAGCTCACGGTGAACGGCGGAACCGCGCCGTTCGTGTGGTCGGTCAGCGCGGGCACGCTGCCGCCGGGTCTGAGCCTGAACCCCAGCACCGGTCTGCTCTCCGGTACCCCCACCACCGAGGGTAGTTCCAGCTTCACGGTGCGGGTCGTCGACGCCGCCGGTCAGCAGGCGACCGCACCGGTCACCCTGGTGATCACCACCGGGCCGCTGGTCGTGACGAAGACCTCGAACGTGAACACCGTGGCGGCCGGCGGGACGGTGAACTACACGATCAGCGTGACCAACACCGCCGCGGTCGCGCTCAGCGGCGTCACCATCACCGACCCGCTCGGCGGGGTGCTCGACGACGCGGTCTACAACGCCGACGCGACCGCCACCTCGGGCACCGTGTCGTTCGTCAGCCCAACCCTGAGCTGGACCGGCAACCTGGCCGCGGGCGCGGCCGTGACCATCAGCTACTCGGTCACCGTGGCCAGCCCGCCGACCGGCAACCTGATGTTGACCAACACGGTCACCTCGCCCACGCTCGGCACCAACTGCAGCACCGGCAGTCTCGACGCCCGGTGCACGGTCAACGTTCCGGTCTCCGCGCTCACCATCGTCAAGACGGCGAACAGGACCACCGCGACGCCCGGCGACGTGGTCAGTTACACCATCGCGGTCACCAACACCGGGCAGGCCGCCTACCCGGCCGCCAGCCTCACCGACGCGATGGGCGCGGCACTCGACGACGCGGTCTACAACAACGACGCGGCGGCGACGACCGGTGCGGTCTCCTTCAGCTCGCCGAACCTGACCTGGACCGGCGCCCTGGCCGTCGGCGCCAGCGCCACCATCACCTACACGATGACCGTTCGCGCTCCGGACCCCGGCGACAAGGTCATGACCAACACGGTCAGTTCCGGCAGCCTCGGCAGCAACTGCCCGGCCGCCGCCAACGACTCCCGTTGCACCGCGACCGTCACCGTGCTGGTGCCCGGCCTGGTCCTGACCAACACCGCGAGCACCGCGAACACGACACCCAACTCCACCGTCGGCTACACGGTCACCATCACCAACAGTGGGCAGACCGCGTACACGGGGATCAGTGTCGCCACCTCACTGGCCGGGGTGCTCGGCCGGGCCACGTACAACAACGACGCGACCACCACCGCCGGGGCGCTGTCGTACACCAGCCCGATCCTGACCTGGACCGGTGACCTAGCGGTCGGCGCGACGGTGACCGTGACGTTCAGCGTGACGGTCAGCCCGGCGACCACCGGCGACCCGGTGCTGACCAGCGTGGTCTCGTCCTCGGCGGTCGGCAACAACTGCGCCCCCGGCAGCATCGACCCGCGGTGCACGGCGTCGGTCACCATCCTCATCCCCGGGTTGACGCTGCTCAAGACGGCGAGCGTGCCGAGCGCGACGCCCGGCGCGGTGGTGGCCTACGAGATCGTGGTGACCAACACCGGCCAGTCCGCCTACCTGGGGGCGAGCTTCACCGACTCGCTGGCCGGGGTGCTCGACGATGCCGCCTACAACGGTGACGCCGCCACCACCTCGGGGACCGTCACCTACACCAGCCCGACCATCTCCTGGAGCGGTGACCTCGCCGTCGGCGCATCCGCCACGATCACGTACTCGGTGACCGTCGGCAATCCCGCCACCGGTGACCGGTCGATGACCAACCGGTTGGTCTCCCCGACACCGGGCGCCAACTGCGCCACCGGCAGCGTCGACACCCGCTGCTCGGCGACGGTCGCCGTGCTGCTGCCCGGGCTGACCCTTACCAACACCCCGAGCGCGCCCACCGCCATCCCCGGCGACACCGTCGGCTACACCATCACCATCGCCAACACCGGGGAGACGGCGTACCCGGCGACGACAAGTGTCACGAACCCGCTGGCCGGCGTGCTCGACGATGCCGTCTACAACTCGGACGCCACGGCCGACAGCGGGACCGTCGACGTGTCCGGGGCGGTGCTGACCTGGACCGGCGCGCTCGCGGTGGGAGCGACTGCCACCGTTCGCTTCTCCGTGACCGTGCAGAACCCCGACGCCGGAAACCGGGTGCTGACCTCGACCCTCAGCTCGACGGCGGCCGGCAACAACTGCCCGGCCGGCACGCCCGCCGCGGCCTGCACGGCCACTGTCACGGTGTTGCGGCCCGGGCTGACCATCGTCAAGACCGCCAACAGCGCCACCACCGTCCCCGGTGGCGTGGTCACCTACACCATCACCGTGACGAACACCGGCGAGACGACGTACGCGGCGGCAGCATTCACCGACTCGCTGGCCAACCCGCTCAACGACGCCACCTACAACGGTGACGCGACCGCCTCGTCCGGCACGGTCAGCTACGCCTCGCCCAACCTGAGCTGGGTGGGCGCACTGGGCATCGGCGCCGCCGCGACCATCACGTACTCGATGACGATCCTCGACCCGGACCCGGGCGACAAGTCGATGGTCAACACGGTGGTCTCCACCACCCCGGGCAGCAACTGCGCGACGGGCAGCAGCGACGCGCGGTGCACCGCCACCGTGCAGGTGCTGGTGCCGGCACTGACCATCACCAAGACCTCCGGCGTGCCGACCACCACGCCGGGCGCGACTGTCGGCTACACCGTCACCATCAGCAACACCGGGCAGACGGCGTACCCGACGCTGACCGTCACCGACGCGCTGGCCGGCGTGCTGGACGACGCGGCCTACAACAACAACGCGGTGGCCTCCGCCGGCACGGTCGGCTTCGTCAGCCCCAACCTGATCTGGACCGGGCCCCTGGCCGTCGGCGGGTCAGTGACGATCACCTACTCGGTGACGGTGCACGATCCGGTCGCCGGTGACCTGATCCTCAGCAACCGGGTCAGCTCGACAGCGGCGGGCAGCAACTGCCCGACCGTGGGCGGCAGCGACGCCCGCTGCACAGTCACCGTGCCGGTGGCCCGGCTGGTGATCGCGTTGGACGCCGAACCGGCCACCGTCACGCCGGGTGGGGTGATCCGGGTCGGCGCGACCTTCACGAACACCGGCCAGGTCCCCTACCTGAACACCAGGGTGAATCTCGACTTCGGCGGCTTCATCGACGACGTGCTGCCCACCGGTGACCAGACCGCCTCCTCGGGGACGTTGACCGCAGGCGGTGGCGGTGCGGTCTGGACCGGTGACATCGCGGTGGGGCAGACCATCACGCTGACCGGCACCGCGACCGTGCTCGACCCGGACACCGGCGACCGACAGATCAGCGGCCGCGCGTTCTCCTCGGCCGCTGGCAACAACTGTCCACCCGCGAGTACGGATCCGCGCTGCGTCTTCAGCGTGGCCGTGCTGGTGCCGGGCCTCGCGCTGGACGTCGTCGCGGACACGACGACCGCCGTACCGGGGCAGACCGTCGGTTACACCGTGACGATCACCAACTCGGGGACCTCGCCGTACAGCGCGATCAGTGTGGCCAACTCGCTGGCGTCGGTCCTGACCGACGCGACGTACAACGGCGATGCGGTGACCAGCGCCGGAACCCTGACCTTCGCCGGCACCACCCTCACCTGGAGCGGTGACCTGGCGGTCGGCGCGGTCGTCACGATCACCTACTCGGTGGTGGTGCGCTCGCCCGACCCGGGCAACAAGATCATGGTCAACACCCTGCAGTCCACCGCCGTCGGCAGTTCCTGTACCGCGACCGCCCAGGCGCCCGGGTGCAGCTCGACCGTGCTCGTCCTCACCCCGGCGCTGACCGTCGCCAAGTCGACGACTGCCACGACCGCGCTGCCGGGCACTGCGGTGCCCTACACGTTGACCATCACCAACTCGGGTCAGGTCGACTACAGCGCCGCGAGCGTCGCCGACGACCTGACCGGGATCCTTGACGACGCCGCCTACAACGCGGACGCCAGCGCCACGGCCGGCACGGTCTCCTACGCCGAGCCGGTGCTCACCTGGACCGGCGACCTGGCCGTCGGCGCCACCGTGACGATCACCTACAGCGCGACCGTCGACAATCCTGCCACCGGTGACGACGTGCTCACCAACGTCGTCACCTCCGCTGCGGCTGGTGCCAACTGCCCGGTGGGCGGCGCCGACCCCCAGTGCACGGTCACCGTCGCGATCGTCGACCAGTCTCAACTGACGTTCGCCAAGACCGCGAGCGTGGCCTCGGCCACCGTCGGGTCGGTGGTCACGTACACGGTGGTGGTTTCCAACTCCGGGCTCACCCCGTACCTCGGCGCGGCCTTCGACGACTCGCTGGCCGACGTGCTCGGCAACGCCGTCTACAACAACGACGCCTCGGCCGGCGGGGTCGGCACCATCGCCTACACCGCCCCGGTGCTCTCCTGGACCGGTGACGTGCCGGCGGCCGGGTCGGTGACCATCACCTACAGCGTGACGGTGCAGCCGGTCACCGGTGACAACCTGATGGTCAACACCCTGGTCTCCGACTCCGACGGCGGTAACTGTGCCGCCGGCAGCGTCGACCCGAGGTGCACCACGCGGGTCACCGTGTCGCAGGTGACCATCCTGAACACCGCCGACATGGCCACCGTGCTGCCCGGCGGCACGGTCGTCCTCACCACCACCATCACCAACGACGGCGGCACCGCCTACTTCGGCGCGGTCGTCAACCTGGGCGGCGCCAACCTGCTCGACGACGCCGTGCCGATCGGCGACACGGTTACCTCGGGCGGCCTCGTGGTCGGCCCGGACGGTCTCGCGTGGACCGGTGACCTGCCGGTGGGCGGTGTGGTGACCATCGCCAGCACCTTCCGCGTCCGCAATCCGGACCCGGGCGACAAGATCATCACAAGTACGGCCACCTCGGCGATCCAGGGCAACAATTGCCCGGTCGACGGCACCGATCCGCGCTGCACCGTCCGGGTCGACGTGCTGCTGCCGGCGCTGAGCATCGTCAAGGTCGCCAACACACCCGTCACCACACCCGGCAGCACGGTCGGCTACACCATCACCGTCAACAACACCGGCACCGCACCGTACGTGGGCGCGGTGGTCACCGACGACCTCACCGGCGCGCTGGACGACGCGAGCTTCGGCAACGACGCCACCGCCACCGCGGGCGTTCTGTCGTACGCGGCGCCGACGCTCACCTGGACCGGAAACCTCGCGGCGGGGCAGAGCGCCGTCATCACGTACACCATGACGGTGTTCAGCCCCGACCCGGGCGACAAGACGATGGTGAACGCCGTCTCCTCGACCGAGGCTGGCAGCACCTGCCCGCCGGCCAGCTCCAACCCGGACTGCTCGGTGTTGGTGCCTGTACTCACCCCGGGTCTGGGCATCACCATCACCGCCGGCACGGCCAGCACGGCGCCCGGCGCGCAGGTGGGCTACACCATCGCCATCGTCAACACCGGGCAGACCGCGCAGACGGGCGTCACGGTGACCAACTCGTTGGCCGGGCTGCTGGACGACGCGACCTACAACGGCGACGCCGTCGCGAGCACCGGCACGGTCACCTTCACCAGCCCGAACCTACAGTGGTCCGGCACCCTCGCCCCGGGGGCGACGGCCACGGTCACCTACTCCGTGTCGGTAGCCAGTCCGGACGGCGGCGATCGTCTCCTGACCAGCCGGGTCAGCTCCGCGGCGGCCGGTAGTAGCTGCGTCGTCGACAGCACCAACCCGGCGTGTACGGCCACCGTGACGGTTTCGGTGCTCAGCATCGTCAACAGCGTGGCCCCGTCGAGCGCGGTGCCCGGCGGCACGGTCCGATTCACCACCACGGCGACCAACACCGGGACCACCCCGTTGACCGCGATCGAGATCGTGGCCGACTTCGCCGGCTCGGTCGACGACGCCACCTATACCGGCGACGCGGCGGCCTCGACCGGCACTCTGGTCCTGGTGCCGGGTACGGCATCGATCCGGTGGACCGGTGACCTGGCGGTCGGTGCGGTGCTCACCGTCACCGGCTCCTTCACGGTGAACAACCCGGACCTGGGCAACCAGATCATGACCTCGGTCGTCAGCTCCGCCGTACCCGGTAACAACTGCCCGCCCGGCGGCACCGACCCGTTGTGTACGGCGACGACCACGATCCTCATCCCGGCGCTGACCGTTTCGAAGACCGCGGACCGGGCCAGCACCGTCCCCGGTGGCATCGTCGGCTACACGATCACCGTCACCAACACCGGCGAGACCCCGTACACCGGTGCCACCGTCACCGACGACCTGGCCATCCTGCTCAACGACGCCACCTACAACGGCGACGCCGTCGCCAGCTCGGGTGTCGTCACCTACGCCGCGTCGACCCTCAGCTGGACCGGTGACCTCGCGATCGACGGATCGGTCACGATCACCTACACCATCACCGCCGACGATCCGCAGACCGGCGGCCGCGTCCTGGTCAACACGGTCAGCTCCACCGCCGCGGGCAACAACTGCCCGCCCGGAGGCTCGGATCCGGCCTGCACGGCGACCGTCCAGGTGCTGCTGCCGGCCCTGAGCATCAGCAAGCACGCCAACGTCGGCACCACCACCCCGGGCGGCACGGTGGGCTACACCATCACCGTCACCAACAGCGGCCAGACCGACTACACCGGGGCCACCCTGAGCGACAGCCTCGCCGCCGTGCTCGACGACGCGACCTTCAACAACGACGCGGTCGCCACCGGCGGCGTGGTGTCGTACGCCGCGCCGACCCTGACCTGGACCGGTGACCTCGCGGTCGGCGGCAGCGCCGTGATCACCTACTCGGTAGCGGTGCACAACCCCTCCGACGGTGACCGGAGCATGACCAACGCCGTCACCTCCACCACGCCGGGCAGCAACTGCCCGGCCGGGGGAACCGACCCGGGCTGCACCGTCACCGTCACCGTGCTCATCCCGGCGCTCACCATCACCAACGTCGCCGACGTGGCCACCACCACGCCCGGCAGCGTCGTCCGGTTCACTGTCACCCTGACCAACACCGGTCCCACCCCGTACGTCGGCATCCAGGGGACGACCAACCTCGCGAACCGCTTTGACGACTCCCGGCCCAATGGGGACCAGGTCGCCAGCTCCGGCACGTTGACCGTGGTCGGCACGGTCGTCACCTGGACCGGCGACATCCCGATCGGCGGGGAAGTCGTCATCACCGGCACGGTCACGGTCAACAACCCGGACACCGGCAACCGGGTCATGGCCAACACCGTCACCAGCAACGCGCCCGGCAGCAACTGCCCGCCCGCGGCGCCCGGTCCCGCCTGCACAGTCAGTGTCGCCGTGCTGCTTCCCGGCCTCGCCATCGACAAGACCGCCGACAACCCCACCATCACGCCGGGTGGCACCGTCACGTACACCATCACCGCCACGAACACCGGGGAGACGGGGTACGTCGACACGACGATCACCGACTCGCTCGCCGGCCTGCTCGGTGACGCGGTCTACAACGCCGACGCCACCGCCAGTTCCGGGGTGGTCTCCTACACGGCGCCGGTGCTGACCTGGCGCGGTGACCTGCCCGTCGGCACCGCCGTGACGATCACCTACACCCTGACGGTCAGCGACAGCCAGGTCGCCGGGCGCACCCTCGTCAACACGGTCACCTCCGGGGCGCAGGCCAACAACTGCGCGGTCGGCAGCACCGACCCGAGGTGCAGCACCCAGGTCGCCATCCTGATCCCGGGGCTGGGCATCACCAAGGCCACGGACACCGCCACGGTCACCGCCGGCGGCACGGTCACGTACACGATCACGGTCACCAACACCGGGCAGTCGCCGTACACCGGTGCGACAGTCGCGGACTCGCTCGCCGGTGTGCTCGACGACGCCGTCTACAACGCGGACGCCACCGCCAGTTCCGGTGTGGTCTCGTACGCCACGCCGGTGCTGACGTGGACCGGTGATCTCCCGGTCGCGGCGGTCGCGGTGATCACCTACTCGGTCACGGTCAACTTCCCGGACAGCGGGGACCGGACTCTGGTGAACACCGTCAGCTCCAGCACCGTGGGCGCCGACTGCCCGGGATCGTCGGCCTGCACCACCACGGTCGCGGTCCGGATCCCCGAACTGAGCATCACCAAGACCGCCGACACCGGCACGGTCGTCGCCGGCGGGACCGTGCGGTACTCGGTGCTGATCACCAACAGTGGGCAGACGCCCTACAGTGGCGCCACCGCCACCGCCACCGACTCGCTCGTCGACGTCCTCGACGACGCCGTCTACGTCGGTGACGCCGTGACCACCACGGGCGTGCTGTCCTACACCGCCCCGGTGCTGACCTGGACCGGTGACCTGCCGGTTGGCGCCACCGCCGCGATCACCTACAGCGTCACCGTCAACCAGCCGGTCTCCGGCGACGGGACCCTGGTCAACACCGTGGCCTCCACCACCCTCGGTAATACCTGCCCGGCGGGTGGGGGCGGCGCAGCATGCACCGCAACGGTCGTCGTGGCCGCGCAGTCGATCACGTTGTCTGGCCTGCCGGCCGGGTTCACCCTGACCGGCCGGCCTCAGCAGGTGGTCGGTCGGCCCGAGGCGGTCACGATGACCGTCACCACCAACAGCCCCACCGGATACGCCGTGACAGTGCGCGGGCTGGCGCCCGAACTGGTCGGGGCGAATCCCGAGAATCCGTACACGATCCCGATCGAGAACCTGAGGGTACGGGAGAGCGGTACCAGCGTCTTCCGCGAACTCTCCGACGTGACGCCGGTGGTGGTGCACCGCCAGCCCGGGCCGTCGGCGCCGGGCGGGGACGCGATCGGCAACGACTACGAGGTCAGCATTCCCGCGGTCGTAGCCGACGAGTACTCCACGACGTTGGAGTACGTGGCGATTACCGAGTAACAGCCTGAGGAGCATCATGCGAAGGATCCCTGTCCTGGCGACCGCACTGGCCGCCTGGGTGCTGGCCGGGCCAGCGGTCGCCCCGGCGCAGGCGGCGGCCCCGACGCCGAAGCCGTCCGCGTCGGCCTCGCCGCCCGGCCCGCTGCTCAGCATCACGGTGGACGACGGCCGGACCGAGGTCGCCGCCGGCGACGAGCTGACATACCGGCTCACCGTCCGCAATCTCGGCACCACCAAAGTGGCGGACATCAAGGTCTCGCAGAGCCTGCCGACCGGGTTGACCCTCGTCTCCGCCGACCGCGGAGGCAAGTCTCGGGACGGCGCGGTCACCTGGGACACCGACCTCACTGTGGGTCAGGAGTCCACCTTCACCACTGTGGCCCGGGTCGGTGAGACGCCAAAGGATCTTCTGCGACTCGCCACGGTCGCGTGTGCCACCGCCAAGGACGGCAAGAAGCCACTCGTCTGCGCGACCCACTCCGATCTGCTCCCGGCCGGCGCCGTCGCCCCGGCCGCCGAGCGCTCCGGCATGTCCTGGCTCTGGTCCGCAGGTGCGGTGGTGGCGCTGCTCATCGTCGGCCTGGGCGCGATCGTCCTGCTTCGCCACCGCCGACGCCGGGTTGCGCCCGTGCCCGCCCACTCGGCGTCCCGACCGACCGAGAGCACCGACCGAATGGCCGGCGCGGTCAGTCTGGATTGAGCGAGCCTCGAGCCGCGTCGGCCGCCGAGAGGCGGTTGCCGAGCCGGCGCTTGTCGTACGGCGCCGATCAGCCGACCGAGTGGGTCACCGTTCCGGTGTAGACGCCTACCACCGTGGACGGTGACAGCTCAAAGATCAAGGTCGGGTTCCAGCTGGCCCTGTTCAGTCCGTCACCGGTGGTCCTGCTGAACGCCCTGGGTTCCGTGGCGAGTGGCACCGCCTCGGCCGCGGTGGGCTGACCCGGTACGAGGACGCCGGTGCCGACGTCCTGCGTAGCTGGTCCGGACCAGTAGTCGATCGTGCTGGCCGGGATCGTCTCTTCCGGCGTCCCGCCACCGGTGGTGAAGTCAGTCGCTGTCACGGTCGCCACCCAGGTCGCCGCGAGCTGTGCGCGATCGTCGACGACGGTGACCGTGCCGAGCTGACCGGAGATGCCCTCGTCGGGCGACCCCTGCCCGAGATCTGTGCTCGCCGGCACGATGATGGAGAGTTCGCCGCCGGCGACGACGACGGTGGCCGTGACGTCGCCGGTGCTGTCGGCCCGGGCGGGCGTGGGACAAGCCACCAGGCATGCCGCTCCGATTGCCACGGTCAGTTCAAAGGGCCTGCGCATTGTTGTTCCCGTCATCACGTGCTAATCCGCTGCGTCTCCTTGTACCGAGCCTATCGGCCGTGATCCCTGCGCACTGCCAAAGTGGACATAGTGCAGACCCGCGAATGGTATTACCGCTGGAGCCGGCGCCTCTGCCGAGGACCTAGGCGACTCGGACGGCCGTCGCCGTGCCGGCGGGGCGAATCGATGTTTGCCGGTGACGTTACGGTGACGAGTCCCCGAGCCGGGCTACCAGCAGCCGACCGTGGCGTCCGACGCGGCGGGGAGACCGGGGGCCGAGGTGTTGCCGGGATCTGCCATGCTCGGCTCGATGACGACCGGCCGCCCGCCCAGAGCCCCTTCCCACCGCCGTCCTCGCAGTCGCGCCCTTCGCATCCTCCTCGCGCTCGTCGCGGTGGCGGCCGTCCTGGGCATCGCGGTGGTCGCGGTGCCGATGCTGCGACCGGCCGGCCCGCGCCCGCTCTTCCAGATGCCGGTCTCCTGTGGCGAGACGTGGCAGCTCAGCACCTACCCCGGTCACGACGACTACGACGTGGACTTCTTTCCGATCGAGGGCGAGGCGTGGGGGCGGCCGGTGCTCGCCTCCGCCGCCGGCACGGTCACGGTGGCGGGCATCAACGGGTCGTTGGGCGACCGCACCCCGGAGAACCCGGACGGCCCACGGGGGCGCGGTGGCGGCTACTGGGTGAAGATCGACCACGGCGGCAAGTGGGAGACGCAGTACCTGCACATGCTCGAACCGCCCCTGGTCGCTGTCGGCCAGAAGGTCGCCCAGGGTGACCAGCTCGGGCGGCTCGGCAGCACCGGCAACTCCGGCGCGCCGCACCTGCACTACGAGCAGCGGCGCGGCTGGGACAAGGTCGAGACGTACTTCGACGGCACGGCGTCGGGCATCACCACCGACGAACGTGAACAGATCCTCCGGCGGGTGAGCAACAACTGCCCGGCCGTCTCCTGAGGACCGCGGTTTGCCCGGCCCGGCTCGGGGCACTGACTGGGGGGACAGTTCAGACGCGGAGAGGAGCCGGCCATGGTCAAGGGTGACGTCGACACGTACCACGAGGACGGGCAGTGGAAGAACAAGGCGGAGGGCAACGAGCGGGCCAGCAGCACGCATGACGTGAAGGCTGACGCGCAGGCCCAGGGCCGGGAGATGGCTGCCGACCGTGGCGTCGAACACGTGGTGAAGAAGCAGGACGGCACGATCGGGGAGAAGAACACCTACCCCCGCAGCCGCGACCCCCGCGACATCGAGGGCTGACCGCCCCTTCGCGGACTGACCTCCTCGGCTGCGCCGACGAGGTCAGTCCGCGTCAGCCCAACCGGCGAACAGGCGTGCTTCGTGCCCGTTGTCGACGGGCGAGATACCAGCCGACCAGCGCGACCAGCACCAGCAGTGCCACGATGCCGACCGCGTAGGCGAGCCAGACCGCTCTCGGGGACTTCGCGACCGCCATCGGTGCCGCGACGGGCAGGGTGATCCGTCCCTCCGCCTTCCGTTCCACCAGCCCGCTGGCGAGGAGCACCTGTGCGTCCCAGACGCCCGCTGGCAGGGACTGGTTGACCTCGATGCGGACCATGCCGTTCTGGCCCGGCAGGATCGTCACGCCGTTGGTGACCTTGAACGGCCCGGCCTGGACCGCTCCCTTGCTCAACGTCAGGCGTCCGGTCATGTCCAGCGCCCGCTCGCCGGTGTTGATGACGAGCGCGGTGACCACGGGCAACCCGCCTGTCCCGCGCTCTGCGCCCAGCTCGTCGATGCGAAAGTCCGTCGGCGGCTCACCGCCCGGACCGATGTCGAGGTAGACACGGACACCGACCCGGTGCACCTGCACGACGTTGCCGTTCGGCTTCGTCGCGCTGGTCACCTGCGCCCAGATGGCGGCGTACCGCTCGCCCTTGGACGCGCTCTTCGGGACGGCGATGTCGACCGCGACCGGCTGCCGCTCGCCTGGGGCGAGGTCGACAGTGGGCGTCTTCAGCTTGATCCAGCCGCTGAGCTCGTTGCCCGTGCGGTCATCGGGAATGGTGAAGGCGTTCTCCTCGACCGACGCGCCCCCGGCGTAGAGCTCGATCTTCTGTGACACCGGGGAATCGTTGCGCACCTCGACCCGCCGGCTGATCGTCGCGCCCGGCTTGAGGTGGTCGATGATGTAGACCCGGGCGCGCGGGTCCTCGGCCCGTTTGGCGGGGATGTCCAGCAGTTGGAGGTTGATCGCGGCCGGATCGTCCCCCGGCTCGTATCGCTGCTCCCGCGCGGCAACGGCTGGTGCCGCCGACGCCCCGACCGCTACGAGAGCGACCGAGGCCAGCAGCACCAGCCGGCCGAGCGGCTCAGACCACCGAATGTGTCACCGTCCCGGTGTAGACACCCTCGACGGTTCCGTCCGGAATGTTCACCTGCAGCGTGGGGTTCCAGCTCGCGAAGTTGTTGCCGGTACCACCCGTCTTGCTGAACGCCGTCCGGGGGACATTGATGATTACCGCCTGGGCCGCGGTCGGCTGCCCCGGCGTGAAGGTGCCGGTGCCGGCCGTTCCGGTCGCGTTACCCGACCAGTACAGGACGTTGATGGACGGGATCGTCTCTCCGGAGCTGCCGCCGCCGGTGACGAAGTCCGTGGAGACGACGGTGGCGGTCCAGTTCGGCGTGAGCGAACCGCGCTGGTCCAGGACGGTGACCGGACCCAGCTGGCCGGAGACGGTCGTGCCCTCCACGCCGTTTCCGATGTTCGCCGTCGCGGGCACCGTGATCGAGAGGCCGCCGGCGGCGTTGACGGTGAGGGTCACGATCGTGTCGCCGGTCGTGTCCGCGGCGGCTGGCCCCGCGAGGGCGGCGGCTGCGGCGATACCGGCCAGGCCGGCGGCGAGAACTTTCCTGCGCATCAAGTCTCCTTCATCCTGAAATCCCCCATGGGATGCACCGAGAAGACTATGTGCGCAAGGAGCCTAATACCGGATAAATAGGATGCATTCGCCCATCGAGGGACCATGGGCCCGAGCGAGATGAAGGTCAGGCCGGCACCACGTACGGGAAGCTGGCGGCGCGGGCGGCCTTGGTGACCTCCGGGGTGAGGCCGGACGTGGTGCCCGTGTTGAGCACCAGGGAGAACATCACCTCCGGTGCGTTGTCGGCCATGCCGCGCCCGTTGCGGACCGCGAAGCCATAGTTGGCCGCCGTGCCGACCCGGTACGAGAGTAGGTCGGGGTAGAGCTGCCGGGCGACGCTCCACCCGTACGCCTGCGGGTCGGGGGCGGTGCCGTTCGCCTTGACGACGCCGGCGACGGCGCTCGCGATCTCCTCGCCGTTCTCGGAGAGGTCCTTGCTGGGGTGCCGGACGTTGGCGGGGTCGGAGAAGTCGGTGTCGTGCGGCCAGAACAGGGGCCACATCATCGGGTGGCCGGCGCGGTTGATCTGTCGCCACCCGCCGGCGTCGGTGGCCAGCATCGTGCGGCACCAGACGCCGATGTCGGTGCCGTCGCGCAACAGCGGCTCGTCGTGGGAGACCTCGAGGACGATCGACTCGACTGTCGTACCGGCGAAGCTGTTCTTGGCCTGGTCCATCCGCCAGGCCGACCGGTCCACCCGGGCGCCGTTCTTGATCGCGCCGTTGATGGTGGCGAGTTCGTCGAGGTCGACGTAGAACGGGTCGGTGATCCGCCCGGCCCAGATCCGGACGTTGCCGCCGGTCGACACCTCGCCGGTGTGTCCCTCGGCGATGGGAGTGCCCATCGCGGCGTCGTCGCGGGCATCCGCGCCGGCGAGCTCGTACAACTGGAAGGTCTGCCTGCCGTTGCCGTCGGGCTCGCCGAAGGCGAACCGGTAGGTCAGCCCCTCCATCTCCGCGCCGTTGAAGTGGATCTTGATCTCGTACCGCGCCTCGGCGTGGAAGCCGCGCTTGATGTCCGCCTTCGTCACCGAGCTGTTGACATCCATGACGAACACCGTGGCGCGGTCGCCGTTGAAGACGTACAGATCGTCGATGTAGAGCTGGCCGCCCTGCGCGGCGAGGGGGGTGTCGAGATGGTGCGACATGAGCTGACTCCCGAAATGCCGGATTCTGGACGTATCCGAACATAGCGGGGCGTCACGCGGTCCTTTGTCCTATCGAGGTAAACCCGAGCACCGGACGGTGGTGGGCCATCCGGAGGTGCTGTCGGACGGCCCACCCGCTCGTGTCGGTGTCCTCAGACGCGGGACCACTTCTGGTTGGCGGCCCCGATGCAGTCCCACAGGTGCGGCTTGCCGCCGTTGTTGGGATTGGCCTCCCGCACGTCCACACACCTGTTGGCGTTGACGTTGACCAGGTCGCCGGCGCCGTTGAGGGTGAAGCGCTGCGCGGTGTTGCCGTTGCAACTGACCAGGTTGACCTCGGTGCCGTTCGCCGTGCCGGCCCAGGCGGGGTCCATGCACTTGCCCATCGCGCGGACCGTCCCGTCGGAGGCGAAGGTCCAGGACTGGGCCGCGGTGGTGTTGCAGTCCCAGATCTGGAGCTTGGCGCCCTCGACCGGGTTGGCGCTGGGGATGTCGATGCACCGCCCGCTCTGCGCGCCCCGGATCCGGCTGGTGCCGGGAGTCGGCTCGCCGCCGCCGGAGGTGTAGCTGGACACCCGGACGTAGTCGACGAGCATCTGCTGCGGGAACTGCGTGGAGCCGTCCGGGTAGCCGGGCCAGTTGCCGCCCACCGCCACGTTGAGAATCATGAAGAAGGGGTGATCGAACACCCAGCGGTTGCCGCCGAGCCGCGCGGGGTCGACCCGGTGGTACTGGACCCCGTCCAGGTACCAGGTGATCACGTTCGGCTCCCAGTCCACCCGGTAGGTGTGGAAGCCGTCGGCGAGCGGCGCCCCGATATTGCGGCTGCCGGTGATGCCGCCGCCGCCGGAGTAGCCGGGCCCGTGCACGGTGCCGTACACGGTGTTGGGCTCCCGGCCGATGTTCTCCATGATGTCGATCTCGCCGGCGTCGGGCCATCCACCGCCTGTGCCGAGCATCCAGAACGCCGGCCAGATGCCCTGGCCGCGTGGAATCTTGATCCGGGCCTCGAACCGGCCGTACGTCTGGGTGAAGGTGGCCGCCGACAGCAGCCGCGCCGACGTGTACTCGCAGCGCCCGTAGTGGCACTGGTAGTTGGCGGGATTGTCCCGGCGGGCCGTGATGACCAGGTTGCCCTGGCCGTCGTGGACGGCGTTGCTGGTGCTGCTGGTGTAGTACTGCCGCTCGTTGTTGCCCCAACCACTGCCGCCGATGTCGAAGCGCCACTTGTTCTGGTCGACGGGCGTGCCGGCCGGGGAGTTGAACTCGTCCTGCCAGCTGATCGAGCCGATGGCGGCCTCGGCTCGGTCGGGATGGGCCGGGACGAGCGCCGCGGCGGTCGCGACGAGGGCGACCGCCAGGAGTACGAGGGGACGAGACCGGGTGCGGGCTGTGAACACGGGAGGCTCCTCGGCGGGGAGTGGTGGAGGCTACGCGGCGAAGGGCGGAGAGCGCTCTCTAGAAGAGAAGCATGTCGATATGGTGTCTTTCTGTCAAGAGTGTTTCCAATACACCCGCAACGCCCTTCACGCCGTTGCCGTGGCCGTCGGGCGGGGGTTACTCGATAGCGGTCGAATCGACCCTTCCTATTGCCGTGGGGTGTCCACCCGGGACAGGATGGCGAGGCGTGCGGGAAACCTTCTCGTAACCCGCGCGCTGCTGGTCTCTGTCACAAGGAAGTGGGAGTCAGTCATGAGCGACGCGTCGACGGCGCTGGGTGTGCGCCTCTACCCGGATCTGGTCGAGCGAGGTGGTCTGGCCCCCGCGCTCATCGACACCGCCGCCCGCCACGGGCTCGAACTCGGCCAGGTCACCGCCCCCGAGCAGGGGCGCGGCCGTTTCACCTGCGCGGAGTTGCACTCCGGGCAGGGTGAGGTCTGCGTGAAGCTGGGATCGCAGGCCCGCTACTTCATGATCGATCTGCGGGTGTCCGGCGAGGTGCTGGCGCGCGGCGACGTGATGGACCTGTTGCAGGTCGCCAAGGTGGCCGCGGCCTGGCAGGCCGGGCTGACCATCGCCGAACTCACCGCCCAGTTCCCGTTCATGGAGGAGATCAGGCACCGCCCGGCACCGGTGGTCCAGGTCAGCTAGCCGCGCCGCCTCGTCCGCGTCAACACCGCAACCGCGGTGGCAGCGACGCCTCGACGCCGGCACCACGGTCCAGGTAGGTCGACTGGACGAAGGCGACGAACCGTTCCGCGTCGGTCGCGGTGGACGCCAGCCCGAACGAGACACGGACGGCGCCGCCCGTCGGCAGGCGCAGCGCGGCAAGGTACTGGTCGATCGTGTCGACCTGCGCCAACAGCCGCCGCCGCACCGAGTCCCGGCTGATGCCGAACGCGCCCTCGCCCGCGCCCGGGTTGCAGAAGCAGCCGGTTCGCAGGGCGAAGCCGGCCTCCGCCGACTCCCGCGCGACCAACCGCTCGTCGACCAGGGCACCGTCCGGGTCGCGCAGGTTGAACGTCACCGTGCCGCCACGGCCCGCGCCCGTCGTCGGCCCGTACACCTGCACCAGGGGTTGACCGCTGGCGTGCCGCAGCGTGGTCAGCCGCGCCAGCAGCCACTCGGTGAGCAGACCGACCCGGGCGTGCACGAGGTCCACGCCGATCGAGTCCAGCCACCGCAGTCCGAACTCCACGTCCGGGATGCTCAGGAAGTTGAGCGTGCCGTCCTCGAACGCCGACTCGTCGTCCATCGACCGGTGCCAGTCACCCTGCACGCTGACCGCGCGGATCGTGCCACCGGCGAACCACGGCCGGCGCAGTCGGGCCAGCGCGTCGCGGCGGGCCAGCAGCGCGCCGATCCCGGTCGGGTAGCCGAAGAGCTTGTACCAGCTCAGACACACGAACTCCGGCCGGAC
Organism: Micromonospora sp. NPDC049204; assembly: GCF_040647935.1. Taxonomy (NCBI): domain Bacteria; kingdom Bacillati; phylum Actinomycetota; class Actinomycetes; order Micromonosporales; family Micromonosporaceae; genus Micromonospora; species Micromonospora sp. NPDC049204. The sequence continues at coordinate 383,477 of NZ_JBEZDC010000005.1, read as the reverse complement.
GACGCGGAGGTCCAGCCGATTCGTCGGCGCGAAGGCGGCAGCGTCGAGCAGCACGTCGTAGCCGTGCTGGTGGGCCACCTCCACCCAGTCCAGCGGGTGCCGCGCGCCGGAGAAGTTGCTCTGCGCCGGGTAGGCGAACAGGCCCCGACCCCGCCGCGCGCCACGGCCGGCGTGCAGCACCGTGGCCAGGTCCGACTCCGCGACCCGCAGCTCCGGCCCACTCAGCGGTACGTAACGTACGGCCGCGCCGGCCGCGCGGGCGTACTCGCGGATGCCGTTCACCGAGTTGTGGTTGTCCCAGGTCAGCACGAGCGGAGCGGTGCGGCCGAAGTCGTACGCCTCACCGACCAGTCGGCAGGCGCCGCTGGCGTTCGGTGTGAAGACCACCGCGTACTCGGACGGGTCCGCGTGGAAGAAATCGAGAACCGCGCGTCGTGCCGACTCCACCAGGGAACCGGCCGCCGCGCTGCCGGGGTTCTCCGAGTGCGGGTTGCCGTACAGGCCGGCCAGCAGCCGGTCGTGATGCTCGCGTACCTGGGCTCGCGCCACGACCCCGGCACCGGCGTAGTCGAGGTACACCTGCCCGGCGGTGTCCAGGTGGCGGTACTCGGTGGCGCGCAGCTCGTCGATCCGGCCGGTGGCGGCGTATCCCGGCAGCGCCGCGGGGGAGGCGTGCGGGATCAGTTCAGGACGCATGACGGGAGTCCCGTCGGGCCAGCACCGCCCAGGCGGCGACGAGGAAGAGCACCGTGAAGCCGCCGAGCACCAGCCAGTTCACCCAGACCGGCCGGGAGAAGCTGTCACCGTACGTGGCCAGCAGCGGCGGGCCGAGCGGGGAGCCGCCGTCGCGCCAGAGCCGTTCCACCCCGGCGGTGTGCCCCAGACCCTCGAACGCCCAGCGGTTCGACATCGCGACACTGAGCCACTGACCGCCGACCGCCATGGCCGGCACCGGCAGGATGGCACCGACGAAGAGCACCTGCGGAAAGCAGAGCATCGGCAGCAGCAGCGTCGCCTGGGCCGCGTCGGAGACCGCCGCCGAGCACAGCAGGCCGAGGGTGAGTGCCGCCGCCGAGGAGAGCAGCAGGGTCGCGTACAGGGCCGCGAAGTCGGTGCCGACGACCGGCGGCAGCCGGTCGATCCCGCGCAACACCCCGAGCAGCGCCAGGTCCACCAGGGCCAGCAGCGGCAGCAGCACCGCGACCTTACCCAGCAGGTACGGCAGCAGCCGGACACCCGCCAGTCGCTCCCGGCGCAGGATCGGCAGCTCGGTGCAGATCTGCAGTAGCCCGTAGGTCAGCCCGAAGAAGAAGCCGCCGAACGCGATCCAGAACAGGATCATCACGGTCACGGTCGGGCTCGGTCGGGTGGGCTCGAACGCCCCCGGACGGAACAGCAGCGCGAACATGCCGAGCACCAGCACCGGTGAGCCGAGCAGGATCGCCAGGGTCAGTCGACTGCGGACGACGATCTCCACGTTGCGCGCGGTGAGGACGGCCCACTGGCGCAGCCGGCCGACCCGCCGGGGCGCTGGCAGGGCGCTGTCACCGTCGCCGATCGCACCGGCCGCCGGGCTGGCGTCACGCCGCGCGGCGAAGCGGTCGGGCCACTCGGCCGGATGTGCCGCCTCGTCGAGCCGCAGGTGCACCTCGACGAGGGACGGCAGGTCGAAGAACTCCCGGGCGGCGGCGGGCGTGCCGGTGAACGCCAGACGGCCCTGACGGGTCAGCACGACAACCCGGTCGCAGCGGTCCACGTCGGTGATCTGGTGGGTGGTGAGCACCACAGTGGTCCCGGAGTCGGCGAGCGTACGCAGCACTCGGAGCAACTCCACGGCGATCGCCGGGTCCAACCCCGAGGTGGGTTCGTCCAGGAAGAACACGCCGGGCCGGGTGAGCAGCTCGACGGCGATGCTGGCGCGTTTGCGCTCGCCACCGCTGAGCAGGCCCACCGGGGTGTCGGCCCGGTCGGTGAGGCGCAACTCGGCGAGCACCTCCGCGACTCGGTGGGTGGCCTCGGCCGGCCCGGTGCCGGGCGCCAGACGCAGCCGGGCGGCGTAGCGCAGGGTGCGGGCCAGGGGTAGCTCGCGGTGGATGATGTCGTCCTGCGGGACGAAACCGACCGCTCCCGCCGGGGCGGTGCCGTCGTAGGTCACGGCGCCCGCCGTCGGTCGCCGTACCCCGGCCAGCAGTTCCAGCAGACTGGTCTTGCCGGCCCCGCTGGCGCCGATGATCGCGACCAGTTCGCCAGGTGCGATGGCCAGCGAGACGTCGGCCAGGATCTGGCGACCGCCCCGGACGCTCTGGCCCAGGGCACTGGCGGCGATGCCGACGCCGGTACGTGACGGAGAGGTGGTCTGCTCGGTCGTCATGTCGGGTGCCCGATCCGGTCGGGGGAGTGGTCCGCACGAACATCGTCCCCTGCCGATGCTACTGAGTGACAACGCAGTTTTGTGCGACCGTTGGCCGGTGATCACCACACGGTTGGTCACGCGGAAGGGGACTGTCTCGTGGATCTGCCCGATGACCTGCTCACGCTGCTGCGCGAGCCGAGCACCTGCTTCGTCACGACGCTGATGCCCGACGGCTCGCCACAGCTCACCCAGACCTGGGTGGACACCGACGGCACGCACATATTGATCAACACGGTGGAATCCCACCAGAAGACGCGGAACGTCCGGCGGGACCCACGGGTGGCGGTGGCGATCTCCGACCCGCAGAAGCCGGGCCGCTACCACGAGGTTCGGGGGCGGGTGGTGGGGGCCAGCACCGAGGGCGCCGCCGAGCACATCGACACGTTGGCGCAGCGCTACCTCGGTGGGCCGTACCCGTGGTTCGGTGGCCGGGACCAGGTCCGGATCATCCTCACCATCGAGCCCGACCGGGTGCGTTCGATGGGCTGACGGCGGTCACCGTTTCGCGGAGTCACCGGCGAAGAACTGCCGCAGGGCGTCGGCGACCAGGGTGGGTGCCGTCATGGTCACGAAGTGCGACTGGCCCGGCCAGACGACGTGGCGGGCTGCCGGAATCGTCCTGGCGAGAGCGTTCATCGTGGTGGGCATCGGCTCCCAGGTGTCCGCGCCTGCCAACAGGAGAGTCGGCACGGCGATCGCGGACCACCGCGCGATGTCGGTGCTGTCCTGCGCGAGGGCCTCGAGATCGTGCAGCCAGCCGATCGCCGAGCGGCGCGCCTCGACCGGGTCGGGCACCCGATCGGCCGCGCCGGCGGCGATCGCGGCGACGATCTCGGCCGGGACCCGCGTCACGTCGTTCAGAACCGCTGCCATCGCGGCGGCGTCGTCGCGCTCGAAGGCGGCACGGTACCGGTCGAGCAGCGGCACGATCTCCGCCCCGGCCGCGAAGAGCGGTGGTTCGAAGATGGCCAGGGAGCGGACGTGGCGCGGATCGGCCAGGGCGGTGTGCAGCGCCACCGTCGCTCCGTAGGACGCGCCGACGAGATGGACCGGTCGACTCGAGGATTGGCGGGCCGCCTCGATGACGGCGTGCAGGTCGGCGGTCTCGTCCCGGAAGGATTTTGTGCCGGCCGGGACGTCACTGGGGCCGTAGCCGCGCCGCGCCGGCAACCACACCTCGTGGTCGTGGGCGAGGTGCTCAGCCACCGTGGCCCAGGAGTGCAGCCCGCCACCCGAGCCGTGCACCAGGATGACGGGGTCTCCGACGCCCAGGCGTCGCACCACCAGGCGGGTGCCGTCGGCCGACTCGGTCGACTGGTCACGACTGTTCACTGCTGCTCCCGTCTGTGGGTTGGCCAGGTGCTCAAGGTGGTGTGGACCGCGTCGAGGATCGAGTGCCACGACGCGTCCACGGCGCGCGGATGCCCGAATCCGTCGACGACTTCGAGACTCGCGAAGCCGTGCAGGGTGCTGCGGACGAACCGCATCGCGTCGGTCAGCGCCGGCTCGGCGAGCCCGTAGCCGCGCAGCATCGCGTAGCTCAGCTCGATCAGGCGCAGATGCCCGGCCGAACTCGTGCCGACCTCGGGCGGAAGCGGGAGCTGCGTCGCGGCGTACTGCCCCGGGCGCGCCACGGCGAACGCGCGCCAGGCGTCGGCGAACCCGACGAGAGCCCGGTGGCCCGATCGTCCGGCCACGGCCATCGCGAGCTCGTCGGCGAGCGCGGCCGCCGCCCGGACGGCGACCTGCTCGATCAACGCGTCGCGACTGCGGACGTGCACGTACAGCGCGGCGTCCGAGACGCCGAAGTGCCGGGCCACGGCCGCGACGGTCAACCGGGACAGGCCGACGGCGTCCGCCAGTTCGGCCGCGGCGGCCGACACGCGCGCGCTGGTGAGTCCCTGCCGTGGCATCCCGAACCTTTGTCTCGCTAGGAAGTAACTTAGGAGCCCTAAGATAGCACCGCGCTCCAACGCCCCCGGGCATGAACGGCCCGGTCGGGGGAAGACCGGCTCTTTCGTCACCGAACAGGAGACCCGGGATGCGAGCCGTCGTCTACACCGACGTCCGGACCGTCGCGGTGCGGGAGGTGCCCGACGCGACGCTGGAGGCGGAGACCGACGCGCTCGTGCGCATCACCTCCACCGCGCTGTGCGGCACCGACCTGCACATGTACGACGGACGGACCGGTGCCACCCCCGGGCTGGTGCTCGGCCACGAGCCACTGGGCGTGGTGCGGGAGGTGGGCCGGGCGGTGCAGACGGTCCGGCCGGGCACCCGGGTGGTGATCCCCACGCACCTGTTCTGCGGGACGTGTGTGATGTGCGCCCGAGGGCTCTCGGCTGCCTGTCTGCGGGCGCGGGCGGAGGGGCCGGGCGCGGCGTACGGCTACGCCGGGATGGGCCCCTATCGCGGTGCCCAGGCCGACCTGCTGCGCGTGCCGTGGGCCGACGCCAACTGCGTACCCGTGCCCGGTGAGCCGGGGGACGGGTACGAGGACGACTTCGTGCTGCTGGCCGACGCGTTCGTCACGGGGTGGCACGCCGCCGCCACCCTCGCCGGGGTCGAGCCCGGTGACACGGTGGCCGTCTTCGGGGCCGGAACCATCGGCCTGCTCGGCGCCTACGCGGCGCTGCTGCGGGGCGCCCGGGTCGTCTACTGCGTCGACGGTGTCGACGCTCGGCTGGACAAGGCCGGGGAGATCGGTGCCGTGCCCGTCGACTTTCGCCGGGGGGATCCGGTCGAGCAGATCCGCGCCGACCGGGCGCGGGTGGGGCTGCCGCTCGGGGAGGAGAAGCTGGGCGGAGTCGACAAGGTGATCGACGCGGTCGGGTTCCAGGCCCGCGACCGGGAGCGCCCCGACCGGGAACGCCCGGACCAGGTGATCGCGGACGCCGCCCGGCTGGTCAACCCCGCCGGGGCGATCGCGGTCGCGGGCGTCTATCCGGAGAAGGACCTGCGCCCCGGACCCGGCGCGGACGCCCACGAGGATCTTGTCGCACCGTGGGGGACGCTGTTCGCCAAGGGCGTCGCCGTCCGGTTCGGCCGCACCCACGACCGCCGCTACACCGTGCTGCTGCGCGACCTGGTCGTCGCCGGTCGCGCCCGGCCCAGCGTCGTCGTGACCCACCACGGCACCCTGGCCGACGCGCCGGAGTTGTACCGCCGCTTCGACCGCCGCGACGACGGGGTGATCAAGGCGGTGCTGCGCCCGAGTTGACCGGTCGGCACCGGGGCGTGAGCCGTCGGATGGCCCCCGATCCGCCCTTAAGGGACGTTAAGCCACGGATCCGTCTCCTGGTGGCGGCCCTGAGGCGACGATCATCGTCGATCCGTCCCGGCGATTGAGGCGCGGGTCACACCCCCGCCCGGCGGTCGCCGAGCCGTTCCGGGCGCGGCGTCGGTGTCGCGGTTTCATCATGATCATTCGATGGTGCCGAGCGCGCGGCGTGGCACCCCCTTTCCGGCCTGCCGCGGATCGTGGCTGGTCGCGGGCCTGTCGAGGAACAGGGGAGCCGGGCGCGGCGTTGTCTCCATTTGACAACGTTGCCACCGACGGGCCAAGGTGCCGGGAGGGGCTGCGGAGGCGGCTGTGACAGGCGAAAACTGTGCGTCGTCGATATTGCCGGATTGTTACATTTTCAACAGTCCCTCGCCTTGCGGATGGCCCTTCGGCCGCAATACGTTGCCGACAACAACAAAACCAAGTGAAGGTTCAACCTTCCGGAGGCAACCGATGACGTTGGCGAGGTGGTACGAGCGATGAGCAACGTGCCGACCCTCCTTGAGATGCGCTCCATCACCAAGGAGTTCCCCGGAGTCAAGGCCCTCTCCGACGTCAACCTGGTGGTTCGCGCCGGTGAGATCCATGCCATCTGCGGCGAGAACGGTGCGGGCAAGTCCACGCTGATGAAGGTCCTCAGCGGGGTCTACCCGTACGGCAGCTATGACGGCCAGATCGTCTACCAGGGGTCGGAGACCAAGTTCTCCGACATCCGGGCCAGCGAGAGCGCCGGAATCGTGATCATCCACCAGGAGCTCGCGCTCATTCCAGGCATGTCGATCGCCGAGAACATCTTCCTCGGCAACGAGCCGCGCAAGCGGGGCGCGATCGACTGGAAGGCCGCGAACCGGATGGCGCTGGACCTGATGGCCCGGGTCGGTCTCCAGGAGGACCCGGACACCCTGATCAAGGACATCGGTGTCGGCAAGCAGCAGCTCGTGGAGATCGCCAAGGCGTTCGCCAAGGACGTGAAGCTGCTCATCCTGGACGAGCCGACGGCCGCGCTGAACGAGGCGGATTCCCGGCACCTGCTGGACCTGCTGCGCGGCTTCCGCTCCCGCGGCATCACCTCGATCATGATCTCGCACAAGCTGAACGAGATCGAGGCGATCGCCGACCAGATCACCATCCTGCGCGACGGCCGGACCGTGGAGACCCTCGACGTCAAGGCGGACGGGGTCGACGAGGACCGGATCGTGCGGGGGATGGTCGGCCGTGAGCTGGGCAGCCGGTTCCCGGACCACACCCCGAAGATCGGTGACGTCTTCTTCGAGGTCCGCAACTGGAACGTCCGGCACCCGATCTCCGCCGACCGGCAGGTCTGCAAGAACGAGAGCTTCGTGGTGCGCCGCGGCGAGATCGTCGGCTTCGCCGGTCTCATGGGCGCGGGCCGCACGGAACTGGCGATGAGTGTCTTCGGCCGCTCCTACGGGGTGTACGAGTCGGGCACCATCATCAAGGACGGCAAGGAGATCGTCCTGAAGTCGGTCGCGGACGCGATCGACAACGGCCTCGCGTACGTCAGCGAGGACCGCAAGGCGATCGGCCTCAACCTGCTCGACGACATCAAGACGTCGACGGTGGCCGCCAAGCTGTCCAAGATCCGGCACCACGGCGTCCTGAACGAGGTCGAGGAGTACCAGGCGGCCGAGGCGTACCGCAAGGAGTTGCGGACCAAGGCCCCGACGGTCGACGAGGGCGTCTCGAAGCTCTCCGGCGGCAACCAGCAGAAGGTCGTGCTGGCGAAGTGGATGTTCACCGACCCGGACCTGCTGATCCTCGACGAGCCGACGCGCGGCATCGACGTCGGCGCCAAGTACGAGATCTACGGCATCATCCAGCGGCTCGCCGACCAGGGGAAGGGCGTCGTCGTCATCTCCTCGGAGTTGCCTGAGCTGATCGGGCTCTGCGACCGCATCTACACCGTGTTCGAAGGCGCCATCACGGGCGAGATCGCTCGGGCGGACGCCACCCCGGAAAACCTCATGAAGCAGATGACCTCGACGAAGAAGTTGGCCTCCCGATGAGCCGTATCAAGGACCTTCAGAAGAATCTGTTTGGAGGTACGACCTCCAACGCGCGCCAGTTCGGGATGATCTTCACCCTGGTGGCGATCGTCCTGATCTTCCAGATCTGGACCAACGGGCTGACGCTGCGCTCGGACAACCTGATCGCGCTGTTCCAGCAGAACTCGTACATCCTGATTCTGGCCATCGGCATGCTCATGGTGATCGTCGCCGGGCACATCGACCTGTCGGTCGGCTCGGTCGCGGCCTTCACCGGCATCCTGGTCGCCAAGTCGATGACCGAGTGGGACCTGCCGTGGCCCGCCGCCATCGTGTTCGGTCTCGCCATCGGCGCGGTGATCGGCGCCTGGCAGGGCTTCTGGGTGGCGTACGTCGGGGTGCCGGCGTTCATCGTCACCCTGGCCGGCATGCTGCTCTTCCGCGGCGGCAACCAGTTCATCGGCAACGCGCAGAGCATTCCGGTGCCGGAGGGCTTCCGGGACATCGGCTCCGGCTTCCTGCCCGAGTTCGGGCCGGACACCGGCTACAACAACGCGACGCTGCTGCTCGGCCTGGCCGCCGCGGTGGCCGTGGTGTGGCGCGAGCTTCAGGCCCGTAAGACCCGGCGGGCCATGGACGCCGACCCGGCACCCATGTGGATCTCGGTCCTGCGAATGGCCGTCATGGTCGGCGTGATCGCCTTCGCCTCGCTGCGCTTCGCCAGCGGTCGGGTCGGCACCAGCTTCCCGATCTCCGGCATCATCCTGCTGCTGCTGGTCATCGCGTACTCCTTCTACACCCGCAACACGGCCGGTGGCCGGCACATCTACGCGGTGGGCGGCAACTCCCGGGCGGCCGAGCTGTCCGGCGTGAAGCTCAAGCGGGTCAACTTCTTCGTCATGATGAACATGTCCGTCCTGGCCGCGCTGGCCGGCATGATCTTCGTGGCCCGTTCGGCGGCCTCCGGACCGCAGGACGGCAACGGCTGGGAGCTGGACGCGATCGCCGCGGTCTTCATCGGTGGCGCGGCTGTCGCCGGCGGTATCGGCACCATCAGTGGGTCGATCGTCGGTGGTCTCGTGATGGCCGTGCTCAACAACGGCCTCCAGCTGCAGGGCGTGGGCACCGACAAGGTCCAGATCATCAAGGGCCTGGTCCTGCTGCTGGCCGTCGCGATCGACGTCTACAACAAGAGCCAGGGGCGCTTCTCCATCATCGGGAGCCTGATGCGGCCGTTCCGCCGCGAGGACTCCGCTCCACCCGCCTCACCGCCGGACGCGGAGCGCGAGCCCGCCAAGGCAGCGGTGTCCAGCTGACGGTCACCGACCCCTCACCACCCCGTTACACATCCAGAAAGGCAAGTCCTCACCATGCGTAAATTCTTCGGCACGTCGGTGGTCGCCATCAGCGCCGCCGCGATGCTGGCCCTCGCCGGTTGCGGCTCCGGCCGTGACGGCGACTCCGGTTCCAAGGGCGACGCCGCCAAGGGTTTCCCGGCCAACTCGCTGATCGGCGTGGCCCTGCCGGCCAAGACCTCCGAGAACTGGGTCCTCGCCGGTGACCTGTTCAGCAACGGCCTCAAGGAGGCCGGCTTCGAGGGCAACGTGCAGTACGCCGGCGCGTCGACCACCGTCGCCGACCAGCAGGCGCAGATCACCTCCATGGTGACCAAGGGCGCCAAGGTCATCGTCATCGGCGCGACCGACGCCGCGCAGCTGTCGACCCAGGTCGCGGCGGCGCACGCCGCCGGTGTGAAGGTCATCGCCTACGACCGGCTGATCAAGAACACCCCGGACCTCGACTACTACGTCGCGTTCGACAACTTCAAGGTCGGCCAGCTCCAGGGCCAGGCCCTGCTGGACGGCATGAAGGCCAAGAAGCCGAACGGCCCGTACAACATCGAGCTGTTCTCCGGCTCGCCGGACGACAACAACGCCGGTGTCTTCTTCGACGGCGCGATGAGCGTGCTGAAGCCGGAGATCGACAAGGGCAACGTGGTCGTCGCCTCGGGTCAGAAGGACGTCAAGCAGACCGCCATCCAGGGCTGGAAGGCCGAGGGTGCGCAGGCCCGCATGGACCAGCTGCTGACCTCGACGTACGGCAGCAAGGAGCTGGACGGCGTCCTCTCCCCGAACGACACGCTGGCCCGCGCCATCCTGACCTCGGTCAAGGGCGCTGGTAAGCCGACCCCGATCGTCACCGGCCAGGACTCCGAGGTCGAGTCGGTCAAGTCGATCGTCAAGGGCGAGCAGTACATGACGATCAACAAGGACACCCGCAACCTGGTGAAGGAGACCATCAACATGGTCAAGGCTCTCCAGGCCGGTAACGCCCCGCAGGTGAACGACACCAAGTCCTACAACAACGGCAGCAAGGTCGTCGACACGTACCTGCTCCCGCCGGTCGCCGTCACCAAGGCGAACGCGGCCGAGGCGTACGCCAACGACCCGAAGCTCGCGCCGCTCACCAAGTAATCACCGCACGGTAGGCAGCAAGGCCGATGGGTCCCGGATCTCCTCTTCCGGGACCCATCGTCGTCCGGACTGCCCCGCGCCACCCGGCACCGACCCGGAAGGAGGTCTGACCGTGGCAACACCCGTCCGGTCCAGGCCTGCCGGCGTCGGACGCCAGACCGAACCTCCGCTGCCGTCGGTCCCCGGCGCCAGCCAGGAGGAGATCCGGCGGCAGAATCTCGGCGCCGTGCTGCGCTACGTCCACGTGCACGGGCCGACGTCCCGGGCCGAACTGACGAGCCGGCTCGGCCTCAACCGGAGCACCATCGGCGCGCTCGCGGCCGACCTGGTCGCCGGCGGCCTGGTCACCGAGGAGGCGCCGACCACCGCCCGCCGCGCCGGCCGGCCCTCACTCGTGGTCAGTCCCCGCTCCGACCGGGTCTACGCCCACGCGTTGAGCATCGACGCGGACCGGCTCCGCGCCGCACGAGTCGGCCTCGGTGGGCAGATCCTCGATCGGCGGGAGATCCCGCGACCCAGCGGCCTGTCGGCGATCGACGCCGTCCGACCCCTCGCCGACCTGGTCCGGGACATGGAACGGTCCGTGGCCACCGACGCGCTGCTGGTCGGCGGCGCCGCCGCGGTCACCGACACCACCCGTGGTCAGGACGGCCGGATCCGGATCGCCAGCATCGACGAGACGCTCGGCGTCGCGCTGGAGGCGGAGTTCAGCGGCGGCCCCGGTTTCGTGGCCGGTGACCTGGCCGACATCGCCGGGCTGGCCGAGCACGTCCGGGGCGTGGCGGTGGGCATCGACGACGTCATCTACCTGCACGGCGACCTGGGCATCAGCGCCGGCATCATCGTCGGTGGCCGGCTGGTGATCGGTCACCGCGGGCACAGCGGCAAGGTCGGCCACATGGTCGTCAACCCGAACGGCCTGCCCTGCGGCTGCGGCTCACGTGGCTGTTGGGAGACCGAGATCTCCGAGGCCGCCCTGTTGCGGCACGCGGGCCGGGATCCGAGCGACCGCGCGGCGGTGGCCGAGGTGCTGCGCGCGGCGGCCGACGGCGACCGAACCGCCCGGGCCGCCGTCGAGCAGGTCGCCGGGTGGCTCGGCTTCGGCGTGGCGAACCTGGTCAACGTGGTCAACCCCGACGCCGTGGTGTTCGGCGGGTCGCTTCGCGACATCTTCACCGCCGGAGCGGACGTCGTCCGCGAGCGGTTGGACACGATGCCGCTGCCGGCCTCCCGCGAGCACCTGCGCCTGCGGGCGGCGGCACTCGGCCGCGACGCCGTCCTGATCGGGGCGGCCGAGCTGGCCTTCGACAAACTCCTGGCCGATCCGCTGAACGTCGGCGTCGCGGGCCAGGTCGGGACCACCGAGCCCGCGTAGCCGCGACCGCCCCCGTCGACGAACCGTCAGGGACTCGGCACCTCTTCCACCACGCTGCTGCCGCTGCCCGGCCGGGACTCCCAGGACCAGGTCTCGTGCAGCCGCACCCGGCCGTCGGGCAGCACCGACACCTCCGAGACGCAGTGCCCCGAGGACGTCTGACCGTCGGCGTTGAGCTGGACGTACCGGAAGTCCAGTCGGTCGCCCTCCCGGGTGCCGACGAGGTGGCCGCGCCGGATGGACCCGCCGGCGTACTCGGCCCACACCTCGCCGGCCCGCTCGTGGTACGTGAAGACGGTCTGCGTGCCCACCTCACCGGCCACCACGTCTGCCACGGCCCGGAACCGCCGACCGTCCACGGAGATCGAGATCGTCATCTGCCGAACCTAGTCGAAGCATCGTTCCCGTAATCCCTACCGTATGTTGTACGGTAACGCGGTTGAACGCCTGCGGAAGGGGAGCGCTGTGCCGACAAGAGGTGACGCGATAGTGGCGGACGGGCTGCGTAAGCGGTATCGGGACCGCTACGCGCTGGACGGCTTCGACCTGCGGGTGCGGCCGGGGACGGTGTGTGGTCTGCTCGGCCCGAACGGGGCCGGCAAGACCACCTCGGTACGGATCCTGTCCACCCTGCTCCGGCTGGACGGGGGGCGTGCCGAGGTCGCCGGGTTCGACGTGACCCGCCAGCCCGACGAGGTGCGCTACCGGATCGGGCTGGTGGGGCAGCATCCCGCGCTCGACGAGGCCCTGAGCGGCCGACAGAATCTGGTGCTCTTCGGCCGGCTGTTCCACCTGGGCCGCCGCCGTGCCCGGCAGCGAGCGGTCGAGCTGCTGGAGCGCTTCGGTCTCGCCGATGCGGCCGAGCAGCCGGTCCGCACGTACTCGGGGGGCATGCGGCGCCGGCTCGACCTGGCGGCCGGCATGATCCTGGCCCCCGCGGTCCTCTTCCTCGACGAACCCACCACCGGGCTGGACCCGCGGGGCCGCAACGAGGTGTGGGAGTCGGTCCGGGAGTTGGTGCGTACCGGCACCACCGTGTTGCTCACCACCCAGCACCTGGACGAGGCCGACCAACTCGCCGACCGGATCTCGGTGGTCGAGGCCGGCCGGGTGATCGCCGAGGGCACTCCGGACGACCTCAAGACCCGCCTCGGTGGCGACCGGATCGAGGTGGTCGTCGCGGCCCCGGCCGACCTCGCCGCCGCCGTCGCCCAGGTACGCCGGGTGGCCGGCGACGAACCGACCGTCGACGTGGACCGGCGAATGGTGAGCGTCCAGGTCGGTCACCGGGCGGGCGCGCTCGTCGACGTGTTGCGGGCGTTGGACGCCGAGCACGTACCGGTGGCGGACGTCGCACTGCGCCGGCCCACCCTGGACGACGTGTTCCTGCACCTCACCGGGCACCGCACCCGGGCCACCGAGGAGGTGGCCGCATGAGCGCGGTGAGCACGCCGGTCCCGGGGGTGGACCTGACGCCCGGCCGGCCCGCCCTCCTGGCCGACAGCGCCACGTTGATCTGGCGCGGCCTGGCCCGGTGGCGACGCGACCCCGGCCCGCTGATCGCCTCGCTCGGCTTCAACATCCTGATCGTGCTGATGTTCGCGTACCTGTTCGGTGGCGCGTTGCAGGTGCCCGGCGGTGGCAGCTACCGGGAGTTCCTGATGCCCGGCATGTACGTGATGACGATGGTGTTCGGCATCAGCCTCACCACGATCGCCGTCGCCGAGGACCTGGAGCGCGGGGTGACCGACCGCCTCCGGTCGATGCCCGTCGCACCGCTGGCCCCGCTGGCGGCCCGGGCCGTGGCCGACATGCTGTTCGCCGTGGTCACCCTCGGGATCCTGCTGCTGACCGGTCTCGCGATCGGCTGGCGGGCGTACGGCGGGGCCGGTGCCACCCTCGCGGCGGTGGGGCTGATCCTGCTGCTGCGCTTCGCCCTGATCTGGGTCGGCATCTTCCTCGGGCTGGTCACCCGCGGGCAGACGGCCGTGGTGGCCGTGCAGACCCTGGAGTTTCCGCTCGGCTTCCTCTCCAACGCGTTCGTCGCACCGTCCACCATGCCCGCGTGGCTCGGTGCGGTGGCGGCCTGGAACCCGCTGTCGGCGACCGTCGGGGCCACCCGGGAGTTGTTCGGCAACCCCGGCTGGGGTGGTGACTCCTGGGCGGCGCAGCACTACCCGTTGCTGGCGGTGCTCTGGCCGGTCGTCCTGGTCGCGGTCTTCCTGCCGCTCTCGGTCGCCCGCTACCGCCGACTGGCCGGCTGACCCGCCCGAGGGACGGGCCTCCGGTGGTCGACCCACCGGCCCGGACGGGTGATCGCCGAGCCCCCGTGGCCCGGCGATCACCCGTTCCTCGACTACGCGATCCGGCGCACCCGGCGGATGGCGAGGTAGAGCAGGAGCAGGGCCAGGGCGACGAAGATGCCCGTCTCGATCCCCTGGAACAGCCAGAACCGGTCCGCCGGCTGGTACAGCTGCCAGTTGTACGCGCCCGGCTCGAGTCCCAGTTCCGCCCCGCAGAGCCGACCCTCCGGCCCCTTACCGCCCGGTGGACACTGGATCCGGCCGCCCTCCGAGATCATCGTGCCGTCGGGGTTCCGGACGCCCTGGGCGAGGACCCAGTCGCCCCGGCTGATCTCCGGTGGCCCTTCCCCCTCGATCGGGAAGGTCTGGGTGTGGGCCGGCTGGTAGTGCCGTCGGGCCAGCAGCTCCACCGCCGTCCGGACGCCGATGAAACCGGCGAGGGTGATGCCCATGGCGGGCAGCATCCGCTTCCAGACGGTGCCGGCGAAGACGCCGAGCGCCACGGCGAACAGGGTGTACCCGATCGGGACGATGCCCTGCAGATCGAAGACGATCATGCCGAACCGGCCCTCGTGCGCGGCCTGGGTGAGCGGATCGACCCACCAGGACATGCCCAGCCCGTAGATCGTCGCGAGGACCAGGACGGCCCCGCTCACCAGCCCGAACTTCACCAGCGCCCAGCGGGTCCGGCCGACGCCCTGGGTCCAGACGAACCGGTGCGTGCCGTGCTCCACCTCGCGGGCGACCAGTGGGGCGCCCCAGAAGAGGCCGACAAGGGCCGGCAGGGTGATCAGCAGTACGGCCACCAGACTGAGACTGCCGTACTGGTTGCCGAAGCGCCGGAAGCCCGCATCGCAGGTCTCCCGGGTCGTCTGGGCCACGTCGGCGCGGGCGAGTTGGCTGGCGCAGTCCGTCAGCCCGAGGTCGGCGAAGGTGTTCCGCATGGCCAGGCCGATGGGCACCAGCAGGGCGGCGAGCGCCACGAGCCCCAGCAGGGTGTAGAGCGCCTGCTTGCGGTGTTGCCGCCAGGTCAACCAGATCATGCTGCCACTCCCCACTCGCTGTGCCGGGTCTGCGTGGTTCCGTCGGCCAGGTAGGCCAGCACGACGTCCTCCAGGCTGACCTCGCGGACCGTCCAGGCCGGGTCGGTGACCGGGCCGTCGGTGCGGACCAGCAGCGTGGACTGCCG
The DNA here is from genome assembly GCF_040647935.1 of Micromonospora sp. NPDC049204. Lineage (NCBI taxonomy): Bacteria > Bacillati > Actinomycetota > Actinomycetes > Micromonosporales > Micromonosporaceae > Micromonospora > Micromonospora sp. NPDC049204. The sequence goes on along the minus strand of NZ_JBEZDC010000005.1, from coordinate 368,434 downwards.
ATCGGTGTGGCTGGCCCGGACCACGGCGGCGACGCCCCCGATGACGCCGTCGTCGTGCCGGGGGCCGACCAGTTGGCGGTGCTCGGCGACCAGGTCGTCGACCGCGCCGGTGAGTTGCACCTGGGCGGAGTTGAGCACGATCAGGTAGTCGCAGACCCGTTCCAGGTCGGCCAGCAGGTGCGAGGAGAGCAGGACCGTGGTGCCGGATTCCGCGACGCTGCCCATCAGCGACTGGAGGAACTCCCGTCGGGCCAGGGGGTCGAGGCTGGCCACCGGTTCGTCGAGCAGCAGCAGCCGGGGCTGCTTGGCCAACGCGAGGGCGAGCGCCACCTGGGCCCGTTGGCCGCCGGAGAGTTTGCCGACCGGTCGGTCCGGGGGGATGCCGAGCTGGGCCAACCGCTGACGGGCCAACGTGGCGTCCCACCGCTTGTTCAGCTTGCCGCCGGCGATGACCAGCTCGGCCGCGGTGAAGTCCCGGTAGAGCGGGGTGTCCTGGGCGACGAACCCGATGTCGGCCAGCCCCTCCGTGTCGCCGTAGGGGGATCTGCCGAAGACCCGGACCGCGCCCGCGTCGGGCTTGAGCAACCCGACGGCCAGGTGCAGCAGGGTGCTCTTGCCCGCGCCGTTCGGCCCGACCAGCGCGGCGATCCGGCCGGCCGGCAGGTGCAGCGAGCAGTCCCGCAACGCCCAGGTGCTGCCGTACCGCTTGCCCAGCCGGTCGGCCTCCAAGACCATGTCCATCCTCTGTCCTCTCGATCCGGCTGCGCCCGCGGTGGGGGAGCAGCCGTTGCTTCGGTGCCTGGTGGTTCGCTTGCCGGGCACGCTCAGGCGGGCTCCTTCTGCGGGGCGTCGTCGGCGAGGGTGGCGCGCAGCGTGGTCTCCACCAGGGCGATGACGTCCTCGGCCGAGAGGCCCGCGGTCTGCGCGCGGTGCAACCAGGCGACCAGGTCCTCGCGGAGCTCGGCCTGGTTGGGCAGGGACGCGCCGGCCAGGGTGCGCTGGACGAACGTGCCCACCCCGGGTCGGCCGCCGACCAGACCCTCGATCTCCAACTCGCGGTACGCCTTCAGCACCGTGTTCGGGTTGATCGCCAGTGACTGCGCGACGTCCCGGACCTTCGGCAACTGGTCGCCCGGCGTCAGCAGACCGACGCGCAGCGCCTGCTTCACCTGCTGCACGAGCTGCATGTAGGTGTTCACCTTCGACCGGCTGTCCAACACGAACTCGATCACTCGGGATGATCCTTCCTGTTGTCCTACGACAGTAGGACTAATAGACAGCTTCGTCGGGGACCCCCGCCGCTGTCAAGCGCGCGGCGCGTCGCGATGCATCCGGCGCGTCGGTCTCGGTGGCACCGGCGGGCCAGAGGTTGGCACCAACGGGCCAACCGAGCGGGAAGGGACCGGCACGAAAGTCGTGTCGACGGAGAGGTGTTCGATGGTCACCAACGACGTGGCGACGTCGACAGCGACTCCACTACAGGTGGCTCGGGCCCGGGGGCGGGTACGCGGCCGGCTGATCCTGCTCGGCCCGGCGTTCGTCGCCGCCGTCGCCTACGTCGACCCCGGCAACTTCGCCACCAACTCCGCCGCCGGCGCCCGCTACGGCTACCTGCTGGTCTGGGTCGTGGTGGTGGCCAACCTGATGGCGATGCTGGTGCAGACCCTCACCGCCAAGTTGGGTCTGGCCACCGGGCGCAGCCTGCCCGAGCTGTGCCGGGAGCGGCTGCCCCGGCCGCTGAACCGGCTGATGTGGGTGCAGGCCGAGTTGGTCGCCATGGCCACCGACCTGGCCGAGGTGATCGGTGGCGCGGTCGCCCTCTACCTGCTCTTCGGCATCCCGCTGCTGCCCGGCGGGCTCATCATCGGCACGGCGGCGTTCGCCGTGCTCGCCCTGCGCTCGCGCGGGTTCCGCGCCTTCGAGATCGCCATCGCCGTACTGCTCGGTGTGATCGTCCTGGCCTTCGCCGCCAACCTGCTCGCCTCCGGCTCCGACCCCGGCTCCGCCGTGGCCGGTCTGGTGCCCCGGCTCCAGGGCACCGACAGTGTGCTGCTGGCCGCCGGCATCCTGGGCGCCACCGTCATGCCGCACGTCATCTACGTGCACTCCGCGCTGACCCGCGACCGCATCCCGGCCACCGACGACACCGAGCGTCGGGTCCTGTTCCGGGGCCAGCGCACCGACGTACTGCTCGCCCTGAGCGCGGCCGGCGCGGTGAACCTCGCCATGCTGCTGATCGCGGCGGCCAGCTTCCGCGGCGGCGGCCCGGGTGGCGCGGACAGCCTGGAGGGTGTGCACGCCGGGCTCGGCCAGAGCATCGGCACCGCCGCGGCGTTCGGGTTCGCCGTCGCCCTGCTGGTGTCCGGGCTGGCCTCCACGAGCGTCGGCACCTACGCCGGCGAGGTGATCATGCAGGGCTTCCTGCGGCGGCGGGTCCCACTGCTGCTGCGCCGGCTGGTCACCCTGGTGCCGGCCTGGCCGTGCTCGCCATCGGCCTCGACCCCACCCGAGCCCTGGTCCTGTCCCAGGTCATCCTCAGTTTCGGCATCCCGTTCGCGCTGATCCCGGTGGTCGCCTTCACCCGGCGGCGCGACCTGATGGGCAACCTGGTCAACCATCCGCTCACCACCGCGGCCGCGTCGCTGGTGGCCGTACTGGTGGTCGCGCTCAACGCGTTCCTGCTCTGGCAGGTAACCGCCGGCTGAGCCGGCGTGGCCGGTTAAGCCGGCTGGCCGGCTCGCTGGCCAGCCGTCCAGATGCGGACGTCCGCCCGAGCGTGATGCCTGTGAGTCATCTTGATGACTCACAGGCATCAGACGCGTTGGCGACCCTGCCCCCGGCTTCGGGCGGCCGGGCCGGTGGTGCGCGCGGTCAGGTGCGCCGGCCCTCGTCGCGGGTGGGGATCTCCTGGCGCTGTTCCAGGGCGTCCGCCGGGTTGGCGTCGGCCGGCAGTGACGTCACCTCTTCGAGCGTGCCGGCCGGAAGGGCGCCCTGCTCGGCCAGGTCGGCCTCGGACGCCTCCGGGTCGACGTCACCCGACACCCGGTCCGGCGGCCCGTAGTCGACGGCGTCCTGTCGCTGCTCCTGGGCGTCCGCCTCCGGGGGAGGAAACGTGTCGCCCTGGTCGTCCCGGTACGTGCTCATCGGAGCCTCCCACCCGGCGGGTGTCGACGTGCCGCCGGGCCACTGCCTACCCGGCATCGCGGAACTCAGACCTGCCGCTTCGATCCGAGCCGCTGGCAACGAGTGACCGGCCGGGGTGGCCTTTCCTCGACGACAGGCCCGGCCACGTCCGCGCGCTGACCCCGCCGGTGGCCCGGATCGGCCAGGATGGGCAGGTGGCCCGGGGCGCGGCCGTGACGAGGAGGGTGGGCGATGCGGGTACGCGGGCGGTTGACCTGGGGGCGGCGAGCCCGTGCGGGTGCGGCGCTGGCGGCGCTGCTCGCCGGCGCGGGGGCGTCGACCATCGCGCTGACACCGGCAGTGGCGGCGGGTGCGGTGGCGGCCGGGACGCCGGTGTGCCAGGTGCGTGACGACCGGCTCCGCGAGATCTCCGGGATGGTCGCCACCGACGACGGGTACGTCATGATCAACGACGGTGCCGACGACGAGGCCCGCCGCCGGATCTTCTTCCTCGACGAGCGATGCGCGGTGGTCCGGGCGGTGGCCTTCCCGTCCCGGCCCCGCGACACCGAGGACCTGGCCATCGGTCGCGACGGCACCGTCTGGGTCGCCGACATCGGCGACAACGACCACTCCCGGTCGACGATCGCCATCTGGCGACTCGCTCCCGGAGCGGACGAGCCGGTGCTGCACCGGATGACCTACCCGGACCGCCCGCACGACGCGGAGGCGTTGCTGCTGGACGCGTCCGGTCGGCCGCTGATCATCACGAAGGGCGGCAGTGGCACCGTCTTCCTGTACGCCCCGACCGCCGCACTGCGGCCGGGGGCGACGACGCCGCTGGCCTCGGTCGGCCAGGTGACCCTGCCGACGACGAGCACCAGCAACCCGTTCTCGTTCCTCGGACGGGGTGTGATCACCGGGGCGGCGAGCGCACCGGACGGGCGTCGGGTGGTGCTGCGCAGCTACGCCGACGCCTTCGAGTACGACGTGCCCGATGGCGAGGTGGTCCGCGCGCTGACCGCGGGCACCGCGCGGGTCACCCCGTTGCCGGACGAGCCCCAGGGTGAGTCGGTCACCTACAGCCGCGACGGCAGGTCGTTGCTCACCGTCTCCGAATCCGCCGACCAGCCACCGGGCACCCGCCCGACGATCCTGCGCTACCCGACCACGGACGGACCGGCAACCACCGCGCGTCCGACGGGGCCAGCCGCGTCGGAGTTGCCCACCCTCGTTCGTCCCATCGCCGAGGACACCACCGGCCTGAGCCGCCGGACCTGGGTGCTGGCGGCCGGGGCCGGAACACTCGTGGCGCTGCTCGGCCTGGCCGGCGTGCTGCGCTGGCGGCACACGGCGCGCCGGTGAGCGAACGTCGGCGGTGCGGCAGGATGGTGGGATGTCCGTGCTGTCCACGTTGCGTCACCCGATCATCGCGGCTCCGATGGCCGGTGGCCCGTCCACGCCGGCGCTCGTGGCAGCCGTCTCCGCCGCCGGTGGACTGGGCTTCCTGGCCGCCGGGATGATCGACACCGAGCGGTTGGCCACCGACGTCGCGCAGGTCCGCGCGCGCACCGACCGGCCGTTCGGCGTCAACGTCTTCCTGCCCGACCCCGGTGGCGTGGACGACGCCGCCGTCCGGGCGTACGCGGAACGGCTCGCCCCGCAGGCCGCCGAGCGCGGGGTGAGCCTGGGCGAGCCGGTCGGCGGCGACGACGCGTACCCGGAGAAGGTGGCCGCGCTGCTCGCGGACCCGGTCCCGGTCGTGTCCTTCGTGTTCGGGCTGCCGGACCGGGCGACGGTGCGCGCCCTGCGCGAGCGGGGCACCGAGGTGTGGGCCACCGTCACCCGCCCGGACGCGGCGACGGTCGCCGCCGACCTGGGTGTGGACGCGGTGGTGGTGCAGGGCACCGAGGCCGGTGGGCATCGGGGTGGCCTGCCGGACGACGACGACTACGCGCTGTTGCCCCTGCTCCGGCTGGTCGCCGCCCGCTGCGACCTGCCCCTGGTGGCCGCGGGCGGCATCGTCGACGGTCCCGCGCTGGCCGCCGCGCTGGCCGCCGGTGCCGCCGCCGCGCAGCTCGGCACGGCCTTCCTGCGCTGCCCGGAGGCGGGCAGTTCGGCGATGCACCGGGCAGCGGTGGCCGGGGCCGCGCCGACCGCGCTGACCCGGTCGTACACCGGTAAGCGAGCTCGGGGGGTGGCCAACGACTTCCTGCGCCAGCACGACGCGTCGGCGCCGACCGGTTATCCCCAGGTGCTGCACCTGACGCGTCCGCTGCTGGCCGCCGCCCGGCGCGACGGCGACGCGTCGGTGGCGAACCTGTGGGCGGGGCAGGCGCACCCCCTCGCCCGGGAGCTGCCGGCAGCCGACGTGGTCACCGAGGTGAGCGCCGGTGCCCGAGCCGCGCTGGCGGCGGTGGTCGAGCGGTCGGCACGCTGGGGCTGACCGGCGGCCTCGGGTGGGGCGGGACGGGCCGGTCGGGAAACCCGTAGAGTTCCGCCGTGATCGAGATCGGTGCGCAGGTCGACCTGTCCCACCCGCCCGACCGGGTCTGGCTCGCACTGACCGACCGGAAGCTGCTCGGACGGTGGTTCGCCGAGGCCGACACCGTCGAGGGCGTGGCGGACCGGCTGCTGCTGCGCACGGCCGAGTTGCCCGGCTTCGAGGCCGACGTCGAGGTCGAGGTGACCGAGCGGCGGGAGGCGGCACTCCTCGTGCTGGCCTGCGACGAGGCCGGCCGGCTCAGTGAGCTGACCTGCGTGGTCACGGCCACCAGCCAGGGCTGCCGGCTGGAGGTGCGGGAGGTCACGACGCACGGCGCGTGGTCCGCCGAGCAGCACGACCCACGTGAGCAGCAGGTGCGGCAGGCACTCACCGTACGACTCCCGGCCATCCTCGACTGGCTCGCGTTCCAGCAGGTCGACCTGCGCCGCGGCGACGGTGCGATGACCACCGAGCTGCCGCTGATCGCGCTCCGCACGTCCGGGCGCACCCGCCGTCGGCGTCGGACCCTCGTCGCCCTGATCGGCGGGGCCGCGCTGCTGGCGGGGACGGCGGCCTGGATAACGTTGCCGCCCGAGTCGACACCCACCGCCGCGCCGGCATCGGCAGGCGCGCCGTCGCCGTCCGGTACGGCCGGCACGACCGCCGCCGCCCGTAAGGCGACCCCGTCGGTACGCCCCTCGCGGAGCACCGCGTCCGCGACCACCCGCCCGAGTCCGACCCCGACGGCGACGGCCACGCCCCCGAGTCCGGCCGCGTCCGCTGTGCCACCCCCGCCGCCGGCGTCGCCGGTGCCCATGGTGGCCCGCTACGAGACCGACTCCAGCCGCCTGTTCGGCTACACCGGTGCGGTCGTGGTCGAGAACCCGAGCGGCGTACCGGTGGCGGACTGGGCCGTGGTGGTCACTCTCGGCGAGGGCACCACCGTCGACGACGTCGACGGCGCGAACTGGCGACAGGACGGGAGGTCGATCACCTTCACCGGCGCCGCGGTGGTGGCCGGAGGCTCGCAGACGATCAGCTTCGACGTCCGCGACAGCCGGCCGAAGGCCCGGCAACCGGAGAGCTGCACGATCGGGGGGCAACCCTGCGCGGGCCTCTGACTAGGCTGCCGGCATGGCACTGCTGCACAAGGCGACCCTGAACCCCACGAAGCTCGACCTGCTGGCGACCTGGCTTCCCGACCGACCCTGGTACGCCGGGTCCGCCGGCGTCGAGCTGGTGAGCCGAGGCGCCTACCGCTTCGACGATCCGGCCGGCGAGGTCGGCATCGAGACCATCCTGGTCAGCACCCCCGACGGGCCGGTCCATCACGTCCCGCTCACCTACCGGGCCGGTCCCCTGGACGGTGCGGACGCCTGGCTGGTCGGCACCACCGACCACTCGGTGCTCGGCCGGCGCTGGGTGTACGACGGCTGCGTGGACCACGTGTACGCCGCCGCGCTCGCCCACGCGATCCGCACCGGCGCCGGCCAGGCAGAGCAGTACTTCGAGGTGGACGGTCGGCGTGAGGTGCGCGAGCCAAGTGTGACGATCACCGCCAGCGGCGCCGTGGACGCCGACGCGGCACCGGTCGGTCCCGTGCGCCGGGTGGTCGACGAGGACAGCACGCTCGTCGTCACCGACACCGTCGAGTTGGTCGTCGTCCGCCGCCCCGGTGCCGCCGAGGCCGCCGGGGCGGCCCTGCTCGGCAGTTGGAGCGGGCAACCGACGAGCGTGCCACTGGCGTACGTCCGGACGCGCTGAGCGTGCGGTGGGCGGCCCGACGAGTCCGGCCGCCCACCGCGTTCACCACTGCGCCGGAGGCGGGGGCGGCGACACGGGCGGCCGGTCGTCGCAGGTGATCGTGTTGGGCAGCAGCCACGGCGCGAGCCACCCGCCGTCGTTGCCGCCGAGGTCGGTCAGTGTGAACTCCGAACCGGCCGGGGTGAAGTGGAACGAACCGCAGTTGTTGACAGCCACCGCGCCCACGTGGCGGGCGTCCACGTTGGCGAACGAGGCGGACCCCGCCGCGCGGGCGCTGACCACCGAGGTGCCGGTGCCGTCGACCCGGATGTCCCGGAACCGTACGTTGGAGATCGAGTAGAGGTCCTTCACCGGCCAGTCGCTCACCAGCATGATCGCGTTGTAGGTGCTGTCGAGGTACGCGTCGCCGGTCACCTCGATGGCCGCGTCGATGCTGCGGTCCAGGGCGAAGAACCAGATGGCGCCCAGCCCGATGTTCCAGTTCAGGTCGTACGTGCCGGCGCGGGCGGTGGTGTTGTCGGTGATCCGCAGGTGCCCGGTGAAGGGCTCCGCGCCGAAGCGGGCGCCGACGTGGATGCCGCTGCCCTCGCGGACCGGGTCGGCGACGAGGTTGTGCGAGACGGTGGTGTCCGTACCGCCGTAGATGGCGATGCCGTTGGCCAGGGTCGGTGACTGCACGGTGTTGTGGTCGAACGTGTTGCGCGCGTTCGCCGTCTTCTCCGACCACATCGCCAGACCGTCGTCGCCGGTGTTGCGGACGAAGTTGTGCGCCACGAGGGAGTCGGTCACGCCGGTGTGGAAGTTGAGCGCGTCGGCGATCTGGTCGACGACGATGTTGTTGGTGACGCGGACGTTGCGCATCGGCCCGTCGAACCACAGGCCGGCCTTGGTGTGGCGCAGGTAGAGCCCGTCGATCGTGGAGTCGCTCATCGCCCCACCGATCGCGTTGACCTGGTCGGTGTCGATGCGCTCCCGGACGTCTCCCTCGATGGTGAAGCCGGAGAGGTGGACGTTGCGGCTGCCGCCGTCGGCGGCGTCGCGGCCGTAGAACCCGACGCCGGTGTGCACCGAGCCGTCCGGCGCGGGGGTCGGCAGGGCTACCTCGCGGCCCCTGATGACGGTGTGCCAGTTGCCGGCGCCCTCGATGGTCACGTCGTCGACGATGATGTGCCGGTTGACCTGGTAGGTGCCCGGCGGGAGGTACACCTTGAGGTGGGCGCGCCGGGCGAAGGCGATGGCGCGGTCGATGGCGTCGGCGGAGTCCCGTCGTCCGGTGGGGTCGGCGCCGAAGGCGAGCACGTTCGCCGCGAGCAGCCGGACGCGCGGCGGCGCGACCAACTCGGAGTCGAGCAGGTCGATGACGGTCCAGGCGGCGGCGCTGCCGGTCGGCGCGGTCAGGCGGATCCGGTCGCCGGCCCGGTAGGTGCGCCCGAGCAGCAGGCGTTGCTCGTCGTAGAAGTGGGTGGGCCGGAACGGCTTGTCGATGACCGGGGCCGGCGTGGTGGCCGCCGGCACGCACTGGCACTCGGTGATCCACCAGTCCGGGTGCAGCAGCCCGGCCTGGGGGTCGTTGGTGAACGGGTACTGGTTGTAGAGCCACGAGTACTGCGAGGTCAGCGTCATGGTGCGCGCGTGCTTGCCGTTGACCGCGACGCGCAGCGGAGCGGTGATCCCACCGCCTCGCGGCGCGTCCGGGATGCTGTACCGCACGCTTATCGCGTTCGCCGCGCTGGGTAGGACGAACTCCACGTACTCCCCGGGGGTGAGCCGGACCGCCCGGCGGCCGGAGGCCTCGGCGGGCAGCGTGTAGGCCGACCGGTCGGGGCCGATGATCTCGCCGTTGGTGCGCGCGTTCTCCGCCTCCTGTTCGACGAAGTCGACGTCGGCGCCGCGCCCGGCGACGAGTGCCGGGTCGAGGGCGGCGCGGGTGACCACCGGCCGCGCGCCGGCGGGCGCGGATGGGCCGGCGACGGCCACGGTGGGCACGGCGACGAGCACGGCGAGGCCGGCCGCGAGCGCCACGGCGGTGCCGGCAGGTCGGCCGGGTCGTCCCCGGGCCGACATGAGGCTGTGAATCATCGGTGACCCTCCTGGGTGGGTGGTGGTGGTGGAGGTCCGCCCGGCGCTTCCCCCGACGCCCGACATTGATCGTCATGATGCAGCACCGACCATCCCACTGCAAGACGACAATCGAAGTACGAAAATAGACGACCATTAGACCGCAAGAAATGGACGATCGGTGAGTTGAGGTGTCGCGCCTCGCCTGCGCCGCGACCGCCCACGGCCGGCGTACGCTGGGCCGCGTGGATCAAGAAGATCGGATCGCCCTGTTCCTCGACTACGAGAACCTCGCGTTGGGGGCGCGTGATCACCGTGGCGGCGCGGAGTTCGACTTCCGGCCGATCGCCGACGCGCTCGCCGAACGGGGTCGGGTGGTGGTCCGCCGCGCGTACGCCGACTGGTCCTACTTCGACGAGGACCGCCGGATGCTCACCCGGTCCCACGTCGAGCTGATCGAGATTCCGCAGCGGATGGGCGCGTCCCGGAAGAACGCCGCGGACATCAAGATGGCTGTCGACGCGATCGAGTTGGCGTTCGAGCGCGACTACATCTCCACGTTCGTGATCTGCAGTGGCGACAGCGACTTCACCCCGCTCGTGCACAAGCTTCGCGAGTTGAACAAGCGGGTCATCGGCGTCGGGGTCGAGGGGTCGACGTCGGCGCTGCTCCCGCCGGCCTGCGACGAGTTCCTCTACTACGACCGGCTGGAGGGTGTGGACATCCCGCCGACCCGCAGCCGGCGCGGTCGCCCGACCCGGCCGGCCGGCACGGAGCAGCGCCCGCCCGAGCCGGAGTTGGAGCGCGAGCCGGAGCCGGAGGTGGGCCGCCGGCCCGCCGGTGAGGAGCCCGGACGCGACGTCGACGCGCTCGCCGTGCTCGTCGCCCAGACGGTGGCCGGGTTGCAGGGCAGTGCCAACGGTGCGGTCACCGCGTCCCGGCTCAAGCGCACCCTGCTGCGCAAGGACCCGACGTTCAGCGAGTCCGACTACGGTTTCCGCACCTTCGGGGAACTGCTGCGGCACCTCGCCGAGCACACGGTGATCGAGCTGGCGGAGGGTCCCGCGAAGGGTGACCCCGAGGTCTCGCTGCCCGAGCACGGCGACCGCGAGGTGGCGTTCGGCCTGCTGCGTGGCGTGGTGGCGGAGCTGGGCAGCAGCGGTAACCCGGTGGCGCTGTCCGGCTTGAAGAACCAGCTGCGGCGGGCCCGGCCCGACTTCAGTGAGAAGAAGCTCGGCTACCGCAGCTTCCTGCAGTTCTGCAAGGCGGCGGCCACCAGCGGCGCGGTCGACCTGCGGTGGAGCCCCGAAGCCGACGACTACCTGCTGACCACCCAGGGCTGAGCCCCACGCCCGGCGCGTCCGGCGTCGCATCGACCGCTGTCGAGCGGGAGTGCCGGAACTCCCCCTAGGGTGAGCGGTAGGGCTGCCCGAGGGCGAGGTGAGGGTCGTCATGCCGGGACGTGGCGAATGGACGCTCGTCGGCCGCGACGACGAGCTGAAAATCATCGAGGACGTCGTGTCGTCGCGGATGCCGGGGCTGGTGCTGGTCGGTGACGCCGGGGTGGGGAAGACGCGGCTGCTGCGGGAGGCGCTCGCCCGCGCGGCTCAGGACGGCGTGGAGTGTCACTGGGTCTCCGCCACCGGGGCGGCCCGGTCGATTCCGTTCGGCGCGGTCTCGCACCTGATCCCCGCGCAGACCCGACCGCGTGCCGATCCGGTGGGGCTTGTCGTCACCGTCGAACGCGACTTCGCCCGGCGCGGCGGTGGCCGCCCGATCGTGATCGGCATCGACGACGCCCACCTGCTCGACGAACCCTCGGCCGGGCTGCTGCACCAGCTCGCCGTGCACGGCCTGGCCGTGGCGGTGGCGACCGTCCGGGCGGGCCTTCCGCTCTCCGACGCGCTCACCTCGCTGTGGGCCGGTTCCGGCCGGCGACTCGACGTACGCCCGCTGCCGGCCACCGCCGTGGAGCATCTGCTCGACGAGGCCGCGCCCGGTCCGCTCGACGCGATCAGCCGCCGCCGGCTGACCCGGCTCGCCGACGGCAACCCGCTGCTGCTGCGGGAGTTGCTGGCCGACGCCATGGACACCGGCGGGCTCCGCGAGTCGCGGGGGGTCTGGCGGTGGCGCGGCACCGCGTCGGGCAGCCCCCGGTTGGCCGAGCTGGTCAGTGCCCGACTGCGCGCCCTGGAACCGGCCGCCCGGCAGGTGCTGGAGGTGGTCGCCTGCGGCGAACCGCTCTCCCTGGCGCTGCTGGAACGGTTCACCGACCCGGTCGCGATCGAGGCCGCCGAACGCAGCGGCATGGTGGTCGCGGAACGCTCCGGCGCCCGTACCGCGCTGCGCATGGCCCACCCCCTGTACGGGGAGGCGCTGCGCGCCAGCATGCCGGCCAGCCGGTCCCGCACCGTGTTCGGGCAACTCGCCGACGTGCTGGCGAGCATGCCGCTGCGCCGGCGGGACGACGCGCTGGTCGCCGGGGTGTGGCAGCTCCGGTCCGGCAGCGTCCGGCATCCGGGCATCGCGCTGGCCGCCGCCCGACAGGCGATCGACAGGTTCGACATCGACCTGGCCGAGCGGTTGGCCCGCACCGCGTACGACGCCGCGCCGGGCTGGGAGGCGCAGTGGCTGCTGGCCCGGGTGTTGCAGTACCAGGCGCGCAGCCAGGAGGCGCTGGACATGCTCCCGCCGGCCCCACCGCCGGGCAGCAAGCGCCTCGCCATCTGGGCGATCACCCGTGCCGGCCTGCTCTACTGGGGCCTGGACCGGATCGACGAGGCGCACGAGACGCTGCGGATGGTGCCGGCGGGCTCACCCGGCCACGACCTGACCGAGGCCACCCGGTCGTGGGTGCTGTTCTACGACGGCCGGTGCGAGGCCGCGCTGTCCGTCGGCCAGGCCGTGTTGGCCCGGCCCGACACCGGCGTACGGGCGGCCAGTTGGGCGACCATGGGCGCGGCGTCGGCGGCCGGGATGCTCGGCCGGCTCGGGCTCGCCGCCGAGCTGGCGGAACGGGGCCGGGCGGTGCTCGCCGCCGAACCCGAGCGGATGCCGTGGAACGAGGCGCAGGTCGGGCTGGGGCTCTGCTACGCCCGGTACGCTGCCGGCGAGCTGGCCGGCGCCGCCGACCTGGCCGATCACGGCTACTCCGCGGCGGTGGCCAGCGACGCGCGGGGCATGGTCGCCGTGTGGGCCGGATTCCGGGGGATCGTCGCCAAGACCCAGGGACGGCTCGACGCCGCCGAGGCGAACCTGCGGGAGGCCATCGCGCTCGTCGAGGAGAACGACCAGTACCACCTGGTGCGCACGTACTGGGCGGCGCTGGCGGGAGTCCGCGCGCTGGCCGGTGACCCGTCCGGCGCCCGCCGCTGGCTGGCCGCCGCGGACGCGCGGGAGCGCGCCGCGAACCGGATCTTCCACCCGTGGGTGGAGCTGGACCGCGCCTGGGTGCAGGTGGCCGAGGGTGATCTCACCGCCGCGATCCGTACCGCCCGTACCGCCGCCGACCTGGCGCGGGGCAGCGAGCAGCCGACGATCGAGGCGGTGGCGCTCTACGAGTGCGCGCGGCTGGGCGCGCCCGAGTCGGTACGGGAGAGGTTGGGCGCTCTCGCCGACCGGCTCGGCGGGCTGGCGTCGACGCTCGCCGGCGCGGCCGACGGTCTGGTACGCGATGACGGGCCGGCACTGGAGACCGCCGCGGGTGACCTCGTCGCCCGCGGGCACACCCTGCTCGCCGCCGAGGTGCTCGGTGCCGCCGCCCGGGCGTACGCGCGGCGCGGCCGACCCCGGGTGGCGGTGACGCAGCGGGCCGCGACGCTGGCCCGGGACTGCCGAGGGGTTCGGACGCCCCTGCTCACCGCGACCGCCGCGGGCACCGAGGAGGCGACGCTGACCCGTCGGGAGCGGGACGTGGCCCTGCTCGCGGTGACGCTGCCGAGTCGCGGCATCGCCGACCGGTTGGGACTGTCGGTCAACACCGTCAACAACAACCTGGCCCGCGTCTTCACGAAACTGGGTGTGCGCAACCGCCGGGAGTTGGCCGTGGTGCTCGGCCACGACCGACCGGGGGCGCCGGACAGGTCACCGGGTGCGATCCGGCCTCCACAGTAGGTAAGGGCGACTGATCTACCGGGTTACCGCACGCCTGCCTACCGTGCGGTAACAACTACCGGCGCACCTCAGTCCCTGGAGGACGGCATGAGCCAACTGCACCTGGGTGGACCGCCAGGACCGCGACCCACAAGGTCGCCCCGCGTCCACAATGCTCTCTTCGCCGCCGGGGTGGCGGTGTCGGTGGCCATGGTCACCGCACTTGTCGCCCCGGCCGCCGGCGGCGCACCGGCCGCCCCCGCCGCCAGCGCGGAACGGGCGTCGTACGACGAGCCGCCGTGCACCCGCGAGTTGGAGGGGACGACCTGGTTGCTCGACCCGTGCGTCAAGCCGGGCGGGAAACTTCCGGTGGAGGTCGAGGCGCGGCTCGCGCAGATCCGTACCCAGAAGGCGGCCGCCGCTGCCGACTGCCCGGACCCGACCGGAACGCCGTCGGCCTCGACCGCGCCGACCCGGGCGACCCGGCCGCCCGTCACGGCGGAGCCGGTCGCGAAGCGTGCCCCCGCCGCCACCGCGACCGCACCCACCACGACGGGCTCACCCAGCTCGACGGCGTCACCCAGCTCGACAGCCTCGCCCACCGGAACGCCCTGCCCCTCCGGCAGCGCGTCGCCGTCCGGCAGCGCGTCCCCCTCGGGCAGTGCGTCGCCGTCCGGCAGTTCCTCCCCGTCGGGCAGCGCGTCGCCGTCGGGCAGCTCTTCGCCGTCGGGCAGCGCGTCGCCGTCCGGCAGTTCCTCCCCGTCGGGCAGCGCGTCCCCGTCGGGGAGTTCCTCGCCATCCGGCAGCGCGTCGCCGTCGGGCAGCTCTTCGCCGTCGGGCAGTGCGTCCCCGTCGGGCAGTTCCTCGCCGTCCGGTAGCGCGTCGCCGTCCGGGTCCGCGTCGCCCAGCGGCAGCGGCTCGCCGGAGCCGACCGACCCGCCCAACCCGACCGACCCGCCCACCGGGCCCACCGGCGGGCCGCCATCGCCGCCACCCCCGCCGCCGACCGGCTGCCCCAACGTGGCCGGCAATCCCACCCTGGTGGACGCCAACAAGGACCGGATCCGCTGCCGCGAGGTGCAGACGGTCACGGACGACACGGTGCTGACCCTGACCGGGGACTCGATCAGTTCCGCGCACCACCAGTTCGGTTTCGGGGTGGGTCCGGGCTGCCCGATGACCTCGTTCGACGGCCGTGGCATGCCCGGCAACAACGGCGTCTACAGCTACGGCCGGCGGTACTTCGATCTGGACACCAGCGTCGTCGACTACGACAACTACGCGCGCACCGGGTACGGCACCGGGGACATCATCGCCGGCCGCGCCGGCCCCGACGCCTGCGGAAACGCCTGGGGTCGGGTGGCCAGCCCGCTCGGCCTCGCCACCGCGCGGATCGCGAAGGCCAAGGCGGACGGGCACCACGCCTACCACGCCACCACCGGCGGCGTGAACAACACCAACTGGAACACCGTGTTGATCCGGCTGGCCATGTGTCGCGCGCTGGAGTTCGCCGGGGAGAGCCTGAACCCCACCGGACTGTTCCGCTTCGAGTGGGCGGCGGTCGGCGGCAAGCAGGGCATCGTCACCAACGGTGGTGGCTGCAACTTCTGGATCGACCTGCCGGCCGGCGAGGACTACTACATCAACATCGGGGTGCCGCGTTACAACGGCCCGGCCCAGTACGCCGGCATCACCGCCGACGCCACCTTCATCGTCAACTCGTTGCTGGCCGCCGGCGCGGACAAGGTCGTCTGGATGCTGTATTACGACATCACCCCGGCCAACGTCGACATCGGCCAGTATTCTTGGGCGAAGCTCAAGTCGTTGCTGCCGACCGGGTTGCAGTCCTACGTCCCGGCGGCCCCGGTGTCGACGCTGCAACCGCTCATCGACCCGCTGTGGGTGGGCACCGTGCGAACCGTGATCAACGATCTCAACTGGGCGGTCCAGCTCGGCGTCCCGTTCGATCCGGCCGTGCGGGTGGCGTTCCCGCCGCCGTTCACGCCCGGTGACATCCAGATCACCGCCGAGGGTGGTTCGCCGCATCCCAGCCCAGCAGGCCAGGACGCGTTGGCCAACACCCTGGCCGGCGTACTCAGCGACATGTGAGCGCGCCCTGATTGGTCGCTCAGGACGGGGAGGACCTGCCGTTGCGGGTCCTCTCCGTCAACGCATAGGCCGAAATGCGCCGGAATTACGGCTATCGCCCTGGTATAAGCCCACCTGCGCCGTACCCTCGGCGCAAAATTTGCTATACGGTCGGCGAATGAAGGTCGAGGAGCATTGGTGGAACGGAGACACGACCCCGCGCGGACGCCGGGACGTGTATATCCGTACTGACGGGCAGGGTTGGGAGGTCCGCGCCCAGATCGGTGGGGCGTCGGGTCGTGAGCGGGTGCAGCAGTGCCCAAGCCGGGCCTCGGCGGCCATCCTCGCCGATGCGTGGCGCGGCACCCACCCATCCTGGCGCGAGCTGAAGCAGCGCTGATCCGGCACCGGGCCGGGCCGGCAACGCTCCTGGGTTCCCCGCCCGGTGCGCTCCCCGGCCGGCCCGGCGCTCGGCTCTTCGGCCAGCCGGCGACGTGCAGCTCACCGCTTCTGGAGCATCACCGAAGCGACGTGTGCCATCAGCGCCAGCGCCCAGTCAAGCTGTGGGCAGTCGTAGCGACCTCTGCACTCGAAGCAGCCGCCCGCTCGCCACGGCCGGTCGAGAGCCCGCGTCCAGTGCGAATCCAGTACCCGTTCCGCGGTGAACAACTCGGTCGCCGTGGATACGGGCTCATCGATCGACATCGTCGATCCCCTTCGTAGACACGATCAGGCCCCGCCCAGGCGACGTCTCCGCCGCACTGAGCGAGGGTGGCACGATCCGCCGCTTGCCGAACGAAGGAACCGACCACATCCACCGATGTTAGAGACCTTTAGTACCTAAGGCAATGATGGTCTTGAAGAGCAATGGTCGGCGTGGTCGGATGGAGGGTGCCGAACGAAGGAACCTTCACATGCCCATACCTACCGGCGGATACCGCGAGGTGGCCGAGGACCTCGCCGCCCGGATCAAGAGCGGGGAGTACGCGGCAGGCGAGCGTCTGCCCACCTACAACGAACTCGCGGGCCTCTACGACGTCAGCGTGACCACGGTGCAGAGGGCGATCATCGTTCTTCAGACACGTGGCCTGGTGGTGGGTCTTCAGGGCCGTGGCCTGTGGGTCGCCGAGGACGTCGGTGCACCTGATCAAGGGGCGCCGTAGCTGATCAAGGGACGCCCCAGGTGGTCCGTGTTCCCGCCCTCAGGCCGGGTACACGGAGACCTGCCGGTCGTGCCCGATGGAGGTCGCCCATGTCGCAGAGCCCCGACGAGGAGAACCCCGGCCTCGACGAGGAGGTCCGGGAGGCCGAGCGTCGACTCGGCAACCTCGGCACCTCGTCGGACGACGCGCTGACCGACGACGACGCCCGGGCGCCGGACGAGGCCCGCTCCGAGCAGGACGCTGCCCCTTCCGAGCCGGAGGAGTTTCTCTCCGAGCCAGACGAGGCACTTTCCGAGCCGGACGCCGACCTGTAGATCCACTCGGCTTCGGTGACATCGGGGTGTCCGGGGCGGTCTGACACCCCGACATCACGGAAGCCGAGTCGATCATCGACGTGGCGGGACGAGTCGCAGGCGATCGCCTCGGTCAGGTGGTCGGGACCGGCAGTACCGCGCCCTCGGCGGCCGACCGGTGCGCCAGCTCGATCAACTCGACAGTGGCGACCGAGTCCCGAGGGTCCACCGGCATCGGCGTGCCGTCGCGCAGGGCCGTCTCCACCTGGGCGTAGAAGCTCTGGTACGCCCCGGACTCGGTCGGCACCGGCCGCAGGTCACCGTCGACGCCGAGCAGGCCGTACCGCTCCGGCGGAACCTCGCCCCAACCCGGCT
Source organism: Micromonospora sp. NPDC049204 (assembly GCF_040647935.1). Classification (NCBI taxonomy): domain Bacteria; kingdom Bacillati; phylum Actinomycetota; class Actinomycetes; order Micromonosporales; family Micromonosporaceae; genus Micromonospora; species Micromonospora sp. NPDC049204. The sequence goes on along the minus strand of NZ_JBEZDC010000005.1, from coordinate 350,993 downwards.
GGTCCGGTCGGCCGCCCCCGTGCAGCGCCGCCTCCTGCACGTCCAGGCCGTACGACGTGTAGCCGGCCCGGTCGCCCAGCACCCGCAGCCGCGGCCCGAGCTGCGCGGTCACCGCGCCCATCCACAGGTGCGAGCGCACCCCGTTGGCATGGGTCAACGCCACGAAGGCGTCGTCGTCCACGGCCGCACCCGCGCGGCGGCGGTCCACCTCCGCGTAGACGCGGTCGACCCGGCCGAACAGCTGCACCGCCTGGTCGACGAGGTGGGCGCCGAGGTCGAAGAGGGCGCCGCCGGCCTCCTCGGGACCGGCAAGCTCCCGCCAGCCCGGCTTGATCGTCGGACGGAACCGCTCGAACCGGGACTCGAAGCGCAGCACCCGCCCCAACTCGCCCTGCTCCACCAGCCGGCGAGCGGTCCGGAAGTCGCCATCCCAGCGCCGGTTCTGGAAGACCGTCAGCGGCACCCCGCGCTCGGTCGCCTCGCCGATCAGCGCGCGGCCCTCCGCGGCGGTCGGGGAGAGTGGCTTGTCCACGACGACCGGCAGCCCGGCGGCCAGCGCCGCGCGGGCCATCGGCACGTGCAGCCGGTTCGGCGTCGCCACCACGACCAGGTCCAGGGCGTCCGGCGTACGCCACAGCTCGTCGGCGTCGTCGACCAGGCGGGCGTCCGGGAAGTGCTGCCGGGCCTGCTCGCGCCGCTGCGGATCGCGGGTCACGATGGCGTCCAGCCGCAGCCCGGGGGTCGCGGCGATCAGCGGTGCGTGGAACACCCGACCCGCCAGCCCGTACCCCAGCAGACCGACCCGCAGCGCCTCCGTCATGCCGTACCCCCGTCTCGCCGGCCCGCGCCCCTCGCCGGCGGCGGTACCGCTCGCCGAATCTACGCCCCACCCTCGGTCCGGCGCTGGTCAGCCCACCGGGTCGCGGCGCAGGTAGGTGAGCACCGCGAGCACTCGCCGGTTGGTGTCGTCGCTCGGTGGCAGGTCGAGCTTCAGCAGGATGTTGCCGACGTGCTTGCCGACCGCCGCCTCGCTGACGTGCAGTCGGCCGGCGATCGAGGCGTTCGACCGGCCCTCGGCCAGCAGCGCCAGCACCTCGCGTTCCCGGGCGGAGAGCGCGGCGAGCGGATCACGCGGTCGGTGCAGTAGCTGGCGCACCACGTCCGGGTCGATGGCGGTGCCGCCGGCCGCGACCCGGCGCAGCGTGTCGACGAACTCGGTGACCTCGGCCACCCGGTCCTTGAGCAGGTAGCCGACCCGCTGACCGTCGCCACTGTCCAGCAGCGCCGCCGCGTACCCGGTCTGCACGTACTGGCTGAGCACCACCACCGGCAGGTGGGGTCGCTCGGCGCGTAACGCGACGGCTGCCCGCAGCCCGTCGTCGTGGCGGCCCGGCGGCATCCGGATGTCGGTGAGCACCAGGTCCGGTGTGTGCTCCCGGGCCGCGTCCAGCAGGTCGGGCGCGGAGCCGACGGCGGCGCACACCGTGAACTCGAAGCGGGTCAGGAGCGCGACCAGGCCCTCGCGCAGCAGCACCTCGTCCTCCGCGAGGACCACTCGGGTCATCGACGACACGGTAGCTCCACCCGGACCAGGGTAGGCCCGCCAGGCGGGCTGGACAGCAGCAGCCGGCCGTCCACGGCGGCGACCCGGTCGGCGAGACCGGTCAGGCCGGTGCCCCGGGTGGGGTCGGCGCCGCCACGGCCGTCGTCGCTCACCTCGACGACGAGGTCCCCGCCGGCCTGGCTGAGGCGCACCTCGGCGTGGGTCGCCCGGGCGTGTCGGGCGACGTTGCCCAGCGCCTCGGACACCACGAAGTAGGCGGTGGTCTCGACGATCTCCGGCAACTCGCCCTCGACGTCGGCGTGCACGGTGACCGGGATGGTGGCGACGTCGGCCAGCTCGCTCGCGGCGCCGGCCAGACCGAGGTCGGTGAGGCTCTGCGGACGGATGCCGTGCACCAACTGTCGCAACATCACCATCAGGCCCTGAGCCTGGTCGTGTGCCACGGCGAGGGGCCGGGCGGCCGGGGAGTCCTCGGGTACGTCCAACCGGGCCAGGCCCAGCTGAAGGCTGAGGCTGGTCAGTCGTGGTTGCGCGCCGTCGTGCAGGTCCCGTTCGATCCGTCGCCGCTCGGCCTCGTACGCGCCGACCAGTCGGGTGCGCGACCGGGCGACCTCGCGCAGCGCCGTCGCGTCGACCGGCCAGGCCAGTGCCCACCGGGTCACCTCTGCCTGGGCTGCGGCGACCAGACCGGCCGCGTAGCAGAGGACCGGCAGCAGCAACACCGCCACGATCGCGTACGGGATGGCTTCACCGGTGCTCTCGATCGGCTGCCAGATGACGACCGGCTCGGCGTCGCCGGCCAGCCAGGGACTGGTGATCATCCCGAGGTCGAGCAGCACCAGCAGCAGGAACACCCAGTACACGACAGGCACGAACCCGCCCAGACAGAACAGGTACGCCACCTCGCGCCAGGCCCCGGCGCTGCGGTAGCGGGCGACCAGACCCGGCCACCGCGGCGCGGGCAGCGGGCGGTTGTCGACGAGCCGGAGCCGCCACCGCTCGATGACGGCCACCGGGAAGCTCACGATCGGGGCCAGCGCCAGCAGGCTGAGGCTGCCGACGGCCAGGAACAGCAGGAGCGCGACGCCGGGCGGCCGGCCGTGCAGCAGCAACCCGTTGGCGGCGGCCAGCAGCGGTGCGCCGATGATGAGCAGTCCGGTGGCGAGGATGCCCGCGATCGGCAGGGTGCTGATCGCGTAGGCGAGTGCCCGCCAGGGCCAGACGGAGATCAGCCAGTCGCGGCGACGCAGCGCCTCGGCCAGCCGAGTGGGGGGTTCCGTGGTCATGCCGCAAACGCTAATCGCGGACGACGGGGCGCCCCAGCCGTCCAGATCGACTTTCCGAGGTAGGTCCAGCACTACCGACCCATCGTGTGTGCGGCCTCCGGAAACGGGAAGAACGCGGCGTACGTGACCTGTTTCGGTCGGCGGCTGGAGAGACATGGGTGCCAGGACCTTCGTGGTTGTCGGCGGTACCAGCGGCCTCGGCCTCGCGGTGGCTCGGCTGCTCGTCGACGAGCATCAGGTGGTGGTGTTCGGCAACGTGCCGGCCGAGGTCGCCGCCGCGACCGACGAGCTGGGGTGCGACGGCGCGGTCTGTGACATCTCCTCCTACGAGCAGGTCCGCGACGGGTTCGCCGAGGTGGTCGAGCGCTACGGCACGATCGACGGGGTGGCGGCCTGCGCCTCGATGTGGGCGGGCGGCGAGCTGGGGGACCTGTCGGTGGAGCACATCCGCCGAGCCGTGGAGATCAACGTCCTGGGCCTCACGTACCTGCTGCGGGAGGTGGTGGGGCACCTGCACCGGCAGGGCCACGGGAATGTCGTGTACATCGGCGCACTGGCGCTGGCGGCCCCCCGGCCCGGCATCCCCGTCTACCGGGCCACCAAGAGCTACGGGAACAGCCTCGTCGACTCGCTGGCCGAGGCGCAGCACAGCAACCGGGTGAAGGTGATGCAGTTGCACCCCGGGCCGATGCCGACGCGGTTGCAGGAACGGGTGGGTGCCGAGTTCCTGGACGAGGTGTACGCCTTGCCGGAACAGGTCGCCACCGAGGTCGTCCGGTTGCTGCTGCTCGCACCCGACGATCTCTACGTGTCCGGTGAGCGCGTGCTGCGCGCGGACGGGCGGTGGTGACGGCCGGAGCCGGACCCGACGAACGTCCGGCGTCGGCCTGGGCACCGCTGCGGACCGCGGTCTACCGCAACCTGTGGTTGGCCCTGCTCGCCGCCAACATCGGCACCTGGATGCAGACGGTCGGCGCCCAGTGGCTGCTGATCCACCACTCCAACGCGTCCACTCTCGTTGCGCTGGTCCAGACCGCCAGCCTGCTGCCGGTGCTGCTGCTGGCGTTGCCCGCCGGGGTGCTGGCCGACAACTTCGACCGCCGGCACCTGCTGATCGCCGTGCAGCTGTTCCTGGTCGCGGTGGCGGTGACGTTGACGCTGCTCACCCTGACCGACCGGATGCCGCCGGCGTTGCTGCTCACCCTCACCTTCGCGTTCGGGGTCGGGCAGGCGTTGACCCTGCCGGCCTGGGCGGCGGTGATCCCGGAGCTGGTGCCGCAGGACCAGCTCCGGTCGGCGTCCGCGCTCGGTTCGATAAGCGTGAACGTGGCGAGGGCCGTCGGGCCCGCGGTGGCCGGCGTGCTGATCGCCCGTACCGGCGTCGCCCCGGTCTTCGGCATCAACGCGGTCGCCTTCGGGATCTTCGCGTACGCGCTGTGGCGCTGGCGGCCCCGCAACGCCCGCGCGGTCGAGGTGCCCGAGCGGTTCACGGCCGCCCTGCGCGCCGGCAGTCGGTACGTACGCCACTCGCCGACCGTGCGCCGGCTCCTGCGTCGTGCGCTGGTCTTCGTGGTCCCGGCCAGCGCGCTGTGGGCGTTGCTGCCGCTGGTGGCCGCCCGGCGGCTGGGGTTGGGTTCCGGCGGGTACGGGCTGCTGCTGGCGGCTCTCGGCGTGGGCGCGATCACCGGCGGTGTGCTGCTGGCGGTGATCCGCACCCGGCTGTCGGCCAACCAGCTCCTGCTGATCGCCGGCGTGCTGTTCACCGTGGCGTTGACAGTGCTCGGCACCGTGCGGGTGGTACCCCTGGTGCTCCTCGCCCTGCTGCCCGCCGGGATGGCCTGGGTGACGGTGCTGGCCAACGTCAACGCCGAGATGCAGCTCTTCCTGCCCAGCTGGGTACGGGCCCGCGGCCTGGCCGTCTACCAGGTGTGTTTCGCCGGTGGGCAGGCGGTCGGCGCGCTGATCTGGGGACTGGTGGCCGACATGGCCGGGCTGGTCCTCGCCTATCTCGCGGCGGCGGCGCTGATGCTCGTCGGCACCGCGTCCAGCCGGCTCTGGCCGTTGCCGGACCTGCGGTCGGTCAACCGTGAGCCGGCGGCCTACTGGCCGCAACTGCACCTGGCGCAGGAACCGGACCCGGGGGTGGGGCCGGTGCTGGTGACGGTGGAGTACACCGTCCGGCCGGAGCGGGCCGGGTCGTTCCTCGCGGCGATGGACCAGGTGCGCGGGGCGCGGCAGCGGACCGGCGCGATGCGGTGGGGACTGTTCCGGCCGGCCGAGACGACGGACCGGTTCGTCGAGGTGTACCTGGTGCCGTCCTGGGACGAACACCTGCGTCAGCACGGCGGTCGGTTGACCGGCGAGGATCGCGCGGCCGAGGAACGGGCCCGGGAGTTGACCGACGGCGAACCGGAGGTGCGGCACCTCGTGCCCGCCGCCGCCGGCCCGACGTTGTCCGACGACCGCGAAGAGCTGTGATCTCGGCCAGAGGTCGGGCCGGCGGCCGACGTACGGCGTACGTCGGCGTTGTTAGGATGGCCGGACCATGGCGAGTGAACGCAAGGCGACCGCGGACCCGGCCCGCAGCCTGGCCATCCTCTGGCGCACCCGGGAGCCGACGAGCCGCAGCGCCGGCCCGGGGCTCAGCGTCGACCGGATCGTCCGGGCCGCGATCGACATCGCCGACACCGAGGGCCTCGACGCGCTGACCATGCGCCGGGTCGGCGAGGCGTTGGGCGTCGGCACCATGTCGGTCTACACCTACGTGCCGGGCAAGGCCGAACTCGTCGCCGTCATGATCGACACCGCGTACGGCGAGATGCCACGCCCCGCCGCCGAGGGGGACTGGCGGGCCCGGCTGGAGCGGGTCGCCCGCGACAATCTCGCGCTCTACCAGCGGCATCCGTGGATGCTGCGGGCCGAGACGACCCGGCCCGTGCTCGGCCCCCACCTGATCGCCAAGTACGACCGCGAGCTGAACACCGTCGCCGACATCGGGCTCACCGACGTCGAGATGGACGCGGTGCTCACGCTCGTGCTCGGGCACGTGAAGAGTGCCGCCCGCGCCGCCTCCGAGGTGGTCGACCTGGAGCGGGAGACCGGCATGTCCGACGGCCAGTGGTGGCAGTCGCACGCGCCCTGGCTGGAGACGTTCCTGACGGCCGGGGCGTACCCGACCGCCTCCCGGGTCGGCACCGCGGCCGGCCAGCAGCACGGTGCCGCCTACGGCCCGGAGTACGCCTTCGAGTTCGGCCTGCAACGCGTCCTCGACGGGATCTCGGTGGTGGTCGCCGAACGGGCCATCGCCGGCTAGGGCGTTGACCCGGCCGGGCGGGGCGTCCCGCCGGCCGCGTGCCGGGCCAGCCGGGCGAGCGCGCGCGCCGACGGGCTGCCCGGCTCGGCGTGGTAGACGACGAGCGACTGGGTCGTGCCGGCGATCGTGAGCTTCTCGTAGCGCAGCTCCAGCTCACCCACCCGGGGATGACGGAACACCCGGACCCCGCCACCGGCGCGGGCGGCCACGTCGTGCCGGGCCCACAGCCGCCGGAACCGTTCACTGCCGGCGGACAGCTCCTCGACCAGGTCGGTGAGCCGGGGGTCGTCGACCTCGGCGCCGACCTGCGCGCGCAGGCCGGCCACCGCGTTGGCCGCGACCGCCTCCGAGGCGGGGTAGAGCGACGGCACGACCGGGTCCAGGAAGACCGCGCGCAGCAGGTTCACGCCGACCGCGTAGATCGGCGCCAGCGCGGTCGCCACCGGGTTGGCGAAGAGGACGTCCAGGTGCCGGCCGTGCACCAGGGCGGGGGTCTGCGTCCACGAACCGACCAACTGTCGGATTCCCACCGGTACGCGTTCCGGCCGTCGCGCCGGGCGGCGGGTCGACGCCTGCTCACCCAGCCGGCGCAGGTGCGTCGTGGCCGCCGCGTCCAGCCGTAGGGCCCGGGCCAGCGCGTCGAGCACCTGCGTCGACGGGTGCCGGTCCCGCCCCTGCTCCAGCCGCAGGTAGTAGTCGGCGCTGATCCCGGCCAACAGCGCCAACTCCTCGCGCCGCAGGCCGGGCACCCGCCGACGGCCGTGCGCGGGCAGCCCGACGTCGCCCGGTCTGATCAGCTCGCGCCGGGCACGCAGGTACTCGCCGAGCGGACCGGCCGTGCGCACCAACCCATCGTAGGAGCGGCCGACGGCCGCCCATCCTGGTCCTGCCACTACCAGGAAAACCAGGAACCCGGCTAGCGCCGGCCGCCGGGGTGACAGTTTGTGGCGTAGGCGTCAACGAGAGATGGGACAGAGATGAGCGAGCGAATCACGACACCGTTCGGCTTCGCCTCGACGGCCGACGAGGTCCTCGCCGGAGTCGACCTGAGCGGCAAACGGGCCGTCATCACCGGAGGCGCCGCCGGCATCGGCGTCGAGACCGCCCGCTCGCTGGCCGCCGCCGGTGCCGAGGTGGTGCTCGCGGTACGTCGGGTCAGCGCCGGCGAGCAGGCCGCGGCCGACATCGCGGCCGGCCTCGGCGCGGAGCGGGTCACCGTCCGCGAGCTGGACCTGGCCAACCAGGATTCGGTACGCCGATTCGTCGCCGGTTGGGACCAGCCGCTGCACATCCTGGTCAACAACGCCGGGATCATGGCGCTGCCCGAGTTGGAGCGCACCGCCGAGGGCTGGGAGATGCAGTTCGCCACCAACTTCATGGGGCACTACGCGTTGACCGTCGGCCTGCACGACGCGCTCGCCGCCGCCGGTGGCGCCCGGGTCGTGTCGGTCAGCTCCAGTGGCAACCTCTTCTCGCCGGTGATCTTCGACGATCTGCACTTCGCGTTCCGGCCGTACGACCCGCTGCTGGCCTACGGGCAGTCCAAGAGCGCCGAGGCCCTGCTCGCCGTCGAGGCGACCCGCCGCTGGTCCGGCGAGGGCATCTACGCCAACGCGCTCAACCCGGGTGCGATCGCCACCGGACTGCAGAAGCACACCGGCGGGCTCAAGTCGCCGAAGGAGATGCACAAGACCCCGCAGCAGGGCGCCGCGACCTCGGCGCTGCTCGCCGCGTCCCCGCTGCTCGACGGCGTCGGCGGTCGCTACTTCGAGGACTGCGCCGAGGCGCCGGTCGTCACCGAGCGGCCCGCCGACTACACCGGGGTGGCGGCGTACGCGGTCGATCCGGCCAACGCGCAGCGGCTCTGGGACGTGGCGGCCGAGCTGGTCGCGGCCGGGTAGCCGCCCGATGCCGCAGAGGCCAGCCCGGCACGGCGACCAGCCCCGACGCGACGACCTGGTGGAGTTGCGGGTGCACGGCGTGTCGGGGGCCCGACCCTCGGTCGTGCTGCACGAGACGCGGGTGCGGCAGGTCGCGGGCGACGACAGCGGGGGCTTCCACCGCCGCGCCGGACCCGACGGCACCGACCCGGACGGGCTGACGCTGGAGGCGTACCGCTGGGGTGACCTGCCCTCGGGCACCGTGGCTCGGACGCTCTCCATGGTCTTCCTGCTGCCGTTCATGCTCAGCAACCTGGCGGTGTGGATGCGGCCCGCCGGCCGCGCCGCCGCCGGGGTCACCGTCCTGTGCCGGCTGCTCGCGCTGAACCTCACCGTGGTGTACGTGGTGTCCATCGCCGGGGTCGCCCTCGACCTGCTGGCCTGGCGGTGTCTCGGCGCGGCCCACTGCCGGGCGCCCTTCGACACGCCGGCCGGCTTCGACGACCGACACGTCGGGCAGCGGCTGGCCGTGCTGGCGCTGCTGCCGATCGCCGCGGTCGCGCTCCTGCGGCTGCTCGGGACCCGCCGGTCCCGCCCGTCCGGCAACCCCCTGTGGGCGGTGGAGCCGCTGGTGGGGCGGCTGCGGGCGATCCACGTCGCCGCCGCGCTCGCCGTCCTCGATCTCCTGTTGCTCACGGCCCGTCGCGGCGGCGGCGCGACGCCCGCGACGACGCTGCTGCTGACGCTCAGCGCGGCGGTCCTGCTGGCCAGCGTCGGTCTGCTCGCCGTGCCAGGGCTGATCGACCGCGCGACGACGGCGCGGATGTCCACCTGGGCCGCCCGCGCGGTGGGCGTGGTGGCGGCCGCGCTGACCGTGGCCACCCTCGTCGCTGTCGCGAGCGACGAGCGGGGCTGGCCGTCGTCGACCGCGCTCCCCGGCTACGGCGCGATCACGGGCGCGGCGCTACTCGGCCAGATGGTGCTGCTGGTGCTGCTCTGCGGGCTGGTGCTGTGGCCTCTCGGTCGCGCCCGGGACCGCTCCGCCCTGCCGCGCGGACTGGGCGCGACGGTCATCGCGGCCATCGCGGTCGGCCTGACCGGTGCGCTCTCCGCCGGCCTCGTCTACCAGACGGGGGGCCTGCTCGGCGGCTTTCGCAGTGACGGTGGGCCGGCACTGCCGTACCGGTGGACGATCCTGGCGGTGTTCCTGCACGTGGCCGCGGCGGTGCTGGCGTGCGGCGCGGTGACCCTGCTGTCCCGGGGCCGCCGGCGCCGTGCGGCGGAGGACATCACCGCCCGCGACTTTCCCACCTCGCCGCCGGAGGCGACCGGGCGGCTGCGGGAGGTCAGCAGGGCCGTGGCCCGGGCGCGGTTCACCGAGTGGCTGGGTCGGCTGGCCACCGTGTACGCGGCGCTCGCGGTGATCGGGCTGGCCACGAGTCTGCTCGGGCAGTTCGGGCGGGAACCGGGCGAGGTGGCGTGGCAGGTCCTCGGGCTGCCGACCTGGTTCGTCGGAATGGCGCTCACGGGGGGCACCTACCTCGTCACCGCGGTGGGCCTCGTCCTGCTGTCGGGCGGTGTGTTCGCCTACCGGACGCCATGGTTCCGCCGGCACGTCGGGATCCTGTGGGACCTGGGCACCTTCTGGCCCCGGGCCGCCCACCCTTTCGCGCCTCCCAGCTACGCCGACCGCGCGGTGCCGGAGCTGGCCGACCGGATCACCTACCTGGCCGACCGGCACGCCGGGGTGCTGCTGTGCGGGCACAGCCACGGCTCGGCGTTGCTGGCCCTCGCGGTGCTGCGGCTGCCTCCGCGTACCCGCCGACGGGTCGCGCTGCTCACCTACGGCTCCCCGCTGGACCGCCTCTACGCCCGGCTCTTCCCGGCGTACCTGAACGAGACCGTGCTGCGTGAGGTGGGGGAGCGGATCGGCTGGCGGTGGCTCAACCTCTGGCGCGACACGGACCCGGTCGGCGGCTGGATCTTCGCCGCGCACCGGCCCGGCGATCCGCCGCCGGACGCCGCCGACCCGGCCGGGCGGGTCGACCGGAGGCTGCGCGATCCGCGGGACCTGCTGCCTCCGCCGGGGAAGCGTCGACCGCCACCCCTGCGCGGGCACCACCCGGACGAGTCCGCGCCCGAGTTCCGGGCGGCCCTGCGGGAACTCGCCGGCCGGTTGCGCGTCCCGGACGGCGAATGAGCCCTCACCGGTCCTCGGACAGTCGCTCGGACTCCGCGACCACCGAACGGATCTTGCGCAGGGTGGCGTCGGGGGCGTGCACGGCGGTACGCCATCTGTCGAGCGTGCGGGTCAGCACCCGGACGACGAACTGCAACTGGTTGACCTGCTCGCGCAGCAGCCCCAGTTCCGACCGGGCGCTCACCGCCTCGCTCTCCAACTCGGTGATCCGCATCTGGAGGGGCTGCACGAGCGTCAGGGCGGCCTCGGTGAGCGTGTCGGCGGCGTCGGCCTTGAACTTGCCCCGCTGCGACACGACCGTGGCGATGGCGGCCAGGCCGGTCGTGCCGCCGAGGACGCCGAGCAGACTGAGTAACACCTGCACCCAGTGCGGCGCCTCGGGTGTCGATACCGAGATCACGTGACACCTCCCACGACCCGTCGGTGGGTCGCGCACTGGTGCCCGTAGGCCAGGCAGCGGAGGTCGACGGCGATCTGGGCGATCCGCCAGAAGGACCCCAGCGGTACCGCGCTGATCAACGACGCGGCGACGATGCCCTGCTGGCCCGCCACCGCCATCAGCGCCACCGCGTACATGCCGGTGATGGTGCCGAGCATCAGCACGGACGCGAACTCGATGCCGAGACCGGTGGAGAGCCGACCGGGCCACAGGATGCCCAGCAGCCCGCCCACACCGACGGCGATGAGGGCGACCTCCCAGCCGAGCTGGATGGGTTCCGGCATGGACAGCTGTACCGACGGTGGTCGGACGTCGAGCGCGAGCAGTAGGACCCCACAGACGGGCGTCGTGATCAGCGCGGCCACCTCGAACGGTTGGTGCTTGGCGCGGTTACGCAGATGCCCCACGGCGACTCCTTGGTCGATGACCGTGCTCACCAGCCCGCCACCGGGGCTTGAGCCGTGGGGTGGGTCGCGGCCGCGTGGCGGCCCGTGCGGCGAAGCCCGAGGCGGCGGTGCAGGAAGACGGTCGATGGACGACGCGCCGCCGTTGGCTGCCGATATCTGCCTGTTTATCACCGCCGGGCGGTTCGCGTCCACCCGCGCTTAGTCGCATTTCCGCAGGTCAGAGGCGACCGGTCACCGGCGCAGCAGGTCGCGCAGCGCCCCGACCACCACCGCGGGGGCCTCCTCCGCCATGAAGTGCCCGCAGGTGACCGTCTGGTGGTCGAGGTCAGGCGCCCAGGCCCGCCACACTCCGGCCGCGTCGTAGCCGAGCGCCGCGCCCCAGTCCTGCTGGAGCACGGTCACCGGCATCCGCAGTTGGTTGCCCGCCGCCCGGTCGGCGGTGTCGTGGGTGACGTCGATCCCGGCGGACGCCCGGTAGTCGGCCACGATCGAGGTGACCGCGTCGCGGGACGCGCGCAGGTAGGTGGCGCGTACCTCGGCCGGCAGGGCACCCGGGTCGCGGGTCCAGACGTCCAGGAAGTGGCCGAAGAAGGCGTCCGGGCTGGCGCCGATCAGCTCCTCCGGCAGTCCGGGCGGCTGCGCCATCAGGTACAGGTGGAAGGCGACCGCCGCGTTGACGCCGTGCAGCACGTCCCACATGTCCAGGGTGGGCAGCACGTCGAGCAGGGCGAGGTGGCTGATCGCCGCCGGGTGGTCGAGGCCGGCGCGGAACGCGACAAGGGCGCCCCGGTCGTGCCCGGCCAGGGCGAAGCGCTCGTGACCGAGCGCGCCGGCCAGCGCCACCACGTCGGCGGCCATGGTCCGCTTGGCGTACGCCGTGCCGTCGGCGTCCACCGGCTTGTCGCTGTCGCCGTAGCCGCGCAGGTCGGGGCAGATGACCGTGTGGTCGGCGGCCAGGTCGGCCGCGACGTGCCGCCACATGAGGTGGGTCTGCGGAAAGCCGTGCAACAGCACGATCGGTGGCCCGGAGCCGCCCACGGCGGCGGCGAGCGTCACGCCGTCGGCGACGGTGACGCGCTGGTAGTCGAATCCGTTGATCCTCGGCTCCACGGGGAACCTTCCTGGTGAGCAGGGTCGGCGCGGGCGGTGACCCGTCGCCGTCGTACGGTGTCGAGCCTGCCCGGTGGTGATCAGCAGCCGGTCAGCGCCGCATCAGTGCCCGCCTGCACGGCCGCCTAGATTGGTGTCATGACCAGGCAACCGACGTCGCCGATGGAGGTGACGTTCGGCGTACTCGGGCCGGTGACCGCCGCCACCGAGGACGGCCCGGTCCCGCTGCGGGGGCACCGGCAGCGCCTGGTGCTGGCCCGGTTGGTGATCGCCCACGGCCGGGTGGTGCCGGTCGACCGCCTCGTCGACGACCTGTGGGAGGTTCCGTCCGACGGCGCGGTGGGCGCGATCCGGACCTTCGTCGCCGACCTGCGCCGGGCGCTGGAGCCCGACCGGCCGCCCCGGCAGCCGCCCCGCCTCCTGGTCACCGAACCCCCGGGGTACGCGCTGCGGGCCGCCCCGGACGCGGTGGACGCCGAACGCTTCGAGGCGGCCGTCGGCGAGGCGGGACGACTGCTCACAGCCGGACTGCCCGCACCGGCCCTGGCCGCGCTGGACACGGCGCTCGGGCTCTGGCGCGGACCCGCGTACGCGGACTGTGCGGGCGCACTCTGGGCCGTCGCGGAGATCAACCGGCTGGACGAGCTGCGGATGCTCGCCGTCGAACGGCGGGCCGAGGCGTTGCTCGCGCTGGGTCGGCCGGACGAGGCCGCCGCCGACCTGCCCGCCCACCTCGCCGGCCATCCGTTGCGGGAGGACGCCTGGCGGCTGCTCGCGTTGGCGCGCTACCGGGCCGGGCGGCAGGGCGAGGCGCTGGCCGCGCTGCGCGACGCCCGCGACGCCGTGGTGTCCGCGCTCGGGGTGGACCCGGGGCCCGAGCTGCGCAGGCTGGAGGCCGACATCCTGGCCCAGGCGGCACACCTCACCCCCACCCCCGTGGTGGCCGGCGCGGCCGGACGCGTTCCAGGTGGCGGGCCCGAATCGCGACCGTTCGTCGGGCGGGACGCGGAGTTGGCGCGGCTGCGGCACGCCGCCGAGGCCGCCACCCAGGCCGGACGGCCGACGCTCGCCCTGCTCAGTGGGGACCCGGGCGCCGGCAAGTCCGCCCTGGCCGAGGAGCTGGGCCGGCAGCTCGCCGCCGAAGGCTGGAGCACGGCCTGGGGTCGCAGCCCCGAGTACGACGGCGCACCGGCCGCCTGGCCGTGGACCCAGATCACCGACGCGCTCACCGGGCCGGCCGGATCGGTGGGTGGCGGGCTGGCCGAGCCGGTGGTGGCCGATGGCCCGGGTGATCCCGCCGTGGCCCGCTTCCGTCGGCACCGCGCGGTGGCGGCGCTGGTCTCCGCCGTCGCCGGCCGCGGACCCCTGCTGCTGGTCCTGGATGATCTGCACCGCGCCGACGGGGACACGTTGGATCTGCTCACCGGCCTGCTCGCCGGCCCGCAGCCGGCCACCGGCCCGATGCTGGTCCTCGGCACCTACCGGGCCACCGAGATCAACCCGGAGCTGACCGCCGCGCTGGCCCGCGCGGCCGGACTCGAACCGGTGCGGGAATACCTCGGCGGACTGTCCGTGGAGGCGACCGGCGAGTTGGCCCGTGCCGTCGCGGGGCCGGAGCTGGACCCGCCCACCGTCCGGCTGATCCACCATCGCAGCGGCGGCAACCCGTTCTTCGTCCGGGAGCTGGCCCAGTTGTCCGCGAGTTCGGGTCAGGCTGCGCTGGCGGCGGTACCACCGGGGGTACGCGACGTGATCCGGCACCGCCTCGCACAGCTGCCCGCGCCGACCCGTACCGTGCTGCGGCAGGCGGCGGTCCTCGGCCGGGACCTCGATCCGGTGGTGCTCGGCGAGCTGGCGGGCGACCCGGCGGCGCTTCTGGACGCCGTGGACCGGGGGTTGCAGGCCGGGTTCCTGAGCGAGCAGGAGCCCGACGGACGACTACGGTTCACCCACATCCTGGTCCGCGACACGCTCTACGCCGACCTGTCCGCGTCGCGTCGCGCGGCCTGGCACGCCGCCGTGGCCGAGGCGATGCGACGGCAGCAGCCCGTCGACCCCGCCGCGCTCGCCCACCACCTGCTGCACGCCGGAGGGCGGGAAGCCGCCCACCGCGCCGCCGGCTACGCCCGCACCGCTGCCGAACAGGCCGAACGCGACGGCAACCCGCACGAGGCGGCCCGGCTCTGGGCGCAGGTGCTCGACGCGTACGACCGGGCCGGGCGGGACGAGCGGCGCGAGCGACTCAGCGCGGTGCTCGGTCTCGGGCGCGGGCTGGCGGTGACGGGTCGGTTGGCCGAGGCGCGGCGGTACCGCGCCGCGGCGATCACCGACGCCGAGGCGGTGGGTGACCCGCGGCTGACCGCCGAGGTGCTCGCCGGATTCGACGTACCCGCCGTCTGGACCCGCAACGACGACGAGGCGCTCTCCGAGCGGATCGTTCGCGCCGCCGAGCACGCCCTGACCGGCCTCGGCCCGACCGGCTCGGCGCAGCGCAGCCGGCTGCTGAGCACGCTCGCGCTGGAGCTGCGGGGGAGCACCGGCGACCGGGGCCGCCGGGCCGCGGTCGAGGCCGAGCGGATCGCCCGGACCGTCGGGGATCCGGGGCTGCTGGCGTTCGCGCTCAACGCGCGTTTCATGCACGCCTTCCACCGGGTCGGGCTGGCCGACGAGCGGGCCCGGATCGGCGCGGAGCTGGTCGACCTGGCCGCTCCCCGTCAGTTGGTGACCTTCGAGGTGCTGGGTCATCTCGTCCTGGTCCAGGCCTGCTGCGCGCGGGCCGACCGGGCCGGCGCGGACGCGCACGCCCGCGCCGCCGACCGACTCGCGCAGCGGTACGAGTTGCCGCTGGTCGGGGTCTTCACCGGCTGGTACGCCGCGCTGCGCCTGGCGGTGAGCGGTGACCAGGACGCCGCGGTGACCGCGTACCGGGCCGCCGCCGAACGCCTGCCCGCCGACGCCATGCCGGGACTGGCCCGAGGGCTGCTGCCGCTCGCCCTGCTCGGCCTGCGACTGGCCGACGCGGTCAGCGAGGCCCGGCTCGTTCCCGGACGTCAGCGCCCGATCCCCGGGCCGGACGAGGGCTGGGCGCAACTGGACTGGGGGCCACACGAGCCCTGGGTCCGACCACTGCTGCTCGCCGCCGCCGGCGACCGGGTCGCTACCGGAGCGGCGCTGCGGGCACTCCCGGACGGGCCGCACGACCTGCTGCGGGAGGTGCGGCTGTGCCTCACCGCTCGGGCGGCGCTCGCCATCGGCGACCGGCCCACCATGGAGCGCGTCGCCACCGCGCTCCGGCCGGCCGCCGCCGAACTGGCCGCCGGCAGCGGGATGGTCACCGCCGGCCCGGTGGCGGGGCACCTCGCCGAGTTGGCCAGCGCTCTGGGTCGCGACGAGGAGGCCGCCGGGCACCGCCGTACCGCCCGCGCGCTCACCGCGCGCGCCCGCGCCGACGACCCGACCTGAGCGCGCGGCGGCGCGGGCGTCACATTCGAGATCGTTCCGGTGGTGAGCAGCGCCGACACCCGAGAGGCCGTAGCGCCCTATCTCGACGGAGGCTGACTGGTGTCGAAGGCCAGGGTGTACTCCAGGACATAGGAGTGGCCGCCGTCGTCGGACTGGATGATCTCGAAGGTTCCCACGATCCCGGTGAGGTCACCGGAGCCCGTTCCCGGGACGACGCGGATCGCGAGGTGCTCACCGTGGCTGCCGGGTGCGCTGTGTTGGAGGACGAACGAGCCTTTGCGGCCGTCGAGTTCGCCGGTGAATCGCTCCACTGCGACATAAGCAGCGGGGCTGCCCTCGATGTCGGCCACCGACAGCATGGTCACCGTACTGCTGCCGGCCAGGCCACCCTGGAAGGTCTTGGTGATCCGCACCTGGCCAAGCGCGGCCCCCGGGCCTTCGTCGAGCACCTCCGGCTCGAATGAGGTGAGTTCAAACGTTCCGTCAGCCTTCGCGCTCATCTCGCGCCCCCTCTCCGCTTGATCGCATTCATCGTGAGCAGCCTTGCAGACGGCACCGACATCCCCGGGCTACCCGGCGACTTGCCGGTTTCCGCTGGAACCAGCCGGCGAGTGCGGTCAGATTGAAGCACCGGCGCGTCCACCGTCGCGCCAACGATCGAGGGGGTACGCGTGGAGGTGCTCGTCCTGATCGTGGTGCTGGGCGGCACCGTCCTGATCGGCACCACCCTCGGTGGTCGGTACCGGGTCGCGCCGCCGGTTCTGCTCATCGCGTTCGGGGTGCTGCTCGGGCTCACGCCGCCGCTGTCCGAGGTGACCCTGGAACCGGACCTGGTGCTGCTGATCTTCCTGCCGGCGATCCTGTACCGGGAGAGCCTCACCATCAGCCTGCGGGAGATCCGTGCCAACCTGCCGGTGATCGGGCTGCTCGCGGTGGTGCTCGTGGTGCTCACCATGGTGACGGTGTCGTTCACCGCGCAGGCGTTCGGCGTGAACCCGGCCGCCGCCTGGGTGCTCGGCGCGGTCCTCGCGCCGACCGACGCCGCCGCGGTCACCGGCCTGGCCAAACGGTTGCCCCGCAAGCTCCTCACCACCCTGCACGCGGAGAGCCTGATCAACGACGGCACCGCACTTGTGGTCTTCGCGGTGGCGGTGGGTCTGCTCAGTCAGAGCGCCAAGCCGGGTGTGCTGGGCATCAGCGAGGAGTTCGTCGGCGCCAGCGTCGGTGGCGTGGTCGCCGGTCTGCTGGTGGGGGCGGCCGTGGTGCTGATCCGCAAGCGGCTCGACGATCCGCTGCGCGAGGGCGCGCTGAGCGTGTTGACACCGTTCGGGGCCTTCCTGCTGGCCGACTCGGTGCACGCCAGCGGCGTACTGGCGGTGGTGGTCGCCGGGCTGGTGCTGGCCTACGCCGGCCCACGGGTGATCCGCGCCCGATCCCGGGTGCTCGCGTACGCGTTCTGGGACCTGACCACGTTCCTGATCAACGGCGGGCTGTTCGTCCTGCTCGGCACGCAGATACCCCGGGCGGTGCGGGGCATCACCAGCACCTCGCCCGAGCGGGCGCTGGTGATCGTGCTGGTGGTCACGGTGGTCGTCGTGGCCACCCGGCTGGTCTTCATCTACCTCACCGCGCAGTCGGCGCGGCTGCGGCGTCGCCGGATGATGGACGAGGACTCAGGTCCGCCCAGTTGGCGGGTGGGGACCGTCGCCGGCTGGTCCGGTTTCCGGGGGGCGGTGTCGCTCGCCGCCGCCCTGGCCGTCCCGACGATGACGGTCTCCGGTCGGCCGGTGGTCGAACGAGACCTGATCATCTTCGTCACCGCGTTGGTGATCGTGCTGATCATGCTGGTTCAGGGCACCACCCTGCCGCTCGTGGTGCGCTGGGCGGGGCTGGTCGGTGACCCGGAACGCGTCGACGAGACCCGGCATGCCCGGCGGCGGGCCACCGAGGCGGGTCTGGCCGCCCTACCGCAGGTCGCCGCCGAGGTCGGTGCCCGCGAGGAGTCGGTACGCCGGTTGCAGGCCGAGTACCAGCGGCACCTGGCGGACGTCAACGAGACCGGAGGGAACAGCGCCGAGGAACGTCGCCTGGAACATCGCCTGCGCCTCGGGGTCCTCGCGCACAAGCGGCGGGAGGTCACCCGACTGCGCGACAACCGGGAGATCGACGACCTGGTCTTGCAGGAACTCCAGGCCGCGCTGGACAACGAGGAGATCCGGTTGCTGGGGCGCGGGCCCAACGACTGATCGGCCGCCTCGTCAGAGCACCTGCGCGAGGAACCGGCGCAGCCGAGGATGCTCGGCCCGTTCGAAGATCGCCTCGGGCGGGCCGGCCTCCAACACCACGCCCCGGTCCATGAAGGCGACGGTGTCGGCGACCTGCCGGGCGAAGCCCATCTCATGGGTGACCACCACCATGGTCATGCCCGCGGCGGACAGGTCGGCCATCACCCCGAGGACACCCTTGACCAACTCCGGGTCGAGCGCCGAGGTGGCCTCGTCGAAGAGCATCACCTCCGGCCGCAGGGCCAGCGCCCGGGCGATCGCCACGCGTTGCTGCTGACCGCCGGAGAGCTGCGCCGGTCGTGCGTCGGCCTTGCCGGCCAATCCCACCAGGTCCAACTGGTTCCGCGCGACGGTTTCCGCCTCATCCTCGCCGAGCTTGCGGAGCCGGCGCAGCGCGAGGGTGACGTTGCGCAGCACGCTCATGTGCGGGAAGAGGTTGAACTGCTGGAAGACCATGCCCACCCGCTGCCGCAGCGCGTCCGGGTCGTCGCCCAGCACGCTGCGCCCGTCCAGCAGCACGTCGCCGTGGTCCGGCTCGATCAGTCGGTTGATGGTGCGCAGCAGCGTCGACTTGCCCGACCCGGACGGGCCGATCACGCAGGCCGTCGCGCCGCGCGGCACCGTGAGGTCGACGCCGCGCAGCACCCGGTTCGGTCCGAAGGCAAGGTGCACGTCGCGTACGTCGAGGCTGACCGAGGTGGTCGTGTCGGTGGTCATCACCGGTGTCCTTCCGTCGCGGCGTACGCCGAAGCGGTGTCGTCGTCCTCGTCTGTCGGTGCGGTCGCCGGCCGGCCGTTGCGCAGCCGCCGGTCGATCCAGTTGACGACGTGCGTCAGTGGGACGGTCAACACCAGGTAACAGAGCCCGGCCAGCAGCAGCGCCGACTCGTTTCCGGTGGTGGCGGCGTAGTCCTGCCCGATCCGGAACAGCTCCCGTTGACTGGCCACCAGGCCGAGGAAGTAGACCAGGCTGGAGTCCTTGATCAGGGCGATGAGCTGATTCACCCAGGCCGGCAACACCCGCCGGATGCCCTGCGGGATGATCACCAGCCGCATCGCGTCGGTCCAGGAGAAGCCGAGGGCGCGGGCGCCCTCCAGTTGGGCGGCCTCCACCGACTGGATGCCGGACCGGAAGATCTCCCCGATGTACGCGGCCGCGATCAGCGACAGCGCCAGGATGCCCAACGGGTAGGGGTCCGGTCCCCAGACCTGCATGCCCAGCGGCGCCAGCCCGACGCCGATCAGCAGGATCGTCGCCGCGGCCGGAAGTCCTCGGAACACGTCGGTGTAGACCCGCGCCGGCCAGCGCAGCCAACGGCTGCGCGAGATGCCGGCGACGGCCAACAGCAGGCCCAGCACCGAGCCGAGCAGGGCGGCGGAGACCGCCAGGATCAGTGTGTTGGGCAACCCGACGGTCAGCATCTCGGGCAGCGCCTCGCGCATCGCGTCGATGTCGAAGAAGGTCTCCCACAGCGTGCTCAACGGATCCATCGGTCGCCTCTCCTACCGCCCTGCTCGCTCGTCACCGGGTCAGGACGCGGCCGACGCGGACGCCGACGGCACGGCCGACGCGGACGCCGACGGCTTCGACGACGTGCCCGACGCGGTCGGTGCCGACACGGTGCCGCTGCCCGGCGTGAAGTCCGCCGGGATCGGCCGACCGGGGTAGTACTGCGCCTGCAACCTGCTCCAGGTGCCGTCCGCGATGACCTCGTCGAGGCCCTTGTTCAGCGCCTCGCGCAGCTTGTCGCTGCCCTTGGCCACGGCGTACGCGGTCGGCGCCGGGCTGAGCTGCTTGGCCGCCACGGTGATCTTGCCGGTGCTGTCGGCGGCCGACTTCTCGCCGATTTCGGCCGGAGCGATCCACGCGTCGGCGGTGCCGGCCTTGAGCTGGTTGATCGCACCGTTGTAGTCCGGCACCCGGACCGGGTCGAGCTGCTGACCGGTGGCGTAGTCGTCCTGCACAGTGCCCTGCACCACCACGACCCGCTTGCCGGCGAGCTGGTCGAAGCCGGTGATCGGCGAGCCGGCCGGCACGTCCAGGCCGAAGTAGCCGAAGTCGTAGCCGTTGCCGAAGTCGACGGTCTTCTTGCGCGCCTCGGTGATGGTGATCGAGGAGCTGCCCACGTCGAACTTGTGGTTGTTGACCTGGGACAGCAGCGCGGAGAAGTCGGTGCCGACGAACTCGACAGTGAGGCCGAGCCTGCCGGCCACGGCGGTCAGCAGGTCGTTGTCGAAGCCGGTGAACCTGCCGTCCTTGAGGTACACGTTCGGCGGGGCGTCGGTCAGCGTGCCGGCCCGCAGCACGCCCGGCTGCGCCAGGCCGTACGGGTTGGCGGTGGCGTCGGACGAGGTGTCGTCGCCGCAGGCGGTGAGAGCGGTGGCGGCCAGGATCGTGGCCGCGCCCAGGGCTGCGGCACGGGTCAGGGCAGGAAGGATTCGCACGGGTGTCTCCGAAAGGGGTCATGTCTCGGCGGGCACGGACGTGTGCCGCCGACGGTGCGCCCGATGGGCGTACCGCTGGAAAGGCTCGGAAAAAGAGAGGTGTGCTAGTTAGTGCCGAGGGCCGCGTCGACACGCGGCGCTGCACATTCGCATCATGTCCACGTGCCGCCGCCGGGTCAGTGCCGGCGTGGGCTGACCGGCGCGGAGTTGCGCGACATCGGTCGGTGGGGCGGTGCTGAGGATGCGCATGGGTCTCCCGGGTCTGTGCTGACCTGGGTGCCAGGCCACGCTTGCACCGACGTCGTGCCGGTGCCTGGTCTTCACCCGGGGCACCCCACCGCGGAGGAGGGTTGCCGGCCAGCGAGCCGGGGCTTCGCGCTGGCACTCATGACCTGCAGCGAGGCTAGCAGCACGCACGGGTGGATCGTCCAGTCGTTATGACCACGCTCACCGTGCGCGGAGGATGCTCGGCCCGCAGGTCAACCGGCGTGCACGTGCGGCCGGCGACACGGGTCGGGTTCCTGGCGGCGCAGGATCTCCCGGGTCACCGAGGCGATCGCGCCCTGCCCGAACGCCAGGTAGCGCAGGAAGTTGCGGGCCGGGCCGCCCTCGCTCCACTCGAAGTAGATGTGCGGTCGCCGCCCGGTGCGGTCGCGGATCTCCAGCAGCAGGACGGCGAGCGCGTTGGGCACCGAGGAGCTGGTCAGACTGAGCACCGCGAAGCTGTCGTCGGCCAGGCCGCCGCGTACCAGCAACTCGGTCTGGAAGTCCGACGGGTCGGTGACGTGCACCTCGACGAAGATCACGTCGCTGTCGTCGGGGAAGTCGTTGTCCGCCATCGTCTGTGCCAACTTCGCGCGGTACTCGGCCTCGTCGTGCCGGTCGGGCTCGTGGGCGACGAGCCGGATTCGCCGTCCGGCGCGTTCGTCGATCATCCGGGTGGCGACCGGATCCAGCTCGATCCGGTCCACCCGCAGCTCGTAGGCCCGAGACACCCGGGACAGCACCGAGACCACGATGATCCCGCCGATGAAACAGGCCGCGATCTTGACGCCGTCGGGGCGTTCCACCACGTTCGCCAGGGTGGTGTAGACGAAGACCACCGCGATGACGCCGAACGCGACGGTGCGACCGCGCTGACGCCGCCGGGCCGCCGCGAGCGTCACCGCCGTCGCCGCGGACGTGATCAACACCAGCACACCTGTTGCGTACGCGCCGCCCTGCGCGTCCACGCTGGCATCGAAGACGACCGTGATCAGGAAGGCCACCGTGGTGAAGACCAGCACGAGCGGCCGGACGGCCCGCGCCCAGGCCGGTGCCATGCCGTAGCGGGGCAGGTAACGGGGGACGAGGTTGAGCAGTCCGGCCATCGCGGACGCCCCCGCGAACCACAGGATCCCGATGGTGGACAGGTCGTAGACGGTGCCGAACACCTCCCCGAGGTGCTGGTGCGCCAGGTAGGCCAGCGCCCGGCCGTTCGCCGGCCCGCCCGGCCGGAAGTCCTCCGCCGGGATCAGGATGGTGGTCGTCACGCTGCTGGTGATCAGGAAGACACTCATGATCACCGCGGCGGTGGTGAGCAGCCGGCGCGCGCCGCGGATCCGGCCCAACGGTCGATCCTCGGAGTCCTGTGGGTCGCCCCGTACGCTCGGCATCACGGCCACCCCGGTCTCGAAGCCGGACAGGCCCAACGCCAGTTTCGGAAAGACCAGCAGCGACAACCCGACCACCAGCCAGGGATCGCCGTGCCCGGTGGTCAGCATGGTCGTCCAGTCCCCGACGGCGCTCGGGTGCGTCACCACCCGCCACAGCGCGTCGACCACCACCACCGCGTTCAGCGCCAGGTAGGCCGCCACCAGCACGACGGCGATGCCGATGGCCTCGGTGAATCCCTTGAGGAACACCGCGCCCAACAGGGCCACCAGCAGCAGCGTGACAAGTACCTCGTGCCCCTTGAACCCGTCCGGCCAGAACGGGTTCTCGTCGATGTGCGCGGTCGCGTCGGCGGCCGACAGGGTGATGGTGATGATGAAGTCGGTGGCCGCGAAACCGAGCAGCACCAGCACCAGCAACTTGCCCGGCCAGTAGCTCAGCAGGCGTACCAACATCGCGATGGAACCCTCACCGTGCGGGCTCTCCACGGCCACCCGCCGGTAGACCGGCAGGGCGCCCAGCAGCGTCACCAGCACCAGCACCAGGGTCGCCACCGGCGACAGCGCCCCGGCGGCCAGCGCCGCGATGCCCGGCTGGTAGCCCAGGGTGGAGAAGTAGTCGACGCCGGTCAGGCACATCACCTTCCACCACGGATGCTGCCGGTGCTCCGGCGGGCGTCCGTGCGGCCCCGGGTGCCGCACGGCGTGGTCCGAGCCCGCGTCGAGCAACCACCCCCGCAGCCGACCGCCGCGTCTGTCCACCTCCATCGGCGCGTCCCCCGTCATCCGCCCATGGTCACCGTGAGTATCCGCCCGTCGGGCCGCGCCCGTCCCCGGGTGCCCGGAACCCACCCGTCGGCGGGCTGGTTTCGGGTCGTGGGCACGGGGGATGCAGCCCTCCCGGATCGGCGGGAGCGCACCGGGCCGGACGGCGCCGGGGGAGGGGACAGGCATGGTCGGTGGCCGTCGATTCCGCCCCGGTGGTGGCTTCGGTCGCCAACTTGACGAGCACGACAGCACCGACGGCGTGCCGCCGTCGACGGTGTCGCCCGACCCGCCCACCGGCGGTCTGGTGGACAGCGCGGTCTACGTCCGAGGGCACCGCTTCGCCTCACCGTCCGGGCTCGCCGAGACGTACCGCTGCCTGCAGGAGCAGGACGCCGCGATGGCCTGGATCGGGTTGTACCGGCCCGACATCGAGCAGATCACCTCGCTGGCCCGGGAGTTCCGGCTGCACGACCTGGCGGTCGAGGACGCGATCAACGCCCACCAGCGCCCCAAGCTGGAACGGTACGGGCACACCCTGTTCGTGGTGCTGCGCGCCGCCCGCTACGACGACCTGCGCGAGGAGGTCGAGTTCTCCGAGCTGCACCTGTTCATCGGGCCGGGCTTCGTGGTCACCGTCCGGCACGGTGAGGTCCCGGACCTGGCCGCGGTGCGGCGGCGGATGGAGACCGACGCGCCGATTCTCGCCCGGGGACCGGAGGCGGTCCTGTACGCGATCCTCGACCAGGTCGTCGACGGGTACGCGCCGGTGGTGGCCGGGCTGGAGAACGACATCGACGAGATCGAGACCCAGGTGTTCGGCGGCGACCCGAACGCCAGCCGGCGCATCTACGGCCTGAGCCGCGAGGTCATCCAGTTCCAGCGGGCCGCCCGGCCCCTGCTCGCCGTACTCGACGCACTTGCCGACGGCGCCAGCAGTGCCGGCACGGACGAGGAGCTGCGCCGCTACCTGCGGGACGTGACCGACCACCTGACCCAGGTGGTGGAGCGGGTGGACGGTTTCCGGCACCTGTTGCAGAACATCCTCACCGTCAACGCCACCCTCGTCTCGCAGCAGCAGAACGAGGAGATGCGCAGCCTGACCGCGGCGAGCTACGCGCAGAACGAGGAACTGAAGAAGGTCTCGTCCTGGGCGGCGATCCTGTTCGCGCCCACACTCATCGGCACCGTGTACGGGATGAACTTCGTCCACATGCCGGAGTTGAACTGGCGTTTCGGCTACCTGTTCGCGTTGCTGCTGATGCTGCTGGTCTGCGGCACCCTCTACGTGATCTTCAAGCGGCGCGGCTGGCTGTGAGCCACCCGCCCCGGATCACTCGATGCCACGCAGGATGTGCCGTTCGTCCTCGACGTCGTCGTCGCCGGCGGCGATCCGGCCGAGCAGGACGGCCGCGGCCCAGATCGTCAGTGGCGTCGCCGCCCCGGTCATGCCGCCGCCGGTCCGGTCGTCCCGGGCCTGGCTCCGCTCCGCACGTGCTGGTCTGCGCTGAGCCTGCATGGGCCCCGCCTCTCCTCGTCGACGCCGTCGTCGGTGGCGCGGCGTCAGCGCGCCACCGGTCGGGCGATCCACGCGCTGGCGGGTCACACCGGTACGACAGCCACCTCGAACTTTCCCACGCCCGGCCGTATTCGCACCGCTTGTTTTCGGGTTTCCGACTGCGGCCTGCCAAACCGGACATAACGCATCAGCGTTGTCGAGAGTGGTCGACTGGGTAGGGAGACCGGGTGAGCCGAACTGCGGAGATGGTCTCGTCCGTCGTCCCCGCTCGCCGAGCGTTGCCCCGCTACCTCGTCGCCGCGACGCTCGCCCGAGGCGCGGACGCCGGCGGGGCGGTGGGAGTGGTGCTGCTGGCCACCCTGCCGGCGGTGGGGGCGACCCGTCCGGCGCTGCTCGGCGGGTTGTTGGCCACCTGCCTGACGGCACCGCACCTGCTCGGGCCGCTGCTGGCCCGGTGGCTGGACCGGGCCGAGGACGGCCGGGGCCGGCTGGCCGTCGGCTTCGTCACGTACGCCGCGGCGGTCGCGGCGGCCGGGCTGCTGCTCGGTCGGGTGCCCGTCGGCGTGCCCGTGGCCCTGCTGATCGCGGCCGGGGCTTGCGGGCCGCTGGTGACCGGGGGACTGAGCAGCCGGCTCGCCGCGCTGCTCGCTCCGGACGAGCGGGCGCAACGTCGGGGTCAGGGCTGGGACGCGGTGACGTACGGGATCGGCGCCAGCGCCGGCCCGGCCGTGGTGGCGACCCTCGCCGCGCTGGTCGGACCCCGGATGTCCCTGGTCGGGTTGGGCGCCGCCACCCTGCTCGCGGCGGCCCTGGTGGGCACACTGCCGCCGCGGGTGCCCGCTCGGGACTCGCCAGCGCGGGTCGGGCCACCGGCGCGGGGCGCGCTGCGGGCCGTGCTCGGCCCCGGGCCGCTGCGCCGGGTCACCGGGGTCACCACGGTCGCCGCGCTGACCGGTGGGGCGATCTCGGTGCTTGCCGTCGCGCTGGCAGCGGACCTCGGCCGGCAGACGGTCTCCGGCGCGCTGCTGGCGGCGGTCTACGGCGGTGGAAACCTCGCCGCCGCGCTTCTGGTCACGGCGTTCCCGCTGACCGGTGCGCCGGAGCGACTCACCGTCCGCTGGGCGGCCCTCGGCGCGGTGGGGATCGCGCTCTGCGCGGCCGTGCCCAGCTTTCCGTTGGCGGTCGTCGCGTTCGCCCTGGCCGGGGCAGCGACCGCGCCGCTCTTCGCGGCCACCCTGGCGGCTCGATCGGCGTACGCGCCGGACGCCGTGCGGGCGCAGGTGTTCGTGTCGACGGCGGCGATCAAGGTTGCCGCCGCCTCGCTCGGCACCGGGTTGGCCGGGGTGCTCGCCCCGCTGGGTCCGCGCCTGCTGTTGGTCGCCGGAGCGTCGGTCACGCTCGCCGCCGCGGTGGTGGCGGCGGTCTCCGCGCGGCAGTGGCGCGACAGGTGAACACACGCGTCCACGTGGGCCGTCGGTGGTCAGGGCAACGGGTGGGCGATGCCCCGGGCGTGGTCGGTGAGCGCCGCGCCGACCACCGTCGCGGCCAGCGGCAACACCTCAAGACAGCGGCGCACCGCCGCGGCCATCAGCACGTTCGGCACCCGCATGGAGAGTGTGCAGTGCGGCACCCAGCGGCCCGGCCGGTAGTGCTCGGCCAGCGGGATGCCGGCGGCGATGAGCCGATCGGACACCATCCGCTGGTGGGTCAGCAACTCCGCGGTGGGGGCCGGGCCGAGCCAGAGCACCCGGCCGACGAACTGCCCGGCGTGCTGGAAGTCCAGTCGCAGCGGGGCCGCGACGACAGTCCCGCGCAGCGCCTCGGCGACCTGCTCGGGGTTGAAGCGGGGCGCCACCGCGAGCGAGACGTGCGGCCGGTGGCGTCGCTCCAACAGGGAACGCATGCTCTGCACGCCCTCAGCCTCCAGGGCGTCCCAGAGCGCCCGGATCCGCCGGGTGGCGTCCGGGTCCAGATACAACTCCAACGCGGCGACCACCCGATCACAGTAGTGGCCGAGGTTTGATCGCACGCGCCAGCGGTACCTGAGGGGGACACCGACCCGAAGGGCGTGCCAGTGGACGTGAGTGACCTGCTGACCGAGGCGTACGACCGACTGCCCGACCTCGTGCGCGCGGCCGTCGACGGCCTCAGCCCCGAGCACCTGCGCTGGGCGCCCGGCCCGGGCGCCAACTCGATCGGCTGGCTCGTCTGGCACCTCACCCGGGTGCAGGATCACCACGTCGCCGACCTGCTCGACGCCGACCAGGTCTGGGTGAGCGGCGACTGGGCGGGCCGGTTCGGGCTCACCGCCGACCCGGACAACACCGGCTACGGTCACTCGGCCGTCCAGGTCGAGACGGTGCGGCCGGAGAGCGCGCAGGCGCTCGTCGACTACTACGAGGCGGTGGCGTCGCGGACCGGATCGTTCCTGGCCGGCCTGCGCCCGGCGGACCTGGACCGGGTGGTCGACGAGTCGTGGGACCCGCCGGTCACCCTCGGCGTCCGGCTGGTCAGCATCGTCGACGACGACCTGCAACACGCGGGCCAGGCCGCCTACGTGCGCGGCCTGCTCGAGGCCGACGCGTCCACCGGGGCCGGTCGGTAGGACCTCAGCCCATCGTCTTCGCGCCGTCGATCGACTCCCGCAGAATATCGGCGTGCCCGGCGTGCTGGGCTGTCTCGGCGATCAGGTGCAGCAGCACCCGGCGGACCGTCCACCTTGCCCCCGGCTCGAACCAGGGCGCCTGCGGCAGCGGATGCGCCGAGTCCAGGTCGAGGGTGGCGACCAGCGCGTCGGTCTGGTCGGCCACCTCCTGGAACCGCGCGACCAGACCGGCCAGGGTCTCGCCCGGCGTCATCCGGAACTGACCGACCCAGTCGATCTCCTCGCGCTGCATCGCCTCCGCTCCGCCCACGGCGAAGAGCATCCACCGGTGCTCGACGCCGGCGACGTGCTTGATCAGGCCGCCGAGGCTCAGCTCGCTGGCCGTGGGACGGGCGGCGGCCTGCTCGTCGGTGAGCCCGCCCACCGTGTGCAGGAGGAAACCCCGGTGCCGGCGGAGCGTCTGCAGGAGATCGGCCCGCTCACCGGTGAGCTGCTCCGTGCTGGTCATGCCGCCACCCTTCGTCGATGTTCACCAGCTGTCACCCTAGGGCGAGGCACCGACACTTCCGGCGTCGCACACCAGGTGCGACATGTGAGTCGCCAGCGGTTGCCGATTCGCGTCGGTGGCGGTCCACTGAATGACATGGGTGTGATCAAGGTGGGCACGTCGTCCTGGGCCGACCAGTCGCTGCTGCGCTCCGGGTGGTATCCACGCTCGGCCAACACGCCGGCCCGTCGACTCGGTTTCTACGCCGGCCGGTTCCCGTTGGTCGAGGTGGACACGTCGTACTACGCGGTCCCGGTTCCGGAGACCACGTCGGGCTGGGTCGACGCCACACCTGACGACTTCACCTTCGACGTCAAGGCGTTCAGTCTCTTCACCGGCCATCCGACGCCGGTCGCCGCGCTTCCCCGGGACCTGCGTCCGGCCGGCGGCCCGAGTCGGATCCGCCGTCGTGACCTGCCCGAGCGCGCGTACGACGAACTGTGGACCCGGTTCCGCGCGGCGCTCGCGCCGATCGCGGCGGCCGGCAAGCTGGGCGCGGTGCTGTTGCAGTTCCCACCATGGCTGGCCCGCGGTGCCGCGGCCGAACGTCGGATCGTCGAGCTGGCGCAGCGCTGCCGGCCCTGGCGGGTCGGCGTGGAACTGCGGCACGCCTCCTGGTTCGACGGTCCGGCGGCGGTCGAGACGCTGGACCTGCTGCGCGCGCACGATCTGTCCCTGGTCTGCGTCGACATGCCACAGGGGCACCCGTCGTCGGTGCCGCCGATCCTGACCAGGACCGCCGAGCCGGCGATCGTCCGCTTTCACGGCCACAGCCCGGCCTGGGGTGACGGCGACAAGCAGGACAAGTTCCGGTACGCCTACGGCGACGACGAGCTTCGGCACTGGGCCGGGCTGCTGGCTGACCTCGCCCGCCCGGCTGACGACCTGCACGTGCTGTTCAACAACTGCTGCGCCGGTCAGGCCCAGCGCGACGCCACCCGGCTGGCGCAACTGCTCACCGAGACGATGATCGCCGATCGGAGTGTCCCGGCCGGGTCGACCGGCTGACCGTCCACGCTGGTGTCAGGAGCGTCGGCCCCGGCTGCGCAGCGCGTCCTGCGTCGACTCGCCGATGTCGGCGTCGTCCGGGAAGGTCCGGCCACTGGGCGCCGGGTCCGGTGGGGCACCGGGTCCGGCCATCGTCGTGCGGGTCGGCTCCACCGAACCGAAGCCGTGCCGTCCCGCCGGATCGGTCCGGCCCGCCGACGCGCCCGCCCGCCGCTCCCCGCGTCGTCCCTCGGGCACCGCGGTCTCCTCGCTGCCCTCGTCCATCGGCGAGTCCGCATCGGTGCCCCAGGGCGCGTCGGCGTCGAAGCCGTCGCCGCCACCCCACGGCTGAGTCGCCTCCGGCTCCTGCCGGTCGTTGTCGCCGCTGCGTCCCTTGTGCGCCGTCATGGCCACCCCGCTCCTCGGTCCGCCGCGGTCGGCGGACGGTGTGCTGATCTCCGGCCGCGCGGTGTCGTCACCCGACCTTGTCGCAACGCTGAGCGCGCAGGGCCGGCCTGCGCCCCGCCGTCGAGAGGGCGGCGGGACGCCGGCCGGCCCGGCGTTCAGCGTCCGGCCATCGCCATCGGTCGCTTGCCGTTGCTCATGCCGGCCATCTTGATCATGCCTTTCGAGGCGCCCTTCATGGTGCCGCCCCGGCCGAGAATCCCCTTGAAGACCTGGCCGGGCTTCTGCTGCTCACCCATGTACGCGGTGACCACCACCAGGGCCCCGGTCAGCGCCGGGATGGCCCACTGGAGCAACTTCATCTGCCGCTGCGAGGAGGCCACGCTCGCCGGAGTCTGGTGGTTCGGCTCGGTGGTCCCGCTGACCGGTGACGCACCGGCCTTCTCCAGGCGCATGCCGATCAACCGGCTGTAGCCGGTCACGGCGAGAGCGCCGATCGTCAACGCCGTCTTGATGGCGCTGGTCCGGCCCACCCCGGACTGGGCCGCCACGCGTGGGCTCTCGGTCACCAGTTCGCCGACCGCACCGGCCAGGTGCGCGCCGATGGCGGCTGCGTTGACCGGGGTCCATCTGGACCATCCCGCCGACGCGACCGAGAGTCGCTGCGTCGAGTCGCTGATCTTCCCGGCTGCGCCGTTGACGCCGAAGGCACCCATGAGGGAGCCGCCGAACCAGGCCGCGAGACCCAGATCGTGCATCGAGCGCAGTGCGGTATGCCGTTCGGACATGTGATCCCCTTCCGCCGTGTTGGGCGCTGCGGCTTACCCGCCGCCCGGGCGGCTAACCCCGTCGTCCGGGGGCTGATCCGCGCCGCGCCGGTACGACCGGGACGTTCGGGTTTCGACGGGGTCCACGGCCGCCGGCAGGAGTCGTCCGCGCGGTGGCGGGTAGATCCCGAGCGACGCTGACGGAGAGGGGAACGGGATGTCGCAGCCGGACGAAAGTCGGGAGAAGACCCCGAAAACCGACGCGGTGCTCATGCACCCGGACAACGACCCACACCGGAACACCGCGGAGGTCGCGCCCCGCAAGGACCACGCGGAGATCCAGGTGGAGCGCGACGGTGAGCTGGTGCCGCTGGACCAGGACGAGTGATCCGTCCGGGCGGTCCGGTGCGGCTCAGCGGGACGGCAGGTCGCCGACGAAACCGGCGATCCGCCGCGCCAGCGGGGTGCTCGCGCGGACCCAGGTGAAGTGGTCCAGAGCGGCGCCGGCCTGCGCCGAGGTGTAGCGCTCGCGGGTGAGTGGGGCGGCGGCGAGCTTCGCGCAGAGCGCGTCCATCGTCTCGTGCGGGGTGAACTGGTCGTCGTCCACACTGACCGCCAACACCGGTGTGCGCACCGCGCGTACCGCCGCCTCGGTGTCCGTACCGTTCAGTCGGGGGAAACGGCCGGTCCGCGCGGTCTGGGCCCAGTCGCGGATCACGCCGCGTGCCTGCCGGCCGCCGAAGCCCCAACCCGGCCAGACCCCGAGCAGGGCCGTGGTGGCGGCGATCCCCTGGGTGTACGGCAGCACGCCCAGGCCGCGCAGACCCGGGTAGCTTCGCCAGTACGGGATGCCGACCGCGATCAGCGCCAACGCGTCCACGTCGTCGCCGCCGTGCAGGGCGAGGTGCAGCAGCGCGGCCTGCCCGCCGAGCGAGTGCCCGACCAGCAGCCGGGTACGCCCGTCCAGTCGTGGCTTGAGCGCGGACAGCACGGCGCCGACGTCGTCGGCCAGGTCGGCGTAGCCGTAGCGGTCGGCCCGGCTCGGCGTCGGGGTGCTCGCCCCGTTTCCGCGCAGGTCGGCGACGACCACGGCCAGTCCGCCGGCGCGCAGCTCGGCGGCGAAGGGCCGGTAGTAACGGGCGCGGACCCCCATCGCGGGCCAGATCACGGCCACCGGCGCATCGGTCACACCGGTTGGCTCCGGATAGATCTGCACACCCAGCCGACCACCGGCGACCTCGACGAACTCCTGTGCGTACTCCGGCTCCCCGTTCATCGGCCCAGCTTACGGCCTGACGTTACTGGCGGGTAGCCGCAGAGTGGTCGGGCGCGACGGAGGCCCCGCCGACCGGCGGGGCCTCCGAGTTGACGCGGCGATCAGGAGACGGAGATCGTCCCGTTGCCGGCGCGGACGCAGGCCACCGACCGGGCACTGGTGGAGGCAGCGCCGCTCAGGCACTGGCCGAGGACCTGGTGCCCGGTGGCGTTCGGGTGCCACGACTCCTGGCAGGTCTGGAAGTAGCTGACGCAGGTGTTGGCGATCCGCTGAATGGCGATCTTGTCCTTGCCGGCGAGGCTGGTGACGAAGGTGCCGGTCGCGCCGTCCTGGAGCCGGATCGGCGTGGCCAGCGTGCCCGTCGGGCTGCCCGTCTGCTCGCAGAGCCGGGCGCCGTTGAAGGCCTGCTGCACGTTCAGGTACACCAGGTCGTCGGCGGGGAACTCGGCGGCCAGGGTGTCCCGGGTGGACTGCACGATGGCGCCCAGGCCCTGGGAGAACCGGTGGCCCGGCGCCAGGCTGGCGCGGTGGATCGGGCAGCCGCCCGCGTAGCGCTCGGCACCGAGGTCACGGAACTTGTCCCGGGTGTCGTCCCGGCCGTCCTCCTCGTGGTACGCCGGGTTCAGGTCCAGCGGCAGCGGGTTCGTGTAGTCCTGGAACACCACCCGGTGCTGTCCGTCCGCGTCGATCTGGTCCAACGTGGTCAGCACCTGGCGGACGGCGGCGGTGGTCTCCGCGGTCGCGGCGCTGATCTGGGCGGCGGTGGCCAGGTCGGCGTCGCTGCACGGCTTCTGCTCGACCGGGCCGTTGAGGTACGCCCAGAACTCCCACCAGCCGGTCCACGCGTCGGCGATGAACCGGTTGGCGCACTTCTCCGCGACGCTGCCGAAGGTGAACGAGCTGTTGTTGGAACCCAGGCCGATCAGCACCAGGTCGATGTCCTGGGTCTGCGCGACGGCGCGGAGCTGGTCGAGCTGCGCGGCCACGGTACGGCCGTTGGTCCGCGCCTGCGAGGCGTTGGCGATGTCGTGCGGCTGACCGCCGGAGCAGGCCAGGTTGAACCGGTTCTGGATGCCCGGCAGGTTGGCCTGGTTGAGCGAGGCGTTCGCGGAACGGTGGCAGAAGTACGCGTTGTTGTTCGCGGCCGTCCAGCCGGGGAAGCCCTGGGCGACGCCGTTGACGTCGACCACCGGGGTGTACGCCCCGGCGCCCTCACCGCTGATGAAGCTGTCCCCGAGTGCCACCGCGGCGGTGGGCAGCGCGGCGGACGCGGGTCCGGGCAGCGTGACGGTTGTCGACAGCGCGGCCATGGCGATCGTTAGTCCCGCGGCGAGCGCGGTACGGCGGAACCTGGGCATGGGGCCCCCATCCATCGAAAGATGAAAGATTCTCTGAGAGCGCGATCAGATCACCCCTGTGCAACGGGCGTCAATGGCCGGTAACAGAATCGTTCGATGAAAGACACGTGACTCCGCCGGCTGAGAAGGGGTGTCTGTGCGTTGTCCCGTGCGCGCTGGTTGGCTGTTCCGTGGCTCACGTCCGGCGGCTGCCGCACGGCGGGTCGCATAGGTCCTCCGGGACTTGTCCTAGCCTCGGGCTAGGCTCGCTGCGGCGCGCCACGCCGGCTGATGTCGCCGGTGACCGGCAGCACACAGCCGAGACCGGGGAGTACGACCAGTTGACCGCAGAGCCTGACACCCTGTACGGGGCCGATGACCTCACCCACCTTGAGGGGCTGGACGCCGTCCGCAAGCGTCCCGGCATGTACATCGGCTCCACCGACAGCCGTGGCGTGGGTCACCTCGTCAACGAGATCCTCGACAACTCCACCGACGAGGGTGTCGCCGGTCACGCCAGCGCCGTCGAGGTGATCCTGCACGCCGACGGCTCGGTGCAGGTCGACGACGACGGGCGGGGCATCCCCACCGACGTGCACGCCAAATCCGGCATCTCCGGCGTCGAGCTGGTGCTCACCCGGCTGCACGCCGGCGGCAAGTTCGGCGGCTCCGGCTACAAGACCTCCGGCGGCCTGCACGGCGTCGGCGCCTCGGCGGTCAACGCGCTGTCCCGACGGTTCGACGTGACCGTCCGTCGAGCCGGCAAGATCCACACGATGTCGTTCCGGCACGGCGTACCGGGCATCTTCGACGGCGCCGGGCCGGACGCGCCCTTCACCGCCGGTCCCGGCCTCCAGGTCATCGGCGCCATGAAGCGCGGCCAACGCACCGGCACCTCGATCCGCTGGTGGCACGACGCCCGCTACTTCGAGACCGGCGCCGCACTCGACGTGGACGCGGTCCGCACCAAGCTGCGGAACACCGCGTTCCTGGTCCCCGGTGTGACCTACCTGCTGCGCGACCTGACCGGCGAGGCGCCCGCCGAGGAGCGGTTCCACTACCCCAACGGGCTCAGCGACATGGTGGAGTTCCTCGCCCCGGCCGGCGACCGGCCCGTCTCCGGCACCCTGCTGGTCAACGGCGAGGGCACCTACCGGGAGAACGCCGCCGACGCCAACGGCGTGATGCAGTCCAACGTGCAGCGGCGCGCCGAGGTCGAGGTGGCGTTCCGGTGGGGCACCGGCTACGACCGCACCGTCGAGTGCTTCACCAACACCATCCGCAACGCGCACGGCGGCACCCACCGCAAGGGCTTCGAGCGGGCTCTCGTCCGCGCCCTCGCCGACGCCGTCCGCAACACCCGCGGCCTGCTCAAGGCCAAGGAGGAGCCGCCCCTGCTGGACGACGTCCTGGAGGGGATGACCGCCGTGGTGCACGTGCGCATCCCCGAGCCGCAGTTCACCTCGCAGACCAAGGACGAGCTCTCCACCCCGGGGATCACCAAGGTGCTCCAGAGCCTGGTCGACGCGCACGTG
Source organism: Micromonospora sp. NPDC049204 (assembly GCF_040647935.1). Classification (NCBI taxonomy): domain Bacteria; kingdom Bacillati; phylum Actinomycetota; class Actinomycetes; order Micromonosporales; family Micromonosporaceae; genus Micromonospora; species Micromonospora sp. NPDC049204. The sequence continues at coordinate 317,208 of NZ_JBEZDC010000005.1, read as the reverse complement.
AAGGCCTGGCTGGAGGACCGGCGCACCAAGGCCGAGGCCCGCACCGTCCTGCAGAAGATCGTCGACGCGGCCCGGGTACGGCTCACCCAGAAGCAGCAGAAGGACGCCGCCCGGCGCAAGACCGCCCTGGAGGGCGCGTCGATGCCGCCGAAGCTCGTCGACTGCCGGGCCACCGGTGTGGAACGGAGCGAGCTGTTCATCGTCGAGGGAGACAGCGCCTTGGGAACGAGTCGCATGGCTCGCTCCTCGGAATACCAGGCGCTGCTGCCGATCCGAGGCAAGATCCTCAACGTGCAGAAGGCCAACCTCCAGCAGGTTCTGGACAATGCCGAGTGTGCGTCCATCGTGCAGGTCCTCGGCGCCGGCTCGGGGCGCACCTTCGACCTCTCCGCGCTGCGCTATGGGCGGGTGCTGATCATGGCCGACGCCGACGTGGACGGCGCGCACATCCGGACGCTGCTGATCACTCTCTTCGCCCGGTACATGCGGCCACTGATCGAGGCCGGTCGGCTCTACGCCGCGATGCCGCCCCTGCACAAGATCACCACCAGGGGGCGTAACCCGCAGACGGTGTACACCTACACCCAGGCCGAGATGGAGACGACGGTCCGCAAGCTGGAGAAGGCCGGCAAGCAGATCGTCACGCCCATCCCACGGTTCAAGGGTCTCGGTGAGATGGACGCCGACGAGTTGTGGGACACCACGATGAACCCGGCCACCCGGGCCGTACGCCGGATCACCCTCGACGACGTCGACGCCGCCGAACGCATCCTCGAACTCCTGATGGGTGAGAAGGTCGAGCCGCGCCGCAACTGGCTCATCGACTCCGCCGACCGGGTCGACCGGGATGCGATCGACGCATGAGCGCCCGTTCCGTTCCTGTTCCAGTGGAGAGCTGAGTCATGGCACGCCGTAAGGAAAACAAGGTCGACCTCTCCTCGTTCGACCAGGCCGGCGCGCGGGTCTTCGACAACCCGCTGGTCACCGAGGTGTCCGACTCCTACCTGGAGTACGCGTTCTCGGTCATCCACTCCCGCGCCCTGCCCGACGCGCGCGACGGCCTCAAACCCGTACACCGGCGCATCCTCTGGTCGATGTACGAGCAGGGCTACCGCCCCGACCGTGGGCACGTGAAGTCTGCCCGAATTGTCGGGGATGCGATGGGCAAGTACCATCCGCACGGCGACACGGCGATCTATGACGCCATGGTCCGCCTCGCGCAGGACTTCTCGCTCAACGTGCCTCTCATCGACGGGCATGGAAACTTTGGCTCCCCAGACGATGGCCCGGCTGCCTCGCGTTACACGGAAGCGCGAATGTCCCGCGAGGCCATGCTGCTGGTCGGTGAGCTGGGCGAGGACACCGTCGACGTCGAGCCCAACTACGACGGGTCGCTGACCCAGCCGACCGTGCTGCCGGCCGCCTTCCCCAACCTGCTGGTCAACGGCGCGTCCGGGATCGCGGTCGGGATGGCCACCAACATGATCCCGCACAACCTCGCCGAGGTCGTCTCCGCGGCCCGCTGGCTGATCAACCACCCGGACGCCACCCTGGACAAGCTCATGGAGTTCGTCCCCGGCCCCGACCTGCCCACCGGCGGGGTGCTGCTCGGCCTGGACGAGGTGCGCCGGGCGTACGAGACCGGGCGCGGTGTGGTGCGGATGCGCGGCAAGGTGGAGATCGGCCCGATCGAGGGCAGCCGTGGCCGCCAGGCGATCACCGTGGTCGAGCTGCCCTACGGCGTCGGCGCGGAGAAGGTCATCGCGGCGATCACCAACGAGGTCACCAAGACCAAGCGGCTGACCGGCATCGCCGACGTCAAGGACCTCACCGACCGGGAGAGCGGCACCCGACTCGTCGTCGAGTGCAAGGTCGGGGTCAACCCGCAGGCGTTGCTCGCCGACCTCTACCGGCTGACCCCGCTGGAGCAGTCGTTCGGCGTCAACAACCTGGTCCTGGTCGACGGGCAGCCGCGCACGCTGGGGCTCAAGGCGCTGCTGGAGGTCTTCCTGGCGCACCGGTACGAGGTGGTCACCCGACGCACCTCGTACCGGCGGCGCAAGCGTCAGGAGCGGCTGCACCTGGTCGACGGTCTGCTGATCGCCCTGCTGGACATCGACGAGGTGGTCCGGCTCATCCGGGGCAGCGACGACGCGCAGGCCGCGAAGGACGGGCTGATGAGCCGGTTCGGTCTGTCCGACATCCAGGCCACCTACATCCTGGACACCCCGTTGCGTCGGCTGACCAAGTTCGACCGGATCGAGCTGGAGACCGAGCAGGAGCGGCTGCGCGGCGAGATCGCCGAGTTGAGCAAGATCCTCGACGACGAGCGGGTGCTGCGGAAGCTGGTCTCCGACGAGTTGGCCTCGGTGGTCAAGCAGTTCGGTACCGAACGTCGGACGACGCTCGTCGACGGCGACCTGAAGGAGGTCCTGGCGGCGTCCGCGCCGGCCGGCCCGCTGGAGGTCGCCGACGACCCGTGCCAGGTGATCCTTTCCGCGACCGGGCTGGTCGCCCGCACCGCGGCCGAGTCGGAGGAGAGCGCCGAGGGGCGTCGGCGCAACGGCCGGGTCAAGCACGACACGGTACGCGCCATCGTGCACTCGACGGCCCGTGGTCGGGTGCTGTTGCTGACCAGCGCGGGTCGGGCCTTCAAGGTCGACGTGCTGCCGCTGCCGGTGCTGCCCGAGCAGGCCGGCACGGTGTCGCTGCGCGGTGGCATGTCCGCGGCCGAGCTGGTCCCGTTGGCGGCGGGGGAGACCGTCGTCGGCCTGGCCCCGTTGGGTGGCCAGGCGGAGGGCTCACCGGGGCTGGCGCTGGGCACCCGGCAGGGCGTGGTGAAGATCTGCGCGCCGGAGTGGCCGGTGCGCTCCGACGAGTTCGAGGTGATCGGCCTGCGGGACGGCGACGAGGTGGTCGGTGCGACGTGGTTGGCCGACGGCACCGAATCGCTCACCTTCGTCACGTCGGAGGCGTCGCTGCTACGTTTCCCCGCCGGGCTGGTCCGTCCGCAGGGCCTCAAGGGCGGCGGGATGGCCGGCATCAACGTGCCGGCCGGGGCGCGGGTGGCGTTCTTCGGCGCGGTCCGCACCGACGACCCGGGGCATGGTGAGCCGATGGTGGTCACCTCCACCGGGGCGACGGTCAAGGTGACGCCGTTCAAGGCGTACCCGGCGAAGGGCCGGTCGACCGGCGGCGTGCGCGCGCACCGCTTCCTCAAGGGTGAGACGGACGTGGTCGTCGCCTGGGTGGGTCCGCGCCCGGTCGGCGCGACCGGCACCGGTGATCCGGTGGAACTGCCGGCGGCGGATCCCCGCCGCGACGGTTCCGGCTTCGCCGTGATGCTCGGCCCAACGGTGGTCGGCCACCTCATCGAACGCGATTGATCGGGTTGCCACGCCGCGCGCCCGACCCGCCCGCGCGTCCTTCCCCAAGAGCCGCGCAGGTGGGGGAAGATCGTGCTCGATCCGGGAAGTAGTGGCATCACCGACGCGGCGATACCACTCGATCCTGGATGGAGCACGATCATGCGGAGAGGGCGCGTACGCGGGGTATGGTGAGGGCTCCTGTTCTCGGTGATGGCCCGGGTGCGCCGCCAAGCACCTCTCACATGATCTTTATCTTGTCCGGCGGAGTCGCCGACGCGGCGTGAGCGCCGCCATCCGGGTCCGGCCCAGGCGCGAGCTGCGTGCCGCCCGCCGACCCCGCCAGCATCGCTGCTGGGGTCATCTGATCGCCGCCCCGCTCTGGCCGCTGCACGGCGCGAACCTGGGCACCCTGCTGCGTACCTGCGACGCGGTCGGTGCCTGCCTGGCCGTGCCGCCCTTCCGGTGGGTGGACGAGGCCCTGGCCCGTGGCAACACCCTGCGCCGGCCGGGCTGCGTCCACCGGGTCGGCAGTCCGCTGCGGTGGCTGGCCGCCGAACGGGCCGCCGGCACCCGGATCCTCGGGGTGGAGTTGGCCGACGAGGCCGTTCGGCTCGGTGACCTGCCCGCCGCTCGGGGCCGCACCGTGGTGCTGCTCGGGCACGAGTCGACGGGCATCCCGCCCGAGGCCCTCGACCACCTGGACGCGGCCGTGGAGATTCCCATGGTCGGGCACGGCCAGAGCCTGAACGTCGCCGTCGCCGGATCGCTGGTCCTCTACAAACTCGCCGGCCTGCTGTAGAGCAGGCGGGGGCGGACCCGGGTGGGAATCAGGCCACGCCGACCGGGCGGAACTGGACGCTCACCCGGGGGCCGACCGGGCGGGTGGTCTTCGGGATGGCGTGCTCCCAGGTGCGTTGGCAGGAACCACCCATCACGATCAGGTCGCCGTGGCCCACCGGGAAGCGGAGGCTGTCGCCGCCGCCGCGAGGGCGCAGGAGCAGGGGTCGGGGCGCGCCGAAGGAGACGATCGCGACGATGGTGTCGGTGTGTGCGGAACGGCCGATGGTGTCGCCGTGCCAGGCGACGCTGTCCCGGCCGGACCGGTAGAGGCACATGCCCGCGGTGACGAAGGGCTCGCCCAGCTCGGGGGCGTAGTGCCGGGTCAGCGCGGCCCGTGCCTCGGTGAGCACCGGGTGGGGGAGGCGCCGGTCGCCGTCGTACCAGCAGAGCAGGCGGGGCACGTCGACCTCGCTGTCGTACATGGTGCGCCGCTCGGCCCGCCAGGGGACCTCGGTGAGCAGGGTGTCGAGGACCGCGTCGGAGCCGTGCACCCACCCGGGAAGGTGGTCGACCCAGGCGCTCCGGCTGAGCTGGTGCCGGCGGATCAGACCGGGCAGGGACCCCAGGGTCGGCCCGGCGTCGGCGAGGTCGAGCATCGACGGCTGGTAGGCGGCCTGCGTCATCCAGCCACCCTAGCAGCACTTTCGTACACCCGTACTAGGTAGCGCTGCCCCTGGTGGTCTGCTCTGGTCAGCCGGGGACGGCGGCGGCGCGTACGGCGTCGAGCACCGCGTCCACGACCCGCGCCCGGCCCTGCCCGTCGACGGTCGACCAGGCCTGCGCGGCGAGCGTCGCGCGGCGCTGCGGTGAGCTGAGCAGCCCGTGCAGGGTCCGTGCCGCCGCCGCGCGGGCGGCCCGTCCGGCGACGCCGGCGGCGGTCAGCTCCGGCAGTTCGCCGAGGCCGGCGGCCAGGCCGTGCCGCACCACCCGGGTGTACGACTCACGTTGGTTGTCGACCACGCACACGAGCGCGGCGGGCGCGCCCAGGCAGCAGAGTTCCCAGGTGGACGTGCCGGCGGCGCTGACCACCAGGTCGGCTTCGGTGATCAGTGCCGGCAGCGCGCCGGTGGGTGGCACCGGCCGGATGACCTGTCCCCGGCCGGGGGCGACGTCCTCGACCTCGGCCTCGATCTCGGGTCGGCCGACGATGACCGTGAGGTCCATCGGATGGCCGGTGGCGACGAGCACCCGGGTCAGCACCGGTGCCGCGCCGACCGCGTCGGTGCCGCCGAAGAAGGCCAGCACCCGGGGTCGGCTGACCGTCGTGGCGGGCGGAGGCGCCGACGGCCGGGCGGTGATCACGGAGTCGCGCAGCAGGGCGTACCCGGTGCCGGCGAGCAGCCGGCCCGTCAGCCCCGGCAGCTCCGCGCCGAAGTTCTGGTCGAGGTAGAGGTCGGCGACCTGACCCCGGCTGTCCCCGTCGATCACGGCGAGGGTGAACACGCCGGCGGCACGCAGCGCGCCCGCCCCGGCCGGGTCCAGCTCGTACGAGTCGAGGACCAGCACGTCCAGGTGGTGTCGGCGGGCCGCCTCGACCAGTCCGGCCGGCGAGTCCGGGCCGGGGTGCAGGGGGATGCCCCGGGCGGCCAGTTCCGCGGTGGCCCAGGGGAGTCGTTCGACGGTGCCGAACACGGCGACGTGGACGCCCCGGGCGAGGAACTCCTCGGCGAGTGCCAGGCAGCGGACGAGGTGGCCGACGCCCCGCCGTGGGCTGGCGTCGCAGCGCAACCCGACCCGCGGCGTGCTCAGCACTCCTCCAGCTGCTTCTGTCGCACGTCGGCGTTGAGCGCGCGCAGGTGGGGTTGCCCGTGCAGCCAGCCGGTGAGCGTGGCCAGTGGCACGCTGACGTCGCCGAAGTGGTCGACGACCGCGCTGACCAGCGCCCAGTCCCGCTCGGTGTCCAGGGTCAGCCGCAGCGTCGACCGGTCCGGGGTGAGCGTCACCCCGAGCACCCGGAACACCTCCGGATGGGTGTACGCGTACGAGGTGACATGCACCCGGTGGTGGTCGGTGGCGAGCCGGTCCAGGGTGCGCAGCGTCTCCGCCCGGATGATCTCGACGTCGAGCCCGCGGGGCAGGGTGCGGGCGATCGACGTGCTCGCGTAGTCGAGCCCGGGGACCGCCCGGTACACCGACGCGACCAGGGTGATGATCTCCGGGTCGAGCAGCGGGCAGTCGGCGGTGAACCGCAGGACCGCGTCGCCCGGGTGCGCCGCGAGCGCACCCACGAACCGGCCCAGCACGTCGTCGACCGGCCCGCGGTGGCACGCCACGCCCAGCCGCGCGCACTCGGCCGCCACCGCGTCGTCGACCGCATCCGTGCTGGTGGCGACCACCAGGTCGGCCAGGACGCCGCTGTCGAGGGCGGCGCGCACCACCCGGCCCAGCACGGAACGCCCGGCGAGCGGGCGGAGCACCTTGCCGGGCAGCCGGGACGAACCCATGCGCGCCTGCACGATGCCGACGATCCGTGGCCCCGTGTCGTCCGTGGCGACCCCGGGCACCGGTACGGCGGTCACTGCTGCTCCTCCTGCTTGGGGGAGAGCACCGCGGTGGCCCGGCGTTTGGCGGCGCGGGCGCCCTGCTTGGCCAGCCGGGCCGGGGTGATGGCGAGCCGGCCCACCCGGTAGCTGATCGATCCGCTGAGCAGGCCGATCGTCGTCTCGGCCCGCCGCAACGCGCGTTCCCGCGAGGTGAGCAGCTCCTCGGTCCACGCGGTCAGTGCCGCCAGCCGGGCGAGTTCCTCGCGTTGGCGCAGCCACGCCTCGTGGAGCTGTTGGTAGCTGCGCGCCGCACCCGCCGGCGGGTCGGTCGGCGTGACGGCGTGCAGCTCGGTGGCGAGGTGGGCCCTGCCGTCGGTGTCCAACCCGTGCAGCGCCGCGGCGATGGCGGCCTCGGCCTCCACCGCCTCGCTGATGGTCGCGCGGTCCAGGTCGTGTCCGGCGAGGCCACCGAGCACCACGGTCAGGCCGGCGACGTCGAGGGTGGACGACCACGGGTGGGCGTACCCGCCGGTGAGCAGGCCCGCCGCGAAACGCCACAGCCCGCGGGCCAGCACCACGTCGGCGGGCAGCGGATCGGTGGCCCGCCAGCTCGGGTCGAGCACCGCGTACCGCTCGCCGTCGACGACCACGTTGTCGGTGCCGGCCAGCGCCGCCGCGCCGGCGATCCGGCCGTCGGTGTCGGCCTGGTCGGCGAGCCAGCCCGCGTACCCGTGCAGCAGCGTGCGCAGGGCGGCCAGGTCGCGGCGCAGGGCCGCGTCGAGCAGCAGGGTACGCAGCAGCCGGCCGGCCGGCACCGGCCCGGACAGCGCGTCCGCGTCCCGGTACGCGGCCTCGCGGCTGGCGAACGGCGCGGCGGCCGGCAGGTCCGTGCCGGTGGTCGCGAGGCGTCCCCACCGCCATCCCGACGGACCGTGCCGCACCTCCAGCACGCCGATCCCGGGGCGCCCGGTCTGCACCAGCGCCACCGGCAGATCCCCGTCGACGGGCGGCGTGCCCGGATCCGCCGGGTCGGCGGGCCGGTGGGCGAGCACCAGCCAACCCGGCGCGAGGTCGGCGGCGCGGCCGGCGTGCAGCGCGTCCACCGCCAGCCGGGCCGGGTCCTGGAGCACGGTGTCGCCGGTGAAACCGCCGGCGCACGCGCCGTGCAGCACCGCGTCGAAGAGGCCGGAGCCCGCGTCGGAGTCGAGGTGGTCGGCGTCGAGCAGCGCCGTCGGGGTGCCGGCGTCGGGGTACGCGGCCCAGCAGGCGCCCGCCCGCAGCCCCGCCGCGGTGAGCCGCTCGCGCAGCTGCTCCCGGTTGGCCGGGTGGGTCCGGTCGAGGACCCCGCCGATGGTCCACGCCGAGTCCTCCCGGCCGGCGTACCAGGGGGTGGTGGCGACGAGTCGGTGCAGGCCGAGCGGGTTGTCCACGCGCAGCAGCAGGGTGCCGCCCGGCCGCAGGGCGGCGACCAGTCGCGCCAGCACGCCGTCCCAACCGAGGCGGGTGCCCTCCACCGACTCGACCGGGTCCAGTCCGGCGGCGGCGATCGCCACGTCGTACGTCTCGTCGTCGGGCAACCCGGCCGGGCCGCCCACCACCAGGTGGGCGGCGCGCTGGGCGAGCGCGACCGCGTCCGGGTGGCTGCGCAGCAGGCATGTCACCTCGGCGTGGCCGAGTTGGTCGAGCAGGGCCGGGTCGTGCGGGCCGGCCACCAGCACCCGGGCGCCGGGCGGCACGAGCCGGGCGGCCAGCGCGGCGAGGGGTCCACCGTCGGCCAGGCGCTGCTGCGGCAGGTCGGACCAGGCCAGCATCTCGCCGCCGGGCAGGGTGATCCGGCCGGCGGGTGCCGTCTCAGTCGTCACGGTGGTCCTCTTCCTCCTGGAGGTTCGCCCAACCGAGCAGCTCGCGCAGCTCTGCCGGCGTGCAGCGGTGGTCGGTCCCCAACTCGGCGCGGGCGATCTCGACCGCGGTGGGCAGGTCGACCTCGGTGCCGTGTAACTGCGGCCACTGCCGTCGGATGCGGGCCGTCCCGCCGAAGGTCGGGTCCTCGTTGGACAGGATCATCGGGTCGCCGTAGACCGCCGGTTCGCAGCCGGCAGCGATGCCGTAGAAGATCGCGCTGGTCAGCCGGTTGGATGCTACCCGCCGGTGTCGACGCAGCTCGGTCAACTGCTTGTCGAGGAACTCCGGGTCGGTGTCCTTCCACCAGTGTCCCCGGTAGCCGTGGCAGATCACCCGGAAGCCGGCGCGCTCGTAGAGCCGGCGGACGCTGCGCATCCGGTACTCGTGCCAGTAGAGGCAGACGGTGACCGGGCCGGGCTCGGTGTCCTGGATGAGCGCGATCAACTTCCGGTGGTCGCCCTTGACGTGCTGGCCCTCCCACCCGTGGAACGGGTACCAGATGGTGCCCTCCCGCTCCTCGGCCGCCGGTTGCTCGGGTCGCAGGGCCAGCAGGTAGGCGAACGGAGCGCCGATGACCACCACGTTGCGCCGCCCCACCGACCAGGCCCGCCGGCGGGTCTGCTCGGACCAGAGCAGGCTGGGGGAGCGCTCGGCGTACGGGTGACCGGGGGCCAGGCCGTCACCGATGTTCCAGCCGTGCTGCACGTACCCGTTGATCCGCGGTGGGTGCCGGTCGCCGAGACCGGCGTAGCGGGCCAGTACGTGCGCGTGGCCGTAGAAGTGGTTGGCGTGGTGCATCAGGTTCCCATCAGGCGGCGGAACGCACCGAGCCGTACCGCAGGGCCGTGGTCAGCGCGTCGATGACGCGATCCTGGTCGGTGTCGCTGAGTCCCGGGTAGAGCGGCAGGGACAGCTGCTGGGAGTAGAACGACTCGGCCACCGGGCAGGACCCGCGCCGGTAGCCGAGGTCGGCGAAGGCCGGGTGCCAGTGCACCGGGATGTAGTTGACCTGGACGCCGATGCCGGCGGCGCGCATCCGGTCGTACACCTCGCGGCGACGCCCGTCGAGCACCCGGATCGGGTAGAGGTGCCAGGCCGGGTCGGCCCACGACCTGCGGTTCGGCCGGAGTACGCCGTCGAGGTCGGCCAGTGCCTCGTCGTAGCGGGCGGCCAGGGCGGCCCGCCGCGCCGTGAACTCGGCGAGCCGGCGCAGTTGACTGCGGCCCAGGGCGCAGAGCACGTCGGGCAGGCGGTAGTTCAGCCCGAACTCGTGCACCTCCTGATGCCAGCCGCCCTCGTCGGCGAAGCGGAACTCGTCGCGTTCCCGGACCATCCCGACGCCACGGAAGCGGCGGGCCCGCGTGAGGATCCGCGGGTCCAGCGCGGCGACGGCGCCACCCTCGGCGGTGGTGAGGTTCTTGGTGGGGAAGAACGAGAACGTGGTCAGGTCGGCGAGCGAGCCCACCGGTCGACCGTGGTACGTCCCGCCGATCGAGTGCGCCGCGTCGGCGAGCAGCAGCGCGTCGCTGCCGTCGACCGACGTGCGCAGCGCGTCGTAGTCGGCGGGGTGGCCGGCGTAGTCGACCGCGGCGACGACCTTCGTCCGCGCGGTGACGGCGGCGGCGGCCGCGGCCGGGTCGAGGCAGAACGTCTCGTCGTCGACGTCGGCGAACACGATCTTCGCGCCGAGGGCGACCGCGCTGCTGGCGGTCGCCACGAAGGTCATCGGTGGGACGACCACCTCGTCGCCCGGTCCCACGCCGGCCGCCGCGTACGCCACGTGCAGCGCGGCGGTGCCGTTGGCGACGGCGGCGACGCCGACCCCGCCGGTCCAGGTGGCGAGGTCGGCCTCGAAGGCGTCGACCTGCGGGCCGGTGGTGAGCCAGTCGCCGCGCAGCACGTCGGCGACGGCGGCGATGTCGTCCTCGCTGATCGAATGCCGGCCGTACGGGAGCATCCCCGTCATGCGGTGAGGCCGAGCATGTCGCGCAGTTGCTCGACGGTGAGCCACTCGTCGTTGGTGTCCGACTGGTAGGCGAAGCCGTCCGGCACCGGGTCGCAGTCGACCGGCGGCTGGTAGCCCCAGGTGGCGATGGTCGGCTGGACGATGAACCGGCCGTCGGCACGTAGCGTGCGGCGGCTGTCGTCGGGCGCGATCATCTCCTCGTGCAGCTTCTCGCCCGGGCGGATGCCGATCTCGTGGGTGGTGGCGTCCGGGGCCACGGCCTCGACCAGGTCGAGGATGCGCATGCTCGGGATGCGGGGCACGAACAACTCGCCACCCTGCATCTGGTCGAACGAGTCCATGACGAACTGCACGGCCTGGTCGAGCGTGATCCAGAAGCGGGTCATCCGCTTGTCGGTGATCGGCAGGCTCTTGCCCTCGGCGGCCAGCCGGCGGAACAGCGGGACGACCGAGCCGCGGCTGCCCACCACGTTGCCGTAGCGCACCACGGAGAACCGGGTGGGGTGCTGGGCGGCGTAGTGGTTGGCCGAGACGAACAGCTTGTCGCCGACCAGCTTCGTCGCGCCGTACAGGTTGATCGGGCTGGACGCCTTGTCGGTGGAGAGCGCGATGACCTTCTTGACGCCGGCCTCGATCGCGGCGTCGACGACGTGCTGGGAGCCGGTGATGTTCGTGGCGATGTACTCGGAGGGGTTGTACTCCGCGGTGTCCACCTGCTTGAGCGCGGCGGCGTGCACCACGTGGTCCACCCCGTGCATGGCCCGGGTGAGGCGGTGGCGGTCCCGGATGTCGCCGATGAACCAGCGCAGCCGTGGGTCGTCGCCGAGTTGCTGGCGCAGCTCGTACTGCTTGAGCTCGTCGCGGGAGAACACGACCACGCGCGCGGGGTCGGCCTCGGTGAGGATGTGCCGGAGGAAGGTCCTGCCGAAGGAACCCGTTCCCCCGGTGATCAGAATGGACGATCCATTCAACTCACTCAATTTGGTGCTCCCGTGATCGTGGATGAACGGGCGGCCCTCGGCCGGCCGACCGGGGTGAGACGCTAGCCATGGCGGGTTAACTCCCCGACGCTCGCGGGTTAACCGCACCCCCTGCTCCTGTGAATGCCGAGCACCGCGTAGGCAAACACTTCCGTCCGGCCCGTAACCGGCCTGACCTGGCCACATTGGGCCGTTACAGTGACCCGCGCGAGTGACCCGCCAGCCCCGCTTCGCGGCCGGTTCCGCGTTCACCCGACATCCGCATCGGCTCGGTGCGAGCGGGTCACCCCACGCGTCACCGGCGCGGACCGACAGCCCCTGCCGGTCCACGCGGGGACCGGTCCGACCGGCAGATCTGGAGGCGTTGATGGCATCCGGTAGCGACGTGATCGAACGGCCGGAGGTGGTGGCGACGACGTCCGACGCCGCACCGGCGCGGCGCTGGCTGGTGCCGGTGCTGCTCGTCGTCGGTTGGGTGCTCAGCGTCGCCTGGCGGATGTGGCTGTCCCGGCACATCGTGCTGCCGATCGCGCACACCGACGAGGACAGCTACCTGAACACCGCCCGCGCGCTGGTCGGCGGGCCGGGCGGGTTCAGCAGTGAGAACGACCTGCTGCGCCGGGTCGGCTACCCGATGTTGATCTCACCGGCGTTCCTCGGGGACCGGGACTTCGGCGACAGCTACCGGATCGTCCAGCTGGTCAACGCGATGGCGAACTCGACGCTGTTGCCGCTGGCGTACCTGCTCGGTCGCCGCCTGCTCGGGCTGCGCCGGTCGTACGCGCTGCTCGGCGCGGTCGCGGCGGCGACCCTGCCGGCCACCGCCTTCTACGCGGGCATCGCCATGATCGACACAGTGATGGCCCCGCTGGTCGTCGCCTGGCTGCTCGCCGTGCACCGCTGGATCTCCCGGCCCGGCCCGCTCGCCGCCGCCACCGTCGGCCTGCTGGTCGGCGGGTTCCACCTGCTGCACTCGCGTGGCCTGGTGATCGTGGCGGTGCACGCCGGATTGGTCCTGCTGCTGCTGGTCCGCCGCCGGATCGGCCCGCCCGCGGTGCTCGCGGCGCTGCTGCCGGTGCTCGCCCTGGCGCTGCTCAACGCCGCCGTCATCCACCACCTCGGCGACAGGGTCTACCTGCTGGGCAGCACCCCCGGCGGCGGCACGGTCGAGGCGGTCGCCTCCGTGCGGGGCGTGGTCCGCGTCGGCGCGGGCGTCACCACCCAACTCTGGTACCTCGTGGTGATCACGTTCGGGATGGCCGGAGTGGCCTGGGCCGCGGCCGTGCGCGAACTGTGGCGTCCACGGCACGGCGACGCGGCCCGCTGGACGATGGGCGTGGCGCTCGTGGTGACCGTCGGGGTGGCCGGCGGCGCGTCGGTGATCCTGGCCGGCATCACCGGCAAGCCCCTGGACGCGATCTACGGCCGCTACGTGCAGATGCTGGCGCCGTTCTGGCTGCTGGTCGGCCTCGGGGTGCTGCTCACCGCCGGCCGCCGGGTGGTGCTGCGCCGGGCGGCCGTCGCGGTGGCCCTGCTGGTCGGCGGTGGAGCGCTGATCGCCGCCCGCCTCGCGTACGTGGCCAGCCAGGGCCACCGGTTGCGCTACGGCGGTTTCAGCGCGCCGGACCTGGTGGCGTTGACCGGGGGCTGGCGGGAGATGCGCCCGGTGCTCGGGTCACTTGTCGGGATCGGCGGTTGCCTGCTGCTCGTCGCCGCCGCGCTGGTGCCCCGACTGCGGTTGCCGATGTTCGGCGTGCTCGTCGTGGTCAACCTGGTCACCATGCAGGTCATCGAGCACCGCATCGTGCGGCCGGCCGTCGCGAGCACCGCACCGACGCCCCGGGTGGCCGACGTCGGCGTACGCCCCGGCGAGCGGGTCTGGGCCTCGACCGGCGTGCACTACGTCCTGCGGTTCAACCTGAGCCACCAGGTGACCTGGACCGACGTCCGGTGGTTCGGCGAGCAGCCGCCGGCGGCGGCGCAGGTGGTGTTCGCCCGCTGGGCGCCCGGTCAGCCGGACGACTGGGACGGCACCGCGTACGGCTTCGTCCGGCTCGGCGGCAACCCGGTGCAGCACTGGGCGGCCTGGCGGCGGGGCTGACCCGGCCGGGCGCCGCCATTCGTGAACGGCGGATGTCCACCGGGAACACCATCGGTTAATGATTCGGGGCCATTATCCGAATGGGTCCGACAATCAGCGTTGGCGGCGGTCGGCCCGAGCCAGGGAAATCGGGATGACGGTGATTTCCCGCCCGTCGGACAGCTCCTGTCTCGGGGTGCCCTCGACGAATCGGAAACGCCGGTTCATCTGTCGTACGACGGTATTGTGACCGAGCACCTCGCCGTCGAGCCGGTCCAGGTGCAGCCCGTCGAACGCGTACTCGACGGCCTCCCGCATGACCCCCAGCCAGGCGGGCAGCGTCTCGTCCCGGCCGGCCAGCCCGTCGGCGTCCAGATAGAAGCCCCACGCCCCGGTGCGAGGGCGGTCGAACCGCAGGTCGAAGAAGGTGACCACGCCGCAGGGCCGGTCGTCGCGGACGTACACCAGCACGCGCCGGGACCTGTCGTCGCGGACCGCCGACCACCACCGGGCGTGCTCGTCGGCGGTGATCTCGTGGCTGGTCTTGCTGACCTGTCGGTTGGTTTCCTGATTACGCCAGGACAACATCAGGTGAACGTCGTCCGCCGTCGCTTCGCGCAGCACGTGCGTCTCGCTTTCTTAGCTGTTCACGTCCGGTCGGAGCACCTTACCCGGCCACACCGGGAAAGCAGATATGCATTCGATGGGTTGTAGACTGCGCCGCATGAACGAATTGAGTCGCGCGCAGATCCGCGACCTCATGGCTCAGGTGCTGAAGAACCAGGACAAGGAGCTGCCCGCGGACGACGCGGCGCAGTTGCGGGAGATCGGTTTCCGGTCGCTCGACTTCTCCGAGTTGGCCCTGCGGGTCGAGGACGAGACGGGGGAGGAGCTCAACTTCGACGCCCCCGGCCTGCGCCGCATCGCCACCGTCGGAGACGTCCTCGACTTCCTCGTCGAGCTTCAACACCAGTGACAGTCGCGACGGCGCGCGACCGCGCACCCGCGCGCCGGGAGCCGGCGGGCGTCGACAACCGGATCGTCGTCGGTGGCGCCGCGCTGACCTGGCGGGCCCTGCCGACGCCGACGCTGCCCGATCCGGCAGCGGTGCTCGCCCACCGTGGCGTGCACGCGCTCGCCGCCGCTCGGCAGCACGCCGTGCACGGCACTGAGTTGCTGCTCAGCACGTCGGGTCGGGTCGACGCGGCGATGCGGACGGAGTTGCTGGAGGCCGGGTTCACCGTCGGCGTCCTCGACGACGACGGCGTGCAGGCGAGCGTGCCGGCCCGGCAGCGAGCCGCCGAGCCCGGCCGGCTGTGGCTGCTGACCTCGGGCTCGACGGGCCGTCCCAAGCGGGTCGGGCACACCCTCGACACGCTGACCACCGTGCGGGCCGAGCAGCCCGACCGGACCTGGCTGTGCCCGTACGCGCCCGGCACGTACGCCTGGTGGCAGGTGGTCACCCTGTCACTGACCCAGCCCGGCCAGCACCTCGTGGTGGTCGAGCCCGACGAGCTGGACGACTGGCCCGCCGTCGCGGCCGCGCACGGGGTGGACGCCGCCTCCGGCACCCCGACCTTCTGGCGTCGCACCCTCCACCGCGACGCCGCCGCCCTGGCCCGGGTGCCGCTGCGGCAGCTCACCCTCGGCGGGGAGCCGGTGGACCAGGCGATCCTGGACCAGCTCCGGGAGGTGTTCCCCGCCGCCCGGATCTCCTGGATCTACGCCTCGTCCGAGGTGGGGGCATCCATCGTGGTGCACGACGGGCGGGCCGGCTTCCCGGTCGACTGGCTGGACCGAGAGACCCCGGGCCGGCCGACGCTGTCCGTTGTGGACGACGAGCTGGTGGTGACCTCCCCGCACCACGGGGCCGGGCTGTCCGGCCCGATCCGCACCGGGGACCGGGTGCAGATCCTCGACGACCGGGTGCTGATCACCGGCCGCCTCGACTCCGACGAGATCAACGTCGGCGGCAGCAAGGTCTCCGCCGGGGTGGTCCGCGGTGTGCTCGCCGGGCATCCGGCGGTGGCCTGGGCCCGGGTGACCGGACGCCGCGCCCCGGTGCTCGGCCGGATGGTGGTCGCCGAGGTGGTCCTCAACCCCACCGGCCCCGCCGGCCCGCCTTCGGTCGGCACCGGTGTGCCCGACGAGGCCGCGCTGGTCCGCTGGTGCGCGGGCCAGCTTCCCGAGTACGCGGTGCCCCGCCGGATCCGCGTGCTCACCGAGATTCCCGTCAAGGAGACCCTGAAGAGCGATGTCTGATCCCGTCGTCATCCCACTCGTCCCGCCCAGCACCGTCGTCCTCGTCTCCGGCGGCTCCCGTGGGCTGGGCCTGGCCATCGTCACCGACCTGCTCGACGCGGGCGTACGGGTGGCGGCGTTCGCCCGTACCGTCACGCCGGAGCTGGCGAAACTCGCCGCCGAGCACCCCGACCGGGTGCACGTCGGCTCGGTGGACGTCACCGACCTGCGGGCCGCGCAGAGCTTCGTCCGCGAGGTGGAGCAACGCCTCGGCCCGATCGACGGCATCGTCAACAACGCCGCCGTCGGGCAGGACTCGCTGCACGTGCACACCGCCACCGACGACATCGCCCGGATCATCGAGACCAACCTGACCGCCCCGTTGCAGCTGACCCGGCTGGTGGTCCGCCGAATGCTCGGCAAGGGCATGCGCGGGCGGATCGTCAACATCACCTCGATCTGCGGGCAGCGCGGGTTTCCGGGTCTGGTCGCGTACTCGGCCACCAAGGGCGGCATGGACGCCGCCACTCGCTCGCTCGCCCGGGAGTTGGGCGGCCGGATGCTCGTCAACTCGGTCGCCCCCGGCTTCTTCGCCTCGGAGATGTCCGCCGTGCTCGGCCCGACCCAGCTCGACCAGATCGTGCGCCGCACGCCGACCGGTCACCTGACCGAGCCGGCGGAGGTCACGCCCGTGGTGCGGATGCTGCTGCGGGAGCACACCAACATCAACGGCCAGGTCATCGTGGTGGACGGTGCCGCCGCCATCTGACCTGGACCGGCTGCTCCGGCCCCGTCCGGTGCCGGCGCTGCTGGCCGTCGCCGAACGACACCTGCGTATCGGTGCTCCCGCCGCCCTGACCGACGCGGTGACCCGCAGTCACCTGGACGACGGACGCTGCGTCGGCTGGTACGGCCCGCGGACGCCGGGGTGGCGGGTGGCCATCGACGCGGAACGGGCCGACGCCCCGGTGCCCCCGGCGCTGGCCCGCCGGTTCGGTGTGGAGGACTTCTGGGCGCGGTGGACCCGCGCCGAGTGCTGCTGCAAGCTGACCAACGTGCCGGTGGCGGCGTGGTGGCGCCGCCACGGACTGAGTACACCGGCCGACGGGCCCGCGGTCTGGCGGACCCTCTGGCTGGCCGACCTGGTGGTCACCGTCGGCTTCGTGCCCGACGGTCGGGCTGCTGCCGGCGCCTAGGGGAGTGCACCGGGCCGGGCCGCACCCACTCGGCGACCCGGCCTCGGACGACGGTCAGATCAGGTCCCAGCTCAGGGGAGTGCCCCGGGAGACGTCGGCGGTGAAGGTGCGGCCCAGCACCCGGTCGATCTCCACGGGGGGCAGGCCGCCGGCCGGCCGGATCGACCGCACGTTCTGCGCGGACACCTGGTCACCGGCGCGGACGTCCTCGACCACGAACAGGGAACGGCGGAACCGTAGCCCCTCCCGCTCCGCCGGGGTCGGGCCGATCGCGGTGCCACCCAGCGCCTCGTACGCCCGGCCGGACTCGGCGACGAGCGCCGCCAGCTCCGCCGGGTTCAGCGAGAAGTCCGAGTCCACGCCGCCGTCGGCCCGGTCCAGCGTGACGTGCTTCTCGATGAAGCAGGCGCCGAGCGCCACCGAGGCGACCGCCACCCCGATGCCGGGCGTGTGGTCGGAGAGCCCGACCGGCACGTCGAACGCGCCGGCCAGCACCGGCAGTCGGCGCAGGTTGCTGTCGGCCGGTGGCGCCGGGTAGGACGCGGTACAGGCCAACAGGACGATGCCCGCCGCGCCGCCGGCACGGGCGGTGCGCACCGCGGCGTCGATCTCGGCGACCGTCGCCATCCCCGTGGAGATCACCATCGGCTTGCCGGTGCTGGCCACGAGCCGGATCAGCGGCAGGTCGACCAGCTCCGAAGAAGCGATCTTGTACGCCGGCGCGTCCAGCGACTCCAGCAGTCGCACGGCGGTCGCGTCGAACGGGGACGAGAAGACGGTCAGCCCGTGCTCCCGCGCCCGCTCGAAGATCGGGGCGTGCCACTCGTACGGGGTGTGCGCCCGCTCGTAGAGGCGGTACAGGTTCTCCCCGCCCCACAACTCGTGCCCGCCGGAGATCCGGAATGCCGGGGTGTCGACGTCGATGGTGATCGTGTCCGGCCGGTACGTCTGGAGCTTCAGCGCGTGCGCCCCGCTCTCGGCCACCGCGTCGACGATGGACAACGCCCGGTTCAGGTCACCGTTGTGGTTGCCGGACATCTCGGCCACCACGAACGGTCGCTCCCCGGCACCGACCAGGTGTGGTCCGATCTTGATTGTCGCCGTCATTCCGACCTCTGCTCAGGTATGCCCGCACCCGCGTGCGGTGGTGCTGCTGTCGTCGTCCACCCGGCGGGTGAACGACCTGGAAAATCCGCGTGCTGTGCGCTGGTCGCGGTCACGGCAGTCGACCCCCGGCCAGCGCGTCCCGCCGCTCCGTCGCGATCCCGCCGCCCCGCGTCGTCGCGACGTCCGCCCCTCGACCCGGGTCCTCGTCGGCGGTGACCGGACCGGCTCCGGCGCCGGCCCCACCGGCCGGGCCGCCGCGGCGTAGGCGACCGGCGATCCGGTGCGCCTGGCGCAGCGCCGAGTACGCCAGCCAGTCACCGCGACCGACGAGGCGGTGCTTGAGCCCGGTCGCCCCGGCGGGCAGCGGATAGCCGCCGGTGGGCAGGTACCGGCGGTAGTGCTCGGCGGCCCGGTGGAAGAAGTCCCGCCGCAGGTGCGGGTGCAACCGGTCGTCGTTGCCCACCACCACCAGGTAGTGGCTGATCATCAGCTGGAACAGTTCGGCCTGCAACCGCTCGTCCGGGTGCCTGCGGGCGACCCAGTCCAGCAGGCGCTCGTACTGGGCGAAGGCGTCGAAGTGCCGGCCACTGCGGGTGGAGGTGATCGCGCCCTGTCGGCCCTGCCGGTACAGGTAGCAGACCCGGTTCAGCACGGAGATCTTCTCCGCGCCGATCAGCAGCGGATGGCTGAACGGGATGTCCTCGTACCAGCCGGGGAAGAACCGCAGCTCCAACCGGTCCAGGAAGTCCCGGCGGACCACCTTGTTCCAGGCGGTGTGCTGCACCCGCAGCAGTTGCGGCTGGTCGTCCAGGCGGGTCACGCCGGCGATCCCGTGCAGCAGGTGACTGCTCGCGTCGATCTCCCGCCGGCCGTCCTCGTGCACCCGCAGGTGGTCGAGCATCAGCACGTCGGGCTGGTGCTGGCGCAGCCGGTCCAGCACGGCCGCGATCGTGCCCGTCGGCACCCAGTCGTCGCTGTCGATGAACCAGACGTACCGGCCGGTGGCCACGTCGAGCCCGGCGTTGCGGGCCAGACCCAGACCCACGTTGCTGCTCAGGTGCACGACGCGGACGCGGTCGTGGCCGGCGGCGTACGAGCGGAGCATGTCGCCGCAGCCGTCCGGGGAGGCGTCGTCGACGGCGATCAACTCGACCGCGTCCGACTCCCCGGCCGGGATGTCGGCCCGGATCGACTCGAGGCACTGGTACAGGTACGCCTCGACGCCGTACACGGGCACGACGATGCTCAGCAGCGGTGCGTGCGTCGGCTCATTGACCACGCCCGCCACCTTCGACGACCCGGATGGCCGGCCCCGGAACCGCGCGTGACCGCGGATGGTGGAGTCGCTGAACTCCCGCCCAGCAGAAGGTTAACGCCGGCCGGCGGGACCAGGCCCGCGACGGGCGGGACTCGTCCGGTTCACCCGGGAGTGACCCGGTAGGGTGCCCCGGTGCGGCCCCGCCGGGCCGTCGCGGGCGTCGCCGTCGTGCCGTCCACGCCGCGCCGAGGAGGATACGAACGTGCTGGTGACCCTGCCAAGCCTCGGTATCCGCCGATGACGAGCGCCGCCGCGGCGTCGACCGCCCGGCCCGCCCCCGCACCGTCCCGGCTGCCCTCGCTGACCGGGCTGCGCTGGATCGCCGCGCTGCTGGTCTTCGGGTTCCACGCGGGCACCATGCGGATCATCGCCGAGCCGGACGTCAAGGCCGTTGTCGACAAGGTGTTCAGCCTCGGCCTGTCCGGGGTGCAGTTCTTCTTCATCCTCAGCGGGTTCGTGCTGGTCTGGTCGGCCCGCCCCGGCGACTCCCGGCGCACCTTCTGGCGGCGACGGGTTGCCAAGATCTACCCCAACCACCTGGTGCTGTTCATGGCGACGGTGCTTGTCGCCTGGTGGTTCGCCGACCCGGTCCTGCCGGCCGCCGCGCTGGAGAACCTGCTGCTGTTGCAGGCCTGGGACCCCCGGCCGGGCTGGTTCTACAGCATCAACACGGTGAGCTGGTCGCTGTCCTGCGAGTTCTTCTTCTATCTCTGCCTACCGCTGGTGCTGCCGCTGCTGCGCCGGGCCCGGCCGAAGCTGCTCTGGGCGCTGGTCGTCGCGATGCCACTGCTGATCCTCGCGCTCTGGCCGGCCCAACACCTGGTGCCGGAGGTGAGCCGGTGGTGGTTCACCCAGATCTTCCCGCCGGTCCGGTCGCTGGAGTTCTGGTTGGGCGCGGTGGCGGCCGAGCTGATGCGCCGGGGTCTCTGGCGTGGCCCCGGGCTGACCTGGGCCAGCGTCATCTTCGTGGGCGTCTGGGCAGCGGCCGCGCAGTGGATTCCCGCGGAGTTGTGGACCACGCTGCTCGCGGTCGCGTACCTGTTGGTGATCACCGCCGCCGCGGACGCGGACGTGCGGGACCGGCGGTCGCCGTGGCGGTCGCGGCCGCTGGTCTGGCTCGGTGAGGTCTCCTTCGCCTTCTACCTGGTCCACGTGCTGGTGATGACGAGCGTGCTGCGCTTCACCGGCGACTGGGGGATCGGCTTCGAGGGGTGGCGCGGGCCGGCCGTGGTGCTCGGCTTCCTGCTGGTGACCCTGCTCCTCGCCGCGCTGCTGCATCGCTACGTCGAAACCCCGATGATGCGCCGGCTCGCGCCGCGCCGCCCGGCCCGATCGGCGTCCGTCCCCGGACAACGCACGGCCGGAACCCGGGCCACCGGCGACGTCGCCCCCGACACCGGCGGACCCGACCAGACCGACAGTCGATCAACGTACGCGGACACCCGCTGACACCGTCCACCCTGGTCAGGGGGCTCGGCGCGGCGCGCCTCGACACGCCCGCGGTCGATGCGCCCAGGTCGGCACGACGGTAGCGTGGGGACGTGGCTTCCGGTCGCGCTCACCGTGGCCAGGTGGCCGACGGGGCTCCCCATCGCTCTGCTTCCTCAGCGAGGTGCCGACCATGGAGACCACCGTCTTCTACCAGTTCGTAACCGAGGTACCGCAGGCCGCTGCCATCTGGTCGGCCCTGTTCCTGCTGGCGCTCGGCGTGCTCGCCGTGCTTGTCGCCCGGCCCGAAGAGGACCGGCCCACCGCCGACCCGTCCCCGGCCGTGCCGACCGCGCGTGAGGTGGCGGCGGCCGCGATCGTCGACCGGCGCCGGTACGCCGAGGAGGTGGCCGTCGCGGCGGCCGGCGCGGCCCGGACGGCCCAGCGGCGACGCGATGCCTGGCTGGCCAGTCAGGAGCAGGCCGAACGCGCCTGGGCGCGCTACGACGAGGCGGACACCGCCGCGCGCCGCTTCGCGGGGTCCGGGGCGCTGCCCAGCCCGGCCACGCCCCGCACCCCCGCCGAGTACGCCGCCCGGGAGCGCTACCTGCACCGCGCGGCCACGGCGGCGTACTGGCGGGGCGACCTGAGCATGGCGCAGCTCAGCGACGTGTTCGGGCACCGGCACGGCTGGGATCCCCGGCGGCACCCGGTCGAGCAGGAAGCGCTGCTCAGCCGGTCGATCCGGGACGCGAGACGGGCCGACCACCAGGCCGCCGCCAGCGCGGAGCGGGCCGCCTGGCGGGCTGCGGAACTGGCCGCCGAGTCGGCGCGCACCCTTGCCGAGGAGGCGTGCGCGGCAACGGCCCGGCTGCGGCCGAGTCGGGCACCCGCCCGCCGGCTGGTGCGCGGGGCGGCCCGTCCCGCCGTGGTGGCACGCTGGCGCCCGGCCCGCGCGGGTTGAGCCCGATCTGTTGTGTGAGCCCGGTCACGGAATGTGGAATCGGGCGTCCGGCACGTTCGGCGCGATTGTTCCCGGGATTCTGACCGCAGTTTCGGCGACCTGTCCGGTTGTCGCCCACAGGCGTCACCGTAACCGCTTGTCCCATCGAGTCACATCAGCGGCAGAACGCGCAGAAATTGTCGCGCCGATTCGGGTTTACGCAGGTGAACCTGGCTTGGCATGGTGTGAACGGGCCAGTAGTGTCGTCCCGTCCGGTGCGGTAACCGATCGCAACAGGCGACGCCGCGCCGACCCGCTCAATCGTCATGAACGAACCGGGGACCCATCAGTACGTCCGGGGTGAATCCGCGAGCCACGGCCCGCGGTAGGGCGATCTTCCCGCCCGAATCCGTCAGCTAACCCGGTAGGCGGTGTCGGAAGGAGTTCCATCCTCGTGCAGCACCTCTCCACCCCTCGGCTGTTCCCTCGCCTCCACGGCACAGCGGTGCCCCCGCTCATCCGTCCAGTGACGGTGAGCTGACCCCCCGGGTCATCGCCTCACCGCCCGGCCACGCCGGGCGTTCCCCTGAGCGGTTCACCACCCGCGGACCACCGTCCGCGCGATGGCGCCTGCCCGGATACCGGTCCGGCCCCGGTG
The DNA here is from genome assembly GCF_040647935.1 of Micromonospora sp. NPDC049204. Classification (NCBI taxonomy): domain Bacteria; kingdom Bacillati; phylum Actinomycetota; class Actinomycetes; order Micromonosporales; family Micromonosporaceae; genus Micromonospora; species Micromonospora sp. NPDC049204. The sequence continues at coordinate 294,698 of NZ_JBEZDC010000005.1, read as the reverse complement.
TGCCGCTCTCCCCCCGACCGTGGAGGACCCCGTGAAGCACACCATGCAGCGTCAGCTCCGCCGCCTCGCGACCGAGCGCCCGTACCAGATCGTCGCCGCCTCCGCCGCGGCCCTCGTGCTCGCCGCCACCACCGGCACCCTGCTCGCCACCGCCGACGACGCGCCGGCCGGCCAGCGCACCGCGACCACTGTCGCCGAGATGCGCACCGACGTCGCCGCCTCCCGGGGCGAGGTGCGGGACGCGTCTCCGTCGGCGAGCGCCGCGCCGAGCAGCGCCGCCCCGGCCACCAGCGCCGCGGCGCCCGCCGCCAAGGCCAGCAGCAACCCGGACCTGACCCGGAAGCCGGAGCGGCCGAAGCCGCCCGCGACAAAGGTGCTCGACTACGAGTACGAGGCGCAGAACACGTACTACAACTGCGGCCCGGCGGCCACCCGCAACGCGCTCAGCGCCACCGGGATCGACCGGACCCAGGAGGAACTCGGCGCCGAACTGGGCACCACCGAGATGGGCACCAACTCGGCCGAGGACACCACCCGGGTGCTCAACGCCGAGGTGAAGGGCTCCCCGTACCGGACCCGGATGTTCGTCGGCGCGCCCAGCCCGGCGCAGATGGACCGCCTCCAGGCCGACGTCGTCAAGGCCATCACCGACGGCCGCGGCGTGGTCGCCAACGTCGTCGGGGACGCCACCGACACCGACGGCTCCTGGCACTCCTACGGCGGCGGCCACTACATCGCCGTCGTGGGTTACAAGGACAACGGCCGCACGGTACGTATCGCCGACTCGGCGAACCCGGCCGACCCGTCGTACTGGGTCACCACCATCGACCTGGCCAACTGGATCGCCAGCCGGGGCTACTCCGCCTGACCCGGCACGCTGACCGCCACGGGCGCCGTCCCTCACGAGGGGCCGGCGCCCGTCGCGTCCTCCACGGCGGTACGCCCCCGTCGACGACTCTCGTCCCTGGCCGTGAACCGTGGGAGACTGCGGCCGTGGTGGATGAATCGGGTGGTCACGCCGGTCGACGGCCGGTCCTGCTGCTGTTGCACGGCCTGGGGGCCACCGGTGACGTGTGGTTGCCCTGGGCGCCGTACCTGGAGCAACACTGGCCCGGCCGGTGGCTGGCACCGGACCTCGCGGGCCACGGCTGGGCGTCGCCGCTGCCGTCGTACTCCTTCGCCGGCTTCGCCGAGCGGATCGCGCCGGCCCTCGCCCCCGACGACCGGCTCGTCGTGCTCGGGCACTCGCTGGGTGGCGTGGTGGGCCTCGCGTTGGCCGCGCGCGACGCCGGTATGCCGGTGGACGCGGTGGTCGGCTTGGGGATCAAGGCGCTCTGGTCGCCCGCCGAACTGGAACGGGCCGCCGAACTGGCCGCCCGCCCGGTGAGCTGGTTCGCCAGCCGTACCGAGGCGGCCCGCCGCTACCTGCGCGTCTCCGGGCTGGCCGGCCTGCTCCCGCCGGACCACCCGGTGGTGGACGCCGGCCTCCGTCAGGTCGACGGCCGGTGGCGGCTCGCCATGGATCCGAACGCCTTCGCCGTCGGCGAGCCCGACCTGACCGGACTGCTGACGGCGACCGACGTACCGGTGCTGCTGGCGCGCGGCGAGCACGACCCGATGGTCACCGACGCGCAGCTCAAGGAGTACGGCGTGCCGGTCGCCACGCTGCCCGGTCTCGGGCACAACGCGCACGTGGAGAACCCGGCGGCCGTGCTGGCGCTGCTCGACGCGTACCGCTGAGGGTTTGGGCCGTCAGCCCGGGTCAGGCGAGGGGGGAGAGCTGCGGCGAGCGTTCGGCCGCGGGGTCCTCCGACGCCGTCAGCTCCCGGCGCGCGGCGGTCAGGAACGCCTCGGCGTACGACGTGGCGGGGAAGTCACCCAGGTAACGCCGGCGGGTGGCCCAGCGCTCCGCGGCCAGCGGGTCGGTGTCCAGCAGCGCGGTCAACACCTCGTCCACGTTGGACAGATCGCGGCGCAGCACGTAACCCGACGCGGCCAGCGGGAACCGCTCGGTGAACCGGTCGCCCTCGTCGCCCATGTCGGTGACCGCGTACGGCTTGCTGGAGTAGAGGTAGTCCGAGATCACCCCGGACACGTCGGAGATCAGCGCGTCGGACCGGTTCACGCACTCGGTCAGGCTCAGCTCGCGGGCCGTCGCACCGACGACGTGCTGGCGTCCGCTGCGGGCACGATCGGCGACGAGCATCTCGGTCAGCCGGCCCAACTGCCGTGCCGAGGCCGGGTTCTGCGCCGTGTACGGGTGGGACCGCAGGATCACCGTCGCGCCGCGCTCCAGCAGCCGCCGCAGCAGCCCCTCGGCGACCGGCAGCGAGCAGTAGTCGGCGTCGGCGTGGTGCCCGGTCCAGGTCGGGGTGTAGAGCACGGTCGGCGTCGTCAACCCCCGGGCCGGCTCGGGGCGTACCTCGATCGACTCCACCTGCGGGCGGCCCACCACCACGAACTTGTCCGCCGGGATCCGCACCCCGGCGCGGGCGTACCTGTCGATCGCCGCCGGGCCGGCCACGAAGATCCGGTCGAAGATCCCGGACACCGGGTTGGCGCTCGGCGCCTTGTCGCTGTCGCCGTGGTGCAACTGGACGTGGGTGAGCTGGGTGAAGCGGATGCAGTGGCTGTTCTTCGCGCCGTGGTTGACGTAGAACGCCGCCCGCAGGCTCGGCACCAGCGCCTCGTCCATGGCCCGCAGGGTGGGGCAGTAGACCACCGGCGCGTCGGTGGCCGCGGCGATCGGGGCCAGGAACTCCGGCTCGCGCAGCACGACCAGGAACGGCCGGCCGATTCGCTCCAGGTACGGCAGCCACATGGTGACCTGGTATTCCGAGCCGGGCGGCGCGGAGAAGTAGAGCAGGAACTCCGGTTGGTGCCGGCGCAGTGCCCGGGCCGCCGGCCCGCCGCCGGCTCCCGGCCGGAACCGCCGCCGGGCCAGGTCCAGGGCGACCACTCCGGTGCCCGCGGCGACCAGCAGGCTGGCGGCCAACGCCACGCCGGCCGGCAGGGTGAGCGCGGCGGCGAGCGCCAGGACGGCGAGCAGCCCGAGCAGGGCGGTGCCGAGCCGGTCGGCGATCAGTGGCGTCCAGGCCCGGACCGGCAGGTTGGCCGTGCGGATCTCCAGGTTGCCGGCGGTACGCAGGGGCCCCACCAGCAGCACCAGTCCCAGCAGCACCAGCGCGGTGGCGACGAGCGTGAGGTGGAGCCCGTCGTCCAACCGCCGGGAGTAACCGACCAGGATCGCGGCCGCGATCAGCGTCGTCTCCGCGACGAGGTCGGCGTTGGGCCGGATCCGCTGCTCGGCGGCCGAGGCGGCCAGCGCGGCGACGGCCAGCGCCAGCCCCCAGCCGGTGGCGCCGGTGAGCGCCAGCACGGCAAAGGCCAGCACGGCCAGTCCGGTGCTCAGGCACCGGGCGGCCAGCTTTCGGACCAGGTCGCCGCGCATGTCGCTCCGTTCGTGGTTCCGCCGCCGGCCGGGGTCAGTTCGTCGACGCCGCGCCGACCGGCGCGTCGACCTGACCGGTCTGGGCCGGCACGCTCGGCGTGGGACCGTCGCCGGGCGCTCGGCGTACGTCGATGACCTGGCCGGTCAGGTCGGAGATCAGCACGTCGAGTGACGACTGGGCGACGGCCTCGGCGGCGAGCAGGGTGTGCTCCGGCTCCTCGCCGAAGGCCCGCGTGCGCATCGGCGTGGCGGTGCGCTCCGGGTTGATGCAGTTGACGCGGACGCCGACGTCGGCCCACTCGTCGGCGAGCGCCTGGGTGAGGTTGACCAGGGCCGCCTTGGTGGCCGAGTACAGCGCGTAGCGGGCTCGCCCCCGGGTGTAGGAGCTGGACGTGTAGAGCAGCAGTTGGCCCTTGGTCTGCTGGAGGTAGGGCAGCGCCTGCCGGGCGATGGTCACCGGGCCGACGAAGTTGACCTGGAGTACCCGGTCCATCGTCTCCTCGTCCATCTCGGCGAGGGCGCCCTTCTCCAGCACCCCGGCGGTGACCACCACGTGGTCGATCCGGCCGGTGGCCTCGAAGGCGGTCGTCAGCGCGGCCTCGACGTCGGCGGCCCGCTCCACGTGGGTGCCGGTGCTGGAACGGCTGAACGGGAAGACCTGTGCGCCGTAGCGTCGGGCCAGCTCGGCCAGTTCGTGACCGATGCCGTAGCTGCCGCCGAACACGACGATGGTGCGGCCGGTCAGCTCCTCCGAGTAGCTGCGGTGGTCGGTCAGCCGGGGCGCCTGCGCCGCGGCGAGCTGGAAGAGCTTGTCCGCCAGGTGCACGTCGACCGGGTGGGTGACCTTGATGTTCTCGTCCGAGCCGTCGATCACCTTGATCGGGGTGCCGGGCAGGTAGCGCAGCACCACGCCGCAGTCGTCGGTGGCGGCGAAGTCCTTGTCGTTCTCGGCGATCCGGTACGCCTCCCGGATGGTGGGGGAGCGGAACGCCTGCGGGGTCTGCCCGCGGCGCAGCCGGGAGCGTACCGGGATGTCGGTGATGCAGTCGTTGTCGTCCACCTGGATGATCGTGTCGGCGGACGGGATGGCCACGTCCACGGCGTCGTACGTCCAGAGCGCGTTGACGCACTCGCGCACGATCCGCCCGCTGAGCAGTGGGCGTACCGCGTCGTGGAAGAGGATGTTGCAGTCCTCCGGGCCGACCGCGTCCAGCGCGATGCGGGTGGTGGCGTTGCGGGTGTCACCGCCCTCGATCACCTTGGTGACCTTGCGCAGGCCGGCCTTCTCGACGATCTGCCGGGCGTCGTCGACGTGGCCGGTCGCCATCAGCACGATGATCTCGTCGATCTCCGGTGCCGCCTCGAAGACCGCCAGGGTGTGCTCGATGATCGGCTTGCCGGCGATCTTGAGTAGCTGCTTGGGGATGCCGAGGCCCAACCGGGTCCCGGTGCCGCCGGCCAGAACCACGGCCACCGTCCGCGAGGGCCGCCACGGCGTCGGGGTCTCCGCTGCGGCGTCCGGGCCAGTGGTCTGGTCCTGCGTCATTGCCGGATCCTCACTCTCAGGGATGCGTTAACGGAAGGTTCCGCCCGAGCGGCGACGGAATGAACCTTAACGCGCGGACCGCGCCGCCCCAACGCGGGCGACGCGGTCCATGGCGCCGTGTCGATGCCGGGTGTTCGCCGGCGCTCTACTTGCTGTTCGCGTACGCCTCGTAGGCCCGGATGACCTCGTCGGTGGGTCCGTCCATCCGCAGGACGCCCGATTCCAGCCAGATCGTTCGTTCGCAGGTGTCGCGGACCGAGGAGAGTTGGTGGCTGACGAGGAACACCGTGCCCGCGCCCTCCCGCAGCTCCCGTACCCGCTGCTCGCTGCGCTTGCGGAAGCCCTTGTCACCGGTGGCGAGCGCCTCGTCGATGAGCAGCACGTCATGCTTCTTCGCGGCGGCGATGGAGAACCGCAGCCGGGCCGCCATCCCCGAGGAGTACGTCCGCATCGGCAGGCTGGCGAAGTCGCCCCGGTCGTTGATCCCGGAGAACTCGATGATGCCGGCGGCCTGCTGGGCCACGTCGTCCGGGTGCATGCCCATGGCCAGGCAACCGAGGGTGACGTTGCGCTCGCCGGAGAGGTCGTTGAGCAGGGCGGCGTTCACCCCCAGCAGCGACGGTTGTCCCTGGGTGTGGATCGCGCCCCGGTTGACCGGCAGCAGGCCGGCGATGGCCCGCAGGATGGTGGACTTGCCGGAGCCGTTGCTGCCGATCAGCCCGATCGCCTCACCCCGGTACGCGGTGAAGGAGACACCCTTGACCGCGTGCACCTCCCGGATGTTCGGAGCGTTGGTGCGCTTGACCAGCCGGCGCAGCGCGGCCACCGGGGTGGTGCCACCGCCGGCGCCCTGGTGCACCCGGTAGATGATGTGCGCGTCGTCGACCACCACGGTCGGGATGCGCTCCTGCGTCGACGTCATCGTCGCGGTCGCCTCGGTGGGGGCCTCGAAGTGCTCAACCACGGCCGTACTCCTGTTCGCCGCGCCAGAAGTAGATGAAACCGCCCAAGCCGGCGAGCAGTGCCCACCCGCCGCCGACCAGCCAGAGCTGGGCCAGCGACTCGTTGAGCAGCGGTGCTTCCTCCAGCAGCGTGTACCGCGCGAGCTCGATGTAGACGAGCAGCGGGTTGTACTGCACGAGCGTCGTCGCCCAGCTCGGCAGCTGCTCGAAGAGACTGACGCTGTAGAGGACGCCGGAGCCGTACATCCAGGTGCGCATGATGAACGGCATGACCTGCTTCAGGTCGCTCGACTTGCTGCCCAACCGCGCCGCCACGAGGACGACGCCGGCGTTGAACACCGCCTGTAGGAGCAGGGCCGGCACCAGCAGCAGCCACTCCAGCGTGATCGGTTCCCCGGTGACCAGCACGATGCCGATCAGCACCACCATCGACGCCAGCAGTTGCTGGAACTGGGTCATTGTCGTGGACAGCGGCAGGCTGGCCCGGGGGAAGTGCAGCGCCCGGATCAGCCCCAGGTTGCTGCTGATCGACTGGGTGCCGGCCAGGACCGCGCTCTGGGTGAAGTTGAAGATGAACAACCCGGTGGTCAGGTAGGCGATGTAGTTCGGAATCTCGTTCTGACTCAGCACCACCCCGAAGATCAGGTAGTAGACCGCCGCGTTGGTCAGCGGGGTGAGCACCTGCCAGAGCTGGCCCAGCTTGGCGTTGCTGTAAGAGGCGACCAGCTTGGCGTTGGCGTACGCGGCGATGAAGTGCCGGTAGGCCCACAATTGGCGGCTGTACTCGACGAGGGTCGGTCGCTCACCGGCGACCCGTAGCCCGTGCCGAGCGGCCAGCTGCGCCTGGGTCAGGCCCGTGTCGGGGTCGACCAGCGCGGTGGTGGCCATGGAAATGGCGCTCCGATCTTTCGTGCAGACGGGTGGCTCACGACGATGGAATCCTAGTGGGAGATGTGCGCGGGGCGCCGCCTCGTCGCTGCGAGGACAGTAGTCCGAAACACGTCGGGACGCAACCGTATCGTCGTTGCGCTACCCTGGGCACCGTGACCTGCGATAAGAGTCCCTGGTGACCACCGAGAAGAGGCGCGCCCCGGCCGGTGCGGCAGTGCTCCGTGGCGAGATCACCACGGCCATCCGGCGTGCGCTGACGCAGGAGCTCGCCGCGGTCGGCTACGGCCGGCTCTCCATCGAGGCGGTGGCGCGTCGTGCCGGTGTCAGCAAGACCGCGATCTACCGGCGGTGGAACTCCAAGCTCGACCTGGTGCTGGAGATCGTCGCCGCGGCGGCCCACGGCAAGCTGCCGGCCCTGGACACCGGCACCCTGCGCGGCGACCTCGCCCTGCTGTTCCAGGCGGTGGCACACGCGCTGCGCCACCCGCTGGCGTCGCAGATCATCCCGGACCTGCTGGCCGAGGCGGCGCGCAACCCCAGCATCGACGCGACCCTGCGGCAGGTGCTGCACGCCCGTCAGCAGGAGATCGGCGGTCGCCTGGTCGCCCGCGCCGTGCAGCGCGGCGAACTGCCCACCGACACCGACCCGGACGCGGCGGTCGACCTCATCGTGGGCCCGCTCTACTGGCGGCTGGCCATCGCCCGTCTCCCGCTCACCGACAGCTACCTCGACAACCTGGTCGAATCCGTGGCCGCCGGGCTCGGCGCCGACAGCGCCCTACCCCGTCCCCGAACAGCCCCGATATCGGGTTGACCAGCCTCCGACACTCCGCCTCCCGCAGCGGCGGTCCCGCTGTCCGATTCCGCTACGCTGCCCCCTGACCCCCGGCCGGTCACCGGTCAGACATCCGCTTCTCGCCCCCAACCCGCCGCCGGACGACAAGGACGCCCCGTGACGCAAGTCGAAGACGCTGTTGTGGCCTCAGCGGCAGGCAGCCAGAAGGACACCCCGAGCGCGGGTGCCCGACCCGGACGGGGCCGCGGTCTGATCGGGCGGTTCAACGCCGCGGTGGCGGCCGCACCCGTGGTGTGCACCGACGCGGCGGTGGTGAGTTTCGCCATCTGGACGCTGCTCTACCACCTCAACCTCGGCCTCGACCTGCGCCCGTCCGTCGTCTTCCTCATCTGGGTCGTCCTGCAGCCGGTCGCGGCGTACGCGGCCTGGCGGCTGCGCCGTCACGACCCGGTGGCGCGGCAGGCCGACGACGAGGCCGCCCCCGCCCCGACCGAGGTGCCCGCCGACCGCGCGGCGCTGCTGCGTCGGTACGCGCTGCCGGTCGGTGCCGCACTCGGCGCGGCGTTGTTCGCCGCCCTCGGTCGTGGCGCGGTGAGTTGGTGGTTGGCCGCCGGGCTCGGCCTGGTCTCGGTCGTCTCCGCCTGGCTGACCCTGCCCCGCCGCGGCGGGGCGACCGACGCGGTCGCCGCGCCGGCCGGCCAGCGGACCACCCCCGTGCAGGGGTACGTGGTCATCGTCGTGTCCCTGGCCGCCGCCTACTTCGCCACGTTGATCGACCGGGTGTCGCTCGACGATGTCTTCTACGTCGGCAAGTCGGTCTGGGTCGCCGACCGGGACAACATCCCGTTCAAGGACTTCCTGTTCACCGAGGGCGTGCTGCCGGGCGGTTCGGCGAACCCGCCGCTGCCCTCCTTCGAGGTGTTCATCGGGGCGCTCGCCCGCGCCCTGCACGTGCACACGGCGTCGGTGATGTGGTACCTGCTCCTGCCGGTGCTGGCCGTCTTCGCGGTCTTCGCGCTGTGGCGGCTCGTGCTGCGCTGGGCCCCGCGACGCCCGCTCGTCGCGTTCGGCGTCGCGGCGGCCTACATCCTGCTCGTGGCCTACTACGCCGACGCCCTGAACACCTACCACCTACCCCGGCTGACCCAGGGCAAGAGCGTGTTCGTCCACGCGCTGATCCCACTCGCCTGGGTGTACCTCACCGACTACCTGGAGCACCGCTCGCGGCGGGCACTGCTCCTGCTCACCCTGCTCTCCGTCGCTGCTGTCGGCTACACCACCACCGCGGTCTTCCTGCTGCCGCTGCTCGCCGCGGCGGCCGGCGCGGTGCTGCTCGCCACGCGGCGCACGCGCGAGGCCATCGTGTGCTTCGCGGTCCTCTCGGTCTACCCCCTGCTGTCCGGCGTGCTCGTCCAGGTCCTGCGCGGTGGGGTGGAGGAGGCCGCCGCGACGTACTCCCCGCTGTTGCCGCTGCGGACCATCTACGAGCTGACGCTGTGGCTCGGCGTCCTCGGCGTGATCGGTGGGCTCGCCGTCTGGTGGTCGCCCCTCCTGCTCCGTCGCGGTGTGCCGCAGCAACTGGCCGCCGGCGCCGCGCTGGCGACCACGGTGCTGATGGTCCCCGGCGTGTTGAAGTTCGGCGGTGATCTCAGCGGACTGACGGCCGTGCTCTGGCGGGTGCCGTGGATCCTGCCCGTGCCGGCGCTCGTCGGCGTCCTCGCGGTCATCCGCCTGCCCGGGCTGGCCCGGACGAGCCGGGTCCTCGCCTTCGCCCTTCCCGTCGTCCTGGTGTTCCTCTTCTTCACCCAGGGAAAGCCGATGTGGGAGGGGCAGGTGATCCAGACGACGCCGACCTGGCGGATGCCGGAGAACCGCAAGGCCGCCTCCTTCTGGATCGAGAGGCTGGACCGCCCCGCCGGCCTGGTCCTCGCACCGTCGTCGGTGATGCGGTCGCTTCCGCAGGTCACCTCGGAGGTCCGCGTGGTGCTGCCCCGCGACCTGTATCTCACCGACTACGGACCCGAGACGCCGTTCGCGCAGGACAGGCTGCTGCTGGCGAGGTTCGCCGACGGCACGGAGCCCGTCTCCGTTCCCGCGGTCGCCGAGGCTATGGCCAGGGTCGGCGTGGGCATGGTGTGCCTGTGGAAGGGCAACACCGCCAGCGCGGCGGCGACTCCCGCCCTGGGGCTGACGCCCTTCGCGTCGCGCAAGGCGCCGGGCGCGATGGTCTGCTATCGCCCCGGCTCGCCCACCGGCGGATCCTGAGGCGGGTCGGGTTGGCGGTCGGTTTGGTCGGTTTTCCGTACGGATACCCGCTCGATACCATCAGGCGGTCTCGCGTTAGGGTCGCAGGCACGTTCGTCCGCCGAGGGCTGCCGTGACGGGACGAGCGTCCACCAGGGGCTTCGGTCTCGGCTCCTGGTCCGCGCAGACCCAGCCCAACCCGATACGGAAATCGTAGGGAGCGAACTCGTTGTTCGGCACGTTCTCAGGTCGCATCGGAGTGGCCGCCAGCGCCGCGCTGCTGGTGCTGGCCTACCTGGTCATGCTCGTCGCGGGTGTCTTCGGCTGGGTGGGCCTGTTCGCCGTCGCCGGACTGGCCGCCGTGATCGGCGAGTTCGCCGCCGCCCGCTGGTCGCCGACGTCGCAGCTGTTGCTGGAGAAGGTGGGTCTGCACTGGTCGTACCGGCAGCTGACCCGGGACCTCGCGGCCGTGCTGCTCGTCGCCGCCGAGGTGCGGCTCAGCAGCGGTGAGCTGACCCTGCTGCTCGCGCTGCCGGCCTTGGTGTGGGTCGTGTCGGTCTTCGCCGGGGCGCTCTCCGTCATGATCGAGCGTCGTAACCCACTCTCCGCCATGGTGCGCAACATCGAGTTGGGTGAGCTGCGCTCCGCTCCCCAACTGCCGGGCTGGGTGGCGACGGTGGCCGGTGACCGGATGCCGCTGCTCAACCTGCTTCTGGTCCCGGCCGCCGTGGCCGCGGCGGTGCGACACGACCTGACGCCGTTCTTCGCCGCCGCCGCGGTGGCGGTCGTGGCGACCGGTGTGGTGGGCGCCATCACCGCGCTGACCTGGCTGCGGGGTCGGGGCCGGAGCACGGGGGAGGGCCCGCTGCTGCCCGCCGTGCAGCGGTGGCTGGACAACTACCGGCCCGAGGTGGCGCTCTACTTCGCCGGGCCGGCCAAGGACGTCTACCAGGCCAACATGTGGCTCGCCCCGACCGAGGCGCTCCAGCAGCGCGCGGTGGTGCTGCTGCGCAGCCGGGACGCGTTCCTCGAGTTGGCCGACACCCGGCTGCCGGTGATCTGCGTACCGACCGGTGTCGACTTCATGAACCTCGATCTGCGCAACATCCGTGCGGCGCTCTACGCCGCGAACGTCGGCGCGAACATCCACATGCTGCGTGAGCCGAGCACCAAGCACGTCTTCGTGGGGCACGGCGACAGCGACAAGCAGGCGAGCGTCAACCCGTACAGCAAGGTGTACGACGAGGTCTGGGTCGCCGGCCTGGCCGGCCGGGAGCGTTACGCCCGAGCCGGTGTGGGTGTCCTCGACTCGGACATCGTCGAGATCGGCCGCCCGCAGCTCGCCGGTGTGCACACCTTCGGTGCCGAGTCGGTGGACCGGCCGTTCACCGTGCTCTACGCCCCCACCTGGGAGGGCTGGCTCGACGACGACCCGTACCACACCTCGCTGGTGCTGATGGGCGAGCGGATCGTCAAGGGACTGCTCGCCACGACGCCCCGGCTGCGCCTGATCTACAAGCCGCACCCGCTCACCGGGTCGCGGTCCCGGGCGGCCAGGGCGGTGCACGACCGGGTCGTGGCGGCCATCCGCGCCGCCGGCGGCGACCCGAACGCGTCCTCCCTGGACGGCACCGCGCACCTGGTGGTCACCGGCCGCACCCCGGCGCTGTTCGACTGCTTCAACCAGACCGACCTGCTGATCAGCGACGTGTCCAGTGTGGTCTCCGACTTCGTGCAGAGCCAGCGGCCGTACGTGGTGGCCAACCCGTCCGGCCTGTCGGAGGACGACTTCCGCCGGGAGTACCCGACGGCTCGGGCCGCGTACCTGCTCTCCAAGGACTGCGGTGAGCTGGAGAAGATCGTGGCACTGACCCGGGCCGGCGACGACCCGATGACCGAGGCCCGCCGGGAGCTGAAGACCTACCTGCTCGGTCCGGCCGAGGCGAACCCGATGGACCGGTTCCAGGAGGAGATCTCCCGGCTCTGCCGCTGAGCACTGTTGTGCGGCTCAGCCGCTGAGCCCTCCGTTGTGCGTTGCGCGCCCGGCCCGACATCGCTCGGGCCGGGCGCGACCGGTTCAACCCAGCAGGGCGGCCACCGCGTCGGCGGCCGGAGTGTCCGCCGGCAACGCCTGCGCCGCGACGACCGCCGCGACCGGCAGCGGGCCGTACACGTGTGGAAAGAGTTGCCCGCCGCGCGACGGTTCCCACCGCAGCGCGTCACCCAGTCGCTCCTCCTCGACGCTGAGCAGGGTCAACCCGGTCGCCCCGGCGAAGTGCCGCCGCGCCGTCTCCACCACCTGGTCACCGCCGGAGAGGTGGATGAAGCCGTCCTGCCGGTCCACGGCGGAGCCGGCGAAGGCGCCGGCGGCGAGGGCGTCGTCCCATTCCGTGGTCGACAACAGTTTGTAGATCACCACCGCAGCCTACGGGGACGCCGGCGGCCCGCTCGCCCGGTTTTCGCCGGTACCGCCGCGCCCGTCGCCCCGGGCCGGGCATGCTCAGGTCACGGGCCGCGGAGGGATGGGCGATGCAGAGCTACGACGACGACTGGACCGACAGTCAGCGCGCGCTGTACGACGAGTGCTACCGGGCTGGCGGCGAGTGGGCCGAAGATCCGGACACTCCGTCCGATGACGTACAGCACGTGATCAACCTGGCCGAGGCGGACGACGACGCCTTCAACGACGCCGAGATCGACTACCCGCCTCTGGTCGACGCGGTCACCCAGGCCAGCGGGGTCACCGTCACCAGCGTGCCGGCCAGCCACGAGGACCCGGGTTTCCGCGGCTTCACCGACGGCGTCCGGGACGCCACCGCCGACGACGTCTTCGGCTTGTAGGTCCGACCCGACACGCGGCTTCCCGCCGGGCGTGCGCTTCTGCCACCATTCGCAGAACAGCGCTGCGACGAACGGGGGCACGGGTGCGGATCCTGCTGGTGGAGGACGACCGCCGGGTGGCCGCCGCGCTCTCCTCCGCCCTGACCCGCCGGGGCTACGAGGTCGAGCACGCCGCCACCGTCGCGGCCGCGCTCTCCGCCGCCCCGTGTGACCTGGTGCTGCTCGATCTGACCCTGCCCGACGGCGACGGCACCGACCTGTGCCGGGAGTTGCGCCGGCGGAGCAGCCAGCTCGGCATCATCGCGGTGACCGCCCGCGGTGAGGAACGCGACCGGGTGCTGGGCCTGCGTCTCGGCGCCGACGACTACGTCGTCAAGCCGTTCTCGATGGTGGAGTTGCAGGCCCGGATCGAGGCGGTGCTGCGCCGGGCCGCGAACGCCACACCGGAGCGGCACGTCATCCAGGCCGGTTCGGTGCGCATCGACGTGGCCGCTCGGACGGTGGCCGTGGACGGCCGCGCCGTCACGTTGACCCGCAAGGAGTTCGACGTGCTGCTCTCGTTGGCCCGCCAACCGGGGGTGGCGGTGCCCCGCGACCGCATCCTGCTGGACGCCTGGGGCACCACCTGGGCCGACCGGCACACCGTCGAGGTGCACGTCGGGTCCCTGCGCGGCAAACTCGGCGACGCCCGCCTGGTGGAGACCGTCCGTGGCGTCGGCTACCGGCTGCGCGACGCGTGAGGGGCTGACGTGCGTCGTCGACTGGTGATCAGCTATCTGCTGCTGATGGTGCTCGTCCTCATCGCGTTGGAGACGCCGCTGGCGGCCACCATGGCCAGCCGCGAAACCGAACAGGTCCGGGCCGACCGGCTCGCCGACGCGACCCGGTTCGCCTCGCTGGCCGGGCCCGCGCTGCGCGACGGTGGACCGGGTCCGATCGAGTCGGAGCTGACCAGCTACGACGACCTGTACGGGATCGGCGCCGCGATCGTCGACCGGGACCGGAGCACCCTGTTCGCGTCGCCCCGGTACCAACCCGGCCCGGGGACCGCGGCGACGCTGGACATGGCGCTGGCCGGGCAGCAGACGAGCGCCCCGGAGTCGGTCTGGCCGTGGAGGACCGGCCCGGTGGTGGTGGCGGTGCCGATCAACGACGGTGGTGAGGTGCTCGGCGCGGTGGTGATCGTGACCCCGGCCGACCCGATCCGCCGGGAGGTCGCCGTGTGGTGGTCACTGCTCGCCCTGGCCGGCCTGCTCGCCGTGCTGGCCTGCGTGCTCACCGCGTTCGGGCTGGCGGGTTGGGTGCTGCGCCCGGTCACCGAGCTGGACGCGGTCACCCACGAGATCGCCGAGGGCGACCGGGGCGCCCGGGTGCAGCACCGCCTGGGTCCGCCGGAGCTGCGTCGCCTCGCGGCCAGCTTCAACCACATGGCGGACGTGGTCTCCGACGTGATGGACCGGCAGCGCGCCTTCGTCGCGCACGCCAGCCACCAACTGCGCAACCCGCTCACCGCGCTGCGGCTGCGGGTGGAGGAACTGGGTCCCAGTCTCACCGACCCGGAGGGCCGCGCGGAGCACCAGCTGGCCCTGGAGGAGACCGATCGGCTGGCGTTGGTGCTCGACGCGCTGCTGACCCTCGCCCGCGCCGAACGGGAGGAGAACGAGAGGGTCACCGTCGACGCCGCCGCGGTGGCCGCGTCCCGGGTGTCCGCGTGGGCGCCGCTGGCCCGGCACCGTTCGGTCACGTTGCGGCTGACCAGCACCGACGCCCCGGCGTACGCGCAGACCGTGCCGACCGCCGTCGACCAGGCGCTGGACGCGCTCATCGACAACGCGGTGAAGTTCAGCGGGGCGGGCGGGGCGGTGACGGTGACCGTGGCCCGCCGCGACGACGGGGTGGCCCTGGAGGTGCGCGACTCCGGCCCGGGCATGACGGGCAGTCAGCTCGGCCAGGCGACCGAGCGGTTCTGGCGGGCGCCGGACGCGCAGAACGTGGAGGGCGCGGGGCTCGGCCTGACCATCGCCGCCGTGCTGGTGGACGCGTCTGACGGACGGCTCACCATGCGCCCGGGGGAGACGCGCGGGCTGGTCGCGGCCCTGTGGTTTCCCGCCCCGGACCAGGACCCGGCGACCGAGCCGGTGGACGGCGAGCCGGCGGACGACGAGCCGGTGGACGACGAGCCGGCCACCGACCGCCGGCCCACCCTGACGCGGTAGCACCCGCCGTCAGGGTTTGTCCTCCCGGTACCAGGCGGCGGCGCCGGGGTGCAACGTCAGCGGCGCGGTGGCGATCGCCGAGCGAGGGCTCATCCGCCCCGCCGCGGGATGCGCGGCGGCCAGCTCGGCCCGCCCGTCCATCAGCAGGCGGGTCACCTCTCGGACCAACGACTCCGGCAGGCTGGCGCTGACGATCAGATAGTTCGGGTCGGCCACCGTGGTCACCGCGTCCACCCCGTACACCGAGCGGGGGATGTCCCGGGAGACGTACACCTGGCCGTAGCGTGAGCGCAGCCGCTCGGTCCAGTCGCTGAGGTCCACGATCCGGGTGGCACGCTGCCGGGCCAGGTTCTCGATGCCCCACACCGGCAGCCCACCGGAGAAGAAGAACGCGTCGATCTGCCCCGAGCGCAGCGCCTCCACCGAGTCGTCCAGGCCGAGCCGCGTACGGCGTACCGCGTCGCCACCGAGGTCGGCCACCTCCAGCAGCCTCGTCGTGGTGATCTCGGTGCCCGATCGGGGTGCGCCGACGGAGACCCGCCGGCCTCGCAGGTCGTCGAGTGTGCGCACCGGCCCTCCACTCGTGGTAACCAGGTGGAGTTGGTCGTCGTACACCCGGGCGATCGCCTTGACCGAGCTGCTTTCCTCGGCGTTCGCCGGCAGCACGTCGGCCTGGGTGAAGCCCAGCTCCGCGCTGCCGGAGCGGACCAGCTGGACGTTCTCCGCGGAGGCGGCGGTGACCACCACGCGGGCGTCGACGTCGGGCAGTTCCCGGTTGAGGATGGCCGCGAGCGACTGCCCGAACGCGTAGTAGACGGCGGTGGGGCTGCCGGTGGCGATCCGGATCAGCACCTGCTCGGTGGGGGCGTCCTGGCAACCGGCGGTGCTCGTGGTCGCGGTCAGCAGCACCGTCAACAGGGCCGCCAGTCCCGCGGCATGACGCCGGGGCCGGCGGGATGAGGTACGTCTCACGCGGTGCACTGTGCGCCGTCGGACCGGTGCGCGCAACCTCCCTGCCGACAGGTGTGCCGAGTGGGTGTGGACCGAGCGCCGGTCAGCAGGTCGGGCGGGCCGGCTCCAGCGCCGCGTTGCTCAGGATCCGCGCCCGGTCCGGACCGTCGGCCACGCTGACCAGAAAACAGCCGGTGCCCGCTCGAAGCCGGGCCGGGACGTCGAGCACGGCGGCGCTGCGAATCAGCACGGCAGCCAACTCCCGGTCGGTGAGCCGAACGCCGAGGATGTGTCGGCGAACGTGTCGGCCGGCGGCCAGCAGCGCCGACCGCCAGGCCGCCGCCGCGAGTCGGGTCACCAACTGCCGGCGGGCCGGCGAGGTGCCGGGGGGTGGGCCGCCCAGCAGCGCGCGCCGCCCCTGCCACCAGCCCGCCTCCAACAGCCGGGCGTACGTGTCCTGCTGCTCCTGGGGCACCCAGAGCCGGTGCAGTTCGTAGCGGCGGCGCAGGCCCCCGACGGCGACCTCGTGCGTGACCGGAATATCCAGGCGGGCGAGCAACTGCCGCATCCGCTGCGCGGCGTCCTCCCGGTTGAACTCCACCCCCGGCGCGTGCGCCGGGTTCGGCCGGGCGGTGGTCGGCGGCGGCGTGCAGCGCAGCAGGCAGGCGGCCTCGAACGCGTCGCCGAGCGTCAGCCAGTCCAGCGGGGGCGGCGGCGCCGACGAGCGCGGCCGGTCGAGCAGGGCGGTTTCGCGGGTCAACGAAGGCTCCCTCGTCGGAGTCTGGGTGCCCCTACCGTGGCCCCTGCTTCGTCGTTACGGAACTCTTCCGGCCCAGCCTTGAGCAAATCTTGCGACTGTTCGCACCGCTACAGGTCGGTGACCACCAGGTCCACCTGACGCACCCGGCCCGGCGCGGCGGCCTGCTCCTCGACCGTGTACTTCAACTCCCGCAGCGTGCCGAGCAGCTCCGCCGCCGAGCGCGGTCTGGCGCCGGCGACGAGGAGATCACGGACCAGCCGGCCCTTGGTCGCCTTGTTGAAGTGGCTGACCACAGAGCGGACCGGCACGCCGTCGACCTCCCGCTCGTGCAGCACCCGCACGCTGACGGTCCGTTCGGCCAGCCCTCCCCGCGGCGTCCAGGTGGCCGCGTACGCGCCGGAGCGCAGGTCCAGCACCGGACCGCGGCCGGCGGCGGCGTCCAACGCCTGCGTCAGCTCCCCACGCCAGTACGCCGACAACGCCCCGACGCCCGGCAGGCGGGCGCCGATCGGGCAGCGGTACGGGGGGATCCGGTCCGCCAGCCGGACCGCGCCCCACAGCCCGGAGCTGATCAGGATCGACCGACGGGCCGCCCGCTGCGCCGCGACCGGCAACGAGGTCAGCTCCAGCGCCTCGTAGAGCACCCCGGTGTAGAGCCGTTCCGCCGGCGCGGTGGCCGCCTCCCGCAGCCGGGCGTTGCGGCGCAGCTCGTCCCGCTGGCCCTCGCTGAGGCCGAGCGCCGCCCGCGCCGTCGCCTCGTCCGGCCCAGCGCTCAGCGCCACCAGCGCGTCCACCACCCGCTCCCGGGCCGGGTTCAGCTCGGGCAGC
Organism: Micromonospora sp. NPDC049204; assembly: GCF_040647935.1. Classification (NCBI taxonomy): domain Bacteria; kingdom Bacillati; phylum Actinomycetota; class Actinomycetes; order Micromonosporales; family Micromonosporaceae; genus Micromonospora; species Micromonospora sp. NPDC049204. The sequence continues at coordinate 277,212 of NZ_JBEZDC010000005.1, read as the reverse complement.
GAGAGCCGGTCCGGGGCCCAGCGCCGCCCGGTGCCGGCGTCGGCCTTGCCCTCCGAGGGCGGCAGCAGGATGAGCATCGGGTCTCCTCGACGGGCGGGACGGCGGCCCGGCCAGCGTACGACCCGCCCTCAGCGCCAGGGCCGCACCGGGGTCTCGGGGTGGTACACGCGATAGCCGCCCACCTCGCGCACCGGTGTGGCGTCGGCTCGGTCGGCGAGCAGCCGGCGCAGCCGCCGATCCATCGGGGAACCGGCCTCCACCACGTAGCCGGGCCGTGGAGCCCGCCCGACCTGCCGCCAGTACGGCCGGTAGCGGTTCTGCCCGGGGGACAGGTCACCGTCGAGCACCGCGCAGACCACCGTCTCGTCCGTGTTGAAGATCAGTCGGTTGCAGGTCCAGTAGTCCCCGTACACCTCGTGGGGTCCGTCGGCGCGCAGCGCGGCGGCCAACTCCCGGGCCTGGCGTTCCTCGGTCCGCGAGGCGGCGGTGCCGGTGGCCGCGAAGAGCACGGTGACCACGAGCGTGGTGGCGGTCAGAGCGACGAGCGCGGCGGCGGACAGCGCTCCGGTGAACCGCCCCAGCACGCTGCTGGTGCCCCGCCAGGCGGTCAGCGCCGCCACCCAGAGCGGCCAGAGCACCGCCGGCAGCGACAGTTGCAGCACCGACAGGTAGCGGGCGTTGTCCAGTGGGCTGGTCGCGGCGAGCGGACTGCGGACGTACGACAACAGGGTCAACGCGGCACCGGCGACCAGCGCGAGTTGTACGACCGGCCCGACCCGCTCCCCGCGCGGGCTCGCGCCGGCCCGGCGGTACGCGAGCACCGCGAGCACCGCGCCGACCAGCAGCAGCAGCGGATACACCACCCCGAACCACTGTTGCCAGCGTCCGCAGCCGTCCACCGGGCAGAGCCCGTGCGCCAGCGGCACTCCCTCCAGCAGGCCGCCCCGGAGCCGCTCCGACCACGGCGGCGACGGCCCCGCCTTGGTGCTGACCTCCCGGAACACGGTCCACGAGTCCTCACCCGGCCCGGCGCGCAGGTTGTCCCAGACCATCGGCGCGATCCCGACCACGACGCCCGCCACCAGCAGCAGGCCGGACCAGCCGAGAAGCTCGCGCCGCAGCGCCCACACCAGCGCCAGCCCGGCCACCGCCAGGTACGGCAGGATCAGCCAGTCCGACCAGGCGGCGAGCCCGACGAGCAGGCCGAACAGCGCGACGGCGAGCCGCCGACGGCGTACGGTGCCGGTCGCCAGCCCCACCGTGATCAGCAGCATCAGCAGCACCGCCGGCTTCACCTCCGGCCGTCCCCCGACGACGGTGAGCTGGTCGCGGACCACCCGCTCACCACCGAGCGCGAGCAGGCCCACCACGAAGGTGGCGAACCAGGGCGCGCAGAGCCGGCGGGTCAGCCGGTGGATCAGGTAGAGGAACAGCGCGTACAGCGCGAGCATCGGCAGCCGCAACACCGGCCAGCTCGGCCCGGCCACCGCCACCAGCGGCGCGGCCAGGTACGACTCCAACATCCCCATGTAGTGCTGGCCGTACAGGAAGACCGGGCGTTCCCGGCCCTGCCCGATGTGCAGCGCGGCGAGGCCGAAGGTGGCCTCGTCGCTGTTCGACACCGGCACCGTGTACAGCGTCAGGACCAGCCGGTAGACGACCCCGGCCAGCCCGAACAGCAGCGCGACGAGCGCCGGCCGGTCGAGTCGCGGGCGCCATCGCCCACGGTGCTGCTCTGGATGCGACACGACCAACGCCCCCGTCGTCGTCCCGACCGGAGTGTTTCACGACCGGACGGGCCGCCGAGGTGGATCGGCGCAGCCGGGGTTGTCTGGGCCGGCTCCGCGGTGGCCGGGCCGCAGCGGCACGGCCGGGGTCGGCTCGCGTGGCCGTGGCTGTCAACGTGTGGCAGGGTTGGCGCGTGCCACCCACTCCCGCCGGTCAACTGGCCGTTCCGAACCTGCACCGGGCTGCGCGGATCGAGGACGCCGTGCACCAGCTCGTCCAGCGCCGGCTGCGGCGAACCGGCTGGCGGGTCAACATCGTCGCCTACACCGGTTACGGCGCCCCGGGCTGGGTGCGGGTGATGTGTCGGGTGCTGCTGGGCCGACCGGACACCCGGCAGCGGGGTCGGCTCGACAAGGTCCGGGGCTGGCGCAGCTTCACCACCCTGCCCAACAAGCACGTCACGGTGACCATCGAGGCCGGTGGGGTACGGCACGAGACGCAGGCCGACCGCAGCGGCTTCGTCGACACACTCGTCGAGGCCGACCTGCCACCCGGCTGGGGCACGGTCCGGCTCAGCGTTCCGGACGCCGAGCCGGTCGACGCGCCGGTGCGCATCCTCGACCCGGAGGTCAAGTTCGGCATCATCTCCGACATCGACGACACGGTGATGGTGACCGCGCTGCCCCGACCGCTGCTCGCCGCGTGGAACACGTTCGTGCTCGACGAGCACGCCCGCAACGCCGTGCCCGGCATGGCCGTGCTCTACGAGCGGCTGGTCACCGCGCACCCCGGCGCGCCGGTCTTCTACCTCTCCACCGGCGCGTGGAACGTGGCGCCCACCCTGACCCGCTTCCTGTCCCGGCACCTCTACCCGGCCGGGCCGCTGCTGCTCACCGACTGGGGGCCGACCGCCGACCGCTGGTTCCGCAGCGGAATGGAACACAAGCGGGTCACCCTGGCCCGGCTGGCCCGGGAGTTCCCCGACGTGCGCTGGCTGCTGGTCGGCGACGACGGCCAGCACGACCAGGAGATCTACCGGGAGTTCGCCGCCGCCCACCCGGAGAACGTCGCCGGGGTGGCGATCCGCCGGCTCTCCCCGACGCAGTCCGTGCTGGCCGGCACCCTGCCCGCCCCGGCGGGTCGCCCGTCGTCGGGGCCGGTGGGGCAGAAGTGGCTGTCCGCGCCGGACGGCGCCGGCCTGTGGCAACTGCTGCGCGACGCCAACCTGGTCTGAGCGCAACTCTCGCCGGCATCCGAGAATTGCAGCGCTGGCTACGCCCAACGGCCATTCATTGTTCACCTACATCAGCGCTGGGTTGCTATTCGCTGTTTACCTTGGCCAGATCGGCGCCGGGGCGAATCGGATCCGCGAGCGGAGTTTGATCGGCGGGCGGGCGAGCGGCAATACCTGTATGCGTCGAACCGTCCAAAAGAAGATCAATGTGCGATTGAAGACTTCTCACTCTCTGGTGTTCGTCATTGATCGAAGTGGTGGTTGATCCTTAAGCTGGCGGTGGGACCACCGAGGTGATCGAATCCTTTCTGTCTGAGCATTCTGCTGACCCTCGTGCGTCCCCTTCCGGAATATTCGACCGAACATCCAAGGAGCCCTGGGCGGATGATTCGAACCACCCCCCGTGCGGTCCTCTCCGCTCTGACCGTTGCCGTGGTCAGCCTCGGACTGATCGTGGCGCATCCAGGAAGCCGGCCCGCCTTCGCTAGCAACTGGGGATCGATCTGCGATACTGCCATCGCATGTGTGAGCCTCGCGAACAACTCGCAACACGCTATCCGGTTCGTCAACCTGACATCGTCCGACACGCCGACTTATCCGAATGACATTCCACGCATGCAGATCGCCGCTAATCACGCGATCGCCCAGTACAACGCCACTGACATGGTGGTTTACCGTGACGAGTCAGACCCGCTGCCTGACGTCTGGGTGCATGATTGGAACTACGGCAGCGTTGATTTCTTCGGCATCACCTACTGCACGGATGAGAATTCTGGTACCGGTGGAAGTCACCCCAATCGTTGGTGCCGAGGTCAGCAGAACAGATTTAACGCCTACTGGTACTGGAACGCGAGTGGCGTCTTCGATACCGACTTCCAGCGCCGTCTGCTCACTTGTCACGAATTGGGGCACACCGTAGGGCTGCGACACAACACCGTGTCTTCGAATAGTTGCATTTGGTGGGACCCATTTGTTGCGAACACGGGCTCCATTCTCCACGCTCATGACATCAGCCACATCAACGCGCGCTACTGACGGGGTGAAAGAAATGAGGGCGACGACGTCGCGATTCGCTGGAACCGTCGTTTCTGCAGTGATAGCTGTGGCCATGACGGCCGCCTGTGGGCAGCAGGGCATGACGAACGCGGAGCCGGCCGTGTCAGCGAACGTGCTGGACCGGTATACCGCGCAGGACCTCGGGTTCTACAAAGCAGTTCGCCTGGGTGACGGCGCTGTCCTCAGGCCGCAGCCGGTGTCGCTGGAGGCTGCTTTAGACGAGAGCACAGCCACGGTGTTAGCGACGCCTATCGGTGTTCGCGCTGGGCGGTTGATCCACGATCTCCAGTTCGTCGATGTAGAGCTCCGCATCGCCGAAGTGCTCCACGGTGCGCTCCGGCCTGAACTCAAGGGCGTTGTGCAGGTCGAGTTCCCGGTGGCATTCCTGCCGGCACCGGTCCAACCGGCGGTCGATCAGATGAGCTCGCATCTGCCGAAGAACCCGGCCGTCTGGCTGCTGCGCTGGGATGGTAAGCCGCCCGCAACACGCAAGCCCGGCGTCCCTGCGGAGGACCCCACTGTCGACAAGACGAAGTACAAGCTGGTTCATACGAATTGCGGTGTCTTCACCCAGGGCGAGAAGGGCGTCGTTGCCGCGACTGCGCAGTCGGGTGAGGGGCACGAACCGACAAGCGGTGCGCAGTCGGAGGCGCAGTCGCTGCCCAAGCTGAGTGATCTTGTGACACTCGTGCGGAAGAAATAGTCCGGGCACCTGTAACGGTTTGGAGGCGACCGGACATCTACCGGTAGAGCCTGGTCGGCCAGCCACATGAGCCAGGCACCGATGCGCGAGGCGGAGCTGGGTGGGATCGGCGGAGTCAGCATGGTTCGAACGGGTCTTTTCAGAGCACTACGACCTCATCGTCCACTATGCGCTTCGCCGCACCGGCACCTGGGAGGACGCGGCGGACGCCGCCGCGGAGACCCTGCTCGTCGCTTGGCGTCGCCGGGACACCGCACCAGCGGGCGATGCCGTACGGGCTTGGCTGTACGGCATCGCCCGCCGCGTGCTTGCCAACCAGGCTCGTACCGGCCGCAGGCAGGAACGCCTGATCGCGCGGCTGCGGGCCGAGCCCATCCTGGTCGAGCAGAGCGCCGACAGGACCCGCGACCCGGTCTGGGAAGCGCTGCGCCGCTTGAAACCTGCCGACCGCGACATCCTCATTCTCACCGCGGTCGAGGGCCTCAGCCCCACCGAAGTGGCAGTGGTCCTCGAGTGCAGTGCCGTGTCCGCTCGTGTCCGCCTGCACCGAGCCCGAACACGTCTGGCCCGGGAGATGCAACTGCCGGTGTCGGGCCGGCAGCACCAGCGGACATCGTGATGACGAGAAGGGGTGTCATGCGTCAGGAAGAGAATGGGCTCGTCGACGGGTGGGTACGGCGGGCCGTCGTGCCTGATCCGGCTGCGGTTGTCCGGCTCACCAGCACAGAGGCGAGGCGGGTGATGCTCGAAGAGATCGTCTCAGCTCGCGACAGTGTTGTGGACGAGGACCACCGGTCCGGAACGAAGCGCCGAGCCGTGCTGGTCGCCGTGGCTGCCGCAGCCGTGACCGGTGCAGGTGTGTGGGCTGTGAAGGCGGACGACCTGGCACGCCCCCCGGTGGCGAATCGGCCGACCCCAGTCGACTCGGGCCTCGACCGCTACCGTGCCTCCGATCAGCCCTTCTTCGAAGCGCTACGACCTTCAGAGGCCATGTCCATGGTTCCGCCGCCCGGCACGCTGGAGGCGGCGTTCGCCAAGGCGACCGCGACGGTGATCGCCAGGGTCGCCGCCGTCAACATCGGCCGCATCCTCCACGATCTCCAGTTCGCCGATGTTGAACTCCACGTGCACGAGGTGCTTCGCGGCTCGCTGCGGCCCGAGCTGAACGGCGTCGTGAGGGTGGAATTCCCCGCTGCTTTCCTACCCGGCGACATCAATCCGGTGCTCGACCGCATGCGGTCCCGCCTACCAGAGAATCCCGCCGTATGGCTGCTGCGTTGGAATGGTGAGCCGCCCCCCACTCGCAAGCCCGGCGCCCCCATCCAAGACCCCACCGCTGACCTGAGCCGATACAAGCTGGTCCATCCGACCTGCGGCGTCTTCGCCCAGGGCGCCGACCATGTGATCGCGGCGACAGCCCCTTCGTCCTATCCCGCCTATCGAGCCCAGAAAGAAGGCGAACAGTTCGCTCTCCTGAGCGAGCTGGCGGACCGAGCAAGGCAGTGACCCGCTAGCCTCCGAAACCCGGCCTCAGCTACGCCCCGGCACCTACTCAGGCAGTTCGGCGCCGGAGCGCCGGCTAGCACCGAACAACGCGTCGTCACGCAGGCAGAGCACCAGTGGTCAGCCCTGACGGAGCCAGACGGCACCCAGCGGTGGCACCTGGAGGGCAGCCGAGGCGACCATCCCGTGCCACGGCACGTCCTCGGCGCGCACCGCGCCCAGGTTGCCCACCCCGGAGCCGCCGTAGTGGTGGGCGTCGGTGTTGAGCACCTCGGTCCACGTACCACCGGCCGGCAGGCCGATCCGGTAGTCGTGCAGCGGCTGGGCGGAGAAGTTCGCCACGCACACCAGGGTCGAGCCGTCCGGGGCGATCCGGACGAACGACACGGTGTTGTTGGCGACGTCGTCGCCGGCGATCCAGCGGAACCCGGCCGGTTCGGTGTCCTGCGCCCAGAGCGCCGGGGTGTCCCGGTAGACCCGGTTGAGGTCGGCGACGAGACGCTGCACGCCGGCGCGGGCCGGGTCGTGCAGCAGGTACCAGTCCAGGCCGCGCTCCTCGCTCCACTCCCGGTCGTCGGCCAACTCGGAACCCATGAACAGCAGTTGCTTGCCGGGGTGCGCCCACATGTACGCCAGCAGCGCCCGCACGTTGGCCAGCCGCTGCCAGGTGTCGCCGGGCATCTTGCCGGCCAGCGAGCCCTTGCCGTGCACCACCTCGTCGTGGCTGATCGGCAGCACGTAGTTCTCGCTCCACGCGTACGCCAGGGAGAAGGTGAGCTGGTGGTGGTGGTGCTGGCGGTAGATCGGGTCCTTCGAGGTGTAGAGCAGGGTGTCGTGCATCCAGCCCATGTTCCACTTGAACCCGAAGCCCAGCCCGCCCTCCGTGGTGGAGCTGGTGACACCCGGCCAGGCGGTGGACTCCTCGGCGATCATCACGACCCCGGCGTGGTGCTTGTAGACGGTCGCGGTCACCTCCTGCATGAGCGCGATGGCCTCCAGGTTCTCCCGGCCGCCGTACTGGTTCGGGGTCCACTGCCCGTGCTCCCGGGAGTAGTCCAGGTAGAGCATCGAGGCGACCGCGTCCACCCGCAGCCCGTCGACGTGGAACTGGTCGCACCAGTAGAGCGCATTGGCGACCAGGAAGTTGCGGACCTCGTTGCGGCCGAAGTCGAAGACGTACGTGCCCCAGTCCGGGTGCTCGCCCCGGCGCGGGTCCGGGTGCTCGTAGAGCGGGGTGCCGTCGAAGCGCGCGAGGGCCCACTCGTCCTTGGGGAAGTGCGCGGGCACCCAGTCGAGGAGCACGCCGATGCCGGCGGCGTGCAGCCGGTCGACCAGGTGCCGGAAGTCGTCCGGATCACCGAAGCGGGAGGTCGGCGCGTAGTAGCCGGTCACCTGGTAGCCCCAGGAACCGCCGAACGGGTGCTCCATCACCGGCAGGAACTCCACGTGCGTGAAGCCCATCTCGGTGACGTACGCGGTGAGCTGGTCGGCCAGCTCGCGGTAGCCCAACCCGGGTCGCCACGAACCGAGGTGCACCTCGTAGACGCTCATCGGCTCCTGGTGCGGCTGCCGCTCGGCCCGTCGGGCCAGCCAGTCCGCGTCGTTCCACCGGTACGTCGAGTGGTGCACCACCGAGGCGGTCGCCGGCGGCACCTCCGCGTACGCGGCCAGGGGGTCGGCCTTGTCCCGCCACTGCCCGTCGGCGCCCAGCACCCGGTACTTGTAGCGCGCCCCGACGCGGGCGTTGGGGACGAACAGCTCCCACACGCCGCTGGAGCCGAGCGAACGCATCGGCCAGCCGTCGTCCGGGGACCAGCCGGTGAAGTCGCCGACCACCCGCACGCCGCGGGCGTTGGGCGCCCACACGCTGAAGGCGACGCCCTCGTCGAATACCCGCGCGCCCAGCGCGTCCCACAGCCGCTCGTGCCGGCCCTCCCGGATCAGGTGCAGGTCCAGCTCACCGAGCGTCGGTGGATAGCGGTACGGGTCGTCGTGCGCGGTGCCGTCGACCTCCACCCGGTAGTCGAGCACGGTGCCGTCGACCTGGGTCTCGAAGACACCCGCGTCGTGCACCCGCTTCATGGGGTGCCGTTCGTCGCCGACGAGCAGCACCACGTCACCGGCGCCCCGGCGCATCGTGCGGATCGTCGTCGAGCCCTCGGCGGGGTGCGCGCCGAGCAGCGCGTGCGGGTCGTGCGTCGCGCCGGTGATCAGCTGGTCCATCGGTCGTCCTTCGGGGCGGGGGCGGTCGGCGCGGTACCGCCGGAGAGTTCGGTGGGGACGTCGGTGACGGTGAGGTCCGCCGGTTCTACGCCGGCGGGCACCGGCGCGGAGGGCGCGGCCGGGCGGCGGACCGTCAGCACGTGCGCCGGTTGCAGGTACGGGTCGAGCCGCACCGCGTTGCGCTGCCCCCAGTCGTAGCTGGTGCCGGTCAGCTCGTCGTACACGGTGAACCGCTCGTGCCAGTCGAACCCCAGCTCCGGCATGTCCAGGGTCGTGTTACCCCACTGCACCACACGTGAGTCGAACGAGCAGATCACGATGACGGTGTTGCCGGTGTCCGGGTCGTGCTTGGACCAGCAGAGCAGCGACGGGTTGTCGATCTCGTGGAAGCGCAGGTTGCGGAGCTGGTGCAGGGCCGGGTTGTCGCGGCGTACCCGGTTGAGGGTGGCCAGGAACGGCGCCAGCGATCGGCCCTGCGCCTCGGCGCCCGCCCAGTCGCGGGGGCGCAGCTCGTACTTCTCGTTGTCCAGGTATTCCTCCGCGCCCGGCCGGGCCACGTGCTCGAACAGCTCGAAACCGGCGTACATGCCCCAGGAGGGGGAGAGCAGCGCGGCCAGCACCGCCCGGATCTTGAACATCGGCGGGCCGCCGTGCTGCAACGACTCGTGCAGGATGTCCGGGGTGTTCGGCCAGAAGTTCGGCCGCATGTGGTCGGCCGACGCGACCAGCTCCTCGCAGTACTCCCGCATCTGCGCGGCCGTCGTGCGCCAGGTGAAATAGGTGTACGACTGCGTGAAGCCGATCTTGCCCAGGCCGTGCATGATGGCCGGCCGGGTGAACGCCTCAGCCAGGAACAGTACGTCCGGGTCGACCTTCTTCACCTCGGCGATCAGCCAGTGCCAGAAGTCGAACGGCTTGGTGTGCGGGTTGTCCACCCGGAAGATCCGGATGCCCTCGCCCACCCAGTGCAGCACGACCCGCAGCACCTCGGCCCGGATGCCCTCCGGGTCGTTGTCGAAGTTGACCGGGTAGATGTCCTGGTACTTCTTCGGCGGGTTCTCCGCGTACGCGATGCTGCCGTCGGCCCGGGTGGTGAACCACTCCGGGTGCTCGGTGACCCACGGGTGGTCCGGCGCGCACTGCAACGCCAGGTCCATCGCCACCTCCAGGCCCTGCGCCGCCGCCGCCTCGACGAAGGCGCGGAAGTCCGCAGGCGTACCCAGGTCGGGGTGGATCGTGTCGTGGCCGCCCTCGGCGGCGCCGATCGCCCACGGCGAGCCCACGTCGGTCGGCCCGGCGGTGAGCGCGTTGTTGCGGCCCTTGCGGTTGACCCGGCCGATCGGGTGGATCGGCGGCAGGTAGAGCACGTCGAAGCCCATCGCGGCGACGCCCGGCAGCCGCTCGGTGGCGGTCGCGAAGGTGCCGGACCGGTCCTGCGTCGCCCCCTCCGAGCGGGGGAAGAACTCGTACCAGGCCGAGTAGAGCGCCCGCTTGCGGTCCACCCAGATCGAGTACGTGTCACCGGAGGTGACCAGCTCCCGCACCGGGTGCTCCCAGAGCAGGTCGGCCAGCGCCAGGGCCGGGCCGACCCGCTGCGGCAGCGGCAGGTCGGTCTCGACGAGCGCGGTGAGCGCGTCGGCGATCCGGGGCCGCTCGGCGGTCGGGACCAGGTCCCGGGCGGCGGCGAGCACCCGCGCGCCCTCGGCCAGGTCGTTGGCCAGGTCCTCCGACCCCTGCCCGGCGGCGATCTTCTTCGTCACCGCGTTCTGCCAGGTCAGGTACGGGTCCTGGAACGCCTCGACGGCGAAGGCCCAGGAGCCGACGGCGTCCGGCCGGATGGTGGCGTGCCACCGGTCCTGGCCGGGCTCGCCGGGGCGCATCCGGGTGAACGGCCTGGTGACGCCATCCGGACCCATCCAGACCACGTTGCAGCCGAGCGCGTCGTGCCCCTCCCGGTAGGCGCGGGCCGACACCGGGACCGGTTCGTCGACCACCGCCTTGGCCGGGTACCGCCCGCACGAGACGACAGGGGAGACGTCTTCGATCGGGAACCGTCCAGTCACCCCGCCAACCTACTGCGCGAGATCCGTTCGCGCGCGGGCAAGCCCGCCGGTCCGCCCTACCCCGGGGTTGCGCGTCAAGATCCGTGCACGTTCGGGGGTACGTGCTGCCGCGCGGCGTCACCCTCCGACGTTGTGCGCGTCTTCGTGGCGTCGGTGAGGGGCAGATCACCTGTAGCGCCCACGGTCGGGCGGCGGCCCGGCGCCCGCGCTGGTGTTCGTCGCCCGCCAGGTCGGCCAACCGTGTGGCCAGGTGTCGGGCCAGTCGTGGACTCGGCCGGGCGGCACGCTCCCGGTGAGGCCGAGCACGTCTCGGGCGACCCTGCCGCCGATCTCGCCGATCTCCACCGCGGTCAGCGGCGCCCACCAGCCGAACCCTTTGAGGGCTCCGCCGACCACCACCCGCGCCTGTTCCGGCGGTATGCCTGTGGCGGTGAGGAACCACTGCAGGGTGAGTTGGGAGTACCCCTGCCAGCCGTCGTTGTCGACGACGGGGGCGGCGACGAAGGTCATCAACTGCTCGCCGGCGACCTCCCAGGCGACGACCTCCGCCGCGTCGCCGGCCCGCCCCGGATCGAGCGACGGCAGAAGGTGGTCGAACCGCTCAGCCAGGCTCTCCAACCAGCGCCGCCAGGCCAGCAGCGCGTCGGCGACGAACGTCGGCGCGTCCGCCGGGGCCGGGATGCGGTCGGTCACGAAGCCCACATGCTCCCTCTCGCGGGGCCCCCAGTGCCAGCGATAGGCCCACGGGCCGTACCGGTCGGACAGCAGAGTGCTGACGGAATCGACCCAGGCGAAGGCCTCTGCTCCCCCGACCCACCCGCCGTCGCGGAAGGCCGGCGGGGGAGGCGGCGGAGGGACCAACGCCCGGACCGCCACCGACATCTCGACCGGGTCGAACGGGTATCGCGCCGGGTCGATATCCGCCCACGCCGCGAGCTGCGGTGGGCTGCTCGACCCGTCGTCCGCCATGGCTCAGCATCCTGGCAGCCGACCATCCAGGCGTCGAGCCAATACCCGAGACGCAGGAGACGCACCGTGTCGGGCTTGTGTCGCGTGTCGTGTGAGACACGTGACAGGGGCCTGACGCTGACCACGCCGGACGACTGACCACACCGGGCCGCTGACCGCCGCTCCCGTCGTCCGGCGGTCGTCCGCTTGCGCGCGGCCAAGCACCTCGCCTGCCCTGCCCCGTCGCGACGATCCGCAGGCTGCAAGCTCGCACAGAATCCTGGTTGTAGTGGTCTCGGCGCGTCGGCGATGCCACTAGATCCTGGTTCGAGCGGTCTCCGGAAACCCGAGTGGGTGCGGCGCAACATGACGCAGCAGCAGTTCGCCGACCGGCTGGGCAAGTCGACGAGTTGGGTGGACAAGGTCCAGCGTGGGGTACGTCGGCTGGCCCACTGAGAACCAGCTCAGCGCGATGGACCTGCGGGGAGCTCGGACTGGCCGTCGTGTCCGAACACGGAGTCGACAAGTGCGTCCAGGCCGGCGTGCCACCGCGCTTCGGGCCAGTCGCGCAGGTGCTCGACCAGGTCGCTGCGGACGGCAGCGAGCAGGGCATGGGCCAGATAGTCCGCCGCCTGCGGGCCGCGTGCCTCCGCGACGAGGCCGGCCAGCAGGGCGTGCCAGTGGTCGTACGCCTCATTGCGGTACGGGCTGCCGCTCCCGGCGCTCTCGAGCGCCAGCGTGAGCACCCGGTTGTCGAGCTTGAAGCGCAGCATGGCCCGCAGCAGTTCGACGGCCTGCTCCGCCGCCGGCCGGTGGGGTGACACCGCGAGCGCAGCCTGCAACCGCAGTCCCCGTTGCTCGTAGAGGGCGCGGATGAGCCCGATGCGGTCGCCGAAGCGCCGGAACAGGGTGCCCTTGCCGACCCCGGCTGCGGTGGCGATGTCATCCATGGACACCTGGTCGGGGTCGGCTGCGGTGTCGAAGAGACGCCCGGCGGCGGCCAGCACCGACTCCCTGTTGCGTAGCGCATCGGCCCGCACCGGACACCCCTCTCGCCAAACGGACTAGCGGTCCGTATAGTTTAAGCGGACCGGCGGTCCGCATCTTAGCGCGACCGTACCGGACGACGAAAGGACGATCATGTCGGACCACCCCACCTCCGTGTTCCATCGCGGCATGGAGCTGCTGCTCGCCAAGGACATGGCCGGGTTCATCGCGCTGTTTGCCGAGGATGCGGTGCTGGAGCTTCCGTTCGCGCCGCCCGGCCAGCCGCGTCGGGTAGCCGGGCGCGCCGAGCTGCACGAGTACCTGATCAACTACCCCGCGCTGCTCGACGTCCGCGAGATCCGCGATCGAACCGTGCACGAGACCAGGGACCCCGAGGTCATCGTCGTCGAGTTCGTCGCCTCCGGCTTCGTCGTCGCGACGGGTCGGCCGTACGAGGTGCGCTACATCGCCGTCCTGACCATCCGTCACGGGCGGCTCGTGCACTATCGCGACTACTGGGATCCGATCGCCGCACAGGAGCTGCTCGGTGGCGGCCTGGTGCGCTCATGATCCTGGTCATCGGTGGCACCGGGACCACCGGCCGCATCGTCGCCGCCACGCTTGCCGAGCGCGGTCACCCCACCCGGATCGCCAGCCGACGCCCCACCGCCGGAGGGGTCCGCTTCGACTGGCGCGACCCGACCACCCACTCAGACGTGCTGGGTGGCGTGCGCGCGATCTACGCCATCCCCCCGGTCGGCGAGGTCGACCCGGCGCCGATCATGCTGCCCTTCCTCGAGCGGGCACGCGACGCCGGTGTCCGCCGGGTGGTCCTGCTCAGCTCCTCGGCCGTCCCGCCCGCCGAGCACGGGCTGGGCCTGGTGCACGCACGCCTCGGTGAGCTGTTCGGGGAGTGGGCGGTGCTGCGACCGTCCTGGTTCATGGAGAACTTCGTGGGTGAGCAGCCGTACGCCGTGAGCGCCCGCGACCATGGCGAGATCGTCAGCGCCACCGGCACCGCCCGGGTCGGCTTCGTCGACCCTGCCGACATCGCCGAGGTGGCGGTGCGCGCTCTCACGGACCCGACGGCGCACAACACCGACCACATCATCACCGGCCCAGAGGCGCTGAGCTACGACGCTGTCGCCGCCATCCTCACCGAGGCCGGCGGCCGGCCGGTCCGGCACCGTGCGATCGACGCGGCGGAACTGGCCGAACGCCACAGCGCCAACGGCATACCGCCGGACTTCGCCCGCTTCCTCGCGAGCCTGGACACGGCGATCGCGGCAGGCGCGGAGGACCGGACGACGTCGACCGTCGCAGACGTGACAGGTCGTACGCCACGATCCTTCCGGGACTTCTGCCGGGACCGCGCGGGCGGCGATCGTCCTGGCTGACGCTCGGCCGGCTGTCTGGCTAGTTGCGCCGGTGGTAGTGGTTGCGACGGGGGAGCCGGTCGGGGTCGAGCCAGGCGGGTGGGATGAATTCGGGGTGGCCGTCGTTGCCGAGCCGCACAACCCAGTCGCTGTGGTGCACGTGTCGGTGGTGGTGGCCGCAGAGGAGGACGGCATTGTCGAGGCTGGTCGGACCGCCGTCGGTCCAGTGGCGAATGTGGTGACCGTCGCACCAACGCGGCGGGCGATCACAGCCGGGAAACCCGCAGCCCCGGTCGCGCAGCACCAGGGCGCGGCGGAGCGACCCGGTGATGAGGCGGCGTTGTCGGCCGATGTCGAGTGGTTGACCGGCGCCGCCGAGCACGGCGGGCAGGATGCTCGCGTCGCAGGCGAGCCGACGCACGGCCTCGGCGCTGAGGTGCAGGCCGGTGTCGAGAGCGCCGGTGCCCAGCTGCCGCGTCAACCCGTCGTAGCTGGTGGTGACGACGACCTGGGCGAGATCGCCGCCGGCCTCCGGCAGCTCACCGGTGCGCAGGGCCAGCCGGCACACGTCGGCGAGGGCGTCGTGGCGGCGCTGGCCCGGGGTGCGGGTGTCGTCGGGGCCGGTGGGTGTGGTCAGTGGGTCGATGGCGGCGCGGAACGCGGCTGCGGCTTCGGTGTCGAGGATGCCGGTGAGGCGGAGCCGGCCGTCGGGCTGCTCGCTGACGGTGACGTGCCGGTCGCGGGCGGCCCGCGACTCCGATGCCCGTAGTGCGGCCTCGGCCGCGGCGTCGGCGACGTCCGGGGCGACGTGGTCGAGGATCCGGGTGCCGAGCTTGCGCAGCAGGGTGGCGTCGAACTGCGTCGCCCAGTCGACGAGGACGCCGACGGACTTGTCGGCCGCTTCGGTGCCGGCCGTGGTGCGCACGGTCTGGACCGTGCCGGCGATGGCCCGGACCTGGTCCGCGTCGACCGTCCCGGCGGCCAACGCGTCCCGCACGGCGGGCGGGGCGGCGTCGAGCGTCGCGGCCAGCTCGACCAGACGCCGGGCGGCACCGACTCCGAGCCGCAGCCGGTCGCGGAGCCACACCGCCGTCGAGGACGCGCCCTGTGCGGTCGCGGTGCCGCGACCGTCCAGCTCACGGACAAGGCTCAGCTTGACCGCGGCGAGGCGTTGCTCCAAGCGGTGCGTGGCGTCCAGCGCCGCCACGAGATCGTGCTCGCCGGCGGCCCAAGCGGGCGTGTCGAAGCAGGCCGCCACCCTGGCCTCCGCCTGCTCCAACGCATCGATCACCACCAGAGACTAGAACACCTGTACGACACTTCCGGCACTGCCGACGGTTGGCCGGGCGGATCACCGCACCTCCGCGCGAACGGCTACCCGCACGCGGCGGCGTGGTGGGTCGGTCGGCGATGTGGTGGGTCGGTCGGCGTTGCCGCGCCACCACCAGCGGTCAGCGCTCCGGGTGGGGGTGGACGCGAAGGGCTACCCAGACGACGGAGTGCCGCTCGGGCGTGGGCCTCCGCGCGCGAAGGTGACCTAGCCTCTGGCCATGGTCGAACGGGCGTGGGCCTCCGCGCGCGTGGAGGTGGCATAGCCTCCGGCCATGATCAAACGGGTGAAGGTAGCGGTCGTCGGCGTCGGCAACAACACGTCGGCGTTGGTGCAGGGGCTTGCTCTCTACCGCCAGAGCGGCAGCCTGGTCGGCATCCGCCGGCCGACGATCGACGGGCTCGGGGTGGGCGACATCGACGTCGTGGCGGCCTTCGCCACCTCCGCGGAGAAGATCGGTCGGGATCTGACCGAGGCGATCTTCCTGCCGCCCAACAACTTCCCCCGGCTGAACTGCGACCTGCCCCGAGCAGGTGTGCCCGTCACGAAGGGCCTCGTCGACGCGACCGGGGTGCCGCGGGTCGCGGCGGCGTTGGCCGGTGCGGAGGTGCTGCTCTACTCGGCGCCGAGTGGCCGGCCGGAGACCGCGCGGGCGTACGCCGAGGCGGCGCACACCGCCGGCGTCGCCTTCATCAACACCACCTCCGACCCGGTCGCCCGCGACCCGCACCTGCTGGACAGGTTCACGGCGGCCGGACTGCCGCTATTCGGCGATGACCTGGCCAGCCAGTTCGGCACCTCGGTGCTGCACAAAGCGCTGCTGCGGCTGCTCGAGGAGCGGGGCCTCACGCTGGTCAGCTCGTACCAGGTCAACCTGGGCGGCACCGAGGACTTCCGCAACCTTGTCGCCAACCCCAACACGAAGAAGCAGTCCAAGCTCAACGCCCTGACGGAAGGCCACCCCGCCGAGCGACCCGCCACCGAGCGACCCGCTGCCGAGCGACCCGCCGGCGGCAGGGTCGAGGTGGCTCCGCTCGGCTACCTGCCGCACCTGCGCTCGCAGAAGGTGGCTCACCTCAACATCGAGGCGCAGGGTTGGGGCGAGACAGCGGTGAGCCTCGACGTGAAGCTGACGGTGCACGACCCCAGCGGTGCCGCCGGGGTCAACATCGACCTCATCCGCATCGCGGCCAGCGCGCTCCGCACCGGGCGTGGTGGCCATTCCGCCGAGGTGACGTCGTTGCTCAAGTCCCCTCCAGGAACTGCCGTCTGAGGCGGCGATGGCCGCGTCGAGGCTCGCCGTCCTCAGCCCGCGTCGCGGCCCGCGCCGACGGAGCGGTACACGTCGAGGGTCTGACCCGCGATGGCGTCCCAGGAGAAGTGGTCCACCGCGCGCTGGCGACCGGCCAGGCCGAACCGCCCGGTACGCGCCGGATCGGCGAGCAGCGTGTTGATCGCCGCCGCCAGGTCGGCGACGAACGTCCCCGGTTCCAACGGGGTCCCCGACCCGTCGCTGACCTGCTCGATCGGCACCAGCAGGCCCGTCTCGCCGTCGGCCACCACCTCGGGGATGCCGCCGGTCGCGGTTGCCACCACGGCCGTCTCGCAGGCCATCGCCTCCAGGTTGACGATGCCCATCGGCTCATAGATCGACGGGCAGACGAAGACGGTGGCGTGGGTGAGCACCTGGATCACCTCGGGCTTGGGCAGCATCTCCGCGACCCAGACCACGCCGGAGCGGTTGGCCCGCAGCTCGGCGACCAGGCCCGCCACCTCGGCGGCGATCTCGGCGGTGTCCGGTGCGCCGGCGAGCAGCACGAGCTGGGTGTCCGCCGGCAGCTCCCGCGCGGCCCGCAACAGGTAGGGCAGCCCCTTCTGTCGAGTGATCCTTCCCACGTAGACGACGCTGGGTCGGGACGGGTCGATGCCGAGCCGGTCGAGCACGTCGGTCGCCTGATCCGGCGCGTACTGAATGGTGTCGATGCCGTTGTAGACCACCCGGACCCGGTCCGGGTCGATCTGCGGGTAGGCGGTGAGCACGTCGTTGCGCATCCCGCCACTGACGGCGATCACCGCGTCGGCGGCCTCCATCGCGGTGCGCTCGATCCAGGAGGAGAGCGCGTAACCGCCTCCGAGCTGTTCGGCCTTCCACGGCCGCAGCGGCTCCAGGCTGTGCGCGGTCACCACGTGCGGCACCCCGTGGAGCAGTTTCGCGGTGTGGCCGGCCAGGTTCGCGTACCAGGTGTGGCTGTGCACCACGTCGGCGCCGGCCGTGCCGGCGGCCATCTCCAGGTCCACGCCCATCGTGCGCAGCGCGGCGTTCGCGCCGGTCAGGCCGGGCGGTTCGGGGTACGCGGTGACGCCCGGCTCGGTGCGCGGCAGACCGAAGCAGTGCACCCGGACGTCGGCGCGGCGGCGCAACTCCCGGGCCAGGTACTCGACGTGCACCCCGGCGCCGCCGTAGACCTCCGGCGGGTACTCGCGGGTGAGCAGATCGACGCGCAGCGGGGTGGGTTCCGTCATGACCCCGCACCCTAATGCAGAAGAGTCCCCGTACGAGTGGTGAAGTCCGACGCGGGTGGATAGCGTCGTGGCATGGCTGCCAAGGTGCTCGCGATCGTCCTGGCGGGTGGTGAGGGCAAGCGCCTGATGCCACTCACCACGGACCGGGCCAAGCCGGCCGTCCCGTTCGGCGGGATGTACCGCATGGTCGACTTCGTCCTCTCCAACCTGGCAAACGCCGGCTATCTCAAGATTGTCGTGCTGACCCAGTACAAGTCCCATTCCCTCGACCGGCACATCACCAAGACCTGGCGGATGTCCACGCTGCTCGGCAACTACGTCACCCCGGTGCCCGCGCAGCAGCGTCGTGGCCCGTGGTGGTTCGCCGGCTCGGCCGACGCCATCTACCAGAGCTTCAACCTCATCAACGACGAGCAGCCCGACTACGTGATCGTCTTCGGCGCCGACCACATCTACCGGATGGACCCGCGGCAGATGGTGGAGGACCACATCGCCTCCGGTGCCGCGGTCACCGTCGCCGGCATCCGCCAGCCGCTGTCGATGGCCGACCAGTTCGGCGTCATCGAGGTCGGCGAGGACGGCCGGAAGATCCGGGCGTTCCGCGAGAAGCCCACCGACGCGGTCGGTCTGCCGGACGCGCCGGACGAGATCTACGCCTCGATGGGCAACTACGTCTTCACCACCCGTGCGCTCTGCGAGGCGGTCGAGCGCGACGCGGCCGACAAGTCGAGCAAGCACGACATGGGCGGCAGCATCATCCCGATGCTCGTCGAGCGGGGCGAGGCGAACGTCTACGACTTCCGCGACAACGAGGTGCCGGGCAGCAACGACCGGGACCGCGGCTACTGGCGGGACGTGGGGACGCTCGACTCGTTCTACGACGCGCACATGGATCTGATCAACGTGCACCCCGTCTTCAACCTCTACAACTTCGACTGGCCGATCTACACCGAGCAGCCGCCGTGGCCGCCGGCGAAGTTCGTCCACCAGTGGGGTGAGCGCGTCGGCCGGGCGGTCGGCTCGATGGTCTCGCCCGGTGTGGTGATCTCCGGTTCGCTGGTGGAGAACTCGATCGTCTCGCCGAAGGTGCGGGTGCACTCCTGGGCGCACGTCGAGGGCTCGGTGCTGATGGAGGGTGTGGAGATCGGCCGGCACGCGGTGGTCCGGCGGGCCATCCTGGACAAGAACGTGTTCGTCCCGGAGGGCGTCGAGATCGGCGTCGACCTGGAGAAGGACCGGCAGCGCTACACCGTCTCCGACAATGGCATCGTGGTGATCGGCAAGGGCCAGAAGGTCGAGCCGTGAGCGACAGGCACTCCCCGAGGAGGATTCCGCAGTGACCCACCCCCGTGCCGGCCAGCCCGCCGAGCCCGCCGACCTGGTCGACGTGCCGCGCCTGGTGACCGCCTACTACGCCGAGCATCCGGACCCCACGGACCCGGCCCAGCAGGTCTCCTTCGGCACCTCCGGCCACCGCGGCTCCAGCCTGCGCAACGCGTTCAACTCCGACCACATCCTGGCCGTCACCCAGGCGCTCTGCGACTACCGACGGGAGCAGGGGCTGGACGGGCCGCTCTTCCTCGCCCGGGACACCCACGCGCTGTCCGCGCCGGCCGCCGTGGACGCCCTGGAGGTGCTCGCCGCCAACGACGTCACCGTGCTCGTCGACAGCCGCGACGGCTACACCCCCACCCCGGCGCTGTCGCACGCGATCCTCACCCACAACCGGGGACGCACCAGTGGGCTCGCCGACGGGATCGTCATCACCCCGTCGCACAACCCGCCGGACGACGGCGGTTTCAAGTACAACCCCACGAACGGCGGGCCGGCCGACACCGACGTGACCCGGTGGATCCAGGACCGCGCCAACGCGATCCTGGCCGCCGGGCTCAAGGAGGTCCGCCGGATCACCCACGCGCGGGCGCGGGCCGCCGACACCACCGGGGAGTACGACTTCCTCGCCCACTACGTCGACGACCTGCCCTCGGCGATCGATATCGACGCCATCCGCGACGCCGGGATCCGGATCGGCGCGGACCCGCTGGGCGGGGCGAGCGTGGCGTACTGGGGTGAGATCGCCGAGCGGCACCGGCTGGACCTGACCGTGGTCAACCCGACGGTCGACCCGACCTGGCGGTTCATGACCCTGGACGGCGACGGCAAGATCCGGATGGACTGCTCCTCGCCCAACGCCATGGCGTCGCTGATCGCCGCCCGCGCCGACTATCAGATCTCCACCGGCAACGACGCCGACGCCGACCGGCACGGCATCGTCACCCCGGACGCGGGCCTGATGAACCCCAACCACTACCTGGCGGTGGCGATCGATCACCTGTTCCGGACCCGTACCGAATGGGGTCCGAACGCCGCGGTGGGCAAGACGCTCGTCTCCTCGTCGATGATCGACCGGGTCGCCGCGGACCTGGGTCGGCCGCTGCTGGAGGTACCGGTCGGCTTCAAGTGGTTCGTGCCCGGGCTGCTCGACGGAGCGGTCGGCTTCGGCGGTGAGGAGAGCGCCGGGGCGTCGTTCCTGCGCCGCGACGGCTCCACCTGGACCACCGACAAGGACGGCCTCCTGCTCTGCCTGCTCGCCGCCGAGATCCTGGCCACCACCGGGCGCAGCCCGAGCGAGCACTGGGCGGAGTTGGCCGAGCGGTTCGGCGCGCCCTCGTACGCCCGGATCGACGCCCCGGCCACCCGGGAGCAGAAGGCCGTGCTCGGAAAGCTCTCCCCGGACCAGGTCACCGCGACCGAACTCGCCGGTGAGCCGATCACCGCGACGTTGACGACCGCCCCCGGCAACAACGCCCCGATCGGCGGCCTCAAGGTCAGCACGAAGTCCGGCTGGTTCGCCGCGCGCCCGTCCGGCACCGAGGACGTCTACAAGATCTACGCCGAGTCCTTCCAGGGCCCCGACCACCTCAAGCAGATCCAAGAAGAAGCCAAAAACCTGGTAGACCAGGCCCTAACCCCCTAACCCCTGCCCCCTCCGGGTCCGCCTTGCCCAAGTTGATCAAGAAGTTTGCGTCAGGACACGCCGCGCGGGTGACGCAAACCTCTTGATCAACGGGGCTGAGGGTGGGGTGGGGGGTGGCAGGGCAGGGGGGTTAGCAGGGTGGGGGGATTTCTTGTTGGGCTCTTCGTCGTAGTTCTTCGGGGAGCAGTTCGCGGAGCTGCTCCGGCAGGAACGGCAGGTCGAGCAGGGTCATCTTCAGCTGGTTGCGTTCCTGGTAGCGCAGCGGGTCGAAGCGGACCACCAGGCCGGCGTTGCGGCGGTACGTGATGTCCACGGCCCCCTCCGTCGCGGCGTCGCGGAACACCAGCCCGTCCATCTCCACCACGACCGGCGACGAGTCGGGCCGGAGTTCCAACCGGATCTTCTCGTCCGGCGAGAGCACCACCGACCGGGAGATACCGGCCATCGGCGCCGACGGCGTGATCACCACCGAGTCCGCGGCGGGGGAGATCAGTGGGCCACCGGCCGCGTAGCTGTACGCCGTCGAGCCGATCGGGGTGCTCACCACCACGGCGTCGCTGCGGTAGTAGCCGTACTGCTGGCCGTCGATGCCGAGGGTGACGCTGACGAAGCCGGAGCCGGGCTGGCGGACCAACGCGATGTCGTTGAACGCCACGACGTCGTCACCGCAGACGTCGCAGGCGAGGCAGGCGTGCGACTCGACGGTGAAGTCCTTCGACAGCAGCCGGCTCAGCGCGTCGGGCAGCTCCGGCGGCTCGATCTCCACGAGAAACCCCAGATGACCCAGGTGTACGCCGAGCACCGGCTTCGGGTCACGGATGGCGGAACGTAGCGCACCCAGCATGGTGCCGTCGCCGCCGATGCTGATCAACGCGTTGGAGCGGGTGGCGACCTCCTCGGCCGGCACCGGTTCGACGCAGGACGGTACGCGGTGCTGGTCCTCCTCGCGCACCATCAGCGTCTTGTGGTGGCGCGTCGCCCACCGTTCGATGATCCCGACCACCTCGGTGACATCCCGGGTGGGGTGCAGCACAAGTCCCAGCCCCGACACCCGTACAGCTCACCACATTCGCGGTGGCCGCACCCGGCGTACCGCGAAGGTGCGCCGACGGTCCGGGGACCGTCGGCGCACCTCGCCGCCGTCAGGGTCGGGGTTGACCGCTGAGGTGCCTCAGCGAGCGGGCGACCAGGTCGTCGCGGGCCGCCGGGGGCAGCCCCTCCAACCCGAAGCCCAGGTAGACCGTGTCGGCGGTGGCCACCACGGAGCCCTCCTCGAACGCCCGCTGGCTGCGCGACCAGTCGGTGGCGTTGCCACCGGATCCGGCCGGCGGACCGGCGACCGTCCAGCCGTCCAGGTCGGCCGACTCGAACGAGGTCTCCGCCACGGTCGCCCCGTCGACGAGCACCCGGGCGTCGTCCACGAAGACACCCAGCCCCTGGGTGGCCCAGTCCGAGGCGTACGTGATCGACACCTCGACCTGCTTGCCGGCGTAACCGGACAGGTCCGTCACGAACTCCTTCCAGCCGCCGGAGGCGCCGGACGCCGCGTTCCAGCTGCCGGTGCTCCCGGTGGGCGAGCAGTCCGCACCCTGGTAGTGGGCGAGGAACGGGTG
Source organism: Micromonospora sp. NPDC049204 (assembly GCF_040647935.1). NCBI lineage: Bacteria > Bacillati > Actinomycetota > Actinomycetes > Micromonosporales > Micromonosporaceae > Micromonospora > Micromonospora sp. NPDC049204. The sequence goes on along the minus strand of NZ_JBEZDC010000005.1, from coordinate 254,948 downwards.
CAGCCCGACCCAGTCGCTGGCACAGCTCTCCCCGGTGGACGTGCTGGTCTTGCCGTTGACGTCCGGCAGGGTCGTCCAGTTGTCGGTGCCCACCTCGTGCGCCTCGACGAAGAGGAAGTCCCAGTCCTGCTCGATGTCGTACGAGGTGAAGAAGCGCAACTCCGCACTGCTCGCCCCGGTCAGGTCCACCGTGCGGGTGAGCCGCTTGTACGACTCGTCGCTCTGCCCGCTGTGCAGATACCACTCACCGGTACGCGGATCGAACGGCGCGCCGCCCGGCCGGGTCCAGCCCACCGGCGCGGAGCTGGCGAACTGGGGGAACTCGTCCGGCGGCAGGAAGCCCGACGTGGTCAGGAACGACGCGCCGTGCTCCTGGTTCTGCGCCGACCCGGGTGCGTTGAGCTGCCCGCTGAAGCCGGCGAACGCGCCGTCGGTGCCGGCGACCGGATACGGTCCCCCCTCCGGGGAGGTGCCGCCGTCGCTGACGTAGGTGTACGCGCCCAGCCAGTACTGCTGGAAGTCGTTCAACAACGGCAGGCAGGCGGCGGACTCGGCGTCGGTGCACTCGGGCGGCGCGTCCGGGTGGTAGACGTACGACCCGTTGGCGCCCTGGGCGTACAGCGCGTACTGGCCGCTGATCAGGAGCTTGCCGCCCTCGTTGAGGTAGTCCCGCACGGCCAGTTCGGTGTCCAGCGCCGCCTTGGCCGTGGTGCCGGGCACCTGGTCGGGGGAGCGCACGATGATGTCGTCGCCGGTCTCCCAGACCACCGTCTTGTAGTGCGACAGCACGCCCAGCGGGTGGGGTGCCGCGCGCTTCATCGCGTCGAAGTCGTACACGTCGCTGCTGCGCCCGGCGGCGCTCAGTGACGCCGCGACCTCGTCGGCGTACTTCGCGGTGGTGCCGGTCTGCGTCGGGCTGAGGCCGGTGACGTCCTCCATCGCGAGGACCAGCACGTCGCCGCCGATGTCGCGGTGCACCTGGTAGGTGAAGTGTTGACTGGCGACCACCCCGGCCCGGGGTTTGTTGCCGGTGAACCAGACCTCCACCCGGTCACCCGGCTTCGCGCCGGTGACCGTGCCGCGCAGCTCGGCGTAGTAGTCGTCGTGCGTGTCGCCGTACCGCTCGCCGCCGCGCCACTCGCGGACCGCGACCGTCTTCGGTCGCCCGCCGTTGACCGTGTAGTGCATCCGGACGTTCTTCAGCGCCCGGCGGGTGATCGAGGCGACCTGCTGGGTGCGCCCGTACGAGGTGTCGAACGCGTCCACCACGAAGTCCGGGGTGCTGCGGCCGACCACCGACACCGGGTCGTCCGGGTCCGCCGCGGATCGGGCCACGGCCAGCGCGAACGGCAGGTTCTTCTGCACCTCACCGGCGATGAGGGCCTCGTCGTCGGGGAAGATGAACTCGCTCGCGCAGTCCTCCGGGTGCCACTGGTCGTCCGGGTCGACCGCCGAGGCGGCCTCGCAGGTGGACATCTCCGGCGTGAAGCCCAACGTGCCGTACTTGACGGTGGCGTGGCTGTCGGTGTCACCGTTGGTGGTGTACAGCTCGGCGGAGATGTCCGGGTCGTAGCCGGGCACCGCCGGGTGCGCGTCGTCACCGGCCATCGCCTCGTAGATCACGTCGTCCGGGGTGGGGGTGCTCACCTGCCAGCCGACGCCGTAGAGCAGCAACTGGGCCGCCGAGTGGTAGTTGACGAAGAACTCGAACCCGACCCGCTTGAAGAGCCGGTCCAGGGCCTTGGTCTCCGGCTCCGAGTTGGGGCTCGGACCCCGGTAGGTCTCGCTGTTCGGCTCCGGTGAGGAGCCCTCGTTGTCGTACCCCCACTTGTAGCTGAAGTTGCGGTTGAGGTCGACGCCGTCGCCCGAGGTGATCTGCCCGTCGCCGTTGTTGTCCCGCAGGTTCTTGCGCCACAGCCGGTTGCCGGGGGTGAAGGTGTGGTCGTAGCCGTCCGGGTTGGCGACCGGCAGGAACCACAGCTCGGTGGTGTCCAACAGACGGGTGATCTCCCGGTCGGTGCCGTAGCTGTCCAGCACGTGGTGCATCAGCCGGCGGTTCATCTCCGGCGTGATCCACTCGCGGGCGTGCTGCGCACCGGCGTAGAGCACCGCCGGTCGCTTACCGTCCTCGACGGTCCGCGCGTTCTTGGTGACCTTCACGGCGAGGATCGGCTGGCCCTGCTGGGTGCGGCCGATCGTCTCCACCTTGGCCAGCTTGGGATGACGGGCCGCGGTGGCGTTCAGCTCGTCCCGGAGGCCGCCCGGCTCTCCGTAGGGACGGAACGCCGTCCAGCCGGCCGCGGCCTGCTCCCGCAGCGCCTGCGAGGCGTCCTTGCCGCGAACCTTCTTCACCGACAGGGGGACGCCCTGGTCGGTGAGCCTCTTGGCCTGCCGGCGGCTGAGCACCGTCTCGACTGTGGTCTGTCCGGCCGCGTCGGTCTTCGCGTCGTGGCCGAGGTCGACCCCCGCCGCGCGCAGTTGGTCCCGCTGTTTCGCGTCGACCGTGCCGACGTACACCTCCAAGCCGTCGCGTGCGACCGGGTCGGACGGTGGCTTCGCGCTGGCCGGCGGGGTCAACGCCAGTGCGCCGAGCAGGGTGAGCACGCCGGCGATCGCCAGTCGTCTCGGTCTCATTCGCGCCTCCTTGGGTGAAGGACCTGTAGGCGCGAGCCTTCGGTGCGGCGTGAACGATGTCAATAGTTCAATGGGCGCGAGGTGGCTGCCCGTGTTGGTGTGGGTGCCGCCTGTGATCGTGTGGTGGACTGGCTACCGGAGTGTCGCCGAGATGATGTCCGCGATGCGGTCACCCGCCGCGCCGTCCCACATCGGCGGGGTGGGCCAGCTGGCGGGTCGAGGCGCGGCCACCGTGCTCGCCACGGTCTCGGCGAGCGTCGACCGGGTGACGAGGCGGTTCGTGCCGTGCGTGATCGTGATCGGGCGTTCGGTGTTGGGCCGCAGCGTCAGGCAGGGCACGCCGAGCATCGTCGTCTCCTCCTGCACCCCGCCGGAGTCGGTGACGACGACGGCGGCGCCGCGCACCAGGCTGACGAACTCGAGGTAACCCAGCGGGGCGACGACCCGCAGCGCGCGGTGCGAGAGCAGGCCCGCGCTTTCGAGGTGTCGCCGGCCGCGCGGGTGCAGCGGCAGGATGACCGGGAGTTGGTCGGCGACCGCGTGCAACGCCTTGACCAGGTCGACGACGTCTGTCGCATCGTCGACATTGCCCGGTCGGTGCAGCGTGGCCACCACGTAGCGGTCGGGCAGCGCGAGCGTCGCCCGGATGCCGGCGACGTCGAAGCGGTCGAGATTGGCCAGCAGGGTGTCGATCATCGGGTTGCCGACCAGATGGATCTTCTCCGCCGGGACGCCCTCGGTCCCGAGGTGCGACACGGCGTCGGGGCTGGTGGCGAACAACAGGTCGGACACGTGGTCGACGACGATCCGGTTGATCTCTTCGGGCATGGACCGATCGAAGCTGCGTAGCCCTGCCTCGACGTGCGCGACCGGGATGCCCAGCTTCGACGCGACGAGGGCGGCGGCGAGTGCGGAGTTGACGTCGCCGTAGACGACGGTGAGGGCCGGGCGGTCGGCGATCATCAGTTCTTCCAGGCCGGTCATGACGCTCGCGGTCTGGCTCGCGTGGCTTCCCGAACCGACTCCCAGGTTGATGTCCGGCTCGGGCAGGCCCAGCTGCCGGAAGAACACCTCGGACATCCGCTCGTCGTAGTGCTGTCCGGTGTGGACGAGGCGCTGCGTCACGCCGTGCCGCTCCAGCGCGCGGATCACCGGTGCTGCCTTGGGGAAGTTGGGACGTGCACCCGCGACGTGCAGAACGGCGTCGGCTGGCATGGCTCTCCTCGGAAATTCGGTGCGAATCAACGGCGGCGCGCCAATAGTACAAGTTATCCAGTTTAAGGCATCTAATCGTCATAGAATGCCGAATGACGGATGCATTGCGGTGTGCGTCGCCCGGACCGGTGACCTGCCGTGAATGATGTTCTCAATTCCGAAGGCAGGCAGAGCCGCGTGAAGCAGATCGTCCAATCGGTGTCCGGCGGAGAATTGCGCATCGTCGACGTTCCCCAACCGGAGCCTGGTGCCACCGAGGTGCTCGTCGCCACGCGCAGGTCCCTGCTCTCGGCGGGAACCGAGCGCGCCGTGCGCGAGCTGGCGTCGGCGAGCCTGCTGCGCAAGGCGCGGGCCCGGCCGGATCTGGTCCGCCAGGTCGTCAACCGGGCCCGCACCGGGGGAGTCCGCTCGACGCTCGCCGCGGTGCGCAGCCGGCTCGACGAGGACATGCCGCTCGGCTACAGCGCCGCGGGTGTCGTCGTCACGGCCGGCGCCGCCACCGACGGCATCCGACCCGGAATGCGGGTCGCCACCGCGTCGGTGGGGCACGCCGAGTACCAGGCGGTGCCGGGTCTGCTCGCGGTACCCGTACCGGAGTCGGTGTCCGACCAGGCGGCCGCCTTCGGCGCGGTGGCGGCGATCGCCATGCAGGGCCTGCGGCAGGCCGAGGTGGGTCTGGGTGGCTCGGTCGCGGTCGTCGGTCTCGGCCTGGTGGGGCAGCTGACGGTACGACTGGCGCTCGCCTCGGGCCTGCACGTCATCGGCATCGACCTGCGCGACTGGACCGCTCAGTTGGCCGGCGAGTGCGGGGCCGTCGGCCTGGTCGAGGCCGGTGCGGCGACCACCGAGCAGATCATGGAACTGACCCGTGGCCGGGGCGTCGACGCGGTCCTGATCACGGCGGCGACACCCTCGTCGGAGCCGGTGGCGCGCAGCACCGAGATCGCCCGCGACCGCGCCCGACTGGTCGTGGTCGGTGACGTCGGTCTGGACCTCGACCGTCGACCCTTCTACGAGCGTGAGCTGGATCTCCGGTTCGCGCGCAGCTACGGTCCCGGCCGCCACGACCGGGCCTACGAGGAGTGGGGCATCGACTATCCGATCGGCCACGTGCGCTGGACGGCACGGCGCAACATCGAGGCGTACCTCGACCTGGTGGCCAGCGGTCGGGTCGCGGTCGACGACCTGGTGACGCACGTGTACGAGGTGGAGCGCGCGACGGCGGCCTACGACGTGCTGGCCTCCGACCCGCGCTCCCTCGCGGTGCAGCTCAGCTACTCGGCTCCCGCACAGCCGTCCCGGCAGACGATCACCCTCCGGCCGCGCCGCACCTCGACGTCGCCACGGGGCGGCCTGATCGGGGCCGGCGCCTACGCCAAGGCGACGTTCCTGCCCGCGCTCAAGGCGGCGGGCTGGGGAGACGACCTGGTCGCCATCACGTCGGCCCGGGGCCTGTCCGCGCGGCACGCGGCCGAGCGCAACGGCATCGCCGTGGTCGCACCGACAGTCGAGGACCTGCTGGTTCGCGACGACGTCGACGTGGTGTTCATCCTCAGTCGCCACGACTCGCACGCCCGCCTGGTGGCGCAGGCGCTCGACGCCGGCAAACACGTCTTCGTGGAGAAGCCGCTCGCGTTGACCCAGGACGAACTCGACGAGGTCCGGGCCGCCTACGACCGCAACTCCGGCCACCTGTTCGTCGGGTTCAACCGTCGACACGCGCCGATGGTCGTGCACGCCAAGTCGGCCCTGGCGTCCGGGTCCGGGCCGATCACCGTCGCCTACCGGGTCAACGCCGGGCAACTGCCCGCCGCCCACTGGTATCACGACCGACGCCAGGGTGGCCGCATCCGGGGCGAGGTGTGCCACTTCATGGACCTCGCGTCGTGGCTGGTGGGCGAGCAGCCGCGGGTCGTGCACGCGTACGGCAGCGGGCGCGGCGAGCCGGGTCTGGAGGAGGACGTGAGTGTCCTGCTCGGATACCCGGACGGGTCCACGGCGACGATCACGTACTCCACCCGGGGGCACCGGCGGACGCCCAAGGAGCGCCTGGAGGTCCTCGGTCGCGGGCACACGGTGGTGATCGACGACTTCCGGCGTCTGGAGATCGACGGCCGGGAGGTGAAGCGGGTTCCCGGCGGCAAGGGACACCAGGAGTTGCTCGCCCGCACCCGAGCGGTGATCGCCGGGAACGTGCCCGACGACCGGGACCTCGACGCCTCCTTCGGCACGACGAGGGCCGCGCTGTCCGCGATCGCCGCCCTGGCCGGCATCCAGGAACACCCGTCGCGGCTGCCCACCCAGGTCGACCTGGAGAGCGTGCGGGCCGGCTCGACCTCGTGACACCCCCGCGCCCGGCGGCCGGGCGCACCGGGCGCGACGGGTCAGCGCGGGGCGGCCTGGGTCAGCGCGGGGCGGCCCGGGTCAGCGCGGCGCGTCGCCGTCGACGAGCGGCGCGAGCAGCCGGCCGAGGGCGTGGGCCATCGCGGTACGAGACTGGTTCGCCCGGATCCAACTCCGGCCGGCGGCGCCCATCTTGGCCAGTTCGTCCGGGCTCGCCTGGGTGATCTGAGCGAGGCCGTGGGCGAGGTGGCTCGGCGGGGTCACGTATCCGGAGTCCGCGCCCAGCACGAGGTCGCCGACGGTCCCCGGGCTGTTGGTGACGATCGGCAGCCCGGCGGCCATGTAGTCGAACACCTTGTTGGGGCTGACTCCGGCCCGGAACAGCTCGACGTCGGCGAGGACGTGCACGCCGACGTCCGCGGCGTGCAGGAGGTCGGGGATCTCCGACTTCGGCACCGGGTCGAGGAAGCGGACGTTGGGGATGGCGCGGGCCTTCGCTTGAAGGCGTGCCTTCTCCACTCCCGCGCCCACCAGTACGACGTCGATCTCGGGCACCGCCTCGGCGGCGGCCAGCAGCAGGTCGAGTCCGTTGGCCGGGCCGTGTGCACCGGCGTAGACGGCGGTCCGGCGGGTGAACCGGTATCGCTCCCGCAGTTCGGCGCGGGGTCGGCTGGGTACGAAGTCCTCGGGGTCCGCCGCGTTGGGGATGAAGGCGATCTTCTCGGGCGCCACGCCCTTGCCCTCGATCGCCGCCCGGACACCGGGCGCCATGATCACCACGCGGTCGGCGCGCCGGTACAGGAACCGTTCGAGGCGCTCCAACGCCCGGTACGCCACCGACGTCTCCGACAGCGTGCCCATCTCGACGAGCACCCGCGGCCACAGGTCCCGGACCTCCAGGACGAACGGCGTGCGCCGGAGTGTCGCCACGACGCAGCCGGAGAGGCCGGCCAGGAGGTGCGGCGACGAGGCGTAGACCACGTCGGGTCGGGGTTGGCGCAGGCTGGCCACCGTGGCCGTCACCGCGTAGCTGGCCCAGTTGACCACCCGGCCCAGACCGTTGCCCCGGTACGGCGTCACGGCGACCAGGTGAAAGCCCGGCTCCGCGCGCTGCGGCCGGCCGGTGATCATGTTGCGGCGGCTCGCGATGATCACGTGCGTCCAGCCGGGCAGCCGGCTGAACAACTCGACGTGCCGGGTGCCGCCGGGATGGCCCGGGGGCACGGCGAAGTGGTTGAGGACGAGGACTCTGCGGGGGTTCATCGTGGTGCTCGCACGTGGTGGACATCCCCTGATCCGAGGTGGGTGACGGTGAGGGAGGCGCCCGCGTCGCTCCAGGCCACCTGGTAGCGGAAGCCGTCGAGCGCGTCCGGTTCGGGTGGCGGCCCGGGTACCGCGCCGAGCCCCCACAGCGCGGTGTCGGCCCGACTCTGGGCCGTGAGCCACGTCGCCGGCTCCCAGCGTCCGTACGTTCGGCTGTGCCAGCCCGCGAAGGGCGTCGACCGGCCGCGTACCGCCTGGTGCCCGTCGAGTCCGAAGAGGTCGAGCTTGGTCCCGCCGAGGATGAGCGTGTCGTCGTCCACCACGACGTCGGGGTGCAGCGGGACGGTGAGCGACCAGGACCGGGCGGTCGCCGGCGGGTCGGCGAACTCGACGATCGCCACGTACTGCTCGGCCACCACGACCGCCCGGCCGACGCGCACCGGGTGCTCGCCGCGCGCGTACGCGTCGTGCCAGCCGAAGAGGATCGTGCGGTCCGCCAGGACGAGCGGTGTGCCGAGGTGGCCATGGCCGGTGGTGAGCCAGCGGAACGCCCGGTGTGGGACGAGCTGGTCCTGCCCGTCCGGCCGGCGTACCGGGTGGGCGGCGGAGGTACGCAACCCGTTGCGGATCTCAAGCGGGCCGTTGTAGGTGCCCGTGCCCGGGTCGGCGATCAGCCACCTGCCGTCGTGTGTGATCCAGACCGAGGTCAGGTCGGCGTGGCCGTGCGAGGGGCCGCCGTCCACCTTGAACCACACGCGCCACGGCCCCCGGTCGACACGCGCGATGCCTCCGGAGGTCGTCGCGGTCGACCGCTGGCGCGTCGTCGCGCCGAACTCCTCCGCGGTGGACTCCGGGCCGGGCGGGGGCGCGTACCACGCCAGTTCGTCGAATTCGGCGTACCACCGCGCCGGCAGCCGTTCGCCGCACAGCGCGAGCCCGAGCGCGGCGGAGCCGGCCACGTCGAGCGGGTCGCCGGAGGACGCGAGCACCCGTCCCTCGTCCCAGTCGCCGTACTGCGGGACGTCTCCGTCGAACACGCCGAGCCGGGCGAGGTGCAGGCTGGCGGCGTGCAGATCCCGGCGGACGCTGGGCGGCGCGCCGCCGAGCAGCACCCGCACGATGAGCATTTCGAGGACGAACCGGTGGTACGACAGCGAGTCCTCGATCATCCGGCCGTCGGCGCCGAAGTGTCGGCGTTGCTGGGCGGCGAACATCTTCTCGCCGGTACGCGCCCACCAGCGGGCGCGCCGCGCCGCGGGGAACATCCGGGCGAGAAGCATCAGCCCGAGCGCGTCACCGAGGAGGTGGTTGTTGCGCATGCTGCTCAACGTGTAGGGCAGCTCGACCATCAGGTGTCGGGCGCTGGACAGCAGCAGCCGTTCCATGGCGGTCCCGACGTCGCCGGGTAGTCGATCGCCGACGAGCGCGAGGATCTGGTTCCAGGCGATGGCGCGCAGGGCGAGTTCGAGGCTGGAGTACCAGTTGACGCCCCGCTCCGGCGGGGACTGCGTACACCAGGCTCGCAGCAGTTCGTCGAGGCCGCCCTGCCACGGGCCGGTCGGGTCGAGGCGGGCCGCGCGGGCCAGGATCACCAGGTCACGGTGGCGTGCCGCCTCCCAGGTGTGCTTCACGTCGGACAGGCGAGCCTCGGAGCGGATGTCGATGCGCCACCACGGGTCGTCCGCCGGCCACTGCCGTCCGGTCAACGGGTCGGTGCTCCACGGTGCCGACACACCCGTCGCCACGCGGGCGCCGAAGACCCGGAGCCCGTCGTTCAGCACCTGGCCGGCGTCGTCCAGGCAGCGCTGCCGTGCGCCGTCGCCGATCGGCCGCACGCCGGTCAGCGGCACCGACGCGGCCGGGTGGTGCCGGTGCGCCTCGCCGCGGAACAGGACCGCGTGGAATCCGGTGCGCTTGGATGCCTCGTACGCCGCGCGCAGCGGTGCCGACAGGCCCAGCGCGCGCATGTCCACGGCGATCGCGCGGAGATCGGGTTTCACCTTCGACGTCCCCTTGGGCAATGGCGATTCCGTCGTTTCGTCCCGACCGGGACCGTGGGTGTAGGAAGCTGCAAGCGCAGATCAAATCGGGCATTTAGGACGCTCTTCGGTGGTGCCCGGGTCGTGGTGGGGCGCGCCGGTCGGGGCGGGTCGTCGGACTGTCGTCTGTCCAACGCCGCCGGTGCCGCATCAGTGACGACACCGCCGGTGACGACGTCCGCGGATGCCGCCGCAGGGACGAGAAGGAGTGGTCGTGACAGCGCAAACCCGGGCGCCGCTCGGCCCCCGTACGCCGGTGCCGCCTCCGGCCGGTGCCGGATCACGCCCCGGAGGTCGGGCCGTGGCCGTGGCCGGACGGGGTGGCCGGCGGACGAGGATGACGACTCTCGCCGTCGCGCTGCTGTGTGTCGCGGCCTTCCAGGCGTCGTCGGCGAACGCCTGGCTGACCGTCCTGCAAGCCTCCGCCGCGGCGATCCTGCTCAGTTGCCGCCTTCCGCGCCCCCGACTGCCCGACGCGCTGGCGGTCGCGGTAGCGGCCTGGGCGCAGCTCACCGTCGTCTGGTCCAGCGACGTCGCGCAGACGCGGAGCGTGGCCCTCGCGTACACCTCGGCCGCTCTGCTGTTCGTCGCGGTCCGCCACGTCGCCACGACGCCGACGCACCTGCTCGCGGTCGGGGGTTCCTACATCGTCGGATGCGCCATCGCCGCGTGGCACCTGATCATCGAGGCGCGCGGAGCCGGGGGACAGGCCAGCGCGATGGACATGGCGGTGCGCTTCGGCATCGAGGGCACGAACATCAACTTCACGGCCTACTCCAGCGTCACCGCGTTCGTCCTGGCGCTGGGCCTGTTGAAGATCCGCGGTCAACGGCGGCTCTTCACCATCGGTCTGATCACCGCGTTGCCGGTGCTGGCGTCCGGGATCTTCCTGAACCGGACCAAGGGTGCCCTGGTCGCCCTGCTGCTCGTGGTGGTGTACGCACTGCTCAGCGAACTCAACTCCCGGGTGACCTGGGTGGCCGCGGTCGCCGTGGTGCCGACGCTGCTGGTGACGGTGCCGCTCGGTCTGGGGCAGAGCGCGTTGACGTGGGCCGACGATCTCATCGGCTCGGCGGCGACCGGCGACGTGCTGAGCCGTGTCGAGTTGTGGCGGTACGCGTCCTCCTACTGGTGGGAGGCCCTCTGGGTGGGCGGCGGCGCGGGCACCTTCGAGCTCTGGAATCCGTTGGGCATCCGCCCGCACAACGCCGTGCTCGCCGTCGCCGTGGACCTGGGTCTGCTGGGCCTGCTGGGCGTCGCGGCCCTGTTCGGGGTGGTGCTCGCCCGGCGGGCGGCGCAGTGCCCGGTCGGGCTCCGGGTCGCCGGGCTGTTCCTGGTGGGGGGATTTCCGCTCTGGCTGACCGGAGTGTGGGAGTTCGAGCGGGGGCCGTGGCTGGTACTCGCCCTGCTGTCGATGCTGCCGGTCCAGGTCGCCGGCCGTCGCCGGGCGGGCGACCCCGGGCGGCGAGCGACAGGCCTGCCGGGTCCGGTGCGGGTCCGCGCCGCCGGACGTCCGGCCGGGGCGACAGTTCTGGACTGGCCGGGGGCCATCACCCGGTGACCACCCGATCGTTGGCTCGTTCAGTGACTTCTGAGAGCCAGCGATTTGGACCACGACGCCGCGGAGCGACCGTCCGCGCCGCCGAAACCTGGCCTGGCACGACGACGGGCCGCGTACGGGCGTCGGGTGCTCAACAGTGTGGAGGGTCGGCGAGTGCAACCGCGGAATCCTGGCCGGGTCGACCCGCGACCGTCCGGGGCTGGCCGCCCGGCCGGGAGTGGTCCTCGGTGACCACCGTCGACGGAATCAGTCGTGGCCGACACCGCTCGCCGGTCGGCGACCTGCAGCTCCTGGCCGCGCCGCGACCTGAGCACCGGGTACCCCCGACCGGGGCGGCGCTCCGCGCGGCACCGGCCGGTCACACGGTCACCTGGCTGCCGCTGGTGCTGGCGCTGTCGTGGATGCTCGGCACGTTCGCCGTGTTCTGGTCGACGCGACTGGCCCGCGATGTCACCAACCCCTACCAGCTCTCCGCCTTCGTGCTCCTGGCGACGGCGCTGTTCGCCGGTGGGTACGTGGCGCAGATGGCCCGCCGTCCGCCCTCGCTGGCCGCCGCGACACACTCCATCGGCCGCGTCCGGCTGGTGCGTCAACTGGTCCTGGCCAGCGCGGTCTACTACGTCGTCGTGAGCCTGACGCGGCTGACCCAGTTCGGCGCCACCGGCCCCAGCAGCGTGTGGGCGAACATCCAGGCACCCGCCGCCGGATACGTCAACAAGTTCGACGTCTATCAGCAGGGGTTCGGCAGCACGAGCCCGTGGATGACCGCGCTCTTCCCGCTCGGCGTGCTCAGCGTTGCCCTCGTACCGCTGCTGGTCGTGCACTGGCGCAGTCTGCCCGGCTGGCTGCGACTCGCCGGCGTGGGCGCGACGACCACGCACATCGCGTTCTACCTCTTCATCGGCACGATGAAGGGCCTCGGCGACGTCGTCATCATGCTCGCGGCCGGAATGTTGATCGCGTGGGCGTCGGTCCGGCACCGGCCGCGGACCTACTCGCGCCGGCGTCGGGCGCTCCTGCTCGTCGTCGCGGCGTTCGTGCTCCTGGCCACCTACATGATCCACAATCACGCGACGCGGGCGGCCGAGTTCGGCACCACGGGCGACGTGGTGCGCGTGAACCCGTCGGTGGAACGTGTCCTGGGTAAACCGATGGCCGAGGGCATCGCCGCGATGATCGGTTACCCGACGCACGGCTACCTCGGGTTGTCCTACAACCTGCAGGTGCCCTTCGAGTGGTCCCGTGGTCTCGGCAGCGCGCCGTCCGCGGCGATCTTCGCCGAGCAGACTCTCGACGTGGACCTCACCGACCATCCGAGCTTCCCCGACCGGACGGAGAACGAGATGGGGTGGCCGGCGCGCATGTACTGGGCCACCATCTATCCGTGGCTCGCCTCGGACCTCACCTTCCCCGGTGCGGCGCTGTTCATGGGGTTGGTCGGGTGGCTCTTCGCCGGCTCGTGGCGTGCGGCGGTGTCGTCCCGCCGGGTGGTCCCGTCGCTGATCTTCGCGCAGCTCTGCATTCTCGTCTTCTACGTGCCGGCGAACAACCAGCTCGGGATGGCGCCGGAATCCATCGTCGGGATGGCCACGCTCCTGGCCCTGCACGTGCTGCGGTCGATCTTCGGCGAACATCGGGCGCCCGCCCCGGGTCCGACCTTCACCGCACGGGCTGCCAACAGGTAGGCGCCACGCCCGCCCGGGCTGGGCGGCGCGTGTGCGCCGTCAGCCCCACTGCCGGAAGAACCTGCCGAGCGGTTCCGCGTACGCCCGGTAGTCGAACGATTCGAGCGCCTGGCCGCGCGCGGCCTGGCGCATCATGCTGCGCTGCGCGGAGCTCAACCCCGCCGCCGCACGGAACGCCCCGGTGACCTCGGCGACCGAGTGGTCCCGGCAGACCAGGCCCTCCCGGTGGGGGCGCAGGTATCTGCCCATGTCGCTGGTGAGGTTGGCGATCACCGGTGTGCCGCTGGCGAGGCTCTCGCAGAACTTCGTCGAGAAGCCCGCGTCCGCCGCCCGCTCCGGCCTGCGGACGAGCACCGTGAAATCCGCTTCCTGTAGGGCGTTGGACACCTCGGCCTGCGGTAGCCGCCCCAGGCACCGCACCCCGTCCGGCAGCGGCCCACCGTCGAAGAGGCGGCGCACCTCGTCCAGCGTCGGGCCGTAGACGCGCAGCTCGACACTCGCGCCGTCGCGTTGGACGTTGCCCACCGCCTCGATGACGGTGCCCAGAAGATCCTTCTTGTTCCCGTGCGGGTTTCCCGCGTAGGCGAGCGTGAGCGGAGGTGCGTCGCCCGCGGTCTGCCGTGCCTCCAACGTCAGGCCCTTGACGTCGAGAGTGGGTGGCACCCGCAGGACGGGTCTGCCGCTGCCCCGGTAGTGGTCTTCCAGGTAGGAGCTGATCGCGATGATGCCGTCGCACCGCGGGTAGTAGTGGCGCAGGGCCAGCTTCATGCTGACGTGCAGCGGGCCGAGGTAGCCGCCCCGCACGTGGCGTCCGTTGAACCAGTCGACGACGTCGACGATCAGCGGCACCCGGTGCCGGCGACACCAGCGCTGGAGATGGAACATGTACTGCGCCTGACCGCCGTGCACCAGCACGTGGGACGGCTTGGTCGGCTGGGCGTCGAGCCACCGGACCGTCCGCTGACCCCAGCGCACGAGCGTCTGCACCGAACTGCCGAGGGGCCCCGCCTCCGGCGACGGCCGCTCCGCGAGACCGAGGTGGGAGACCGAGCCCGGTCCGTCGACGCCCGGCAGCGCCGTGCTGGTGAGCGGCTCCGGTCCGCCGCCGGCGACCACCACGTCGTAGCCGGCGGCGGCCAGCGACGCCACCAGTCCGTAGACCCGTCGGGACCCCGCCTCCCCCCACGGGAAGAGGAACGGACCCACACAGGCAACCCATCCGGTACGTCTCATCGCAGCACCCATCTAGGTCAGTTGCCGGCCGGCGACCCCGGCGGTGGTGGATCCGGTTCGTGCCGCCGAGCCCAACGTGGCGGCGAACCGCGCGGCCACGTTCTCCTTGGCGTGCTCCTGCCGTGCGAACGCGGTCCCGTTGCGGGCCAGCCGTTCCCGCAGGGCCGCGTCCCGGCAGAGGTCGGTCAGGCCGCGGACGAGCGCCGCCGTGTCGTCGGTGCCGACGATGACGCCCGCATCGGCCTCCTGGATGTGGTGCATCGAGGCCACCTCGGCCGGCCCGTAGCCGAGGATCGGCCGGCCCGAGGCGAGGTACTGGGGGATCTTCGTCGAGACCGAGTAACGGGTGTAGCGGCGGATCTCCTCGTCGAAGGACTCGATGTGGACGAGCACGTCCGCGCCGTGCAGCGCGGCGGGCACCTCGTCGCTGGTCAGCGACGGCCCCAGCCGTACCCGCGCCAGCGACGCGAAGTGTGGCGCGTGGCGGGTGAGGTCCTGCTCCGGAGCGTGGATGGTCAGCCGGACGGGCAGACCGGCCGCGGCCAGGTCGTCCAGTGCGGCGCCGATGTCGCGCAGCGACTCCCAGCGGTTGAGGTGCAGGGCGCCGACGTAGACCAGCTCCGTCGTCGCCCGCTGCTCCGCCGCGCCCCGGGGTGGGGCGAAGAAGGTCTCGTCGACGCAGTTCGCGAACGGGCTGAACGGGACGCCGTACCGCCGGGCGTACTCCTGGGCCATCGGCGCACTGATGACCATGCCGAGCGGTGCCCGGCGGATGAGTCGTGCGACCGTCTCCTGGACGGACCGGTCGGCCCGGCCGAAGAGTTCACCGTTGTCGTACAGGGTCGCCGGCCAGTCGTCGGTGAAGTGCGGCACGACCGGGACGCCGCAAGTACGCGCCGCGAGCGCCGTGATCCTCGTCAGCCGCACACTGCCGAGCATCGAGTAGACGACATCCGGCCGGAAGCCCCGCATCCACTCGATCAGCGCCGGGGGAACGCGGATCGGGCTGAGATCGGCGGTCGCCCGCAGTTGCGCGTAGATCTTGGCCAGGGCGGGCCGGTTCTCCGCCGCGGCGTGTACGGCGGCGATCGGCCGGCTCTGTTGCAGCGGCGTGCGACCGTTCCAGCCCGACATCCGCATGGCGTAGTACTGGATCGGCAGGTAGTGGTCGCGCGGCGGAAAGTGGAAGAAGTTCTCGCACACGTCCGTGGTCGGCGTGATGTTCCCGGTGTGCACCTGGGCGAGGCGGTCCTTGGGCCAGCCGGAGAAGAGGTTCGACAGGGTCAGGGCGGTGCCGCTGACGCGGCTGAAGGGCGTGTGGCTCACCACCAGTACCCGTGGGAATTCCTCGTCGAACACCATTGGTGCCTCCACCTCTCTCATGTGGTCCGTATTCTCAGCGCCCGCCGGTAGCCGAAGATGGCCGCCGGGACAACGGTCACGGTGTAGATGACAACGGCGGCGTACGGTGCCGCGGCCACTCCCCACCAGTGCACTCCGAGCAGTTTTCCGACAATGGACAGCGGTAGGTACAGCAGATAGCCGCACAACTGGGGGCGGACGACTCCGGCCGCGTTCTGCACCATGAACCGTGGTGAGATCGCCGCCAGCACGATCCACCAGCAGGCGAGGCCCAGCAGCAGTGGGCGGTTCCCGATCGAAATGGGAAGCCAGGCGGCGAGAATCTGCTCGCCGAACAGCACCAGGATGGTCGACGGCAGGAGGGCGATAAGCGTCGAGACGATCGTCATCCGGCGCACGGTGCGGCGAATCCAGTCGAGGTCGCCGCGCGCCAGGGCCTCACCGTGCATCGGCCACAGTGGTTGGTTGACAAGTGTCACGAGCGCGCCGAGCTGGTTGAACAATCTGGCCGGCACCGCGTACGCGGTGACGCTGGCGAGGCCCAGCAGGTGCGCGATGATCAATGGGTCGGCGTTGTCCGCCAGGACCATGATCAGGGTGACCAGGAAGAACATGCCGCCCAGGCCGAACAGCTCCCGAACTCCCCGACCGTCGACGAATCTCAGGCGGGGCGCCAGGTGCGGCAGCCGCCAGCCGAACGTCCAGACCGTGTTGGCGATGTTGACGAGCAACGGGCCGATGGCGATGCTGGCGATCACCGCTATCGGGGGCAGTTTCGCGTACACCGCGCCGAGCGCGAGGGGTAACGAGAGCGCGCTCGCCGTCGCCTGCCAGACATTGCTGGCCGCCACCTGCTGATACGCGTACTGGACGCGGGCGACAAGCGACAGCGGAATGTTGAGCAGGAACGCGGTCAGGCACACCAGGGCGACAAGGTGGGCGTCCCGCGCCGCCGTCCCGGTCGCGTTGAACAGCAGCGGCCACGGGACGAATCCACCGAGCAGAAAGAGCAGGCCACACGTCGGGAGCGCCACCCCGCACACCGCCGCGTAGGCGCTGGAGACGTACCGCCGGGCCGTGTCCGAGTCGCCGTCCACCCGACACGGCGCGAGCCTCGTCATGAGCCCGAGGCCGACACCCAGGTCCGCGAAGGCGACCATCCCGGTGACGGCGAGCACCGCGGCCCAGAGCCCGTACAGGTCGGCGCCCAGGTAGGACAGGGTCACGGGGAGGAGGACGAGTGGTACGAGAGCGCTGACCGCCCGGCTCAGCGCCGCGGTGGCGATCCAGGACAGCAGTCGACGAGCGCGGCTCGGGCCGGGGGGAGCGGCGTCGACCGTAGCGGGTGGCTCCAACGTCTGGACGGCCCGCCGCGACCTGGGCGATGCGGCGTGCAGCGGCTCGTACCGCTGAGACCTGCCGTCCCGGGTCCGCATCTGTCGGTCCTATCGCTTCGCGGCGAACGCCGGAGGGACGCGGCTGCCGCGTCGCGGCCTCGCGCTGGGGTTCCCTACGGTCATAACTGCCGGTGCGGGGGTTTGGGTGCGGCACTGGTCACCGTCCGCCGCGCCGGTCACCGGGACTGCAGGGGTACGCCCACCGGACCGCCCACCGTCGGGTCGATCGGCTGGGCGCAGAGCATCGCCAGGTGCTCGGTGAGCTTCACCGCGTCGTCGTACGGGTCGAGCCCGCTCACCTCCATCGGGTCGAGCGCCGGCACGGCGACGTGGGACACCAGCGGGTGGAACGGTCGGGTGTCCACCTCGCCGGTGCCGAACAGGTCCTCGTGCAGCTTCTCGCCGGGACGAAGGCCGGTGTAGACGATCGGCACCCTGCTGGACGCCTGCTCGGCCATCTGCCGGGCCAGGTCGGCGATGCGGACGGGCTCACCCATGTCCAGCACCAGCGCCTCCCCGTCCCGCCCGATCTCGGCGGCCTGGAGGACCAGGTGGACCGCCTCCTGGACGGTCATCAGGTAGCGGGTGACGTCCGGGTGGGTGACGGTCAGCGGCCTGGCGTCCTCGATCTGTCGCTGGAAGGCCGTCACCACCGAGCCGCGACTGCTGAGCACGTTGCCGAACCGGACGCTGAGGAAGGTCCCCGGGAACCGGGACGCGGCGTGCGCGGTCAGTCGCTCGGTGATCCGCTTCGAGTACCCGAGCACACTGATCGGGTCGGCCGCCTTGTCGGTGGAGATGTTGACGAATTTGGCGACGTCCTGGCAGGCGTCCAGCACCGACAGGGTGCCCCAGACGTTCGTCTTGACCGCCTCGCCGGGGTACCGCTGCAACAGGGTCAGGTGCTTGAGCGCCGCCGCGTGCAGGATGACCTCCGGACGGCGTTCCCGGATGATCCGGCGGAGGCCCTCGTCGTCGCGCAGGTCGGCGAGGATCAGCTCCGGGCTGTCCAGCATGGCGCGGCCGGAGAGCGACATCTGCAGGCCGTGCAGGGCCGACTCGTCCCGGTCCAGCATCATCAGCTCACCCGGATCGGCCTTCATCACCTGGCGGCAGAGCTCCGAGCCGATCGAACCGCCGGCACCGGTGACCAGGACCCGCCGCCCGGTCAGGCTGTTCGTCTTCAGCGGCAGGTCACCGATCACCTGGTGGCGGCCGAGCAGGTCGCCGATCTGCACGTCCCGGACGTCGGTGACGGTGATCCGGTGGTCGACGAGATCCCGCACGGGGGGCAGCACCTTGAACACCGCCCCGGCGGTGAGCGTGGCCTCGCGGATCTGGCGGATCAGCGCCGCGTCGGCGTTGGCCACCGAGAAGATGACCGCCTTCGCGCCGGTACGGCGGATCACGGCATCGATGTCGCGCCGCCCGCCGAGCACCCGCACCCGCCGGATGCGCAGGTCGCGCTTGTCGGGATCGTCGTCGAGGGCGCCCACCGGCAGGTACCGGCCGCGCGGGTCGCCGAGCATCGCCCGCAGCAGCTCCTGGCCGGCGTTGCCCATCCCGAACAGCAGCACCGGTGTCGACGACCGGACGTCGGGACGCATGGAGAGATCGCGCCGGTGCCGGTACGCGAACCGGGCACCGAGCATCAGGAGCAGGGCGAGTGCGCCGCCGACCAACGGGGTGCTCGCCGGCACCGGCCGCTCACCTGACGACAGCAGGGCGAGCAGCACGATGGCCGCCGTCAGGATGGCGGTGCCGGCGACACCCTGGACCTCCTGCAGGCTGCCCAGCGGGTGTCGTCCGGAGTAGAGCCGGCGTACCGCCGCCACGGCGACGTGCGCGACTGCCGCGAGCAGGCCGATCGCCGCGGCCCGGCCCAGTTGGCCCGCCGGGAGGTCGAACTCGAACCGGGTCCACACGGCTGCGGCGAAGCCGCTGACCCAGGCGGTGGTGTCGGTGGCGAGGAAGCCCGCGGTGCGGCGGCGAGCCCGGGCCCGCCGTGTCGAGCGGTCCGCGTGCTCCGTGTGCTCGGTCTCCTGCGACATGTGCTGGCTCCCTGACCCGTCTCCGACCGCAACCGCCGCGTACGGCGGAAGGGACTAAACGCCCTTTGTTCTTGTTACAGGCAGTCTCGTGTTTATGAGTGATTTCGGGTGAATAACGCACCGGCATCGCTCCCGCGTCGTCCGGTCGTCACACCGGGCGGGCTCCCGTCCGGAGGCTCAGGAACTCCTCGATCGCGACGGACACCCGGGCGATCTGCGGCTCGGTCAGGGCGCTTCCGCTGGGCAGCGTGAGCCCATCGGTGAACAGCCGCTCCGCCGCGCCGGTGAGCAGGCTCTCCGCGCCGTCGTGCATGGGTTGCAGGTGCATGGGCTTCCACACCGGCCGGGTCTCGATGTCCCGCTCGGCCAGGTGGACCGCCAGGTCGTCGGCCCGCCAGCCGCACCGCTCCGGATCGACGGTGATGACGGTGAGCCAACAGTTGGACTCGCCGTCCTCCGCCCCGAGCAGCCCGACGCCCGGCACCGGGGCGAAGAGTTTGGCGTAGTGGTCGCGCAGGTGCCGGCGGCGGGCGATCATCGCGTCCAGCCGAAGCAACTGGGCTCGACCGAGCGCCGCGAGCAGGTTGCTGAGCCGGTAGTTGTACCCCGTCTCGCGGTGCTCGTAGTGCCGCGTCGGTTCGCGCGCCTGGCTGGCGAGGTGGCGGGCACGGGTGAGCAGCGCGGCGTCGTCGGACACCAGCATCCCGCCGCCGGAGGTGGTCATGATCTTGTTGCCGTTGAAGGAGAGCACGCCGACACGCCCGAAGGAGCCGGCGGCCTGCCCGCGGTGGCGGGCGCCCAGGGCCTCCGCGGCGTCCTCCACCACTGGGACGTCGGCGTCCGCGCAGACCGGGACCAGGGCCTGGTAGTCGGCGCAGCTGCCGAACATGTCGACGGGAACGACCGCGCCGACCCGCTCGCCGCGCGACCGCAGCCGTCGCAGCGCCTCGTCGACGAGGGCGACGTCCACGTTGCCGGTCCGGGGGTCGCAGTCGACGAAGACCGGCCGCGCCCCGATGTAGCGGGCCGCGTTGGCGGTGGCGACGAAGGTGAGCGTGGGCACGACGACCACGTCGCCGGGGCCGACACCGACACCGAGCAGGGCGAGGTGCAGAGCCGCCGTCCCGGAGTTGACGGCCACGGCTCCGACGGCGCCGACCCGCGCGGCGACGTCCTGCTCGAACGCCTGGAGGTCCGGGCCGACCGGGGCGACCCAGCCCGAGCGCAGGGCGGCGATCAGGTACGACTCCTCGAGCGGCCCGATGTCGGGGGGCGACAGGTACACGGTGCCACTCATCGGGCACCGTCGATCACGAGACCACCAGGCATCGGCACGATCCCACCTCCAGCAGCGTCGGGGTAACGCTCGGTACACGTCCTGACCGGGTAGAAACCGGATGACCGCGCTGATAGGCGACAGTCGGCCAGCATTCCCCCGATCAACCCCGAAACTCGCAGACGGACACGGCCGGCTCGGCAGCCTTCTGCGGCGCGGTGATCCACCGCACGAGCGGTGAGCGTCGCAACGACCGGTCGGGCGAGGGGAAAACTGGCCGGTCGGGCGGGGGAGGGGCGGCCCCTTCGGCGGGGGGATCGTGCCGGTGCTCAGGTCGCCGGCGGGACGCGCTCGACGTCAGTACGGCGAGGGCCGCGAGGTGGCCGATCGCGCCGGCTGCGCCGGCAGTGCGGGCGCCGGGCGTCGAAGGTGGCCGACGATCGCCTCGCAGAACACCGCCTCGATGTCGCACTCCTCTTCGACGTGCTGCCACGCCTGGCCCGCCCGGACGTGGTAGCCGCTCGACCTCTCCGCGGTGACGGTGCCGAAGTGCAGGCACTGGAACTCGATCAGGTGGAAGCGGTCGCCGTCGTGGCCGATGTCCAGCGACGTGAGCGGGGTGCCGAGGATGTCGGCGACCTGCTCCGCGTAGGTGAGCAGCGCGGCACGGTCGACGCCCGCCAGGTCCTCGAAGTCGAAGTCGCCGCTGCCACTGGCCCGGAAGTCACCGGGGCGGTTACGCCGGTAGAGGGTGTAGTAGCGCGCACCCATCCGGAGCACCTTGAAGTCACCGCTCAGCCCCGGAATCAACGCCTGCACCAGGAACTTCTGTCGGTGCGTCGAACGCGGGTGGTGGTCTCGGCGAAGCAGTCGCCGGCCATGCTCGCGGACGGTCTCCGCGTGGTCGTGGGTGCGGCTGAAGGCACGGGCCGTGCGCAGCAGTTCCGGTCGGTCGGCCGCGCGGGCCACGAACCGGGAACCGGCGCCGTAGGCGGACTTGAGCACCTTCGGCCACGGCCCGTCCAGCGCCGCGTCGGCGAGTTCCTCGTACGTGCCGAAGGTGCGGGTGCCCAGCCGTTGGGCGTCGCGCGGGAAGAGTTGGGCGCGCAGCGCCTCCATCATCACCTTGTTGTGGTGCGCGCGCAGGTAGCGGTAGGCCGGAATGACCCGGGCGCCGGCGGTCTCCAACGCCAGCACCAGGTCCTCGATCCAGCTCTTGTAGTGCAGCCCGCGATCCTCCGAGGAGGTGTAGAGCACCGGGACCCCGCGCAGATCGTCGCTCAGGTCCAGGTCGGCGAAGCCGATGACCTCCGGTTCGAAACCGGCGCGGGTGAGTTGCCCGGTGATCCGGCCGAGGTCCATCGTGCACAGCCCGTGTTGGGTACGGGCGGTGGAGTAGAACGTGCCGCGGTAGTCGCTCAGGATCAGGATTCTGGTCATCTCGGACTCTCTGCGCGGACGGAGACTTCGAGGGATATGCACCTATTATGGAATTTGGCGAGGCTACCATCGGCCCCTGGATCGACCTGGACGACCGGCGGAGATGCGGGAGGCGACATGCGCGTGGTGCCCGAGCGGGCTGGCGTCGGGACGGGAGTCTGATGCGCGTCCGCCTCGATCAACCTGGAAAGCTGCTCCGCCCGGTGATCGGGACGCTCGACCGTCTCCTGCGTGCGGGGGCGCGGGTCCGACGGGCGATCCGGGGCCTTGCCCTCGCCGACCGCTTCGCCGCCCGGGGAGACAACTTCACGTTCGACCCGGACGGTGTGTACACCTGCGGGTCGATCGAGGTCGGCCACAACGTTGATCTCGGGTACCGACCGATCCTGATGGCGGCCCGGAGTCGGATCCGCATCGGTGACAACGTGATGTTCGGCCCCGAGGTGACGATCCGGGGTGGCAACCACCGCATCGACCAGGTCGGCGTACCGATGATCGCGGTCGACAAGGAGGCCGGCGACGACACCCACGACCGGGGTGTGACCATCGGCGACGACGTGTGGGTGGGCACCCGGGCGGTGATCCTGCACGGGGTGACGATCGGCCGGGGCGCGGTGATCGGAGCCGGTGCGGTGGTCACCCGGTCGGTGCCGCCGTACGCGGTGGCCGCCGGCAACCCGGCCCGGGTGATCCGCCTGCGGTGGCCGGTGGAGACCATTCGGGACCACGAGCGGCAGCTCTACCCGGCCGCGCGGCGGCTGACCGCCGCCGAGTTGGCCGGTCTCGCCGAGCTGCCGGTGCCCGAGCCGCGTCCGACGCCCGTGACGAAGTCGCTGACCACCGGCCTCCAGGCGCGATAGTCGAAGCAGTGGGACCGCTCGCGGGCGGCGCGACTCATCGCCCGCCAGGCCGGGTCGTCGAGGCGCAGCGCGCGCTCGATCCCGCGCCGGACGTCCTCCGCCGCCGCGCCGTCGAGGATGATGCCCTCGCGGCCGTCCACGAGGTACCGCCGGAGATCACTCGTCAGGTTGAGCAGCACCGGGCACCCGGCGGCGAGGCTCTCCGGCACCTTGGAGGGGAAGCCCGCCTGCGCGTATCCGAGCGGCGGGCGGACCAGCACGGAGAAGTGCGCCCGGCGCAGCTCGGCGAGCACCCGGTCGCGGGAGACCCGACCCAGGAAACTCACCTGGTCGTCGAGGGCGGCCAGCCCGGCCTCGTCCAGGTCGGAGAGCTGGCCGGCCCGCTCCCGGCTGATCCCGGCGATCACCAGGTGCACCCGGGCCCGGTCGGCGGGCGGGAGGAGACGGATGCCCTCCAGGACCACGGCCAACTGGTCCTTCGCACCTGCCGACCCGGCGTAGAGCAGTCGGAGCCCGTCGCCGAGTGCGGGTGGTGCGGGGTCGGCGTAGTCGGCGCGGTCCACCTGGGGCGGCACCACAAGGGTCGGCCGGCCCTGGCGTACGAAGTGCCGCTCCAGCAGCTCGGAGATGACGATGACCTGGTCGGCGAGTCGTCCGGCCCAGAAGGACGCCCAGCGGTGCCGGAGGAAGTACGGCGTCCGCCAGCCGCGGGGGAACTGGGCCCGGTCGTGCTGCTCCAGCACGTCCACCGTCACCGGGCACCGCACCGCCACCCGCAGCACCGCCCAGGTCGCCAGGTCCCACAGTCCGAGCGGCAGGTGCACGCCGGCCAGGTCGCCCGGGCGGACACCCGCGCGGCGCAGCGCGGCCAGCACCCGCAGCGGGCGGAGTCGCCGGTGTGACCAGCGGCCGAGCGCCCCACCACCCCGGCGGCGGCGGGGCAGCGTGATCAGGCGGACGTCGGGTGGCAGGTCCACGGGGGAGGGTGGGCGCGACCCGTCGTCGGGCCAGTCGTTGACCACCAGGGCCACGCCCCCCGGCGGGGTGGCGGACCGGACGAGTTGCAGGAGCCGGTTGGACATCGCGTCGCCGTGCGGAAACCGGTACGCGGCCAGCGCCAGCACCGCGGGCGTAGCGGTGGGCCGCAGGGCGGGGATCAGGTCCGTGCTGGTGGTGGGCTCGCCCACGCTCCACCCCCTCGGGAGATTAAAGTGATTTGTGCCATTATGACTGCTTAGTCTAGGCGGGCCGTCGAAATGAGGAGACATGCAGCGTGCAGCCGTGCGCGACGTCCGGCGCCGGCTCGCGTCGGCCGGAGTGCCGTCGTGAGCCGACCGGTGGTGGTACAGCACTCGGCTGGCGCCCCCGGGGCCAACGGCCCGCTGACCGCCGTGCAGCGGGTGCTCGCCTCGCCCCTGGCCGACCGGTACGAGTTCGTCCGGATGCACCAGCACGCCGGCAACGGCAGCCTGAACCTGCCGCTGCTGCGGGAGTGGGTGCGCCTGCTGCGACGGGTCCGCCCGGATCTGGTGCACGTGCGGGGTCTGCAGAACGAAGGCTTCCACGGCGTGCTCGCCGCCCGCCTCGCCGGCTGCCCACGGGTCCTGGTCACCGTCCACGGCACCGTACGGGACCTGCGTCAGCCGGGTCGCCCCTGGCGGCGACGACTGCTCGTGCACGGGGCTGAGCCCCTGACGCTGCGGCTGGCCAGCCACGTCGGCACCGTCTGCGCGTACGCCGCCGGCCGGGACTTCCTGTCCGGCCTGGGCGCGAAGTTCGTCGGGGTGATCCCCAACGGGGTGCCGCTGCCGACCCGTCCACACGCTGTCCGGGACCGGGTCCGCGCCGAGCTGGGCCTGCGCCCCGACGACGTCGCGATGATCGCGGTGTCCCGGCTGACCTGGGAGAAGGGGTACGGCGTCCTCGCCGACGCGGTACGCCGGCTGCCGCCGTCGGCCACCCGCCGGGTGCTGCTGGTCGCCGGCGACGGGCCGGACCGCGACGGCATCGCGGCGGCGCTGGCTGACGCCGGCCAGGTCGAGGTGCGCCTGCTCGGCAATCGTCTCGACGTACCGGACCTGCTCGCCGCGGCGGACCTCTTCGTCTTTCCGACCCTGCACGAGAACCTCTCCAACGCGCTGCTCGAAGCGATGGCGTACGGACTGCCGGTGGTCGCCTCGGCGGTGGGCGGCAACGTCGAGGTGCTGCGCTCCGGCGGCGGCCGGCTGGTGCCGGCCGGTGACCCGGATGCCCTGGCCGCGGCACTGATCCCGCTGCTGGACGACGCCGCCGAGCGACGCCACGTGGGGGAGTTGGGTCGCAAGGTGGTGGCCGAGGACTACGGCCTCGACGTCATGCTCGGTCGCCTCGATCGGGTCTATCAGCAGATCCTCGGGGAGGGACGGTGACGCAGCGACGCGGCCCCCGGGTCACCCTGCTGGGCTTCACCGTGCCGGACGACCTGCTCGCCGAGATCATCGCCCGGGACACCCACCTGCCCACCCAGACGCACACCTTCGCCTGGAGCGTGGTGCGGAGCCTGCGGGCCGCCGACTGTCCGGTGCACCTGCTCTCCGCCGCGCCGGTGTCCACCTGGCCGGGCAACGGGCAGGTCCGCTTCCGGGCGGGGCGGTTCCGGCAGGACGACGTGGACGGGCAGCTGCTGGCGTTCGTCAACCTGCTCGGCCTCAAGCACCTCACCCGGTTCGTGGCCGCCTGGCGTACCGGCGGTCGGGCGCTGCGCGAGCGGGACGCCGACGTCCTGCTGGTGCACGGCGTGCACTCGCCGTTCCTCTGGTTCGGTGTGCTGCGCCGCCGCGGCGTCCACGTGGTGCCGGTGCTCACCGACCCGCCGGGTGTCGCGCTGCCCGGCGACGGTCGGCTGGTCCGGCTGCTGCGCGGGCTCGACGTCGCGCTGGTCCGGGCCGCCCTCGCCCGCTGCTCGGGGGTGATCGCGCTGACCGCCGCGCTCGCCGAGGACTTCGCGCCCGGCCGGCCCCGGCTGGTGCTGGAGGGCATCTGTTCGGCCGATCCGCTTGAGCTGCGCGAGGGCGCGCGGGCGGTGCTGCCGCCCGGTGCGACCAGGGACATCGTGTACGCGGGGGGCCTGAGCCGTGCCTACGGCGTCGACCGGCTGGTCGAGGCGTTCCGCGGTCTGCCCGGGGACGACCTGCGGCTGTGCGTGTACGGCCGGGGCGAGCTGGCGGGTTGGCTGCGTGACCAGGCCGCCGTGGATCGGCGCATCGTGCCTCCGGAGTTGCTGCCCCGGCCGGAGTTGCTGCCCCGGCTGGCCCGGGCGGCCGTGCTGGTGAACCCGCGTCCGGTGGACCAGGACTTCGTCCGCTGGTCCTTCCCGTCGAAGATCATCGAGTATCTCGCCGCCGGGGTGCCGGTGGTGAGCACCCGACTGCCCGGCATTCCCGGGGAGTACGCGCCGTGGCTGTCCTTCGCCGAGCCGGACACCGCCGACGGGCTGCGGACAGCCGTCGCACGGGTGTTGGCGCTGCCGGCGGACGAGGCCCGGGCGCTGGGCGCCGGCGGGGCCCGTTTCGTGCGGGAGACGCGTAACCCGGTCGCACAGGGTCGCCGCGTGCGCGACTTCCTCGCCGGGCTGGCCGGGCTGCCCGACGGGCGCGCCACTCAGCCCCGGCCGCGCGCCGCCGCCTTGCTGAGCAGGTCCTCGATCTGGTCGACGCCGACCCGCAACGACATCCGGTCCAGGTAGAGCTGGCGACCCCGCCGGCCCATCGCGATCCGCTGCTCGGCCGGCACCCGGGCGGCGGCGGCGAACTGGTCGGCCAACGCCCGCCAGTCGTCCGGCGGGCAGACCAGACCCGCCCCGCCCGCGCTGACCAGCGCGGCGGCGTCGCCGTCGGCCGACATCAGCACCGGGGCGCCGCAGGCCAGCGCGGCCTGCAACTTCGAGGGCACCGTCCCGCGCAACCAGGGCAGGTCGCGCAGCATGACCAACTGGTAGTCGGCGGCGGCGTACAGCTCGGCCATCTCGGCGGCCGGACGGCGACCGACGAACCGCACGTTGTCCGCGTCCAACTCGTCGGCGAGTCGCCGGGCCTGTTCCGCCCCCAGCCCGGTGCCGACGAAGACCAGGTCCACCGCGTCCGGCGCCGCCGCGGCCGCGCGGATGGCAACGTCGACGCCCTGCAACACACCCAGGTTGCCGGCGAACATCACCGTCACCCGCCCCCGGTGCCCGATCGTCGCCCGGGCCGAATCGGTGCCGGCCACCGGCCGGAACAGCGCCTCGTCGGTCCAGTTGAAGACGGTGCGCACCGCGCCGGGGTCGACACCCCGCTCGACCACCTGTTCCGCCATGGCGGGCGCGATCACCGCGATGCCGGCGCAGGCGCGGTAGATGCGGCGCATCATGGCGGTCAGGACCCGGTCCATGGCCTGCCCGGCCAGCCCCGGCGGGGCCATCCCGGATGCGGTCACCGACTCCGGCCACAGGTCCTGCACGTGCAGCACCGCCGGGACGCCACGCAGCAACCGCAGCAGACCGGCGGCGGCGTACGCGGTGGGTGGCGGATGGTAGACGTAGAGCGCGTCGACGCCGTGCAGGTGGCGCGGGGCCGCCAGGGTGCTGGTGGCGGCGAAGGAGAGATAGCTCGCCGCCCGGCGCAGACCGGATCGGTCGTGACTCGGGTACGCGGGCACCCGTCGGACGGTCACCCCGCGATCGGTGGCCCGGTGGTTCCAGCGTTGCCGCCAACCCGGGTAGGTCCGCCCGAGCGGCAGGCTCGGGAAGGTGGTCAGCACCCGCACCTCGTGACCGCGTCGGGCCAACTCCGTGGCCAGTTGACCCGGCACGAAGGCGCTCTCCGGCGGGTACCACTGACTGATCAGTCCGATTCGCATGTGCCCGGCACTCCCGTCGACGTCAACTCGTCCACCTGGGCAGACAACTGACGGAAGGGAATGAAGGACACGCGGGTCGGTGTCCGCTTCGCGTGACTTGCGGCAACAGCGCTCGTTGTCACACTAGTGGCCCCAGCGGCGCTGCCACGGCCCCACCCAGCGGGCACCCCAGCGCCCGCCGCCCGGGGCCGAGCCGAACGGGGAGACGCGTTGAAGGTAGTCGTGACCGGCGGCGCCGGGTTCATCGGCGCCAACCTGGTACGGGCGCTCGACGAGGCACCCCAGGTGACCGACGTCGTGGTGGTCGACGACCTCTCCACCGGCCTGCTGGACAACCTGCACGACCAGCCCGTCCGGCTGCACCGGGGCTCCGTGCTCGACCCGGACCTGCTGGACGAGGCGTTCGCCGGGGCGGCCACCGTGGTGCACCTGGCCGCTCTCGGCTCCGTGCCGCGCTCGATCGACCGGCCGCTGCCCAGCCACCACGCCAATGCCACCGGGACGTTGCTGGTGCTGGAGGCGGCTCGCCGGCACCACGTCCCACAGGTGATCCTCGCGTCCTCCTCGTCGGTCTACGGCGCCAACCCGGTGCTGCCCCGCCAGGAGGAGCTGCGCCCGATCCCGGTGTCCCCGTACGCGGTCTCCAAGTTGGCCGCCGAGGCGTACGCGGTCGCCTACGCCGCCTGCTACGACCTGGGTGTGCTGCCGTTCCGCTTCTTCAACGTCTACGGTCCCCGGCAGGCGGCGCACCACGCGTACGCCGCGGTACTG
The DNA here is from genome assembly GCF_040647935.1 of Micromonospora sp. NPDC049204. Classification (NCBI taxonomy): domain Bacteria; kingdom Bacillati; phylum Actinomycetota; class Actinomycetes; order Micromonosporales; family Micromonosporaceae; genus Micromonospora; species Micromonospora sp. NPDC049204. The sequence continues at coordinate 226,943 of NZ_JBEZDC010000005.1, read as the reverse complement.
CCCCGCTTCGTCACCGCCGCGCTCGCCGGCGAGCCGCTGCGCGTGCACGGCGACGGTCGGCAGGCCCGCGACTTCACGTTCGTCGGCAGTGTCACCTCGGTGATCGTCGACGCCGTCGTCCGTCGGGTGTCCACCACCGACGTGGTGAACCTGGCCTTCGGCGCGCGGGTCTCCCTGCTCGACCTGATCGCCGAGCTGGAGGACATCATGGGCCGGCCGCTGCCGGTCGTGCACGAGGCGCCGCGCCCGGGCGACGTACGGGACTCGCAGGCCGACTGCACCCGCCTGGGAGAGCTGTTCCCCGGGGTGCGGCCGGTGCCGCTGCGCACCGGCCTGGAGCGCACGGTGTCCTGGATGGCGGGTCACGTGCTCGCGAGTCAGTAGGGCCGTCGATGTCGTCCGGGGTCGTCGAGCGGACCCGGCGCGCCCGCCGACCGGGCACGCACCGTCGACTTCCCGACCGTGGTCGCCGGCTCGTCTCCGGGGTGGCGACGGCGCTGCTCAGCCGGGCGGCGGGGCTCATCGTGCCGATCGTCCTGGTGCCGGTGACGCTGCCCTACTTCGGCAACGACCTGTACGGCCTGTGGATGGCGGTGGCCGCGCTGGCCGGCATGGCCGCCTTCGCCGACCTGGGGCTGGGCAGCGGGCTGATGACGAAGCTCGCCCCCTGCTACGCCCACGGCGACACCGCGCAGGCCCGTCGCTACATCTCCAGCGCGTACCTGACCCTGTCGGGGCTCGCGCTCGCCCTCACCGGCCTGCTCTGGGTCTTCGCCGGTGCCGTGCCCTGGTCGGCGCTGTTCAACGTGACAGGTCAGGTCAGCCCGGAGCAGACCCGGATGATCTCGTTGATCTGTCTCACCGCGTTCGCGCTCAACATCCCACTCAGCCTGATCGCCCGCGTCCAGTACGCCTACCAGCAGGTCGGTCGGAGCAACGTCTGGCAGACCGCGGGCAGTCTGGCCGCGCTCGGCGCGGTGCTCGGCGTGGTCTGGGCCGGCTGGTCGCCGCTCCTGGTGGTCGCCCTGTCGGTGGCCGCGCCGCTGCTGGTCAACCTGCTCAACACGCTCTGGTTCTTCGGCCGGCAGGAGCCGCGGATCCGACCCACGCCGAGGGCCGTGCAGGCGCACGCCGCCCTGGAGCTGACCCGGCTCAGTGGGCTGTTCTTCGTGCTGACCGTGGTCATCTCGTTCGCCACCAACGCCGACACGCTGATCATCGCGCACGCGCTCGGCCTGTCCGCCGTCGCCGGGTACGTGGTGCCCGCGAAGCTGCTGTCCCAACTCGGCCAGCTCGTCGTCCTGGTCAACGTGCCACTGTGGCCGGCCAACGGCGAGGCGTTGGCCCAGGGCCAGGTGGACTGGGTCCGCCGCACCACCCGACGGATGACCGTGTTGTCCGTGCTCGCCGCCGGTCTGCCGGCCGCCGTGCTCGTCGCCTTCGGTGAGTGGCTGTTCGCGGCCTGGCTGCCGGTGCCGATGGGCGGTGACCGGTGGCTGCTGGCCGGGCTGGGCGTCTGGTGGCTGCTCCAGTCGGCGCTCTCGCCCCGGTTCATGGTGCAGAACGCCGGCGGCGTCCTCGTCCCGCAGTTGTGCGGCTGGGCGGCGTTCCTGGTGTTGTCGGTGCTCGGCAAGTGGTACGCCGCCGACCGCATCGCCGTCGCCGCCGTGCCCTGGGTCGGCGCGGTCGGCTACGCGCTGACCGTCGTGCCGGCGGCGCTGTACGGATATCGCCGGACGCTGCGGCTGCACCGTGGCCCGACCATCGAGCGGAGATTGGTGTCCGACCATGCGCGCTGACGACTATCCCCGCGTGTTGGTGGTGAGCGCGGCCGTGTTCGATCGCTCCACCGGCACCGGCATCACCCTGTCGAACCTGTTCACCGGCTGGCCGGGGGACCGCCTCGCCCAGCTCTACGCCGAGGACCGCGCCCCGGGTCCGGACGCCGTCGGCACGTTCGCCCGGTTCGCGCCGCGCAACGCTCCGGTGGAGTACCACCTGTTCCGGCAGTGGGAACGCGTCCGCCGACCGGTCCGGTCCGTGCTGCTCGGCGCGACCGGTGCGCCAGGCGCTGCCGGCCCGACCGGCGTGGCGCGCGATCCCGGGCCCGGCCCGGTGCGTGCCCGGCTGCGCACCCAACTCCGTGCCTTCGTCGACCTCAGCCCGGTCCGTGTTCCCGACGACGTCCGTCGGTGGCTGCGGGAGCAGCGGCCGGACGTCATCTACACCACGCTGGGCAGCATCCGGATGATGCGCCTCGCCGTCGCCGCCGCGCAGGAGTGCCGGGTGCCCCTGGTGCCGCACTTCATGGACGACTGGCCCACCACGCTCTACACCGGCGGTCAGGTTCTGGGGCTGCCCCGGCTCGCGGTCCGTGCCGGCTTCCGGGACGTCCTGCGGCACGCCTCGTACGGAATGGGGATCAGCGTGGCGATGGCGCGGGAGTTCGAACGCCGTTACGGGTTGCCCTTCGCCGCCTTCGGCAACTGCGTGGACGCCGCGGACTTCGCCGACCCGGACCGGCCCGCGCCGGACCGCCCGGTCGGGGCGCCTGTCGAGTTGGTCTACGTGGGCGGGTTGCACCTGGACCGGTGGCGGTCACTGCGCCGCGTCGGCGAGGCCGTCGTTCGCCTGGCGGACCAGGGGACACCGGCCCGGCTGACCGTGCACGCCCCGGCGACCGACCTCGCGCGGTACGCCGGCGCGTTCACCGGGCTGTCCGCGGTGCGCCTGGGCCGATCGTTGGCCAGCGACGAGGTCGCCGCTGTGCTGCGCCGCTCCGACGTGTTGGTGCACGTCGAGTCGTTCGCCGCCGAGCACCGTCGCTACACCCGCTACTCGCTGTCCACCAAGATCCCGCAGTACCTGGCATCCGGCCGTCCCGTCGTCGGATTCGGCCCGGCCGAACTGGCCTCGATGGCGCACCTGGCGGCGGCCGACGCCGGCGCGGTGGTCGGAACCGACGACCCGGCGGCACTCGTGGGGGCGCTCACCCCGCTCTGCGCCGACGCCGGGTTACGGGCCCGGCTCGGCGGGCGGGCGCTGGCGTACGCGGTGCGGCACCACCGCACCGACCAGGTGGCGGCCCGCTTCGCCGAGGTGCTGCGGGAGGCGGCGACCTGTCCGGTCGACCGGCCACCGGTGCCCCGATCCGGGCGGGCCGGGGCGCTGGCGGACGCCGACTGACGCGCCGACCGGCCCGTCAGCGGTGGAGGCCAGCCTGGACCGTCCGGCCGTCGCCGCTGCCGACGAGCGCGGCCGGGGCCGGGCGGTGGCGGCGGGCGCGGGAGTGCCGGGGCGCCGCCGGCGGACCCCAGATCCCCGGCAGTACGGTGACCAGCGCCAGCACCAGCCAGAAGGCGAGGGACGTCTCCCACTGGCCGGTCAGCCAGATCGGCAGCATGACGCCGGTGAACGCGCAGGCCAGCAGCAGTCCGGCTCGGCCGGTGCGGGCCGCGACGACGAGCGCCGCGGTCATCGCGCCGAAGTAGAGCAGCACGCCGACCAGCCCCAGGTCGTTGCCGACGGTGAGGAGCAGGTTGTGTGGCCCGATCTCGTACGGGTTGGTGCTGAGAAAGACTCCCGCGCCGGATCCGTTCAGCGGTGACTCCGACCAGGTCGACAACGCGTAGGGCCAGATCCAGAGGCGTCCGGAGATGTCGCCGGTGGGTCGTCCGTACAGGCCGTCGAGCCAGAGCAGCTCCGCCCTCGGCGTCAGCCCGAACGGCACCAGGACGATGAGCGTGGCGGCGAGCCCGGCGACGGTGACCCCGGTCAGTCGAGGCGCCACGCGGGTGGCCAGCGCGCCGACGAGACCGGCCACGATGCCGATGGCCGCGCCACGCGAGCCGGTGAGCAGCACGCCGTACCCGAGCAGCACGGCCAGGGCCAGCGGCGCGAGACGCAGGACCGGCCGGTGCGCGCCGGCCGCGGCGAGCACCAGGGCCAGCACCACGCCGGCGGCCAGGGTGTACGCCGTGCCGTTCACCTCCCGACCGTCGATGCCGTAGCGCTCGGCGAAGAGGACCACCTGCCCCTGGGACCGGGCGCCGGTCGCCACCTCGACGGCGACCACCGCGCAGCCGAGCAGGAAGGTCCAACCGACCAGCAGCAGGTCCCGGCGGCCCCGGACGACGTGTCGGCAGGCCACGAAGAGCAGGCTGACCGAGACGTACCGGTAGGCGGCGGGTCCGGTGATGTCGGGGTGGCTGGTCCAGAGCAGGCTGGCGGCGGCCCAGCCGGCGGTGAGCAGCGCGACGGTGTCGACCGGCCGCAGCCGGGGCAGCCGGCCGCTCAGCACGACGGCCAACACGGCGAGGATCGCCACGTAGTTGAACGACCACCACGGTGGCCGGGCCACCAGGTAGGCGGCGACACACAGGACCAGCACGGCGGGCAGGCTGCCGGTGGGCGCGGCCGGCGAGGGGCCGGGCTGTGCCGCGGGTCGCCGTCCGGGTGGGGCCAAGGGGGCGGGCACCAGTTGGGCACCGGCGGTGTGGTGGTGTCGCGGGGCGTGGGTCGGGTGGTGTCGCGGCGGCGCGTCGGCCAGCGTGTGCGCCCCGCGCCCGTCTGGACAGGCTCGGCGAGGCACGGAACCGTTTCTACCAGGTGCGACGGTGCGAAGTGGCCAAATCACTGCATACACCGACATGTTTTCTGAGTGCCCTATAGCTCGTTTGGCCCGTTTGCCGCCCATACACGTATCTGCTGCTGAGGCCCCTCGTTGACCCGGGTGCCGCATCCGGCGGGGCTTCCGCCTGACCACCGGAGACCGGCGCCCGTGCCACAGCGCGCAGCGGCTGTGCGTGCCGGGTCGACGGGTGAGAACCGCCCGTCGGGTGACGAACGGGAGAGTCAATGAGCGTGATGACCGCGGGCCGCCGGGTGCTGATCACCGGTGGGACCGGATCCTTTGGACAGACCATGGCGCGGCGACTGCTCGACCGCGATGTCGCCGAGGTGCGGATCCTCAGCCGGGACGAGGCCAAGCAGGACGCCATGCGGCGTTCCATCGGCGACGAGCGGATGCGCTACCACGTCGGCGACGTCCGGGACATCGACACGGTGCTGCGGGCCACGCGGGGCGTCGACTTCGTCTTCCACGCGGCGGCGCTCAAGCAGGTGCCGTCCTGCGAGTTCTTCCCCCTGGAGGCGGTGCGCACCAACATCCTCGGCAGCGGCAACGTGGTCGAGGCCGCCGCGCACAACGGCGTCAGCTCGGTCGTCGTGCTCAGCACCGACAAGGCCGTCTACCCGGTCAACGCCATGGGCATGAGCAAGGCGCTGATGGAGAAGGTCGCCCAGGCGTACGCCCGCAACAACCCGAACAGCGCCACCACCGTGTCCTGCGTCCGGTACGGCAACGTGATGTACTCGCGTGGCTCGGTCATCCCGCTCTTCATCGAGCAGATCAAGGCCGGCCGCGCGCCCACCGTCACCGACCCGGCCATGACCCGCTTCCTGATGTCGCTCGCCGACTCCGTCGACCTGGTCGAGCACGCCTTCCACCACGCCCGCCCCGGCGACGTGTTCATCCGCAAGGCCGCCGCCTGCACGATCAGCGACCTCGCCGAGGCCGTCTGCCAGTTGTTCGACGTGCCGTTCAAGCTGGACATCATCGGCGTACGGCACAGCGAGAAGTCGCACGAGACCCTCGCGAGCCGGGAGGAGTTGGCCCAGGCCGACGACTTCGGGGACTTCTACCGGGTGCCGCTGGACGCGCGCGACCTCAACTACGCGCTGTACGTCTCCGAGGGCGAGCTGGGCGAGCGGCCCGGCGCGGACTTCAACTCGGCGAACGCCACCCGGCTCGGCGTACCCGATGTGGTGCGGCTGCTCAAGTCGCTGCCGGAGATCCGCGCGGAGCTGGCGCTGCGGGATCCGGTGCTGGCGTGCTGAGCCTCGCCGTCACCGGCGCCGGCGGTTTCCTCGGCTGGCACGTGCGGGTCCTGCTGCGCGCGCTCGGCTGGCCCGAGCCGACCGTGCTGACCCGTACCGATCTGGCCGACCCGGCGGTGGTCGCCCGCAAGATCGCCGGGGTGGACCGGGTGCTGCACCTGGCCGGGGTCAACCGGGGGGAGCCCGCCGACGTGGCGGCCGGCAACGTCCAGCTCGCCGCCCAGCTCGCCAACGGCCTGCGCGCCTGCCCGGACCCGCCCATCGGGGTGGTCTTCGCCAACTCCGTGCAGGCCGGCAACGGCACCCCCTACGGCGACGCCAAGGCCACCGCCGCCGGCATCCTCGCCGAGACCGGCGTACCCCTGGACGACGTGCTGCTGCCCAACCTGTACGGCGAGCACGGCCGACCCTGGTACAACTCGGCCGTCGCCACCTTCTGCCGGGTCCTCGCCGAGGGCGGCCGGCCGGAGGTGCACGCCGACCGACAGCTGGACCTGGTGCACGTCACCGACGCCGCCGCCCGACTGGCCGGCGTCGCGGCGGCCGGCTCCTGGGACCCGGCGCTGCCGGCCCTGCGGATCGGCGTCCGCGACCTCGCCGACCAGCTCACCTCGTACGCCGGCGTCTACCGCACCGGCGAGATCCCGCCGCTGCGCGACCGGCACGACGTGCGGCTGTTCAACACCTACCGGTCGCACTGCTTCCCGGCGCACTACCCGTTGGCCCTGCCCACCCGGGCCGACGCCCGGGGTGCCCTCGTCGAGACGGTCAAGGCGCACGGCGGAGCGGGACAGACCTTCTGCTCGACCACCCGGCCCGGGATCACCCGGGGTGAGCACTTCCACCTGGCCAAGGTGGAGCGGTTCGTGGTGTTGCGCGGCACCGCCGAGATCAGCCTGCGCCGCGTCGGCGACACCGACGTCGTCCGGTTTCCGGTCAGCGGCGACCAGCCCGTGGTCGTCGACATGCCGACCATGTGGGCGCACAACATCACCAACACCGGCCCGGACGAGCTGCTCACCCTCTTCTGGACCAACGAGCTGTTCGACCCGGAACGGCCCGACACGTGGCCGGAGCCGGTCGGCGACGAACACCTGGTGCCGGTGGGCGCCCGGTGAGTGACAGGCGGAGGGAGACCACATGACCAGGGTGATGACCGTCGTCGGCACCCGTCCCGAGATCATCCGACTGTCCCGGGTGCTCAGCCGGTTGGACGACACCGTCGACCACGTGCTCGTGCACACCGGGCAGAACTGGGACGCCACCCTCTCCGACGTGTTCTTCAAGGAGCTGCGACTCCGCGAACCGGACCGGTTCCTGCGCGTCGACACCACCTCGTTGGGCCGGGTGCTCGGCGGCGTCCTGGTCGGCATGGAGGCGGCGATCGCCGAGCTGCGACCGGACGCGCTGCTCGTGCTCGGCGACACCAACAGCTGCATCGCGGCGCTGATGGCCCGGCGGATGCGAGTGCCGGTCTACCACATGGAGGCCGGCAACCGCTGCTTCGACCTCAACGTGCCGGAGGAGACGAACCGGCGACTCGTCGACCACGTCGCCGACTTCAACCTGGTCTACACCGAACACGCCAGGCGTAACCTGCTCGCCGAGGGCCTGCACCCGCGCCGGATCCTGCACACCGGCTCACCGATGCGGGAGGTGCTGGAGCACTACCGGGCACCGATCGCCAGCTCGACCATCCTCCGGCAACTGGAGCTGGACGACGGCCGGTACTTCCTGGTCAGCGCCCACCGGGAGGAGAACGTGGACCGGCCCGACCGGCTGCGGCGGCTGCTGGACTGCCTGGTCGCGGTCCGCGACCGCTGGGGCTACCCGGTGCTGGTCTCCACCCACCCGCGCACCCGCAAGCGGTTGGAGGCCCTCGCCCCGGACGCCACCGCGCTGGACGGCATCGCCTTCCACGACCCGTTCGGTCTGCTCGACTACGTGCACCTGCAGACGAAGGCGTTCTGCACCCTGTCCGACAGCGGGACGATAAGTGAGGAGGCCGCCATCCTCGGCTTCCCCGCGGTGACCCTGCGGGAGTCCATCGAACGCCCCGAGGCGCTCGACGCGGGCGGGATCATCATGACCGGTCTCGACCCGCAGGGGGTGGTCGAGGCGGTCGAGGTCACGGTGGCGCAGGTCGCGGCGGACGGCGTGCCCTGCCCAGCCGACTACCAGGTGCCGGACACCTCGCGGCGGGTGGTCGACTTCATCCTCTCCACCGTGCGCCGGCACCACGACTGGGCCGGCATCCGGCACTGAGCCGCCACCATGGGCGGTCGGTGGTCCGGCGGGACCGGCCACCGGCCGCCCCGCGGCGTGCTCAACGCCGCCGGCCCGCCACGTCCTCGACGATGTCCGCCACCTCGGCCGCCGCCCGCAGGTCGTCGAAGGACGTCAGGACGTGGCGGCGGGCCAACCGGCCGCACAGGCTGAGCCGGCCCGCGACCCACCCCTGGTATGCCGAGTCCAGCGCCGCCACCAGAGCCGTCGGATCACCCGGCGGGACGACCCAACCGGACCGCTCGGTCACCGCCTCGGGCAGACCACCGGCCGCGCTGACGATGCTCGGCACACCCATCGCGCCAGCCTGTACCGCCGCGCCGGGGCCGTCGCCGAGGGACGGGGACACGCTGACATCCGCGGCGGCGTAACAGGGCCGCACGTCCGGGACCGACTCCACCCAGGTGATCCCGGGGTCACCGGCGACGCCGAAGCGATCCTCGAGCTGCCGCCGGTAGTCCTCACCGGCAGCCGTCCAGCCGCCACCGACCAGCAGCAGGTGCGCGTCCGGGTGCCGGCGACGAAACGTCCGCCAGGCGTCCAGCAGCACGTCGTGCCCCTTGACCCCCCGACCCGAGTGGATGAACCACCTCGGCGGGTAGACGTGCGCGACCATCACCACCAGGAACACGCCCTGGTCGATGCCCAGCTCGGCGCGGAGCTTCGCCCGCTGGTCCGGGCCGGTGGCGTCCGGGCTGAACGCGTCGGTGTCCACCCCGTACACGGCGACCGGGCGACGCTGCGGCGGACACCCCAACTCGCCGTAGCGGGCGGAGGCGTAGCGGCAGCCGCAGATCAGCACGTCGTCCAGCCGCCACAGCAACCACTCCGCCGAGCGGACCAACCGGGATTCCAGGTACGCCGGGTTGGCCACCATGTGCACCCGGCGGAGCGGCAGGCCCAGCGTGGCCAGTCGCACCGCGTACGCCGAGGCGATCAGGTGGTACTGCACCACGTCCGGGCGCAACCGGCGCAGCAGCGCGCGCAGCAGCAACAGCCCGATGGGCGCGTACCGGCCCATGGTGAAGTCGTACGGGGAGCTGAGCACGTCGACCCCGCGGCGCTCCAACTCGTCGGTGAGTCGGCCGGCTCCGCGCGGCAGCACGACTGTCACCTCGTGCCCCCGGTGCCGCAACTCCTCGACCTGCGGCAGCAGCCACATCCCGCCGGTACTGGTCTTGACCAGCACCGCGATCCGGAGCTGGCGGACGCCGAGCGGCCGGCTCGCGCGGGGACCGACGCTCACCGGGCCGGGACTCCCTTGACCACCGCGCCGGCGGGTACGTCGCGGACCACGCAGGCCCCGGCGCCGACCGTGGCGCCCGCGCCGACCCGCAGCCTCTGCAACACCACGGCACCGGCCCCGATCAGCACCCCGTCGCCCAGGTGGCAGTCGCCGGAGACCGCCCCCAACGGGTTGACCGACACGTGGTCGCCCAGCGCGCAGTCGTGCGCCACCGCGCTGTTCTGGTTGAGGTGCACGTGCCGGCCCAGCGTGACGTTCGTGGTGACCCGCGCGCCCGGAAACACGATCAGGCCTTCGCCGTACACGGTGTCCGGGCCGACGGTGGCGTCCGGGTGCACCAGCACCGCCGCCGGCAGCCGGTACGCGGTCAGCCGCTGATCCACCGACCGTCGCGCGGCCGGATCCCCGATGCCCAGCGCCAGGTGGGTGCCGGCGGGCTGCTCGCCCAGGCGGGCACTGCCACCGAGGTAGGGCACCTCCAGCCGCTGCACCCGTTTCAGGTTGACCTCGCTGGGCTGGTCGTCGACGAAGCCCCGCACCCGCCACACCGGGCCACCACGGGCGGCGGCGTTGACGGCCCGGACGATGCCGAGCACCTCGCGGCCGTGCCCGCCGCAGCCGACGATGACGATGTCCAGGCTCACCGGCGGCCCTCTGCCGGTCCGCGACCGCCGGCAGTGGCCAGCTCGGCCGGGCCGAGGAACTCGTGGGCGGTGGCCGCGCCGGCCGCGGTGATCCCCTCCCGGAGCAGGACTGTTCGTACCGTGCGCAGCAGGATCCGCACGTCCAGCACGAGCGAGCGGTGCCGCACGTACTGCACGTCGAGAGCGAAACGCTCGTCCCAGCTCAGCGCGTTGCGCCCGTACGCCTGCTGGAGACCGGTGATGCCGGGGCGCACCTCGTGCCGGCGGAGCTGCTCCGGGCTGTAGCGGCTCAGGTACGCCGGCAGCAGGGGACGCGGCCCGACCAGGCTCATCTCGCCGCGCAGCACGTTCCACAGTTGGGGCAACTCGTCGAGACTTGTCGTCCGCAGCCAGCGGCCGAAGCTGGTGAGTCGGACGGCGTCGTTGGCGGGTGCCTGGTCCTCGCCGCCAACGGTCATCGAACGGAACTTGACCAGGCGGAACAGTCGACCGTGCCGACCCGGGCGGGCCTGCCGGAACAGCACGGGCCGACCCATGGTGACCAGCACGGCTAGCGCCACCGCGGCGAGCACCGGCGTCGCGAGCAGCAGGCCGGTGGCGGCCAGAACCACGTCCAGCATCCGTTTGACGGTGTCGTAGGGCCGGTTCATCGGTGTCCGTCCAGAAACTCGGTGGTGGCGGCGAGCACGCGCTCGACCTGGTCGTCGGCGAGGGCGGAGCCGCTGGGCAGGGACAGGCTGGTGGCGAACAGGCGGTCGGCGGCACCGGTCTGGGCGACCTGCCGGTCGGCGTACACCGGTTGGCGGTGCATCGGTTTCCACATCGGGCGGCACTCCACGCCGTGGCCGGCCAGGTGCTCGGCGAGTTGGCCGGGCTGCCAGCCGGTGCGCTCCGGTTCGATGACCACGGAGGTCAACCAACAGTTCGAGCCGGGGTCACCGGCGCCGAGGATCCGAGTGCCGGGCACGCCGCTGAAGAGCCGGGCGTACCTGTCGCGCAGCGCCCGCCGTCGGGCGACCATGGCGTCCAGTCGGGTGAGCTGGGCGCGGCCGAGCGCGGCCAGCAACGTGCTGAGCCGGTAGTTGTAGCCCACGTCGCGGTGCTCGTAGTGCGACACCGGCTCGCGGGCCTGGGTGGCCAGGTGTCGGGCTCGGGCGACAAGCGCGGGGTCGTCGGAGACCAGCATCCCGCCGCCCGTGGTGGTCATCACCTTGTTGTGGCTGAACGAGTAGATCCCGACCCGGCCGAACGTGCCGGCACACCGCCCCCGGTAGGTCGAGCCGAGCGCCTGCGCCGCGTCCTCCACCACCGGGACACCGACGGCCGCGCAGAGCGGCAACAACCTGTCGTAGTCGGCGCACCGGCCGTTGATGTCCACGGTCAGTACGGCGGCGACCCGTCGGCCCGCGTCGACGAGACGACCGAGCAGGTCGGCGAGCAGGTCGACGTCGAGATTGCCGGTGGCGGCGTCACAGTCCACGAAGACCGGTTCGGCGCCGGTGTAGGTGACCGCGTTGGCGGTGGCGGCGAAGGTGAGCGTGGGCACGACCACCACCGTCTCCGGTCCCGCGCCGACGGCGAGCAGTGCCAGGTGCAGGGCGGCCGTGCCGGAGGAGAGCCCCAGCGCGTAGCCGACGCCGACCCGCGCGGCGAGCTCCCGTTCGAACGCGCCCAGTTCCGGCCCGTCCGGGTCGAAGCGCCCGGCCCGGATGGCCCGCAGCAGGTAGGACTCCTCCAACTCGCCCACGTCGGGCGGGGACAGGAAGACCGGGTCGGCAACGCCGGGACCGCCGCTGCGCGCCACGGGCGGACGGTGGTGGATCAGCTCCACGGATGGCGCCTCCGATCGGACGATAGGGAAGACCACGATTGTTGTATCAGGCGTTATGAGACTGAGCGGGGCTTTTCGCCGTTGCTGCGACGAATCCACCCGATCGGTCCTCGCGTTCGGCTGGTCACCGGACGTGGCCGGTAGAGTGCTGCCGGCCGCGCTGGCGATACGTCCACACCAGGGAGAACGAGTGCTGCACCTCAGGGTGATTGCCCCGGCGGATCGGTCGACCGAGGTCGTCGATCTGCTCACCGCCCAGGCGGGGGTGACGCACCTGGCCGTGCTGCCCGGTGCGGCCCGGCAGCCGAAAGGCGACCTCATCCTCTGTGACGTGGTGCGGGAGAGTGCCGACCAGGTGTTGCAGGGCTTGCAGCGGATCGGTGTGGACACCAGCGGCGGCATCGCGGCCGACGACGTCGAGCTGACCCTGTCGAGAGCGGCCGACCGGGCCGCCCGCCGGGCCCCCGGCAGCGGCGCCGACGCGGTGGTCTGGGACGAGATCGCCGCGAAGACCGGCGAGCAGACCGAGCTGTCCGGCACCTACCTCGTTCTGATCGTGGTGGCGACCATGATCGCTGGCATCGGTGTGCTGCTGGACCAGCCGATCCTCATCGTCGGGGCGATGGTGGTCGGCCCGGAGTTCGGCCCTCTCGCCGCGCTCTGCGTGGCGCTGCTACGCCGTAGGTTCGGGGTGATCGGCCGCTCGGTGCAGGCGCTCTCGGTGGGCTTCCTGGCGGCCATGGTGGCGACCGTGCTGAGCACCTGGGCGCTGACCGCCGCCGGCCTGGTCAGCGAGGAGATGCTGCTCGCCAAGCGACCCCTCACCGACTTCATCTGGCGTCCGGACGCGTTGTCCTGGGTGGTCGGTCTGCTCGCCGGTGTGGCCGGCATGCTGTCGTTGACGTCGAAGAAGTCCGGCAGCCTGGTCGGGGTGCTGATCTCGGTGACCACCGTGCCAGCCGCGGCGAACGTGGCGGTCGCCGCCGCCTACGGGGTGTGGGACGAGGCGGGCGGCTCGGCACTCCAACTGGTGATCAACATCTGTGCGATCGTCCTGGCCGGACTGCTCACCCTCGTGGTGCAGCAGGCCTGGTGGTGGAACCTGGCCCGCCGGTCCCGTCGTCCAGCAGCCGGGTGAGCAACGTCCGCAACGGGATCGACTCGCCGTCGCGGCCTCCCGCGCCGACCACCAACGGCGCCGGGCTGGGCTGCGGGTCGACCCCGAACAGCCGGGCGCGCACGCCGCCGGGCACCGTCAACAGGTGGAACCGGCCGGCCACGTCCACCGCCCGGGTGCCGGCCCGGTCGACGTACCAACCGGTCAGCCTGGTCCGGTAGCGCCCGCGCCCGTCGTAGCCCCGGGCGACCAGTCGGGTGGTGGGCAGCCCTCGACGGGTCGCCTCGGCCACGAACCAGGCCACCAACTCCGCCGCTTCCGCCTGCTCGGCGGCCCGTCGGCGGGCGTCCGCGTCGGCGTGTGCCCGCACCGCCTGCCGCTGCCGCTCCCGCCACTCGCGGTCGTCGTCCTCACCCACGAGCCGACGGTACGCGACCCGACTCAGTCGAGTACGGCCAGCAGCGTGTGCCGGGCGATGCCGGCCATCACCGGGTTGGTCTCGACGTAGTACGGCAGCGCGACGATCGCCTGCGCCAGGGCCCAGCCGCGCCCCCGCTCCCAGGTGGCGTCGTCCACGCCCAACGCCCGCCGGTACGTCTCCCGCGAGCCGGGGTCCAACAGGTTCCACGCCGGCATCAGATCCACCGCCGGGTCACCGAGCTTGACTGCCTCCAGGTCGATGACCGCGGCCAGTCGCCCGTCGCGGACCAGCAGGTTGCCCGGCATCAGGTCTGCGTGGATCCACACGTCGGCCGGATCGTCCCGGCGTGCGTCCCGGCACCTGTCCCACACCTCGGCGAGCGCGGCGGTGTCGATGAGTTCACCGCTGACCGCGAGGGCGGCCCGCACGTCGACGTCCTCGCCCGCCAGTGGCCCGCCCCGGCCGTACCCCGGCCACGACCGCCCTCCGGCGTCGATGCCGCGCAGGGCGACCACGACAGCGGCCAGGTCACGGGCGAAGAGCTCCGGATCCTCGATCCGATCGGGCTGCGCCGTCTCCCCGGGAATGAACCGGTACGCCGTCCACGACCCGGGGTACCCCTCGCCGGGCGCACCGAGGGCGAGCGGTTCGGGCACCGCGACCGGCAGGTGCGCCGCGAGCAGCACGGCGTGTTCCTGCTCCCGCCGAAGTTCGGCGCGCAGGTCGGGATCGGCGAAGGGCCGCAGCGGAAACCGCAGCACGATCTCCGGCCCGAGCCGGAACAGCGCGTTCACCGTGCCGGCCGAACGGAGGGGGCGCACCGGCAGCTCCCGCCAGCGCGGAAACTGTTCGGCCACCAGCGCGGCAACGACGTCCACGCTCACATCCACCTGGTCGGCATGCATCCGCACCGCGAGATCATCGCCCAGGCCCCGCAGACACGCGACCCGATTTCTCGCCGCCCGCGCGCGCCTGCCGCCCGCCGATGGCTGGACCGGTCGCGGATGGCCGCGCTCAGACCCCAACCTTTGGATGCGCCCTCTCGAGCACGCCCCAGATCTGGGGCGTGCTCGACAGGAATCTCCGACAACTCCAGATCTTGGACACTCGCTGTCCGCCCGCCGAGTCGGTCAGCGCGCGTCCGGCCCGGGAGGCGCCGAAGGTCGCCGCCCCGCCGGGCGTCCCGGTCGCTTCCTCGCGCCGGCCCCGGGATCAGGCCAACCCGGCGCGGCGCAGAGCCTCCGCCATCGCGTCGTTGGCCGGCGCCGGTGCGCCCTGCCGCTGCTGCCCGCCCCGTGCGCCCTGGCCGCCGCGCCCGCCTTGTCCGCCGGACCTGCCCTGTCCACCGGACCCGCCGGACCTGCCGCCACCACCGGACCCGCCCTGGCCGCCAGCGGCGCCGCCGCGACCATCCTGCCCGCCGCGTCCGCCCTGCGCGGGGCCACCGCGCCCCTCCTGACTCGTCCGACCACCGCCACCGGCGGCGGCCGGCTCGTCCTCCAGGCGCAGGGTCAGCGAGATCCGCTTACGGGGTACGTCCACGTCGAGCACCCGGACCTTGACCACGTCGCCGGACTTGACCACCTCGCGGGGGTCCTTCACGAACGTCCGGGACATCGCCGACACGTGCACCAGGCCGTCCTGGTGCACGCCGACGTCGACGAACGCACCGAACGCGGCCACGTTGGTGACCACACCCTCCAGCACCATGCCCGAGGTCAGGTCGCTGATCTTCTCCACGCCCTCGACGAAGGTGGCGGTGCGGAACTCCGGCCGGGGATCCCGGCCCGGCTTCTCCAGCTCGGCGAGGATGTCGGTGACGGTGGGCAGGCCGAACCGGTCGTCGACGAAGTCGGTGGCCCGCAGCCCGCGCAGGATGCCGCTCTTACCGATCACCGAGCGCAGGTCCTGCCCGGTGGTGGAGAGGATGCGGCGCACCACCGGGTACGCCTCGGGGTGCACGCTGGAGGAGTCCAGCGGGTCGGTGCCGTCCGGGATGCGCAGGAAGCCGGCGCACTGCTCGAACGCCTTCGGCCCGAGCCGCGCCACCTTCTTCAGGTCGGTACGCGTACGGAACGGCCCGTTGGCGTCCCGGTGCAGCACGATGTTCTCGGCCAGGCCGGCGCCGATCCCGGAGACCCGGGTCAGCAGCGGCGCGGAGGCGGTGTTGACGTCCACCCCGACCGCGTTGACGCAGTCCTCGACGACCGCGTCCAGCGACCGGGACAGCTTCACCTCGGACAGGTCGTGCTGGTACTGGCCGACGCCGATCGACCGCGGGTCGATCTTGACCAGCTCGGCGAGCGGGTCCTGGAGGCGGCGGGCGATGGACACCGCGCCGCGCAGTGACACGTCCATCCCCGGCAGCTCCTGCGAGGCGTACGCGGAGGCGGAGTAGACCGACGCGCCGGCCTCGGAGACCATCACCTTGGTCAGGTTGAGCTGCGGGTGCCGCGCGATCAGGTCGCCGGCCAGCTTGTCGGTCTCCCGGGAGGCGGTGCCGTTACCGATCGCGATCAGCTCCACCCCGTGCGCCCCGGCCAGCCGGGCGAGGGTCTCGACCGAGGCGTCCCACTGCCGGCGCGGCTCGTGCGGGTAGATGGTGTCGGTGGCGAGCACCTTGCCGGTGGCGTCCACCACGGCCACCTTCACCCCGGTGCGCAGGCCGGGGTCCAGGCCCATCGTCGGACGGGTGCCGGCGGGGGCGGCCAGCAGCAGGTCGCGGAGATTGGTGGCGAAGACGCGGACCGCCTCCTCCTCGGCCGCCTGCCACAGCCGCATCCGCAGGTCCGCGCCCAGGTGGATGAGGATCCGGGTACGCCACGCCCAGCGGACCGTGTCGGCCAGCCAGCGGTCGGCCGGGCGGCCCGCGTCGGAGACTCCGAACCGGCCGGCGATCGCCGCCTCGTACCGGGTCGGGCCGGTGGGTACGGCGTCCGCCTCGCCCGCCTCCTCCGACTCCATGGTCAGGTCGAGCACGCCCTCCTTCTCACCCCGGAACATCGCCAGGATCCGGTGCGAGGGCAGCTTCGGGTACGGCTCGGAGAAGTCGAAGTAGTCGGCGAACTTGGCGCCGGCGGCCTCCTGGCCCTCGCGTACCCGGGACACCAGACGGCCCCGCGACCACATCTGCTCGCGCAGCGTGCCGATCAGGTCGGCGTCCTCCGCGAACGTCTCGATCAGGATGGCGCGGGCGCCCTCCAGCGCGGCGGCGGCGTCGGCGACGCCCTTCTCCGCATCGACGAACCCGGCGGCGGTGGCCCGTGGGTCCTGGGTGGGGTCGGCCAGCAGCGTCTCGGCCAGCGGCGCGAGCCCGGCCTCGCGGGCGATCTGCGCCCGGGTGCGTCGCTTCGGCTTGTACGGCAGGTAGATGTCCTCCAGCCGGGACTTCGAGTCGGCCGCCATGATCTGCGCTTCCAGCGCCTCGTCCAGCTTGCCCTGGCCGCGGATCGACTCCAGCACCGCCGTCCGCCGCTCGTCCAGCTCGCGCAGATAGCGCAGCCGCTCCTCCAGGGTGCGCAGCTGGGTGTCGTCGAGCAGGCCGGTGGCCTCCTTGCGGTAACGGGCGATGAACGGCACGGTGGCGCCGCCGTCGAGCAGCTCCACGGCCGCCCGCACCTGACGCTCGGCCACGCCGAGCTCGTCGGCGATCCGCTGATGAACAGACTGGGTCACGATCTCGATCCGCCTTCGGGAGTGGGTACGCCTGCATTCTGCCGGGCCGGCCGGGGCGCTGTCGCCGCGCCCGGCCGGGGCGGAGGACCGAACCACCGCGCCCGGCCGGGCGACCCCCGGACGGCCCCCTCGGGCCTGCGCTAGCGTTGCGATCATGGAAACACCTGCGGAGCCGCGCGCCCGTCGGCTCTTCGGCGGCAGCGCCCGCGCCCTCGGCGATCTCGCCGCCGACCCGTTCCGCGCCGACCGGGACCGGATCGTGGGCTCGCCGTTCTTCGCCCGCCTCGGCGGCGTCACCCAGGTCATCAGCCCGGTCGGTTCCGGGCTGCTGGTGCACAACCGGCTCACCCACAGCCTGAAGGTCGCCCAGGTGGGCCGGTCGATCGCCGAGCGGCTGACGGCCGACGAGCACACGCGTGACCTGCTGGACAAGCTTGGTGGCTGCTCACCCGACGTGGTGGAGGCCGCCGCGCTCGCCCACGACCTCGGCCACCCGCCGTTCGGGCACCTGGGGGAGCGGGTGCTGGACCGGCTGGCCCGTCAGCGCCTCGGCCTCACCGACGGGTTCGAGGGCAACGCCCAGTCGTACCGGATCGTCACCAGCACCGAGATCCGCGGCGCCGCCACCACCGGCTTGGACCTGACCGCGGCGGTCCGCGCCGCGATGTTGAAGTACCCGTGGACGCGCCTGGACCACCCCGACCCGCACCCCCGCACGATGGACCCGCCGCCGCGTGGCGCCACCCCGCCGCCGGACGACCCGGAGAGCGGCTCGTCGAAGTTCGGCGCGTACCGCACCGAGCTGGACGACCTGCGGCAGGCGCGGGAGCCGTTCGCCGGGCGCATCCCGGACTGGCAGCAGACCGTGGAGGCGTCGGTGATGGACACCGCCGACGACATCGCGTACGCCATCCACGACGTGGAGGACTTCTACCGGGTCGGCGTGCTCCAGCAGGGGTCGGTCTCCGCGGAGCTGATGGCCTGGCAGCGCGAGAGCGGGCAGCTCCGGGCGATCACCGACTCGGCGCTGGCCACCGCGGCGCGACGACCCGGTGCGGCGATCGAGCGGCTCCGTCGGCAGTTGCACCGCAAGGACGCCTGGATCGCCGACGACGACGCCTTCGCCGCCGCCGTCGAGCACGTCCGCGAGGAGCTGGTCGACGGGCTGCTGGCGATGCCGTTCGACGGCTCGATCGAGGCCGAGCAGTACGTGGCGCGGTTCTCCGCCCGCTGGTCCACCCGCTTCGTCGAGGCGATCACGGTGACCGACCAGCCGTCGGTGCGCTCCGGGTACGTGCTGCTGGGCTGCGCGCAGTGGCACGAGGTGCAGGTGCTCAAGTTCGTCCACCACCGGTTCGTGCTGGCCCGCCCGGATCTCGCCCTGCACCAGCGCGGCCAGGCCCGGCTGCTGGGCACCCTGGTCGAGGCGCTCTGGGAGTGGCTGCTCGACCCGGAGGAGGAGTCCCGGTTGCCCCGCCGGCTGCACGACCTGGTCGAGTTGGCCGAGGCGGAGCTGCACCCGCGTACCCCGGACCGGATCGGACGGGCCCGGGGCCGAGCCATCGTGGATTTCGTCGCGCAGCTCACCGACGGTCAGGCGGTGGCCATGCTGGACGCGCTCTCCGGCCGCTCGGGTGCGCTCTGGACCGACGCGTTCGTGCTCTGAGCGGCCTGCCCGCTCAGGCGATGCCTGCCTTGGCCTGGTTCAGGCGATGCCTGCCTTGGCCTGGTTCAGGCGACGGCCTGCCACCACCCGTCGACGGCGGGCGGCTCGTCGACCACGACCCGCTCACCCGGGCGGGGCACGGCGAGCCGCACGTCGCGGGCCTTCGCCTCGGCCCACAACCGGTCGACCGGCTCGGACCAGTCGTGCAGGGCCAGGTTGAACGTCGCCCAGTGCACCGGCACGAGCAGGCCACCGCGCAGGTCGAGGTGGGCGGCGACGGCCTCCTCGGGGAACATGTGGATCGTCGGCCAGGCGCTGTCGTACGCGCCGATCTGCATCAGCGTCACGTCGAACGGGCCGTGCTCGGCACCGATCTCCGCGTACCCCTCGAAGTAGCCGGAGTCGCCGGTGTAGAAGACCGTGCGGCGCGCCCCGGCCACCACCCAGGAGCTCCAGAGCGTGCCGTCGCGGCGCAAGCCTCGACCGGAGAAGTGCTGGGCGGCGGTGGCGGTGATCTCCAGCCCGGCGACGTGGTGCGACTCGGACCAGTCCAGTTCGATGATCCGCTCGGCGGGTACGCCCCAGCGGTCCAGGTGCGCGCCCACGCCGAGCGGCACCAAGAACGGCGCGGACTGCCCGGCGAGCAGCGCTCGCACGGTGGCCATGTCGAGGTGGTCGTAGTGGTCGTGCGAGATGAGGATGGCGTCCAGCGGGGGCAACTCGTCGATGCCCACCGGCGGCTCGTGCAGCCGGCGCGGACCGACCAGGCCCGACGGTGAGCAGCGGTCGCTCCAGATGGGGTCGAGCAGCACCCGCCGGCCCTCGATCTCGATGAGCGTCGAGGCGTGGCCGTACCAGACGATGTTGAGCTCGTCGGCGGTGTCGGCGGCCTCCGGCCCTCCGGTGGGGCGCAGCAGCGGCACCGGCGCGGTGGGTCGCCGCTTCTGCTTGCCGAAGATCAGCTCGCGGAGCAGGTTGCGCCCCGGCTCGGTGACCATCGTGCGGGTGCCGGCCCGGTTGTGGAAGGTGCCCTCGCGGAACTGGGGCGAGCGGGCCGCCCGTTCGGCCCGGGCTCCGCTGAGCCGGCCACCGAGGGCCGCCGGCACATCCCGGGCGACCCAGGCCAGGCCGGCCAGCGCGGCCAGTCCCGCCGCCCCCCGCATCCGCCGACCGAGCGACCGTTCGACGTCCGTGCTCCGCACTCGTGCCATTGCCGTCCCTCCGCCGTGTCCGCCCTACACGGTAGTCACCCGCGCCGGAGCGTGCCTCGGCGGTCGCCACGCCGGGCCGGCCGCCGGCAGCGGCGACCGACCCGGAACGGTGCGGTGGGTACCCTAGCCGCCGTTGCTGGGACGGCGGGCGGTGATCCGGAACGTCTTGCCGACGCCCGCGATCCGGTCCACCGCGGCCAGGAACTTGGGACCCATGGCGGCGCGGGCCTGCACCGCCGGGTGGGTGGCGCCGAAGTTGTCCGGGTCGGCCTGCCCGTCGGCGAAGAGCGCGTAGGTGAGCACCGCCGCGCCGGAGCCGTCGAAGATCACGCCGGCCTCGTGCCGGGCGTCGCCGTACCAGCCGGCCTTCGTGGCGATCCGCGCCCGCTCGTCGGAGGACATCGTGCGCCGGATGCCGTCGGTGAACGCCACCGGGGAACGCAGGATGCCCAGCAGGTACGTCGTCGAGGCGGGGGAGAGCAGCGTGCCGCCGACCAGGGCGCGCAGCAGGTCGTGCGTCTCCCGGGGGGTGCTGGTGCCGAGGAAGAACCGGTTCGGGTTGGCCACCGGCTCGACCTGGGTGTTCGGGAAGCCCTTGGCGACCAGGATGGAATTGATCTCGGCGGCCGGGGCGACCAGCCCGCACAGTCGCACCGCGGTGTCGTCCGAGACGGTCAGCAGGTTGGCCAGCACGTGCCCGATGGTCACCTTGCTGGGGTACGCGCCGTCCAGGCTGAAGATGCCGTCACCGCCGGGCACGACGATCGCCGCGGTCACCTCGACCTGCTGGTCCAGGGTGAGCAGCCCCCGGTCGACCTTGTCGAGCACCGCGGTGGCAACCGCGATCTTGTTGACGCTGTACGCCTCGATCCGCCGGTCGGCGTCGGCCGTCACCGCGACCACCGGCGCGCCGGCCGGGTCGGCGACGCTGATGTACGCCTGCCAGTTGCCACCGACCTCGGTGCTGTGCCTGGTGAACACGGAGGCGATCCGCCGGGCGGCCCGGGCGGGCGTGGTCGGTGTGGCCTCGTTGGTGCTCGCCGGAGTCGCGGCGCTCGCGGGCGACGCGGCGCCCAACACCGTCCCGGCGGTAGCCATCGTTCCCAAGCCGAGTGCCGTTCTGCGATTGAGTCGCATGGTCGATCGTCTCCCCCATAGTGGAGCGCCAGAGCGCTTGCTGGCCCACCACCCTAGGCGAGTTGATCGACGCACAACGACTCCAAACTGTCCCGAACAGTCCCGAACAGATCAGCCGAGGCGTCGGCGCAGCGCGGCACCGACCGCGCTCACCGGCCCGGACACGAGTTGCCGCAGGTCGGGCAGGTGACCACCGCGCACCGACTCGCCGGCCGGGTTCGCGACGAAGACGCTACCGTCGGTCGCGGCCACCGGCCGTCCACTCAGGCCGGCCAGCCGCATCAGCGGCCCCACCAGGACGTCGTAGACGCCCGGCAGCACGGTGAACCCGGCTCGCAGCACCACGTTGAGCCGGCCCACCGAGACCTCGCGGCGCGGCCGGTCCCCACAGTCCACGATGGCGCGGGCCACCCGTTGCGGGCTGGTGACCGGCGGTGGGGGCCGGCCGACCCGGCCCAGATAGTTGGCCGCCTGCTGGTAGACGGGTGTGTCCACACTGCCCGGGTTGATCAGACACAGCTGGATCTCCGGACTGTCGCGTAGTTCCTGCTGCACCGTGCGGACCAGACCCTGCAAACCCCACTTGCTCGCCACGTACGCGCTCATGTACGGCGCGGTGATGTGCCCGAGCACCGAACCGGTGAGGATGACCACGCCGGCCCCGGCGGCCCGGAAGTGCCGCACCGCCACCCGTACCGAGCCGGCGGCGCCGAGCAGGTCGGTCCGTACCACCTGGTCGAAGACCTGCTCGGGCAACTCGTCGAAGCGCCCGTACGCCATCACGGCCGCCGTGTGCACCCAGACGTCGATCCGGCCGAACCGATCGATGGCCGCGTCCGCGAGCGCCTCCAACGCGCCCGGCTCGGTGACGTCGGTCGGCACGGTCAGCACGTCGACGTCGGCGCACTCCGCGCGTACCTCGGCCAGGGTGGTGGTGGCCCGGGCGGCGAGGACGAGGCGGTCGCCGCGCTCGGCGAACGCCCGGGCTGTCGCCCGGCCGATCCCGCTGCTCGCGCCGACGACCACCACCACCCGACTCACGGTTCGAGCACGACCTTGATGCAGCCGTCCTCCTTCTTCTGGAACATCTCGTACGCCTGCGGCGCGCGGGCCAGCGGCACCCGGTGGGTACGCAGGTCCTCCACGCCCAGCGGGTCGTCGTCACCGGCGAGCAGCGGCAGGATCTCGTCGGTCCACCG
This sequence comes from Micromonospora sp. NPDC049204, assembly GCF_040647935.1. Lineage (NCBI taxonomy): Bacteria > Bacillati > Actinomycetota > Actinomycetes > Micromonosporales > Micromonosporaceae > Micromonospora > Micromonospora sp. NPDC049204. The sequence goes on along the minus strand of NZ_JBEZDC010000005.1, from coordinate 204,612 downwards.
GCGCACGTGGCACTGCCCCATCCGCAGTTGGATGCCCCGGTCGAACATCTCCATCAGCGGCATCGGATCCACCTCACCGCCGTAGACCCCGGAGATCGACACGGTGCCGCCGCGGCGGACCGCCTTGAGCGCGGCGTGCAGGACGGACAGCCGGTCCATGGCGGCCTTGTCGGTCATCACCTGGGCCAGCTTGTCCGGCAGCAGCCCGACGGCGGCGTGGGCCAGCTTGCCGCCCGGCGAGCCGTGTGCCTCCATGCCGACGGCGTCGATCACCGCGTCCGGGCCGCGTCCGTCGACCAGGTCGATGAGCGCGCCCGGCACGTCGGACAGTTCACGGACGTCGAGCACCTCGATGCCGTGCCGACGGGCCAGCTCCAGCCGCTCGGGCACCAGGTCCAGCCCGATCACCCGGCCGGCGCCGAGGTGGCGGCCGATCCGGGCGCAGAACTGCCCGACCGGACCCAACCCGAAGACGGCCAGGGTGCCACCGGGCGGGGTGTCCGCGTACTTCACCGCCTGCCACGCGGTGGGCAGGATGTCGGACAGGTAGAGGTAGCGCTCGTCGGCGCCGGTCGGCGGGACGACGATCGGGCCGAAGTGGGCCTGCGGGACGCGCAGGTACTCGGCCTGCCCACCGGGCACCGAACCGTAGAGCGAGGTGTAACCGAACAGCGAGGCGCCCTTGCCCTCGCTGGTCACCTGGGTGGTCTCGCACTGGGCGTAGAGCTGGCGTTGGCACATCCAGCAACTCCCGCAGGAGATGTTGAACGGCACCACCACCCGGTCGCCCGGCTTCAGCCCGGTCACCTCGGACCCGACCTCCTGGACGATACCCATCGGTTCGTGGCCCAGGACGTCACCGGGCTTCAGGTACGGCCCGAGAACCTCGTACAGGTGCAGGTCGGAGCCGCAGATCGCGGTCGAAGTGATCTTGACGATCGCGTCGGTGGGCTCCTCGATCCGAGGGTCCGGCACCTCCTCGACCCGTACGTCCCGCTTGCCCTGCCAGGTCAGTGCCTTCATGTCCCTCATCCCTTCTCACTACCGTCTCCGAAGACTGCTACCCGGGCTCGGGCACTTGAACCAGCGCGCCTCCGACGTCCGGGTTGTTGTCGACTCGGGCTGTGTCTCGGTGGTTGCGGTCGAGGGCTGGAGGGCGGCGTCTCGGTCGGTGGTTGCGGTAGGGGGGCTGGGGGCGACCGTCCCCGGCTCCGGGCGGTCAGGCTTGATCCCTCCGCCGGGAACGGTCGCCCCCAGCCCCGTGGGTGGCCGCTGTCCGTCGGGCTCGGGTACGCCGGTCGGTTTGCCGACCATCACGCGTCGATATGCCCGTCTTGCTCCATTGATCGTGCTCTCGAGGAGCTGCCGCGGGCCGATCTCGGGTTGATCGACTCGTGTTCCTTGAAGTCGCGGTATCCGAGGTGCGATGACAGCCCGACTTCAAGAAGTCCGAGTGGATCAAGCAGTTCGGGGGCGATGCCGCCGGGAGGACAAACGCCAAACCGCCGTACCCCCTGGGAGAGCGGGATACGGCGGTCGGTGCGGCGGACGGTCAGGAACCGGGGGTGTTGCCGGCGCCCTTGGCGGTGGCCGCGAGGTAGTCGCGGTTGAGGCGGCCGATGGTGTTCAGCGGGATGCCCTTCGGGCAGGCCGGGGTGCACTCGCCGGCGTTGGTGCAGCCGCCGAAGCCGGCCTCGTCGTGCGCGTCGACCATGCCGATGACCCGGGTGTAGCGCTCCGGCTGGCCCTGCGGCAGCAGCGAGAGCTGGGTGAGCTTGGCGGCGGTGAAGAGCATGCCGGAGCCGTTCGGGCAGGCCGCCACGCACGCGCCGCAGCCGATGCAGGCCGCCGACTCGAAGGCGGCGTCCGCGTTGGCCTTGGCGACCGGGGTGGAGTGCGCCTCGGGCGCGCTGCCGGTCGGGGCGGTGATGTAACCGCCGGCGGCGATGATCTTGTCGAAGGCGCCCCGGTTGACCACCAGGTCCTTGATCACCGGGAAGGCGCTGGCCCGCCACGGCTCGATGTCGATCGTCTCGCCGTCGGTGAACTGTCGCATGTGCAGCTGGCAGGCGGTCGTGCCGCGCTGCGGCCCGTGCGCGTCACCGTTGATCATCAGGCCGCACATGCCGCAGATGCCCTCGCGGCAGTCGTGGTCGAAGGCGACCGGGTCCTCGCCGGCGAGGATGAGCCGCTCGTTGAGCACGTCGAGCATCTCCAGGAACGACATGTCCGGGGACACGTCGTCGACCGGGTAGGTCACCATCCGACCCTTGTCCTCAGGGCCCTTCTGGCGCCAGATGCGCAGGGTCAGGTTCACTTGTAGCTCCGCTGCGTGGGGTGGACGTATTCGAACTTCAGGTCTTCCTTGTGCAGCACGGAGGGCTCACCGGTGGCGGTGAACTCCCAGGCCGCCACGTACGCGAACCGGTCGTCGTCGCGCTGCGCCTCACCGTCGGGGGTCTGGTGCTCGGCCCGGAAGTGGCCGCCGCAGGACTCCTCGCGGTGCAGGGCGTCGATGCACATCAGCTCGGCCAGTTCGAAGAAGTCGGCGACGCGGCCGGCCTTCTCCAGCGACTGGTTGAGTTCCTCGCCGGTGCCGGACACCTTGACGCGCTGCCAGAACTGCTCGCGCAGGGCACGGATCTCGTCGATCGCCTTGCGCAGACCGGCCTCGCTGCGCTCCATGCCGCAGTGTTCCCACATGATCTGGCCCAGCTCCCGGTGGAACGAGTCCACGGTCCGGTCGCCGTTGACCGCGAGCAGCCGCTGGACGCGGTTCTCGACGTCGGTACGCGCCTCGACGGCCGCCGGGTGGCTGGCGTCGACCTTCTCCAGGCCGCCCGACGCCAGGTAGTTGGCGATCGTGGTGGGCAGCACGAAGTAGCCGTCGGCGAGGCCCTGCATCAGCGCCGAGGCGCCGAGTCGGTTCGCGCCGTGGTCGGAGAAGTTCGCCTCGCCGATCACGAACAGGCCGGGGATGTTCGACTGGAGGTCGTAGTCGACCCACAGGCCGCCCATCGTGTAGTGCACGGCGGGGTAGATGCGCATCGGCACCTCGTACGGGTCCTCGCCGGTGATCCGCTCGTACATCTCGAAGAGGTTGCCGTACTTGGCCTCGATGGCCTTGCGGCCCAGCCGGCCGATGGCGTCGGCGAAGTCGAGGTAGACGCCGAGCTTCGTCGGGCCGACACCCCGGCCCTCGTCGCAGACGTTCTTGGCGGCGCGGGAGGCGATGTCGCGGGGGACCAGGTTGCCGAAGGAGGGGTAGATCCGCTCCAGGTAGTAGTCCCGCTCGTCCTCCGGGATGTCCTTCGGGCTGCGGTCGTCACCCTTGGTCTTCGGCACCCAGACCCGGCCGTCGTTGCGCAGCGACTCGCTCATCAGGGTCAGCTTCGACTGGTGGTCGCCGGAGACCGGGATGCAGGTCGGGTGGATCTGCGTGTAGCAGGGGTTGGCGAAGTACGCGCCCTTGCGGTGCGCGCGCCAGGTGGCGGTGACGTTGCAGCCCTTGGCGTTGGTGGAGAGGTAGAAGACGTTGCCGTACCCGCCGGAGGCGAGCACCACGGCGTCGGCCATCTCGGTGCTGATCTCGCCGGTGACCAGGTCCCGGACCACGATGCCGCGGGCCTTGCCGTCGACGAGGACCAGTTCCAGCATCTCGTGCCGGGCGTTCATCTCGACGTTGCCGAGGCCGATCTGCCGCTCCAGGGCCTGGTACGCGCCGAGCAGGAGCTGCTGGCCCGTCTGGCCCCGGGCGTAGAAGGTGCGCTGCACCTGGGCGCCACCGAAGGAGCGGGTGTCGAGCAGACCGCCGTACTCGCGGGCGAACGGCACCCCCTGGGCGACGCACTGGTCGATGATGTTGACCGACACCTCGGCGAGCCGGTGCACGTTCGACTCGCGGGAGCGGAAGTCGCCGCCCTTGACGGTGTCGTAGAACAGCCGGTGCACGGAGTCGCCGTCGTTGCGGTAGTTCTTCGCCGCGTTGATGCCGCCCTGTGCCGCGATGGAGTGCGCCCGGCGCGGGCTGTCCTGGTAGCAGTAGGACTTGACGTGGTAGCCCTGCTCGGCCAGGGTCGCGGCGGCGGAGCCGCCGGCCAGGCCGGTGCCGACCACGATCACGGTCATCTTGCGGCGGTTGGCGGGGTTGACCAGCTTGGCCTCGAAGCGCCGGGTCTCCCAACGCTTCTCGACCGGGCCGGCGGGAGCCCTGGTGTCGGCGATCGGGTCGCCCTCGGTGAAGAGTTCCATGTCAGGACACCAATCCGGTGAGTACGGCGAACGGGACCACCAGGTATCCGGCGCAGAGCAGCACGGCGAAGACCAGCGCGGCGGTACGCGCCCGGCGCTCGCCGCGCGGTGTCTGCTGGCCGAGGCTGCGGAACGCGCTGAACGCGCCGTGGCGCAGGTGGAAGCCGACCGCGAGGATGGCGAGGGTGTAGAAGAGCGTGACGTACCAGCGCTCGGGCGCGAAGTCGGCGACGACGTTGCCGTACGGCTTGCTGGCGTCGCCGACCGGGTTCAGCGTGCCGGTGGTCAGGTCCAGCAGGTGGTAGATCACGAAGAGCAGGATGATCACGCCACCCCAGCGCATGGTGCGGGCGGCGTAGCTGCCGTTGACCTTCTTGCGGTGGGCGTACCTGACCGGGCGGGCCGCGCGGGCGCGCCGGGCCAGCACGGTGGCGGCCACGATGTGGGCGACGACCGCCAGCACCAGCACGGTGCGCAGGATCCACAGGAACCAGACGCCGGGCAGCAGCGGCTTGCCGATGTCGCGCAGCCAGTGCGCGTAGTGGTCGAACGAGGTCTCCCCCGTGAACACCTTCAGGTTTCCGAACATGTGCGCGATGAGGAACAGCGCCAGCAGGATGCCCGTCACCGCCATGACGGCCTTGAGGCCGACGTTCGAGCGGATGGGCGACCGAGTTTTCGTGATTACCACAGGACCGACGCTAGGAGCACTTCGATCAGTCGTCCAATGCATCAAACTCGCAGTGTTGATAGCCGTAGGCTATGTAGATGCAGCTCCATCAGCTCCGGTACTTCGTCGCGGTGGCCGAAGTACGACATTTCACCCAAGCCGCCGACCTCGTGGGCATCACTCAGCCTTCTCTCAGTAAGCAAATTCACGCTCTGGAGGCCGACCTCGGGGCACCGTTGTTCGAGCGGGTAAGGGGCAACATCGCCCTCACCGCGGCGGGCGAGGTGCTGCTGCCACTGGCCACCCGGATCCTCGCCGACGTGGAGACCGCCACCCGGGAGGTGCAGGAGCTGGTCGGGCTGCGCCGGGGCCGCGTCCGGCTCGGGGCCACCCCGAGCCTGGCCACCTCACTCGCCCCGCCGGTGCTGCGCCGGTTCCGCGACGCCCACCCCACCATCGACCTGCGCGTCGAGGAGAGTGGCTCCCAGGACCTCGTCCGCGACCTGCTGCGCGGCGACCTCGACCTGGCGCTGATCATCATGCCGGCCCAGGGCGCCGACCCGGGCCTGCGCGTCGACCCGATCCTGCGGGAGAGCCTGGTGGTGGCCTCGGTGGGGGAGGTGCCGACCGCCTCGGTGACCGGCGACCTGCACATCACCGACCTGCGCGACCAGCCGATGGTGATGTTCCGGGAGGGGTACGACCTGCGCGACGCCACCATCCAGGCGTGCCGCGACGCGGGCTTCGAACCGACCTTCGCGGTGGACGGCGGGGAGATGGACGCGGTGCTGAGCTTCGTCGAGGCGGGACTCGGCATCGCGTTGGTGCCGGGCATCGTGCTGGCGCGTCGCCCGGCCGTGCGGGCCACTCCGCTGGCCCCGCCCGGGGTGCGGCGGACGATCGCGGTCGCCCGGCGTCGCGACGTCGTGCCGACCCACGCCGGCCGGGAGCTCCGGCGGATCCTGCTCGACTACATCCAGTCGGCGATCGACGGTGACGACCTCCCGCCGGGCGTGGATCCGCTCTGATCGGGTCCGGTAATCGACCCGATGGGTTGAATAATGCTTAAGGTGTAGATATCAGCGTTGGTGCCGACACTGGTCCCCTAAGGTGGTTGCTTGCGGGCAAAAGCCCCATTCGTCTCAGCGCGCCGACGGCCTTTCTCGCCGGCAGGGAGGCCATCCATGAGGATCCTGGTTACCGGCGGTGCTGGCTTCATCGGATCGCACTTCGCGCGGAGTCTGCTCGGCGGGCGCTACACCGGGTTCGAGCACTGCGACGTGACCGTCCTCGACAAGCTGACCTACGCCAGTGACCGGGCCAACCTGCCGGCCGCGCACCCCCGCCTGACGTTCGTCCGCGGGGACATCTGCGACCGCCAGTTGCTCGCCGACGTGGTGCCGGGGCATGACGCCGTGGTGCACTTCGCCGCCGAATCCCACGTCGACCGATCCATCGACGACCCGGCGCCGTTCTTCGAGACCAACGTGATGGGTTCGCACCACCTGCTTGCCGCGTGCGCACGCGGAGGCGTCGGCCGGGTCGTGCACGTCTCCACCGACGAGGTGTACGGCTCGATCAGCGCCGGTTCCTGGAACGAGAGCTGCGTGCTGGAGCCCAACTCCCCGTACGCGGCGTCGAAGGCCGCGAGCGACTGCGTGGTCCGGTCCTACTGGCGCACCTACGACGTGGACGTGTCGATCACCCGCTGCGCCAACAACTACGGCCCGTACCAGCACGTGGAGAAGGTCATCCCGCGATTCGTCACCAGCCTGCTCACCGGTCAGGACATCACCCTGCACGGCGACGGCAGCGCGGTGCGCGAGTGGCTGCACGTGGACGACCACTGCCGGGCCATCGCGCTGGTGCTGGCCAAGGGCCGGGCCGGCGAGGTCTACAACATCGGTGGCGACCTCGAACTCACCAACCGTGCCCTCGCCGAGCGGATCCTGCGGCTGGCCGGCGCCGGCTGGGAACGGGTCCGGCACGTACCCGACCGCAAGGTGCAGGACCAGCGCTACTCGCTGGACTACCGCAAGATCACCGACGAGCTCGGCTTCGAGCCGCAGATCCGGTTCGAGGACGGGCTGAGCGAGGTCTTCCACTGGTACCGGGAGAACCGGGCCTGGTGGTCGGCCGCCGCCGCACCCCCGCGTGGCACGGCGCTGACCAGCACCGTGCGGACCGCCGCGGGCGCCCGCGGGCTCTCCATCCAGGCGCGCTGACCGCAGCGGCCGCCGGTGTCAGCGGCCCTCGGCGTCGTCCATCGCGCGGTAGATCCGCTGTTCCGAGACGGGGTACGGGGTACCCAGCGCCTGGGCGAAGACGTTCACCCGCAACTCCTCGATCATCCAGCGGATCTGCCGCACGGCGGTCGCCTGTCGGCGGGCCGGCGGCAGCGCGGCGAGCAGGTCGTCGTACTCCTTCTGCACCACCGCGACGCGGTCCTGCTGCTGGCGGTCGCGCTGCGGGTTGCCGCCGAGGCGGTCCAGTCGACGCTCGATGGCGGTGAGGTAGCGCAACAGGTCGGGCAGCCGGGCGTATCCGGCCTCGGTGATGAACCCGGCGTGCACCAGACCGGCGAGCTGCTTGCGGATGTCGGCGAGCGCGGCCACCACGGCGAGGTTGCGGGTCGCGCCGAGCCGCTGTTCCACGGCGTACGCGGCGGCGAGCACCCGGCGGACCCGGTCCATCACCTCGACCACGGTGTCGACCAGGTCGGCCCGGACCTTCTCGCGCAGCGCCGCGAACCCCTCGGCGTCCCAGGCCGGTCCGCCGGCGTCGCCGATCAGCCGGTCGATCGCCGCGCCGGCCGCGTCCTCGATCAGCTCCTGCACGCCGCCGTGCGGGTTGCGACTGAGCGCCAGCTTCGCCTCGTTGCTGAGCCGACCCTGTAGGAACCGGGCCGGGGAGGGCACGGTGAGCCGCAGCAGCCGGCGGGTGCCGGCCCAGTGCGCCGCCTCCGCCTCGGCGGGGGAGTCGAACACCTTCACCCCGACCGTGGCGCCCTCGTCGACGAGCGCCGGGTACGCGGTCACCGCGTATCCGGCGCGCACCTGCTCGATGGTCCTCGGCAGGGCGCCCAGGCTCCACTCCCGCAGCCCGGTACGGGCGATCTCCGGCGCGGCGGCCGCCACCACCTGGCGTACCTCCTGGCGGAGTTGACGTTGCAGGGCCGGCAGGTCCTTGCCCTCGGCGACCGGTTTGTCGTCGTCGCCGAGCACCCGGAAGGTCACCCGGAGGTGGGCGGGGAGCTTGTCCGGCTCCCAGGCGTCGCGGGGCACGGTGACCCCGGTCATCCGGCGCAGCTCACGGGTGAGCGCGTCCAGCAGCGACGTCTCGCCGGGGGTGATCGCCGCCAGGGCGGCGCGGGCGTAGTCCGGCACCGGCACGAAGTTGCGGCGGATCGCCTTGGGCAGCGATCGGATCAGCGCGATCACCGTCTCCTCGCGCAGCCCCGGCACCTGCCAGTCGAAGCTCTCCGCCGGCACCTGGTTGAGCAGGGGAAGCGGGATGTCCACGGTGACGCCGTCGTCCGGCGTGCCCGGCTCGAACCGGTACGTCAGCGGCAGGCGCACCCCGTCGGCCTGCCACTCGTCCGGGTAGTCGTCCTCGTCCACCCCCGGCCGGCCGTCGTTGACCAGCACGTCGCGGGTGAAGGTGAGCAGGTCGGGCTGCTCCCGGCGGGTCTTCTTCCACCAGCTGTCGAAGTGCCGGCCGGAGGACACGTCGGCGGGGATCCGCTGGTCGTAGAAGCCGAAGATGGTCTCGTCGTCGACCAGGATGTCCCGGCGTCTCGCCCGGCTCTCCAACTCCTCGATCTCGGCGAGCAGCCGCTTGTTGTCCGCCCAGAACTGGTGGTGGGTCTGCCAGTCGCCCTCGACGAGGGCGTGCCTGATGAACAGCTCGCGGCTCAGCACCGGGTCGATCCGACCGAAGTTGACCTTGCGGGAGGTGACGAGCGGGACTCCGTACAGGGTGACCTTCTCGTAGGCCATCACCGCGGCCTGCTTCTTCTCCCAGTGCGGCTCGCTGTAGCTGCGCTTGACCAGGTGCTGCGCCAGCGGCTCGACCCACTCCGGCTCGACCCGGCCGGCGATGCGGCCCCACAGCCGGGAGGTCTCCACCAGCTCGGCGGCCATCACCCACCGTGGCGGCTTCTTGAACAGCGCCGACCCGGGGAAGATCCCGAACTTCGCGCCCCGCGCCCCCAGGTACTCGTGTTTCTGGGGGTCCTTGAGCCCGATGTGGGACAGCAGGCCGGGCAGCAGCGACTGGTGCACCTTCGGGGTGTCGATCTCCTCCGGCAGGTCCGCGCCGCCGCGCCGGCTCTCCCCCCGGCCGGCGTCCGCGCCGTCGGCGGTGTCGCGCGCCGGTCGCCCGCCGCGCCGATCACCCTCCTGCGGCGGGGTACGCAACACCTGACGCAACTGGCCGACGATGTCCTGCCACTCGCGGATCCGCAGGTAGTTGAGGTATTCCGCCTTGCACATCCGGCGGAACGCGCTGGAGGACAGCTCCCGCTGCTGCTCCCGCAGGTAACGCCACAGGTTGAGGTAGGCGACGAAGTCCGACTCCTTGTCGGCGAACCGGGCGTGCGCCTGGTCGGCCTGGGCCTGCTTCTCCGCCGGCCGCTCGCGCGGGTCCTGGATGGAGAGCGCGGCGGCGATCACCAGCACCTCGGTGGCGCAGCCGTTGCGTTCGCCCTCGACCACCATCCGGGCCAGCCGCGGGTCGACGGGCAACTGGGCCAGGCGACGGCCCAGCGCGGTGAGCCGCTTCGCCGGGTCGGCCTCGGTCGGGTCCAACGCGCCCAGCTCGTGCAGCAGGTTGACGCCGTCGGTGATGTTGCGCTTGTCCGGCGGGTCGATGAACGGGAACGCGGCCAGGTCGCCGAGCCCGATCGCGGTCATCTGGAGGATGACCGACGCCAGGTTGGTGCGCAGGATCTCCGGGTCGGTGAACTCGGGCCGGGAGAGGAAGTCCTGCTCGTCGTAGAGGCGGATGCAGATGCCGTCCGAGGTACGCCCACAGCGACCCTTGCGCTGGTTGGCCGACGCCTGGGACACCGGCTCGATCGGCAGCCGCTGCACCTTGAGCCGGCTGGAGTAGCGGGAGATCCGGGCGGTGCCCGGGTCCACCACGTACTTGATGCCGGGCACGGTCAGCGAGGTCTCCGCGACGTTCGTGGCGAGCACCACCCGACGCGAGGTGTGCGCGGCGAAGACGCGGTGCTGCTCGGCGCTGGAGAGCCGCGCGTACAGCGGCAGGATCTCGGTGCCGAGCAGGGAGCGCTTGGTCTGCACCAGTTTGGCGAGCGCGTCCGCGGTGTCCCGGATCTCGCGTTCGCCGCTGAGGAAGACCAGGATGTCGCCGGGACCCTCGCCGGCCAGCTCCTCGACGGCGTCGCCGATGGCCTGGATCTGGTCGCGGACGTTCTCCTCGTCGCCGTCGCCGTCCTCCTCGCCCTCGGCGAGTTCGAGCAGCGGCCGGTAGCGCACCTCCACCGGGTAGGTGCGCCCGGAGACCTCGACCACCGGTGCGGGCACGCCCTCCGGTTCGTCGGCCGTCGGTGGCCCGGCGAAGTGCCGGGCGAACCGGTCGGTCTCGATGGTCGCCGAGGTGATGATCACCTTGAGGTCGGGTCGGCGGGGCAGCAGCTCCCGCAGGTACCCGAGGATGAAGTCGATGTTGAGGCTGCGCTCGTGCGCCTCGTCGATGATCAATGTGTCGTACTGGCGCAGCATCCGGTCGGTCTGCAACTCGGCCAGCAGGATGCCGTCGGTCATCAGCTTGACCAGGCTGCGCTCGCTGATCTGGTCGCTGAAGCGCACCTTGTAGCCGACCACGTCACCCAGCTCGGTGCCCAGTTCCTCGGCGATCCGGTCGGCCACCGTCCGGGCCGCCAACCGCCGGGGCTGGGTGTGCCCGATCAGGCCGTGCACCCCGCGCCCCAACTCCAGGCAGATCTTGGGCAACTGGGTGGTCTTGCCGGAGCCGGTCTCACCCGCGACGATCACCACCTGGTGGTCGCGGATGGCGGCGGCGATGTCGTCCTTGCGCTCACTGACCGGCAACCCCGCCGGGTACGTGATCACCGGCACCGCGGCCTGGCGGGTGGCGAGCCGCTGTTCGGCCCGGACCAGGTCGGCGGTGATCTCGGCGAGCGCCGCCTCCCGGCGCTGCGGGTCGCGCAGCTTGCGGGCACCGTCCAGCCGCCGCTGGAGCCGGCGCTGGTCGCGGAACATCAGAGGAGTCAGGCGGCGGTGCAGCTCGCGAACCGGGTCGGTCGCGACGGAGGCGATTGGATTCTGCATGTCGTGCCCAAGGATAGGCAGCCCGACGGCGTACCGCCCCTGGGTTACCGCGCGGCCGGTCCGTCGACGTCCGGGGGTGGCACCTAGAGTGGGCGCTCGACGTCGAGCGCTGGGGGCCGAGATGGAGCTGCGGGACACCGACCGCGCGTTGGTGCAGGCCGCCACCGCGGTCGCCAAGCTGCGCTGCCGCAGCCAGCACCACACCGTCGCGTCGGCCGCCCGGACCGCCGACGGGAGGGTCTTCACCGGCGTGAACGTCCAACACGCCACCGGTGGGTCCTGCGCCGAGCTCGTGGTGGTCGGCACGGCCGCCACGCAGGGAGTCACCGAGTTGGAGACAATCGTCACGGTCGCCGACCGGGGCCGCGACGTCAGGGAGCCGTGTGGCGACTGCCGGCAGGTGCTGGCCGACTACTTTCCGGCGCTGCGCGTGATCACCGGAGAGCTGGACGCGCTGCGGGTGGTCGAGATCGGTTCGTTGGCCGGCTGAGTCAGTCGCCCGCCGCCGCCTCCAGCATCGACCGGGGGATCGGCACGCCCTCGAACCGCACGTTGCCCTCCGGCACCAGCCAGCTCGCCACCTGCGCGACCAGGCGTCCGGCCCGCACCGCCGGATCGTTGGCGTAGAGCGCGCGCGCCTCGTCCGGGGCGATGGAGAGCACGACGAAACCCCGCAGCAGGTCATCGTCGGGGTGCAGGAACGGCCCGGTCGCGAGCACCAACCCCTGCTCGACCAGCCCCGCCTGGTGGGCCAGATGCGCGTCCTGCAACCGGTCGATCGCGTCCTGCGGCAACTCCGGCGGGTCCGCCGGTCGGAGGAGCAGGACGACCGTGTGCTGGTCGAATCGCATGCCCACACCCTAGGACGCGACTGGTGCGGTTTGTCCCTCTTATGGGTCTGATCCGCCTTCTGCCCATCCGGTGGCACTCCGCGAAACCCATTCTTCTTCTGTCCGGGTCGCGAACACGTGGAGGTGCGCCATGGTCACCAGACGACGGCTGTTCGCGGCTGGTGCCGCCGGCAGCGCCGCGCTGCTGGGTCCGGCGGGTTGGACGACGTCCGGCCGGGCGGCCACCGCGCTGGCGACGCTGGACGCCCGTGACATCCCGAAGTACGTCACACCGCTGCGGATCCCGCCGGCCATGCCAGCGGTGGCGACCGACCCGGAGCGCGACACGTACGAGATCGCGGTGCGACAGTTCCGCCAGCAGATCCTGCCGCCGTCGTGGCCGCGCACCACCGTGTGGGGTTACGGCTCCACCGCCCATCCCGACAGCTTCGGCTACCCCGCCCCGAGCATCGTGGCGCGGGTCGGCCGCCCGGTGCGGGTGACCTGGGTCAACCAGCTCGTCGACGGCCGGGGCGACTACCTGCCGCACCTGCTGCCGGTGGACCCCACCCTGCACTGGGCCAACCCGGCCGGTGGCGTCGAGGGCCGCGACCGACACGGGCACTCGGACGGCAGCCCGCAGGGATACCGCGGGCCGGTGCCGCAGGTGGTGCACCTGCACGGTGGGCACAGCACGCAGGAGAGCGACGGGCACTCCGAGGCGTGGTACCTGCCGGTGGCCCGCGACCTACCGCCCGACTTCGCCGTGGCCGGCGGCGCGTACCGCGAGTTCCGGTCCCGCTTCGCCGAACGCTCCGGCCTGCGCTGGGCGCCGGGTTCGGCCACCTTCGAGTACGCCAACGACCAGCGGCCCTGCACCCTCTGGTACCACGACCACACGCTTGGGCTCACCCGGGCGAACGTCTACGCCGGGCCGGCCGGGTTCTACCTGCTCGGCGGCGGTGGGGACGACCTGCCGGACGGGGTGCTGCCCGGCCCGGCGCCGGCCCGCGCCGACGCGCCGCACACCGCACACCACGACATCCCGCTGATGATCCAGGACCGCAGTTTCACCGCCGACGGCGAGCTGCGCTACCCGCGGCGATACTCCGGCGGCGGCGACGGGCCGCCGACCTGGGTGCCCGGGTTCTCCGCCTCCACCATGGTGGTCAACGGTCGTACCTGGCCCACGCTCACGGTGCGGCGCCGGCGTTACCGATTCCGGTTGCTGAACGCCTGCAACAGCCGCTTCCTGCTGCTCAGCGTGGCCGCCAACGCCACCGCGCGGCCGGCCCGTCCAGTGCTCCCGGTCTGGCAGATCGGCAGCGACGGCGGCTTCCTGCCCGAGCCGGTGCCGCACGAGCGCGTGGCGCTCGGCCCCGCCCAGCGGGTCGACGCGATCGTCGACTTCACCGACGTGCCGGCCGGCACCGAGCTGTACCTCGTCAACGAGGGACCCGACGGGATGTACGGCGGCGGCCGGCCGGGTGTGGACTTCGCGCCGGCCGACCCGCGGACCACCGGGCAGGTGCTGCGCTTCGTGGTCACCGATACGGCCGAGGTGGACCCGAGCGTGCCGCCGGAGCAGCTGCGGCTGCCGGGGCAACCGCGGCTCGGAACGGCCCAACGGGTCCGCCGGCTGTCGCTCAACGAGCGGACGTCCGACGGCTCGATGACCATGCTCCTCGGCGTCCTCGACGAGCGTGGCCGTGGTCTGCCGCTGCGCTGGAGCGACCCGGTGACCGAACAGCCCACCCTCGGCACGACCGAGGTGTGGGAGGTGCGCAACTTCACCCGCCACGTGCACCCGGTCCACCTGCACCAGGTCCAGTTCGAGTTGCTGGGCCAGGGGCAGTCCGGCCGGGCGCGGCCCGGCCCGGGACACCGGGGGCGGATGGACACGGTGCTCGCGTACCCGTGGGAGGTGACCCGGATCAAGGCGCACTTCGACCTGCCGGGCCGCTATGCCTGGCACTGCCACCTCTTGGAGCACGAGGACAACGAGATGATGCGGCCGCTGACCGTACTGCCGCGCGGCGGCGCGGAGACCGGCGACGGTGGCGCGCCGGGCGTACCGGAGGAGCCCTCGACGGCATCGACCGACGCCGGTTAGGTCACTTTCCGCAGGTCGGCTAAGGTTAGGCGAACCTAAGCCCGATCGTGCAGGGAGATTCGTGACCGCGCTCGCCAGCCGGCCGACCCAGGTCCGCGGCCGGTCCGGCACCCGCACCGGCCGCCGGGTGGCCGTCACCGTCGGCTCCGCGCTGGTGCTGCTGCTCGCCGTGCTGGCCAGCTTCGCGCTCGGCAGTCGGGACCTCGGCGTCGACCAGGTCTGGCACGCTCTCGTCGCACCGGACGGCGGCGAGGCCAGCACCATCGTGCGCGAGTTGCGGATGCCGCGTACCGCGCTCGGCCTCACCGTCGGTCTCGCCCTCGCCGTGGCCGGCGTGTTGTTCCAGGCGCTCACCCGCAACCCGCTGGCCGAGCCGCGCATCCTCGGCATCAGCGCGGGCGCGTCGTTCGGTGTGGTGCTCGCCATCTCCGTCTTCGGCGTCAGCACGCTCGCCGGGTACGTCTGGTTCGGCATCGCCGGGGCGCTGATCGCCGGCCTGCTGGTCTTCGCCATCGCCACCCGCGCCCGCGAGGGCGCCAGCCCGGTCACCCTCGCGCTCGTCGGCGCGGCCCTCGACGCCAGCCTGGCCTCCGGGGTGTACGCGCTGCTCAGCATCGACGCCCGCACCTTCGAGGAGTACCGGTTCTGGGTGGTCGGCGGGCTGGCCGGCCGCGACCTCTCGGTCGCCGCGCAGGTGCTGCCCTTCGTCCTCGCCGGGCTGGTGCTTGCCGCCCTGGTGGCCCGAGGTCTGGACGCGCTGGCCCTCGGCGACGACGTGGCCCGCGGCCTCGGCCACCGCATCGGCCTGGTCCGCCTCGGCGGTGGTCTCGCCGCCGTGCTGCTGACCGGCGCGGCGGTGGCGGCAGCCGGACCGGTCGCCTTCGTCGGGTTGGCCGTGCCACACCTGGCCCGCGCCCTGGTCGGCGCGGACCACCGCTGGACCCTCGCCGTCTCCGCCCTGCTCGGCCCGGCGCTGCTGCTCGGCGCCGACGTCGTCGGCCGGCTCGTCGCCCCACCCGGCGAGATACCGGCCGGGATCGTCACCGCGCTGATCGGCGCGCCGCTGCTGGCCGTCCTGGTCCGCCGCGCCCGGGTGGTGACCGCGTGACCACCACCCAACGCTCCGCGGGTTCGTCCGCCCCGGCCGGCCTGTCACCCACCAACGGCGACGCCCGGCTGGCCGGACGGTCGCTGCTGCGGCTCGGCCCGGTCAGCCTGGTCATCCGCCGTCGCGCGGTGCTGGTCGCCGCCGTGCTGACCGTGCTGCTGCTGCTGGCCGTCGTGCTCAGCCTCTCCCTGGGCACCCCGTACGTCGCCCCGGCCGACGTGTTGCGCGCCCTCTCCGGCGCCGGCACCCCGTACGACCTCGTGGTCTTTGATCTTCGGTTGCCGCGGGTCGTGCTGGCGGCGACGGCCGGCGCGGCCTTCGGCATCGCCGGCACCCTGATCCAGAGCGTGGCCCGCAACCCGCTCGCCAGCCCGGACGTCATCGGCATCACCCAGGGCGCCGGTCTTGCCGCGACGGTGGCCCTGACCAGCGGCATGGCGGCGGTGCTGGTGGCACCCACCGCGCTGGTGGGCGGGCTGCTCGCGGCGGTGCTGCTGTTCGCCCTGGGCGCCCGGCACGGGCTGGCCGCGCAGCGGTTCGTCCTCGCCGGCGTGGCGGTGGCGTTCGCCTTCCGGGCGCTGACCGAGGTGGTCATGCTCACCGCCGACCCGATCGATGGGCTGCGCGCGCAGATCTGGCTGATCGGCACCCTGGCCGGCAAGGGCTGGACCGAGGCCGCCTGGATCGCCGGCACCCTGCTGGTGCTGCTGCCGGTGCTGGCCTGGGCCGGTTGGGCGCTGAACAGCACCGCCCTGGACGACGACACCGCCCGCGGCGTCGGGCTGCGCCCGGTGGCCCGCCGGATCGGCCTGGCCGGCGCCGGCGTCCTCGTCGCCGCGATGGTCACCGCCCAGGTCGGCGCCGTCGACTTCGTCGCGCTTGTCGCGCCCCAGGTGGCCCGTCGACTGGTCCGCGCCGAACGGCCACCGCTGGTCTGCGCCGCGCTGCTCGGCGCGCTGCTGCTGGTGCTGGCCGACCTGGCCGGCCGACGCCTGCTCGCACCCACCCAACTGCCCGCCGGTGTGCTGACCGCCGCGATCGGCGGCCCGTACCTGATCTTCCTGCTGCTGCGCGGACGGCGGCGGTCGTCGTGACGCCTCAAGGAGTCGTGTGATGCTCTCCACCCGCGACCTGGTCGCCGGCTACGACGAGCGGACCGTGCTCGACGGGCTCGACCTGGATCTGCCCACCGACGCGTTCACCGTGATCGTCGGCCCGAACGCGTGCGGCAAGTCCACCCTGTTGCGCACTATGGCCCGGCTGCTCAGCCCGCGCCGGGGCACGGTCCTGCTGGACGGCACCGCGATCCGCGAGCTGCCCACCCGGGAGGTGGCCCGCCGCCTCGGCGTCCTGCCGCAGAGCCCGCTGGTGCCCGAGGGCGTCACCGTGGCTGACCTGGTCGGGCGCGGCCGGCAGCCCTACCAGCGGTGGTGGCGGCAGTGGTCGCCGGAGGACGGCGCGGCCGTCGACCGGGCGATGACCCTGGCCGACGTGACCGACCTGGCCCACCGGCCGGTGGACAGCCTCTCCGGCGGGCAGCGGCAGCGGGTGTGGATCGCCATGACGCTCGCCCAGGACACCGACGCCCTGCTGCTGGACGAGCCGACCACCTTCCTCGACCTGGCCCACCAGGTGGAGGTGCTGGACCTCCTGCACCGGCTACGCGTCGAGCGGGGCCGCACCGTGGTCGCCGTGCTGCACGACCTGAACCAGGCCGCCCGCTACGCCGACCACCTGGTCGCGATGCGCGACGGTGCCGTGGTGGCCGCCGGACCGCCCCGGGAGATCCTCACCGCCGACCTGGTCCGCGTCGTCTTCGGGCTGGCCTGCGTGGTCGTGCCCTGCCCGGTCACCGGCGCGCCGCTGGTGGTACCCGCGTACACCGGCGGCAACTCCGCCTGACCTGCCCCACCGGCGACGCGGCCATCCCGCTCGTCGGCTCGTACCCCTCGAAAGGACTCTGATGCGTCGTCTCGTCGCCGCTCTCGCCGCGACCGTCGCCCTCGGCGTCGGTCTCACCGCCTGCGGTGAGAGCGACCCGGTCGCCGGCTCCACCACCGGGGACACCCGGGAGATCACCCACGCCATGGGCACCACAAAGGTCCCGGCCGAGCCCAAGCGTGTCGTCGTGCTCGACACCGACAAGATCGACACAGCGCTCTCGCTGGGCGTCACGCCCGTCGGCGCCGCCACGGCCGGTGAGGCCAAGAGTTGGCCGACCTACTTCGGCGCGGACAAGCTCGCCAGCATCAAGACGGTCGGGGTGCTCGCCGAGCCCGACCTGGAGGCGATCAACGCACTCAAGCCCGACCTCATCCTCGGCAGCAAGTTCCGCCAGGAGAAGTTCTACGACGAACTGTCCGCCATCGCGCCGACCGTGTTCACCGACAAGGTGGGCATCACCTGGAAGGACAACTTCCTCCTCGACGGCCGGGCGCTCGGGCGTGAGCAGCAGGCCAAGGACCTGCTCGGCGCCTACGAGAAGCGGGCCAAGGACTTCGGCGCCACCCTCGGCGACGCCGCCGCCCGCAAGGTGTCGATCGTGCGGTTCCTGCCCGGCAACATCCGGGTGTACGGCCCGGACTCCTTCTCCGGCATCGTCCTGGGCGACACCGGGCTCGGGCGCCCCGAGCGGCAGTTGCTCGCCAACAAGGAGGACAAGCGCTTCGACCTGGTCAGCCCCGAGCGGGTCAACGAGGTCGACGGTGACGTCATCTTCGTGACCGCGTACGGCGACAAGGCCGCCGCCGAGCAGGCCAAGGTCGCGGGCGGGACCCTCTGGAAGGGCCTCAGCGCCGTCAAGGCCGGCAAGGCGTACTCCGTCTCCGACGAGGTCTGGATGACCGGCATCGGCGTCGGCGCCGCCAACAAGATCCTCGACGATCTGGCCAAGTACCTCCCCGCCGCCTGACAAGCCCCCCGGAGCCCCGCACCGCCCCGCCCCGCCCCGCGCATGATCGCGCTCGATCCAGGATGTAGTGGCTTCCCTGCGCAGGGAAGCCACTACATCCATGTTCGAGCACGATCATCGCGACCGGATGGCGCGGGATCGCGCTCGTAGGGCGGCCCTGACCTCGGCGAGGAATCCGTCGAAGTCGTCCCGGAGGCGTTTGGCGGTGACGTGCAGCACGATCCACTCGTTGCCGAGCAGTCGGTTCAGCCGTCGGCGGTCCCGCTGAAACTGCTCGGGATCGTCGTGCCAGAGCCCGTCATATTCCACCGCCACCTTGAACTCGGGCCAGGCCAGGTCGAGTCGGGCCACGAACCGACCCTGCTCGGCGACGACCCACTGCGTCTGAGGGCGGGGCAGGCCGGCGAGCACCAGCCGTACGCGGGTCCGCGACTCCTGGGGTGACTCCGCGCCGGCGTCCGCCAGATCGACGGCACGCAGCAGGGACCGCCAGCCGCGTCGACCGGCCCGGTTCAGGGCGTATTCGCGGAGGGCGGGCACATCGGTGAGCCGCCTGGCCAGCATGCCGTCGAGGAGTACCACCGCCTCGACCACGTCGAGCCATCGGGCGAGATCCCAGCAGGTGCGCTCCGGACTTGTCACCCTGAGTCCGGCCCTGTCCACCGCGTCGCCGGGGTCGAACTCCCCGCGGTGGATCCGGAGCCCGGCGGTCGGCCCGACCCGGGTCGCCCGGGGAATCAGCACGTCCACCGGCTCGCTCGCGGCGGGTGCCGGGCAGCCGTACAGGGCCGCAGCGGAGCGGCCCGCGATGGCCGCTCCTGGCGGAATCAGCCAACGATCGACGGCGGCGCACCTGATGCCGTGCGTGACCCGGACCCCGGCATCGGCGTAGATGTCTCGGAACAGTGGTCTCCAGGCGGAACTGCGTAAGTCGTTTCGGCTCAGCAGGCCGCGCGAGACGGCGATCGAGCCGCGGAAGACCCGACCACGCAACTGCGGCGGGCGTCGCGGAGCTTTCGGCATGCGCTCCAGGCTGGCCGATCAGCCGCCCGCCACGCTGCCCCTGTGGATAACCATGGATCGTGCGTCGGCGGCCGTACGCATGATCGTGCTCGAACAGGGAGGTAGTGGCCTCCCGGGTAGGCGAGGCCACTACATCCTGCATCGAGCGTGATCTTGCCGAGTTACCCGTGGGGGTGGGTTGGCGTGGGGATGGGTGGGTGGAGGGGTGTCGGGTTAGGCGGCGGTGGACCAGATGGCGCGGAAGGCGGCGGCTTCGCCGGACAGCCAGCGTTCGATCTGGTCGGGCTTGGCGTCGCCGGGCATGCGGTGGGCCTGGCCACGGCGGACGTCGACCAGGACCGGCTCGGCGTGCGGGAGCACCGCGTCCATGTGGCGGGCCATCAGGTGCAGGGTGGCGAGCACCGATTCCTCGCTCGGTGGGGTCTCGTCGAAGTGCAGGCGGACCGCTTCGGCGCGACCGTCGCTGTGGCGTACGCCGAAGTGGGGGTTGATCTTGACGGGCAGGTCGCCCAGCATGGCCAGGGCGTCGCGGGTCTGGGCGAGGTCGACGGCGGCCGGCTCGCCGAGGGAGTGCAACCAGGTCGTGGCCCCGGGGACGAGCGCCTGGTAGAGCGGGCGCCAGCGTGGCTTGACCAGATCGACCACCCCGCTCAGGTGCGTGCCGCCGGTGTGGAAGGCGATGTCGGCCTTGAGGGCCTTGACGAACTGGCCGTGCGGGTTGAAGCCGGATCGACTGGCGCGCTGCTTGCGCAGCCCGCCCACGAAGGTCGCCTTGGTGGGGCCGGTGCGGTCGACGTAGCGGGTGAAACCGAGCAGCGTGGCGTACGGGGTGAGGGGCGTGGAGGCGGGAGCGGTCACGAGCGTCCTCCCTAGTCGTAATCCTGCAGGTCAGGAACTCGATTAGTACATACATTCTAATCGACGGGTCTGACATCGCCCAGTGAAAACGGGGGTGCGGAAAACGCGACAAAGGGGGCCGTCCGGCGTGCCGGCGACCCCCCTGGTGGAGATGGTCGGCCGCACACCGCAACGGTCCGGCTAGGCTCTCTCGGCGGCGAGTTCCCGGACCACATGGGCAAAACCGCCAACGAGTCGGGTGTCGGTGCGGTCGGGCCAGGCGAGGGCGATCCGGAGCGGTTCGACGTCGATCAGCGGCACCCAGGCGAGGTCGGGACGGGCGTAGTAGCTCGCCATGCTCTCCGGCACGAAGCAGATGGCCGTCCCCTCCGCCACCTGCTCCAACATCTCCTCGACGTTGTTGCTGGTCGGGCCCCAGCGAGGGCTCGACCCGTCCGGCCGCGGGTTCACCGCCCACCAGTCCACCCACTCGCGCGGCGCCCGCTCGGTCCACACCAACGGCTCGTCGTTGGTGTCCAGGATCGAGACGCTGTCCCGACCGGCGAGTGGGTGTTCCCGGGCCACGGCAAGCAGCCGATGCTCGGTCTGCACCACCTCGACACGCATACCGGTGAGGTCGTTCGGGAGCCAGACGAAGGCGACGTCGACCCGGCCATCGCGCAGCGCGCCGGCCTCCTCGCCCCAGTCGAATCGCCTTGGCTCCACCCGTACGCCCGGATACCGGCGGGCGAACTCCGCCCGGGAACGCGTCGTCAGCTCGCCCGCGCCGCTCGCCTCGAAGCCCACCCGCAGCACCCCGGTCTGGCCGCGCCGGTGCCGCTGCGCCACGGCCGTGATCCGGTCGACCTGCCGGAGCGTACGGCGCGCCTCGGTGATCACGTCGCGCCCGGCGGCGGTCGGCGTCACGCCCCCTGCGTGCCGGTCGAAGAGCCGCACGCCGATCTCCGCCTCCAGTTTGCGCAGAGCGTAGGAGAGAGCGGGCTGGCTGACGTAGAGCCCCTGGGCGGCCCGGCCCAGATTCCCGGCCTCGTCGATCGCCACCAGGTAGCGCAGTTGGCGCAGCTCCATCCCGGAATCATAAATCGGCCTTATGGCCTGAACGATCTTCTGTCTTGGACGCGCCAGGTAGCCGCTGGCCACACTGTTTTCAGCTCATCGCGCCACTGGAGGCCGAGATGTCCACCGAAACCCCGTCCCCCCGCCCGCCGACCGGCCGGGTCTGGCTGATCACCGGGACCTCCTCGGGCTTCGGCCGGACGATCGCCGAGGCGGCACTGAGCGCCGGTGACACCGTCGTGGCAACCGCCCGCCGCCCGCCGACGCTCCAGGACCTGGCCGCGGCCCACCCCGACCGGGTATGCCTGCTCGAACTCGACGTTACGGACGCAGCCCGGATCACCGCGGTGGTCACCCAGGTCATCCTCCGGTACGGCCGGATCGACGTCCTCGTCAACAACGCCGGCCGCGCTCTGGTCGGCGCGGTCGAGGCGACCACCGACCGGCAGCTACGGGACCTGATGGACCTGCACTTCTTCGGTCCCGCGGCCCTGACCCGGGAGGTGCTGCCGCACATGCGCCGGCGGGGTTCGGGTGCCATCGTGCAGCTCAGCAGCATGGGCGGGCGGATGTCCTTCGCCGGAGTCGCCGCCTACTCGGCGACCAAGTTCGCCCTGGAGGGACTCTCCGAGGCACTGGCGGCCGAGGTGGCTCCGTTCGGGATCAAGGTACTGATCGTCGAGCCGGGAGCCTTCCGGACGAACCTCAACGCCGCCGGGGCCATGCTGCGCGCTCCTGCGATCGACGCGTACGCCGACAGCGTGGGGGCGGTCGCGGCGGACCTGGACGCGGCCGACGGCCGGCAACCCGGCGACCCCGCCAAGGCCGCCACCGCCATCCTCGCCGCACTCGACGCTGACGCGACCCCGCTGCGGCTGGTCCTCGGCAACGATGCGGCAGACGCGATCTCGGCCAGCCTGGAGCAAGCCCGCGCCGAGTTCCTGGCCTGGGAACCGACCGCCCGCAGCGTCCATTTCGCCGACGCCCGCTGAACGGGCAGCTCCTGCTGGGAACGGCCCGGGTCGAGATGGTCGCTAGAGCTGGCCGACGTCGGTGATCCGGACGACCGCGGCGCCGACCTCGTCGGAGGCCACCAGGTCGATCTCGGCGCTGATGCCCCAGTCGTGGTCACCGTTGGGGTCGTCGAAGCTCTGCCGGACGGTCCACCGCTCCCGCCCCTGCTCGATCATGAGCAGCGCCGGCCCACGCGCGTCGGGACCGACGCCGATCGAGTCGTACTCCTCGAAGTACGGCGCGAGCGCGTCGGCCCACGCGTCGTAGTCCCAGCCGTCGCCGCCGTCCAACTCGGCGAGCAGGTCCCAGCGGCGCAGCGCGGCCAGCTCCACGCGGCGGAACAGCGCGTTGCGCACCAGCACCCGGAACGCCCGCGCGTTGCGGGTCACCGCGGGCGGCCGGTCGGTCAGGGAGGCGTGCGCCTGGGCCACCTCGGCCACGTCCGACGGGTTGCGCAGCCGCTCCCACTCGTCGATCAGGCTGGAGTCGACCTGGCGGACCAGCTCACCCAACCACTCGATGAGGTCGATCAGCTCCTCGGTCTTGGCGTCCTCGGGCACGGTCTGGCGCAGCGTCTTGTACGCGTCGGCCAGGTAGCGCAGGACCAGGCCCTCCGAGCGGGTCAGTCCGTAGAACTGCACGTACTCGGTGAAGGTCATCGCCCGCTCGAACATGTCGCGGACGACGGCCTTGGGGGAGAGCTGGTGGTCGGCGACCCACGGGTGGCCCTGCCGGTACATCTCGTACGCGGCCTCCAGCAGCTCCGCCAGGGGTTTCGGGTGGGTCACGTCGTCGAGCAGTTCCAGGCGGGCCTCGTACTCGATGCCCTCGGCCTTCATCGCGGCGACCGCCTCGCCGCGTGCCTTGAACTGCTGCGCGGACAGGATCTGCCGGGGGTCGTCGAGGATCGACTCGATCACGCTCAGCACGTCGAGCGCGTACGACGGGGACTCGGCGTCGAGCAGCTCGATGGTGGCCAGCGCGAGGGGGGAGAGCGGCTGGTTGAGCGCGAAGTCGAGCTGGAGGTCGACGGTGAGCCGGATCCGCCGGCCGGTCTCGTCCGGCTCGGGCAGCTCCTCCACCACCCCACCGGCGCGCAAGGCCCGGTAGATGGCGATCGCCCGGCGGATGTGCCGGCGCTGGGCGTGGGGCTCCTCGTGGTTGTCGGTGAGCAGGTGCCGCATCGCGGTGAACGCGTCCCCGGGTCGGCCGATGACGTTGAGCAGCATCGAGTGGCTGACCTGGAAGCTGGAGGTCAGCGGCTCCGGCTCGGCGTCGACGAGTCGGTCGAAGGTGGGCTGGCCCCAACCGATCGAGCCCTCCGGCGGCTTCTTGCGGACCACCTTGCGCCGCTTCTTCGGGTCGTCGCCGGCCTTGGCGAGGGCCTTCTCGTTGTCGATGACGTGCTCGGGGGCCTGCACCACGACCCGGCCGATCGTGTCGTAACCGGCGCGACCGGCCCGCCCGGCGATCTGGTGGAACTCCCGGTTCTTGAGCAGCCGGGTGCGGACCCCGTCGTACTTGGACAGGCCGGTGAACAGCACCGTCCGGATCGGCACGTTGATGCCGACGCCGAGGGTGTCGGTGCCGCAGATGACCTTGAGCAGGCCGGCCTGGGCGAGGGTCTCCACCAGGCGGCGGTACTTGGGCAGCATGCCGGCGTGGTGTACGCCGATGCCGTGCCGGACCAGCCGGGAGAGCGTCTTGCCGAAACCGGAGGTGAACCGGAAGGCACCGATCGCCTCGGCGATCATGTCCTTCTCGGCCCGGGAGCAGACGTTGACGCTCATCAGCGCCTGGGCGCGTTCCAGCGCGGCGGCCTGGGTGAAGTGCACCACGTACACCGGGGCCTGCTTGGTCTCCAGCAGTTCCTCGAGTGTCTCGTGCAGCGGCGTCATGGCGTACGAGAAGATCAGCGGGACCGGCCGCTCCGCCGTGCGCACGACGGCGGTCGCCCGCCCGGTACGCCGGGTCAGGTCGTCGACGAACCGGGTGGTGTCCCCCAGGGTGGCGGACATCAGGATGAACTGGGCCTGCGGCAGCTCGATGATCGGCACCTGCCACGCCCAGCCCCGGTCGGGCTCGGCGTAGAAGTGGAACTCGTCCATGATCACCTGGCCGACGTCGGCCTTCGTGCCCTCGCGCAGCGCCAGGTTGGCCAGGATCTCCGCCGTGCAGCAGATGATCGGGGCGTCGGCGTTGACGCTGGCGTCGCCGGTGAGCATGCCGACGTTCTCGGCGCCGAAGACCTCGCAGAGCGCGAAGAACTTCTCCGACACGAGGGCCTTGATCGGCGCGGTGTAGAAGGTCGTCCGGCTGTCGGCGAGGGCCGCGAAGTGCGCGGCGATGGCCACCAGGCTCTTACCCGAGCCGGTGGGCGTGTTCATGATCAGGTTGGCGCCGGAGACGATCTCGATGACCGCCTCCTCCTGATGGGGGTAGAGGTCGAGGCCGCGCTCCTTCGCCCAGCCGGCGAACGCGTCGAACAGGGTGTCGGGGTCGGCGCTTGTCGGCAGCGCGGCGGTGAGCGTCATATCCCGTCCATGGTGCCTGGATCATGCCCCGCTACGCCAACCCGGCGTCCACCGGACCCCCGTCCGGGCCGGCGGGTGCGGGTCGGCGGGACGGGCCAGCGCGTCACCGTCGGCGGTAGAGCAGGTCGGCCACCGGTCGGCCGGCCGTGATCGCCCGCCGCTCGAACTTCGTCACCGGCCGGTGCGCCGGACGCGGCGCGAAGCCGCCGTACGTGTCCACCAGCTCCGGGTCCGCGTCGAGGGTCTCCCGCATCGCCTCGGCGTACTCGGCCCAGTCGGTCGCGCAGTGCAGCGTGCCGCCGGAGCGCAGCCGGGACCTCAGCAGCGCCACGTGCGCCGGCTGGATGATCCGCCGCTTGTGGTGGCGGGACTTCGGCCACGGGTCCGGGAAGAAGACGTGCACCGCGTCCAACACGCCCTCGGGCAGGCCGCTGACCAGGGACAACGCGTCGCCCTGCGCCACCCGCACGTTGCGCAGGCCGCCGCGCTCCACCAGGTCGAGCAGGTTGGCGATTCCCGGCGTGTGCACCTCGACCGCCAGATAATCTCGATCCGGGTCGGCGGCAGCCATCACGGCGGTGCTGTCACCCATGCCCGAACCGATCTCCAGCACCACCGGCGCCCGACGACCGAACAGGTCGGCCAGGTCGACGGGCGCGACCGGTCCGTCCGGAACATCCAGGCCGTACGCGGGCCAGAGCCGGCTCAGCGCGTCGGTCTGCCGGTCGCTCATCCGACCCCGGCGGGGGTGGAACGTTCGAATCGTCCGGCTCACGGGCGGGACGGCGGGGTCATGGTCGGTGGCGGTCACAGCCAATCGAGCGTACGCGACCTCGCCAGCGAATCGGATGTGATGTGCGACCGGAAATGAGAGGATCCAACTGGTACGGCAGGTCGGGTGCTCCGCTGCCCGACTCGGCCGCGCGGCGTCGAGAGGGGGCATCGTGGCAGTGACCCGCGGCGGCGTGACCCTGTCGGTGTTGACCGTTCTCGCCGGCCCCCTGCTGAGTGCAGCCCCTTCGTACGCCGCCGTCCCGGTGGCCGCCGCGCCGGTGTTCGCCGCGCCGCAGCCTGGCCCGTCGGCTGGTCAGCCGCAGCCCAACCCGCCGATCGACATCTTCGTCGAGGTGAGCCCCAGCACGGTGCAGCCCGGCTACCTGGTGGGGATCCGGGCCAGTTGCCAGGACAACTCGGTGGGCGCCACCGTCGTCTCCGACGCCTTCGGCGCGGTCGGCGTCCAGCCGCAGGGTGGGGTGCTCACCGCCGCGCCGATGGTGCGGGAGCGCACCCGCCCCGGCAACTACCGGGTCAAGCTGGAGTGCCGCGACGGCGAGACCGCCTCGACCATGCTCCAGGTGGTGAAGAAGGTCCCGGCCCACCCGAGTCGCGGTCCCGCCACCGGCTTCGGTGGCGGTGCCGGTGGCGTGACCGGCAAACTGCTGCTGCCCGTCGGCGCGGCGTTGACGGTCACCGGCCTGATCCTCGCCGTGGTGGCGCTGCGCCGACCACGTGCCGCCCGTGGCATCGGACTGCACTGACCGCCGTGGAGATCTTCCGCCCCACGCCACCGCCGCCCGGCTCCCGCTGGCCGGACGACGAGCGCCCGCCGGCCTCGGGTCGCCCGTCGGTGGCTGCCCGTCCGGCGACCGCGGTGACGCCGCGGCGTAGTCGTCCGCCCGGACGCAGCCCCTGGTCCGTGCCGCTGGCCGTGGTGCTGGTCCTGGTCGGGGTCTTCGCCACCGGGGCGGGGCTGGGCCGCTCGGTCGGCCCGTTCGACCTGGCCCCGGCCGGTGGCGACCGGCCGGCACGCAGCGAGTCGGCCGGACTGTCGGCCAGCCGCCCGATCCGCCTCAGCGTCCCGGCGATCAAGGTGTCCGCGCCCGTGGCACCCGTCGGGCAGGCGCGGGACGGCTCGATCGCCGTACCGCCGCTGGAGCGGCACAACGAGACCGGCTGGTACGACCGCGGTCCCACGCCCGGTGAACCCGGTCCGGCGGTGATCGTCGGCCACGTGGACACCAAGAGCGGGCCGTCGGTCTTCTACGACCTGGGCAAGCTCAAGCCCGGCGACCTCGTCGAGGTGGCTCGGGCGGACCGGTCGACCGTGGTCTTCAAGGTCGACACCGTCGAGCACTTCCCGAAGGACCGGCTGCCCGCCGACCGCATCTACGGTGACGACGGGCCCGCCGGGCTGCGGCTGATCACCTGCGGCGGCCAGTTCATCGGCGGCCGCACCGGCTACGCCGACAACGTGATCGCCTTCGCCACCCTCCAGTCCTCCCGCAAGCCCTGACCCGAGCCCGGCCCTGCGTCAGCTGAGGAAGGCGAGGAGTTGGCGGGTGGTCTCGTCGGGGGCCTCCTCCGGAATGAAGTGCCCCACTCCGACCGGCTCGCCGCGTACGTCGTCGGCCCACTCGCGCCAGATGGCGAGCGGGTCGTCGTAGAGCTTCGCGACCTGACCACGTTGACTCCAGAGGAACAGCATCGGGCAGCCGATCTTCCGGTTGCCGCGGTCCGCCTCGTCCTGCTGGTAGTCCAGCGTCGCGGCCGCCCGGAACTCCTCGCAGATCGCGTGGACCCGGGCGGGATCGCTGAACTGCCTGACGTACGCCGCCCGCACCTCGGCCGGGAAGGCGTCCTTCACCTCGGGCCAGGTGTCGAGCATGAAGTCGACGAGCACGGCGGGCGCCGCGTCGATGAACCGCTCGGGCACCGGCGCCGGCGCGGCCAGGAAGGACCAGACCCAGTAGGAGAGGCTGAACGCCCGGTCGGCGCGGTTGTAGACGTCCCCGACCGGCACGACGTCCAGGACGGCCAGCCGGGTGACGGCGTCCGGCGCGTCCAGCGCGAGACGGTACGCGCAGCGGGCGCCGCGATCGTGGCCGACGAGGTGGAACCGCTCGTACCCCAGACTCCGCATCACCTCGACCTGGTCGCGGGCGATGGCGCGCATGCCGTACGGCTCGTGGTCGGGCGTGCTCGACGGTGTGCCGCTGTCGCCCCAACCCCGCAGGTCGGTGGCGACGACCGTGAAGTGCTCGGCAAGACGCGGCGCGACCTGATGCCACATGAGGTGCGTCTCGGGAATGCCGTGCAGGAGCAGAACCGGGGGCCCGTTGCCGCCCCGACGTCCGTGGATCGTCGCGCCGGACGTGGCGATGTCGAACTCGTCGAATCCGTCGAACATGGCCAGGACCCCCGCACCGTGGGATGTGCCCTGAGCGAACGGCGTGCAACGGCAGGCAGGGCGACTGGTGGCCGGCTACCGCTCGGGCCGTCTCGACGCTATCAACGGAGACGTCCGGCCCGGTGCGATTCGGCTGTGGTGCGGGCTGGCAGCACCGCGAGGGTGGCTAGGGCTGCGGGACGTGCAGCGCCACCTCGAACTCCAGCAGGCTGGCCCCGCTGGCGACCGGTGGTCGGGGCTTCTCGCCGGGCGCGGCGGCGTGGGCGGCGCGCGAGGGACCGGCGGCCCACGCCTGGTACGCCTCCTCGCTCTCCCACTTCGTGTAGACGAAGTAGCGGGTCTCGCCGGCCACCGGGCGGAGCAGCTCGAAGCCGAGGAAGCCGGGGGAGTTCTCCACCGTGCCGGCCCGGGCGGCGAACCGCTTCTCCAACTCCGCGCCGGCGCCGGGCGGTACGTCGATTGCGTTGATCTTCACGACTGCCATCTGCCCACCCTAGCCACTCAGAACCCCTCCACCGCGGGCACCAGCTCCGCGTCGACCACGATCGGGGCGTGGTCGGAGGGGCCCTTGCCCTTGCGGGCCTCCCGGTCCACGTAGGCCGAACCGACCGCGCGGGCGAAGGGCGCGGACGCGTACACCAGGTCGATTCTCATGCCCTTGTTCTGGTGGAACATCCCGGCCCGGTAGTCCCAGTAGGTGAAGGGGTGCGGCCCCTTCATCGGGGTCGGCACCACGTCGACGAGGCCCAGGTCGCGCAGTGCCGCGAGGGCCGCGCGCTCGGCCGGGGTGACGTGGGTGGAGTGGGTGAAGACCGCCGGGTCCCAGACGTCGGCGTCGGTCGGGGCGACGTTGAAGTCGCCGCAGACGGCGAGTGGGAGCCCGTCGGACAGCTCGGCCTCCACCGCGTCGCGCAGCGCCGCGAACCAGGCCAGCTTGTACGCGTAGTGCGGGTCGTCCGGTGTCCGGCCGTTGGGCACGTACACCGACCAGATCCGCACTCCGTCGCAGGTGGCGGAGATGGCGCGGGCCTCCGGGTCGGGAAAGCCGGGCTCGCCGGCGAACCCGACCCGGACGTCGTCCAGCCCGACCCTGGACAGGATGGCGACGCCGTTCCACCGGCCGTCGCTGTGGCTGGCCACGGTGTAGCCCAACGCGCCCACCTCGGTCACCGGGAAGGCGCCGTCCGGGCACTTGGTCTCCTGCAGGCAGACGACGTCCGGCCCGGTGTCGGCCAGCCACTCCAGCAGCCGGGGGAGGCGGGCCTTCACCGAGTTGACGTTCCAGGTCGCCAGGCGCATGCCCTTAGCCTGCCGCATCCGTCCCGGGTACGCCGGGTCAGCTGCCCGGGGTGTCGCCGGGACGGGTCTGTTCGGCGAGGAACCGCTCCAGTTCCGCGCCGAGCTCGTCGGCCGTGGGCAGCGGCCCGGCGTCCGGGGCGAGCAGGCTCTTCTCGCCCCGACCACGAGCGAACGCGTCGTACTGCTCCTCCAGGGCCTGGACCAGGGCGGCGGCGTCCTCGGTCTGGGCGACCTGGCGGTCGATCTCCACCCGGACCACCTCGGCGGCCGAGCGGAGCCCGTCGCCGGGCAGCAGCAGCCCGGTGCTGCGGGACACGGAGGTGAGCAGCACCTCGGCGGCGGCCGGGTACTCGGTCTGCGCCACGTAGTGCGGCACGTGGGCGGCGAAGCCCAACGCGTCGCGGCCCTGCTCGCCGAGGCGGAACTCCAGCAGGTGGCCGACGCTGCCGGGCACCTGGACGCGTTGCAGCCAGGGCTCGTATCCGGCGATTAGCTCGGGGCGGGTGGCGTGCGCCGTCACGCCGGTCGGACGGGTGTGCGGCACCGCCATCGGGATCGAGTTGAGCCCCACGGTGAGCCGGACGCCCAGGCGGGTGGCCAGCCCGGCCACGGCGGCCACGAACCGCTCCCACTGCAGGTCCGGCTCGGGGCCGGTGAGCAGCAGGAACGGGGTTTCGTCGTCGTCCTGCAGCAGGTGCAGCTCCAGCTTGGGCGCGTCGACGCTCTCCCAGTGGTCCTCGACGAAGGTCATCACCGGTCGTCGCGACCGGTAGTCGAAGAGTTGGTCGACGTCGAACGTGGCGATCGGTCGACCCTCCAGCGAGGTGAGCAGTTGCTCGCGCGCCAGCCGGCTGGCGTTGCCGGCGTCCACGAACCCGGTGAGGGCCTGGATCAGGACCGGTTGCCCGAGATCGGGCAAATCGTCGGTGAGCTGGTAGAGCTCGTGTGGGTCGAGCACCGGTGCGGACCTCCCTGAAATGTGCCTGCGGGGCGCCGACGCGACGGAGGGCACCCGTTCGGGCAACGTACCCGCCATCCTGGCGCATTCCTGCGCCGGGCGATTCGTCGCCCGGGGGATGGGCGTGACCGGACTATTCGCCTGATTACGCCGCCAGGCGGCGGTGGTCAGCCGATCGGCCGATGGGTGGTTCGACCCATCGGCCCAGTTTGTCGATCATGTCAGGACCGCGGGCCCGATGTCCGGGCCTGACACCGGCCGTGCCGGCCTGCGTGCGCCGCCGGGTTCATCCGGTACGCGAGGTACGTTCCCCGGGCGGGTCGACCCGCCCGCGACGTCCACCAGTGCGGCCCCGATCTGTGGCGATCACCACGTGATCACCGTGCGTGATCGGACTACCGCCGTGCCTAGCCTCGGTTGATGCGTGACGACGGCACCCTCGACGACCCGTACGCCCCGAGCAGCCCTACTGCCGATACGGAGGATGGCACCTCAGCCGAACGGACAACCGCCGCGAGTCGACTCCGGGCGTACGCCCGGGGCCTGACCGGTCGACGCCGGACCCAGCTGGCCCTGGCCACCGGCGTGGTCTGCTGCCTCGGCCTGACCGTCGTGGCCCAGGTCTGCGACGAGAAGCCCGGCGCGGCGACCCGCTCCGGCCGGCCCGCCAGCGCGGAGCTGGCCCAGCGGGCCGAGCAGGGCGTCGCCTCGCGTGGTCTCGACCGCGCCGCTGTCCCGGCGCCGTCCGCCTCGGCGACCCCCGGCGACCCGGACACCGCGGCACCCGCCCGCAAGGCCGCTCCGGCCCGCCCGACCAAGCCGGCGCCCGTGGCCGGGCTGGACGAGGACCAGATGGAGAACGCCGAGGCGATCGTGCGCGCCGGCCGCAAGATGGGGGTGCCCCGCCGGGGTCTGGTGATCGCGGTCGCCACCGCCATGCAGGAGAGCAACCTCTACAACGTGGCGAGCGGTGTGCTGCCCGAGTCGCAGGACTACCCGCACCAGGGCGTCGGCTGGGACCACGACTCGGTCGGCTTGTTCCAACAGCGTTCCAGCAGCGGCTGGGGTCCGGTCGGCCGGCTGATGGACCCCGAGTTCGCCACCCGGCAGTTCCTCTCCGCGCTGGAGCAGGTGCCCGGCTGGGAGCGGATGCGACTCACCGACGCGGCCCAGGCGGTGCAGGTCTCCGCGTACCCCGAGTTCTACCAGCAGCACGAATGGCGGGCCAACCGGGTCGTCGACGCCATCGCGCCGGCGGGGCGGTAGTCTTCCGGCCACTGTGGACGGTCAGGGTTGAGGCTGTCGCATCCCGGGTACATGTGTTGCGGGTTCGGGGTACACATGACTGAGGGACCATCGACAGGAGGACGCCATGTCACTGATGCAGCGGATCACCACGTTCTTGAGATCGCCGAAGGGGCAGCAGTTGGTTCAGCGGGGTCGTCAGGAGATGGCCAAGCCCGCCAACCAGCAGAAGCTCAAGGGTCTGGCCGCCCGGTTCTCCAACCGCCGCCGCTGACCGCTCCATCGGCCGCCCTGTCCGCCATTCCCATTCCAGGGGAGACCCGGTGACCGACACTCCGCCCGCCGGCGGCCAGCCCGCCCCTACTCCCCAGCCGTCCGTCGATCTGCCCGCCGGGCCGGCGGACGCCCCCGAGGGTCCGCCGGCCCGTCTCTGGGACCGGATGCGCGACGACCCCCAGTACGCTCCGGAGCACCTCGCCCTGGAGGCGGTGCGCCGGCTCGGGCCGGAAGCCGAGCAGTGGGCCGACCGGGCCCGTGCCGAGCAGCCCGGGGTGTCGTCCGACGCCCTGGCCGATCAGGCGGCCCGCAAGTTCGTCAACCTGGCCCGGCTGTCCGGCGCGGTCTCCGGCGTGGCCGGACTACCCGGCGCCGTGATCGACGTGGGTGTCCTGGCCTGGACCCAGGCGCGGATGGTGTTGCACATCGCCGCCGCGTACGACGTCGATCCGCTGCACAGCGACCGGGCCACCGACCTGCTGGTGCTGCAGCGCGTGCACAAGGTCGCCGAGAGCGCCCGACTGGCGCTCGGCGTGGCCGCCGGGCGGGAACGCGCCGACGCGCTCTTCGGCCTGGGCGGGCAGCGTCCACTCGGTCGGGTGATGCTGCAACTCGGCGTCCGGCTGGCCCAGATGGCCGGCGTCCGAGCCGCCAAGCGGATCGTCGCCAAGATCGTCCCGGGCGCGGCCATCGTGCTCGGCACCTGGGCCAACTCGTCGGCCACGAAGGACCTCGCGCAGCGTTCCCGGGCGCTCTACCGCCCCCGGGGCAGCGCGCTGCCGGGACCCCGCCAACCCTGACCGCCCCTCCGGGAGGGTCAACCGGCCATCCCGGAGGGTCGCCACGTCACCTCGGCGAGCCGGTCCTGGCCGCTGGCGTTGGGGTGGAACCAGTCCAGCGGGTTGAGCAGGTCCAGGGTGAACCGGACCCTGTGCGCCGCGCCGCCGTCGTGGCGGCAGCGTGAGCCGTACGCCCGGCAGGCCGCGACCAGCTCGGCGTTGTACGCGTCGATCCGATCCCGGACGGCCACCCGGCGCTCCTGGTCGGCGGGCGCCGTCGAGGTGGCCTCGGCCAGTAGGGCCGGGCAGACGCCCCGCCGCCACGCGCGGACCGCCCGCGGATCCTCGTGCCCGACCTCCCAGAGCCGGTACAGGTCGGGGATGCTCACCACCAGCACCCGGGCCTTGGGCCGGCCGGTCCGCAGCACCTGCATCCCCCGGTCCACGTCGGCCCGAAACCGCGCCACCGGTGTCATCGCGTCCACCCCGCCCCGGCAGATGTCGTTGGCGCCGATGAGCACCGTGACGTAGTCGGGACGGTCGCGTACCGCCGCCCGGGCCTGACCTTCGAGCGCGTCCGCGCGAGCCCCGGCCCGGGCGTGGTTGTACGTCCGGTCGCGGATCGCCGAATTCTGGTCGAGCAGCCGCCGGTAGTGGCTCTCCACCCGCAGCCCGTCGCCCGTGGACCAGGAGTTGCGTTCGCAGGAGGTGAGCACCAGGCAGGAGGCGAAGCCGGTGCTGATCGAGTCACCGAGGGAGGCGATGCCGCCCGGCCCGCTCGACGGCGGTGCGCTCTTCGTGGGGCGGGGTGTCGCGGACGTGCCGCCCTCGCAGGCCAACGCGACGAGCGCGACGAGACAGGCCAGCGCGGCGACCCACCGTCGAGGCATGACGTCCCCCGTTCCGCAGCGCAGAGCGACAGCGCGGTAACTCTATGCGTAGGAGGTGGTTCATCGGGAAGTTGCTGTCGGGTATGCGGCAGAGTGTCGATGGCCGGGCGGCGAGGTGCTTTAATCCAGCCGGGGTGCCGGCTGGCCGTGCAGCCACCCGTGCAGCGCCCGGGTGATCCGGGGCAGCACCAGATAGGTCATCAGCGGGGTCAGGCAGAGCGTCATCAGCAGCACCCGCGCCGCCAACGGCACGGCGGCGAGGAAGTGACTGGTCAGCAGGGTGGCGCTCAGGCTCAGCGGGAAGAACGCCAACCAGATCGTCACCGCCTGCTTCCACCTCGGCGGCGACGCCGGCCCGACCGGCGCCACCGGCTCCACCGAGTGCTCCAGCGGCGGGTCGAACCAGCCCTCGATGCCGGTACGCCGCTCGACCCGGGTGTGCTCGACGATCCCCTGGGCCGAGCTGAGCCACCAGTGCCGCTGCGGCGACTCCTCCCACCGGCGCAGCGTCTCGGCGTCGGCGAAGCGGTAGAGCATGTGCCACTCCGGCGAACCGGGACCGCTCTGCACCCAGCCGGCGCCGAGGAAACCGGGGAACGCCTCGGCCAGCGCGGTGCCGGCCCGCATCCAGGCCACCATCTCGCTGGACCGGGCCGGGTCGACACGGCGGGCGATGGCGACGGTCACCGGCACGGCGAGGGTCATTGACATGCGCCCATCGTGGGGGCAGTGGGGGCCGCGACGCGAACGGATGTAATCGAGCACACCGGTGCCGTCCGCCTGGGGAGCCGATCGGTCGGAACCTGTCGGTGGTCGATGGTCTACTCGGGCACATGGACGACAGGGCGATCCTCGTGCTCGGCGCGACGGGCACCACCGGGCGACGGGTGGCCGACCGGCTGCGGGCGTTGGGCGTCCGGGTCCGCGCCGCCTCCCGCGGCGGCCCGGTGCGCTTCGACTGGTCGGTCGAGTCGACGTGGGCGCCCGCACTGGCCGGCGCGTCCGGGGTCTACCTGATGGCGCCGGACGGTCAGCCGGTCGAGCCGGCCCTCGTCCGGTTGGCCGTCGAGCAGGGGGTGCGGCACGTGGTGCTGCTCTCCAGCCGGGCGATCGAGGCGATGGGCGACGAGCGCCTGCTGGCCGCCGAACGGACGGTCCGCGAGGCCGACACCGACTGGACGATCCTGCGGGCGGACTGGTTCGACCAGAACTTCGACGAGGGCGTGTTCCGGGAGGCGGTGCTGATCGGCGAGGTCGCCGTGCCGGTCGGCGGGGCACGCCAGGCGTTCGTCGACGCCGACGACATCGCCGCCGTCGCGGTGACCGCCCTCACCGAGCCCGGGCACGCCGGCGCGGTCTACGAGGTCACCGGGCCTCGGGCGATCACCTTCGCGGAGGCGACCGAGATCATCAGCCGGGCGTCGGCCCGACCGGTGCGCCACCTCGGCACAGCCGACGACTACCGGGCCGCGCTGGGTCCGCTGGGCGTCCCCGCCGAGGAGATCGAGCAACAGATCGCGGCCTTCACGGCCCTGCGCGACCTCGGCCACGCCGAGCCCACCGACACCGTGCGCCGGCTGACCGGTCGCGACGCGCGCGACTTCTCGGCGTACGCGGCCGAGGCGGCCTCGCGCGGCGCCTGGCGCGACTGACCGAGCCGTCCGAGGCCGGTTAACGCTGGCGATCGGGGGTAGGTCCTGGGCATGACGAGATCGCAGCCCCGGCGTGCCCGTGGCACGGTCGGGCACGCGTACAGCGCGCTGAACCTCCGGCTCACCCTCGCCGGCTTCGGGCTGGTGATCATGGTGCTCTTCGCGGTGCTGGCGTTCTGGGCCGGCATCGCCTGGCTCGGCGTACTCTGCGCGATCTTCGCCGTGGTCGCCGTGGTCGACCTGGTCGTGATCCAGCGCCGCCGCGCCGCCCGGCACCGCGAGGAGCCGGGCGTACGACACTCGTTGTTCGAGTGACAGGAGGACGAGATGCCCCACATCGCCACCACCAACCCCGCCACCGGCCAGGTGCTCAAGACCTACGAGGCGATGTCCGCCGAGCAGCTCGACGGTGCCATCGAGCGCACCGACCTCGCGTACCAGCAGCTCCGGACGACGACCGTCGACCAGCGTGCCCGGTGGATGACCGTCGCCGCCGACCTGCTCGACGCCGAGCGCGACGAGATCGCCCGGATCATGACCACGGAGATGGGCAAGACGTACGCCTCGGCGCAGGCCGAGGTGACCAAGTGCGCCACGGCCGCCCGCTTCTACGCCGACAAGGCCCCGGGGTTCCTCGCCGACGAGCCGGCCGACGCCGACGCCGTGAAGGCGACCCGGGCGTTCATCCGCTACCAGCCGATCGGTGTGGTGCTCGCGGTGATGCCGTGGAACTTCCCGCTCTGGCAGGTGATGCGCTTCGCCGCGCCGGCTCTGATGGCCGGCAACACCGGCCTGCTCAAGCACGCCTCGAACGTGCCCCAGACCGCACTGCTGCTGGAGGACGTGTTTCGCCGGGCCGGCTTCCCCGAGGGAGCGTTCACCACGGTGCTGGTCGGCTCGGACGCGGTCGAGACGATCCTGGCCGACCCCCGGGTCCGCGCCGCCACGCTCACCGGCAGTGAGCCGGCCGGCCGCTCCATCGCCCAGATCGCCGGACGGGAGCTGAAGAAGACAGTCCTGGAACTCGGCGGCAGTGACCCGTTCGTGGTGATGCCCTCCGCCGACGTGGACCGGGCCGCCGAGGTGGCCACCACCGCCCGCTGTCAGAACAACGGCCAGTCCTGCATCGCCGCGAAGCGGTTCATCGTGCACACCGACGTCTTCGACGCGTTCGCCGAGAAGTTCGCCGCGAACATGGCCGCGCTGCGGGTCGGCGACCCGATGGACCCGGACACCGACGTGGGGCCGCTGGCCAGCGAGCGTGGCCGCGACGAGGTGCACGCCCAGGTCCGCGACGCCGTGGACAACGGGGCGACCGTGCTCTGCGGTGGCGAACTGCCGACCGGCGAGGGTTGGTTCTACCCGCCGACCGTGGTCACCGACCTCACCCCGACGATGCGGATGTGGTCCGAGGAGGTCTTCGGCCCGGTCGCCGGCCTGTTCCGGGTGTCGTCGTACGAGGAGGCGATCGAGGTCGCCAACGGCACCAACTTCGGGCTCGGCTCGAACGCCTGGACCCGGGACCCGGCCGAGCAGGAGCGTTTCGCCACCGACCTGGACGCCGGCAACGTCTTCATCAACGGCATGACCACCTCCTATCCGGAGTTGCCGTTCGGCGGTGTGAAGAACTCCGGCTACGGGCGTGAGCTGTCGGCGCTGGGCATGCGGGAGTTCTGCAACACCAAGACGGTCTGGGTGGGCGAGGGTGCCGCCTCGGCCGGAGCCGGCGCGCACGCCGAGTAGCTCGCAGGCATCAGCCGGTGCCGTCATGGGTAGGAAGTGCGCCCATGACGCTGTTCGGATTCCACGCCTCGCATGAGCAGATCGGTCCGCGCGCCCTGTTGGAGGCGGTGAAACACGCCGAGCGGGCCGGCTTCGACGCCGCCATGTGCTCCGACCACTTCTCCCCGTGGAGCGCCCGGCAGGGCGAGTCCGGCTTCGCCTGGTCCTGGCTCGGCTCGGCGTTGCAGGCCACCGGCCTGCCGTTCGGGGTCGTGAACGCGCCCGGCCAGCGGTACCACCCGGCGATCATCGCGCAGGCGATCGGCACCATCGGCGCGATGTACCCGGGCCGGTTCTGGGCCGCCCTGGGCACCGGTGAGGCCAGCAACGAGCACATCACCGGCGACCCGTGGCCGCGCAAGGACGTCCGCGCCGCGCGCCTGCGGGAGTGCGTGGACGTGATCCGGGCGCTGCTGGCCGGCGAGGAGGTCAGCCACGACGGCCTGGTCCGGGTGGACCGGGCGCGGCTGTGGACCCGCCCCGAGGAGCCGCCCGCCCTCGTCGGCGCCGCCGTCAGTGTGGCCACCGCCCGCTGGTGCGCCGAGTGGGCGGACGGTCTGATCACCGTGAACGCCCCCGTGGCACACCTGCGCGAGATGATCGACGCGTACCGGGGCGCCGGCGGGCGCGGCCCGCTGCACCTGCAGGTGCACGTCTCCTGGGCGCCGGAGCAGGAGCAGGCCGAGGCGCTCGCGTACGACCAGTGGCGCAGCAACGTCTTCGCCCCGCCGGTCTGCTGGGACCTGGAGACCGTCGAGCACTTCGACGTGGTCTCCGCCGACGTGCCGAAACAGCGGGTCGCCGAGATGGTGAACATCTCGGCCGACCTGGGCCGGCACGTCGGCTGGCTGGAGGAGTACGCGCAACTCGGCTTCGACCAGATCGCCCTGCACCACGTCGGGCAGGAGCAGCGCGGCTTCATCGACGCGTTCGGCGCGGAGGTGCTGCCGAAGCTGCGGCCGACCGGCTGATCGAGGGACGGATCCGCGGACCCCTAGGCTCGTACCCCATGGAAAGCCTGTTTCCGGTCGTCGTCTTCCTGGCGATCGCCACCTTCGGCGCCGCGCTGGCCCGCCGGCTCGGCCTGCTCGCGCCGATCGTGCTGGTCGTGCTCGGCCTGGCGCTCTCCTTCGTGCCCGGCGTCCCGCACGTCGAACTGGACCCGGAGCTGGTGCTCGTCGGCATCCTGCCGCCGCTGCTGTACGTCGCGGCGCTGGAGACCTCGGTGCCGGCGTTCAAGAACAACATCCGGCCGATCCTGTTGCTCGCGGTCGGCCTCGTGTTGTTCACCGCGTTCGTGGTCGGGTTCGTGCTGCACCTGCTGCTGCCGCAGGTGCCGTTCGCGATCTGCCTGGCGCTCGGCGCGGTGGTCGCCCCGCCGGACGCGGTGGCCGCCACCGCGGTCGCGCGCCGGGTCGGGCTGCCCCGCCGGGTGG
The DNA here is from genome assembly GCF_040647935.1 of Micromonospora sp. NPDC049204. Taxonomy (NCBI): domain Bacteria; kingdom Bacillati; phylum Actinomycetota; class Actinomycetes; order Micromonosporales; family Micromonosporaceae; genus Micromonospora; species Micromonospora sp. NPDC049204. The sequence continues at coordinate 166,423 of NZ_JBEZDC010000005.1, read as the reverse complement.
TCACCATCCTGGAGGGGGAGAGCCTGGTCAACGACGCCACCGCGCTGGTGCTGCTGCGGGTCGCCACGATGGCCACCGCCGGCTCGGCGGTCGGCGCCGCCGACGTCACCATCGAGGTGCTGCGGGCCACCGGCGGCGGCATCCTGATCGGCGCGCTCGGCGCGGTGGTCTTCGGCTTCCTGCACCGGCGGATCACCGACCCCCTGCTGGACAACGCTCTCTCGTTGATCATTCCGTTCGCGGTGGTGTTCGCCGCCGAGGCGGTGCACTCCTCCGGCGTGGTCGCCGTGGTGGTCACCGGGCTGGCGCTCGGCCACAAGCTGTCCCAACTGCTCTCGGCGGCCTCCCGGTTGCAGACCGCCGCGTTCTGGCGGCTGGTCCAGTTCCTGCTGGAAGGGCTGGTCTTCCTCCTGGTCGGCCTGCAACTGCGGGAGGTGCTTCGCGACCTCGACGAGCCGGCCGGGTCGCTCGCGCTGATCACCGTCGCGGTGCTCGCCACGGTCGTCCTGACCCGCTTCGTCTGGCTCTTCCCGGCCACCTACCTGGCCCGGCTGGTCCCCCGGGTCCGCCGCCGGGACTCGGCCCCGTCACCCCGGTTCCCGATCGTCATCGGCTGGGCCGGCATGCGGGGCGTGGTGACGCTTGCCGCCGCGTTGGCCCTGCCGCTGACCCTGGCCGGCGACGAGCCGTACCCCCGGGCACTGTTCATCTGGTTGGCCTTCGCGGTGATCGTGGTCACCCTGGTCGGCCAGGGCGCCACCCTGCCGCTGGTCGCCCGCCGGTTGAAGCTGCCCCAGGACGACCCGGTGCAGGACGCGTTGTCGGCTGCCGGGGTGCAGCAACAGGCCAGCCGTGCCGCCCAGGATCGCCTCGACGAGCTGGCCGACAGCGCCCCCGACGCGGTGGTCGACCGGTTGCGCCGCGCGCTGGAAGATCGCAACAACCTGGCCTGGGAGCGGCTCGGAGGCGCCGAGCGGGAAACGCCGTCGCAGGCGTACGGTCGGCTACGACAGAAGATGATCGACGCCGAGCGGGATGTCTTCCGGGCTGCCCGGGACTCCGGCCGGATCCCCGAGGAGGTGCTGGTGCGGGCCTATCGTGACCTGGACCTGGAAGAGTCGTTGCTGCGGGAGGTCGAGAAGTGAGCTGCCAGCATCTGGCCGAGGCGGACGCGGTGGAGCCACGCACCACCGAGGAGTGCCCGGACTGCGTCGCCATCGGCAACGCCGACTGGGTGCACCTGCGGGCCTGCCTGAGCTGCGGGCACGTCGGCTGCTGCGACTCGTCGCCGTACCAGCACGCGACGAAGCACTTCGAGTCCTCCGCCCACCCGGTGATCCGGTCGGTGCAGCCGGGCGAGACCTGGCGCTGGTGCTACGTCGACGAGGAGATCGGCTGACCGCTGCGGTTGGTCAGGGCCCACCGGGTCAGCGGTGGCACGGCCAGGCCGGTGCCGGCGAGGAGCCCGGCCAGGGCCAGCCAGCCGAGCGGACCACCGCCGAGGATCAGCCAGGTCAGCACCGCCGGCCCCGCCGCGCGGGCCAGCCCGGCGAGCAGGGTGTCGACCCCCTGGTAGGCCCCAACGGCGTCCGGGGCGGCGAGGTCGTAGGCCAGCGCCGCCCCGGCCCCGGCATGCCACAGGTCGCCCAGGGTGTAGATCACCGTTAGAGCGCCGAGCCGGTCACCCACAGCCCGGTCCCGACGGTGTTGGCGAGCGTGGCCAGCGACAGGGTACGCAGCCGGCCCGGCGGCGGCAGCGGCGACAGCGACCGCCAGCGGCCCCGAATCCCCGCCCGGATGCCCACACGTCCGACCCTAGATCCGACGCGTGGGTGTCGATGCCCCGAGCGCTGCGGCGCCCGTCACAGCCCGCCTACGGGCGCATCCGTTGCCCCAGCGCTCCCGAGGTGTCATGTGGCACGTGGGACTGTCCAGCATCGAACCCGTCGCCGCGGCTGGTCCGCTGATGGCGTGGGTAGCCGTGTGACGGGTGGCCGGGCGGGCTACGTCCTGCCCGGTCAGTCCGGGGTGTCGTCCTCGGTTGGGCGCGGTTGGCGGTACTTCTTGATCCACGCCTCGACGTCCTCGGCCAGCCAGACCTTCGTTCCCCGTAGCTCCTGGTACGGCTTCGGGAAGGTGGGGTACCGGGCGAGCTGCTGGAACCGCTGCCGCGAGACGCCCAGGCGCTCGGCGATTTCGTACGGCCCCATGAGCTGCCCTGGCCCTCGGTCCATAGCCCGAACGTAAAGCGACTCGCCCTTTCCTTTCGGATATTGCCAGTTGACTAATCCGACCGGGGCGACGACCGTGGACGCATGACCCGACACGTGCCCTACGGCGAATACTTGGCGGCAGTAGCCATGACCCTGGCTCGCAGGCATCAGCCGGTGTGGTCGTGGGTCAAGTGGCGGAACGTCTGCAAGTGCGGGAACGAGCTGCCCTGCCGGACGAGACACAAGGTCCCGATCAACCGGGGCCACTGGCCGGGTGAGAACCGATGACCGCGCACGGGCCGGTCCTCCCGCTGTGGCTGTGCGAGGGATGCGACCGGCCCTGGCCCTGTGCCACGCGCCGCGGGGAGCTGTTCGGGGAGTACGCCCCGTCGTCGGTAGTCCTCCGGATCTACCTGGGGCCGCACCTGGTGGCAGCAACGCAGGGCATGTCCTGGGCTCCCGCCGACGCCGTGTGCCGCAGGTTCCTCCGGTGGCTAGCGTGAAGGCCGGAGACGTCGTGCTGATCGGCGCTGCCTGCTCGCCGCAGTTCACCGGCGACCGAGCGCTACGGGTCCGGCTGGTGCTGGTCGGCGAGGTCGACCCGTACAACGGCTGGATGTGGATAATCGGGTACGTACTCGACGCGAAGTGGCTGGCTACGGCCAGGCGCGAGCTGTACGTCATGAGGGCCGGGATTGTCATCCAACGGCGAACCGCCCCGGCGGGTGTGCAACCGAGGCGGTCCAGTTCGCGCGTAACGGCCTAAGTCATATCGGCCTCTATCCCCGCACGGGTCAGTCGTTGAGCGTGTCTGTGTGGGCCATCGGGTGATCATCGGTCCTCGGTCGCCTTGGCGGTGGTGGCAGCGGGCTTGGTCGATTCGGCCATGGCTGTCCTCCGTGGCCAGTTGGACCGTTGTCCAGCCCACGTAAGAGGAGTCCTGACCATTCCTAATACCTTCCCATCTGGTCTGAGACGTCGTCTTCATCTGGCGGGACTGCCATGTCAGCGCCTGTCGAGCGTGTGAACCATTGCTAAGGCATTGTGCCAATCTTCCACATGGCGATTGCGGCCACCAGGCATGCAATGACTGCAAAGGTCAAATAGTCGCCAATTCTCGTGTGGCGTCGGTCGGACCAGAGGGTCATGTACAACACGGCGGGTATGCCCGCAAGCGCCAGGACTGCGAATGCCAGCCCAAGGATAAGCGGGTTCGACTTCAGGTAGCCGCCAAGAACTGCCAAGACGTAGACGATCGCGGCAGCTATGAGGTTGGCCAGGACGTTGACCAAGACGTCTCGGGCGAGGGACCGGGTCGAGGTGGCAGGCTGCAGGGGAGTGGTCACCTCGTCAGGATGGCGGACGAAGGCCAGAGTGGACAGATGGCCCTACCCTGGCCGGGTGCTTGCTGCTGAGGCTCCGAAGATCACCGACTGGATGCAGGCGTGGGGGAGCCTCGCCGGTCTGGTGATGTCGACCGCAGCCGTGATTTTCACCGGCCTGCTATTCCGCCACGAGATCCGTGTACGTCGTGATGAGCAGCGCGACAGCGAGGCAGCGCAGGCGCGGTTGGTCGTCGCTCAGATCGCTGGCCTAGAGATGGCCGGCACCGATAAGGAAACTGGCTATCCCGTCGGCACGATGGTCGGGGTGCACTGGCGGGTCAAGAACCACAGCCAAGCGCCGATCTTCGATGCCGTCGTCTCGATCGATGGGTGGACGGAAGAAAGGTGGGGCGAGGTAATCGAGGGGCAAGCCTCGGGGGTCGTGCAGTGTGATCCACCGTTGGCTCTCGACTACGGCTCGTATGATCCGCGAGAAGCCTTGGTCACGGTCGAGTTCACTGATGTCGCAGGTCTTCGCTGGACGCGGACGTTGGGAGATCCACCCGAGCGTGTAATCTTCCATCCGGCCAAGTACAGGGGCTTGAAGCGTTGGTTACCGTTCCTGCGTCGCAAGCCATCCACGTTCGACCCCACCCCGCCGTTCTGAACCAGCCAGGTCACTGTTACCCGCTGGGAGAACACCTTGGTCCGTGTAGGTCGAACCGCTGACGCCAGGCATCCTCGGTCTCACCCCGTACGTCGGGGGCATTCATGGACCTATCGGGGGTGCCCGGTATCTTGCGACGCGTCGTGCCCATCGCTCTCAGCCGGCCTCTGGGCCTGGCGTGTTCGTCGGCCGCACTGCGTTCGCCCGATTCGGATCGGCGCGGGCGATCACGTCCGCCGGTGGTAGTGGTTTCGGCGGGGGACCTGTTCGGGGTCGAGCCAGGCGGGTGGGATGAACTCCGGATGCCCGTCGCCGCCGAGCCGCACGACCCACTCGCTGTGGTGGAGATGTCGGTGGTGGTGGCCGCAGAGTAGGACGGCGTTGTCGAGGCTGGTCGGACCGCCGTCGGCCCAGTGTCGGATGTGGTGGCCGTCGCACCAGCGGGGCGGGCGGTCGCAGCCGGGGAAGGCGCAGCCCCGGTCGCGCAGCACCAGGGCGCGGCGGAGCGGGCCGGTGATGAGGCGGCGTTGCCGGCCGACGTCGAGGACCTGACCGGTGCTGTTGAGGACGGCGGGCAGGATGGCGGCGTCGCAGGCGAGCCCGCGCACCGTCTCGGCGCTGATCTGCTGGCCGATGTCGAGAGCGCCGCTGCCCAACTGCTGGGTCAACCCGTCGTAGCTGGTGGTGACGACGACCTGGACGGGGTCGCCGCCGTTCTCGGGTAGCTCGCCGGTGCGCAGGGCGAGCCGGCACACGTCGGCGAGGGCGTCGTGGCGGCGCTGGCCCGGGGTGCGGGTGTCGTCGGGGCCGGTGGGTGTGGTCAGTGGGTCGATGGCGGCGCGGAACGCGGCTGCGGCTTCGGGGTTGAGGATGCCGGTGAGGCGGAGCCGGCCGTCGGGCTGCTCGCTGACGATGACGTGTCGGTCGCGGGCGGCGCGTGACTCCGATGCCCGTAGCGCGGCCTCGGCGGCGGTGTCGGCAATGTCCGGGGCGACGTGGTCGAGGATCCGGGTGCCGAGTTTGCGCAGCAGGGTCGGCTCGAACTGCCCGGCCCACTCGACCAGCACATCGACCGCCTTGTCGGCGGCCTCGGCGCCGGCGGCGGCGTGCACGTCGCCGACCGTCGCGCCGATGACCCGGGCCTGCTCCACACTGATGGCCCCACTGGCCAGAGCTGCGCGCACCCCCGGTGGGCCGGTGTCCAGCGCGCCGGCGAGGTCGACAAGTCGGCGGGCGGCGGGGACCGTGAGCCGTAGCCGGTCGCGCAGCCAGACCGCCGTCGAGGACGCGCCCTGCGCCACCGCCGTGCCTCGGCCGTCCAGCTCACGCACCAGGGTCAGTCGCACGGCCGCCAGACGGCTCTCAAGCCGGTGCGCGGCGTCGAGAGCCGCGACGAGGTCGGGCTCGGTGAGAGCCCAGGCCGGCGCGTCGGCGCAGGCGGCGACCGCCGCCTCCGCCTGCGCCAACTCCTCGAACACCCACCGAGAATAGAACAGGTGTACGACAACTTCGGCGACCCGCGCGTGGGGAGGCTATTCGTGCCTGCCGACCTTGAGCGCGTTGCGCGCCCACGTCAACATCTCGCACCCGTCGTCCTGGCACTGCGCGCAGCGGCTCGGCGGCTTGCGATGCTGGTTGATCACCCGTTGTGCGGTCCAGATCAGGAGCGCTGGCGTCACGGGTCCGTCATCCATGGGCACGGCTCCACCTCCGAGGGCAGGTAGGCACCGGGCGTGAGACGCGGGCCCGGGCGCACGCTGAGACGGCCCGAACCCCGGCCGGGGTCCGGGTCGCCGCCCGCCACGTCGACGATCGAGGCGGGCGGTCAGGGCCCGCCGCCGGAGTCGCTGGCGTGACCACTGTTGTAGGCCTGGCTGTCGTTGCCGCCGTAGCCCTTGCCGCGCATGGTGCCCCGGCGTTGGCGGCGCTGACGGTGCCCGCTCGCCGCGATCGCCTGGCGCGCCCGACGCATCGTCTCGTCGGCTCCGGCCGGGGCGCGACGACTGCGTCGCGCCCCGACCAGCAGCGCGGCCACCAGGAGTACGGCGAGCAGCAGGGCGGCCACCCCGACCGGGATCCACACTCGTCCATCCATGCTCGCGATGGTAGGTACCCGGGTCCAGCGGAGCTGGTGGCCGCCCGGGGGGGAGGGCGGCCACCAGGCGTGCGTGCTCAGGACAGCGAGCAGGGATTCCCGTTGACGGTGACCAGGCCCGGGTTCGGGTTGGCGCCGCCGGAGGTCGTCGCGTTGAAGCCGAACGTCACGGTGCCGCCGGGATTGATCTTGGCGTTGTGTGACTCGTTCTTCGCGGTCACCGTCGCACCCGACTGGGTGACCTTCGCCAACCACGCCTCGCGTACCCGCTGGCCGCCGGTGAACGCGAAGCGCACGTTCCAGCCGTTGACGGCCGTGGCACCGGTGTTGCGGATGGTCAGCTGCGCGGTGAACCCGGTGCCGCCCTGCCAGGTGCCGTAGTTGCTGTAGCTCACCGAGCAGGTGCTGGCCGGCACCGCGCCGGCGTCACCCTGGTCGGCCAGGAACGAGGCGATCCAGGTCAGCGCCGAGTTCCAGTTGATCGCCACCTCGTTCGTCGAGTACGAGTTGATGTCGTCGACGTAGCAGAACATCGGCTTGCAGCCGGCGAGCAGCTGTGCCACGAACGGATCCTGCAGGGCGGCGTTCGGTCCACCGGCGATGGAGCCGGCCGGCGGTCGGGGCAGGTTCGGGTCGAGCTGGTGGCCGAAGATCCGACTGTGCTGGTTCTGCGCGGCGTGCTCGCCCCACCCGGTGACGTAGGAGATGTTCAGGGCGTTGCGGCCGAAGATGTAGTCCATCGCCTGCACGGCCCCGTCGCGGTAGGCGGGGTTCCGGGTCAGGTCGAACGCGGTGGCCAGCACGACGGCGTTGTTGATGACGTTGCTGTTGCCGCCCCAGAAGTAGCTGGCGGCGTCACCGGGCATCGGCAGCCCGTACGCCTGCCGGCGCAGCTCTGCGAGGTACGCGTCGGCCGCGGTGGTGACCGAGGCGCGGACCCGGGTGAGGTCGGCGGCGGGCAGCCCGTTCGGCACGGTGGCCAGGTCGAGGCGGCCCAGCGCGGCCACGCTCTGCCAGCCGAAGCCCCGCGCCTCGAACACGTCTCCGGTGTGGTGCGGCGACGCGGTCAGGTCGGTCAGGTAGGTCGCCGCGCCGGTGCTGAGGTACAGCTCGGACGCCGCCCAGTAGAACTCGTCGGTGACGTTGCTGTCGTCGTACGCGCCGCCACCGGTGCCGTCGGTCGGGCTGGCGTACACCGCGGGGTGGGCCTTGGCCGCGGCGTAGGCCGTGGTCGCGGCGGTGCCGCAGCGGGCGGCGAACGCCGCGTCGTAGGGGGCGAACAGTCGCGCGCACTGGGCGGCGGTGGCGGCCAGGTTGAGGGTGGCCGCGGTCGACGGCGGGTGCAGCTCACGCGGTTGTGGGTCGTCCTGCGGCGCGAGCGGCAGCCCGGTCCAGTTCTGGTCGTGGATCTTGTGGTGGACCATCCCGGCCAGTGGCTTGCCGGCTGGTACCTGCATGCGCAGCAGGAACTCCAGCTCCCAGCGGGCCTCGTCGAGGATGTCCGGCACACCGTTGTCGCGTTCCGGCACCCGCAGCGTGCTGTCGGCGAGTTCGGCGCCGCCGTCGGCGGTCGCCGCGGTCTTGGTGCGCTCGAAGGTGTTCAACAGTTGGTAGGTGGCGATGCCGCCGTTGACCACGTACTTGCCGTGGTCGCCGGCGTCGTACCAGCCGCCGCGCACGTCCAGCGAGTAGTCGCAGACGCCCGGCTGGCAGGGCACGTTGGTGTCGCCCTTGTTGGGTGCCACGTCGAGGTGTCCGGCGGGGCGGGCGTACTCGTCGCCGATCAGGTCGCCGTCGATCGCGATGCCGCTGCGCTGGGCGTAGAAGAACTGCAGCGAGTCGGAGCGCAGTTGGTCGTAGACGGCGCCGGAGATGTCGAACGGGTGACTGGTCTCGCCGTCGACGGTGAGGGTCAGTCCGCTGCCGGGGGTGCGGTAGCTGGAGAAGTCGACGGTCTGCACGTTCTGGCCGGAGGCGGCGTCGACACCGCGTGCGGTGGTGGTGCCACTGGCCACGACGGCACCGGCAGCGCTGCGCAGCTGCCACGGCAGCGCGCTGGTGGACTCGGTGACGACTGTGGCGTTCTTCGGCCCGCCGGGCAGGTAGCCGACCTGGTTGACGCGCACCCGCGGCCCGGTGTCCGGAACGTACGGCTCGGGCGGTTCGCCGCCGCGCAGCGAGACGTCGTCGAGGCAGATGGTCTGCGTCTGGGCGGAGCCGCCGACCTGGAAGATCAGTTGGGCGTTGGAATTGTCGTCCGGGACGGTGAAGGTCTGCTCGACCCGCTGGAGGGTGCCGGTCGCGGTGGCGTCGACGGCCGCGTACGTCGTGTACGGGGCACTGCCCAGTTGCAGCACGGCCTTGACGGCGGCGCCGGGGGTGGCGGAGACGGCGAAGCCGAGGGTGTATTCGGCGCCCGCGATCAGCGGCACCCCGTCCTGGCCGATGCCGGCGTCCCAGGGGTTGGCCAGCCCGCCCGCCACGGTGGTGCAGAGCTGCCAGTCGGTGACCGCGAGTGCGCCGGTGCCGAACGAGAACCAGGGGCTCACCCCCTCGCTGAAGTCGCCGTTGTCGATCTGCTCGGGGGCATCCGGCGGTGGCGCGGCGTGGGCCGCGCCGGCGCCCGCGCCGGTGAGGGCCAGGGTGGTCGCCGCGGCCAACAGGAGGCGGCGTCGGGATCTCGTCACGGGGAGTCCTTCCGGACGGGTGGGGGACGGTGGTGGTGACCGAAAACCTGGGAGCGCTCCCAGGTAACGGCTCGATGTTTCCAGCGGCGGCACCGCGTGTCAATTGATCTGACTGGATGGGTTCTGGCGCGCGACGAGGGCGACCGCCGCGCCCGGCTCGGCCCGGGACACCGGCGTGTGGACGTGAGATTGGCCGCGCCACGCGCCGTCGTCCTGATCTCCTAGAGACAACTGCGCCCTTCGCCTGGCAGGCTGCCTCCCATGACCCTGAAGCTGCGTTCCGTGGGAACGAGCGACCGTGGGCTGATCCGCAGCGGAAACCAGGACGCCCTGCACGCCGGGAACTGGCTCGTCGCCGTCGCCGACGGCATGGGCGGGATGGCCGCCGGCGACCTGGCCAGCGCCCTCACCATCGACGCGCTGGCTCCGCTGGACCTGGAAACCCCCGAGGACGCCCTGGTGGCCGCGCTCGAAGGTGGCATCGCGCTGGCCACCTCCCGGATCCGGCAGGCGGTCGCCGAGGATCCCGAGCGCCAGGGCATGGGCACCACACTCACCGCCCTGCTGTTCGCCCGGACCGGCAGTTGCCTGGCCCTCGCGCACGTCGGCGACTCCCGGGCCTACCTGTTCCGCGAGGGCGTGCTCAAGCAGGTCACCCGGGACGACACGTTCGTCCAGATGCTGGTGGACCAGGGCGTGATCACCGCGGACCAGGCCAGCAGCCATCCGCGCCGCGCCGTCGTCACCCAGGCGCTCCAGGGTGAGGAGGTCAACCCGTCGTACTCGACCATGGTGCCCCGGGTCGGCGACCGCTGGCTGCTGTGCAGCGACGGCCTCTCCAACGTCGTCCGCCCGGACACCCTCACCGAGGTGCTCAGGGACTATCCCGATCGGACCGCCTGCACGGGCAAGCTGATCGATCTGGCACTGCACGCCGGCGCACCGGACAACGTGAGTGTCGTGGTGGCCGACGTCCTAGAGGAGTAGCGCCGGCGCTCAGCGTCGGCGTGGCGCGGCGCGCCGGGTGGGGGTCGCCGTCCGAGGATCCTCCGGCCACGGATGCCGGGGATAGCGCCCGCGCAACTCGGCGCGCACCTGCGGGTAGCCGGTACGCCAGAACGAGTCCAGGTCGGCGGTGACCGCCACCGGCCGGCCGGCGGGGGAGAGCAGGTGCAGCAGCACCGGTGTCCGCCCGGCACCGATGCGGGGGGCCGCCGACCAGCCGAACGTCTCCTGGAGCTTCACGGCGAGCACCGGCGCGGCCGGATCGGTGTAGTCCACCCGTACCCGGGATCCGCTCGGCACCTCGATCCGCTCCGGGGCCAGCTCGTCCAGGCGGGCGGCCTGCGCCCAGGGCAGTAACCGGCGCAGTGCCGACGGCACGTCCACCCGGGCCAGGTCGGCCCGACGGCGAGCCCCGGCCAGCTCGGGACCCAGCCAGGTCGCGGCGGCGTCGAGCAACGCCTCGTCGCTGACCTCCGGCCACGGGTCGCCCAGGTGGTGCCGGAGGAACCCGAGGCGCTCCCGCAGCGCCCGCGCCGCCGGCGTCCAGGTCAGCAGCCCCAGCCCCTCCTGGCGAAGACCGGTCAACACGGCCGCCGCCACCTCCGCCCGCTCCGGCCGGTCCAGCCGCCGCTGGAGCAGCTCGATCGCGCCCAGTCGGGTCACCTCCCGGGCCACCACGTCGCCGTCGGACCAGCCCACCTCGCGACTCGTCCGGAGCAGCGGGCCGGCCGCCTCCCGGGCCGTCGCCTCGTCCACCGGCGAGGCCCGGCGGATCCGGGCCGACGGCGCGCCGGGGTTGCGGTCCGCGACGGCCACCGCCAGCCAGTCGGACCCGGCCAGCCCCGACCCGGCCGTCAGCTCCGCGGCGGTCCCGCCGGTCATCAGGTACGACGATCCGCCCGGCCGCCGCACCCGGGCCAACCGCTCCGGGTACGCCAGACCGACGAGGAGACCGGCGGCGAGATCGTCGCTCAGCCCACCCGAGCCGGGGGCGGCGCGGCCATCGGTCGGGGAGCCGGTGGGTAACGCGGCCCGCAACCGGCGTACCTCGGTGCGCCAGCGGGCGGTCGCCCCCGCGTCGACGCCGGCGCGCAGCCGACGCCAACCGGCGACCAGGTCGTCGCCGGGGCCGGCCGCGCCCTCCTCGGCGAGCAGGGCGACCACCTCGGCCGCCCGGTCCGCGCCGACCCGACCGGCGCCGTCGAGCAGCGCCCGGGCCAGCCGTGGGTGCGCGCCGGCGGCGGCGATCGCCCGCCCCCGCGCGGTGATCCGACCGTCGACGTCGACCGCGCCCAGGGTGAGCAGGGTGTCCCGGGCCACCGTCAGCGCGGCAGCCGGTGGCGCGTCGGGCAGCGCGAGCCCGACGCCGTCCGGCCGGCCCCAGGCGGCCAGCTCCAGTGCGAAGCCGGTCAGGTCGGCGGTGGCGATCTCCGGCTCGGCGCGGGCGGGCAACCGTTCGTGGGTCGCCGCGGACCAGCAGCGGTAGACGTACCCGGGGGCCTCCCGACCGGCCCGGCCGGCCCGCTGGGTGGCGGCGGCTCGGGAGACCGGCACGGTGACCAGCGCGCCCAGCCCACGGGCCAGGTCGATGCGGGGCACACGGGACAGCCCGGCGTCCACCACCACCCGTACGCCCGGCACGGTCAGGCTGGTCTCGGCCAGCGCGGTGGCCAGCACGACCCGGCGTCGGTCGGCGGGACGCAGGGCCGCGTCCTGCTCGGCGCCCCGCTGCCGGCCGTGCAGCGGCAACAGGGCGACGGTGTCCCGCAGGTCGGCCAGCCGCCCGCTGACCGCCGCGATCTCGCCGGCGCCGGGCAGGAAGACCAGCACGTCACCGGCGCGTTCGCGCAGCGCCCGCCGGACGGTCGCGGCCACGTGGTCGAGCAGTGCCCGATCCACCGGCCCGGCACCGGAGGTGACGATCGGGCGCGCCGGCGGGGCCCAGATCCGCTCGACCGGGTGCAGTGCCGAGTCGGCCCGTACCACCGGGGCCGGGGCGGACCCGCCGAGCAGCGCGGCGAAGCGGTCGGTGTCCGGGGTGGCGGACATCGCCAGCAGCCACAGATCCGGCCGCAGCGCGGCCCGCGCCTCCACCGTGAAGGCCAGCGCCAGGTCGGCGTCGAGTTGCCGCTCGTGGCACTCGTCGAGCAGCACCGCGCCCGTGCCGGACAGCTCCGGGTCGTGGTGCAGCCGGCGGACCAGCAGGCCGGTGGTGACCACCTCCACCCGCGTCGCGGAGCTGACCCGACGCTCGCCGCGCACCGCGTAGCCGACGCGGTCGCCGACCCGTTCACCGAGCAACTCGGCCATCCGTCGGGCGGCGGCGCGCGCGGCCACCCGACGGGGTTGCGCGATCACCACCCGACCGCTCACCCGGTCGGCCACGGCCAGTGGCGCGAGGGTGGTCTTGCCGGTGCCCGGCGGAGCGACCAGGACGCCGGCCCCGGCCGCGTCGAGTGCCGCGACAAGCGCCGGCAGCACCGGGCGTACCGGCAGGTCCAGGGTTACGTCGGAGAGCACGGCCCAGTCTCGCACCGGCGCGGGTGCCTCCGGGTACGACGGTGGGCCGGGTCTGTCGACCCGGCCCACCGTCGTCGCTACCTCAGTACGTGCCGTCGAGCTGGCCGCGCAGCTTGGTCAGCGCGCGGGTCAACAGCCGGGAGACGTGCATCTGCGAGACACCGATCTGGTCGGCGATCTGCGACTGGGTCAGGTTGCCGTAGAAGCGCAGCGTGAGGATCTTCTGCTCGCGCTCGTCGAGGGTGGCCAGCGCCGGGCCGAGAGCGACCCGCAGCTCCGCCAGCTCGAACTCGTTGTCCTCGCCGCCGAGCATGTCACCCAGCTCGGTGGCGCGCTCGCCGTCACCGGTCGGGGTGGACAGCGACACCGCGTTGTAGGCGCGGGCGCCCTCCAGGCCCTCCAGGACCTCTTCCTCGGTGAGCTTGAGGTGGGCGGCGATGTCGGCGACCGTCGGCGAGCGGCCGAGGGTCTGCAGCAGCGAGCTGTTGGCGTCGGAGATGGCCAGCCGCAGCTCCTGGAGCCGGCGGGGCACCCGGATGTCCCAGGTGCGGTCCCGGAAGTGCCGCTTGAGCTCGCCGATGATGGTGGGGATCGCGTACCCGGCGAAGTCGACACCGCGGGACGGGTCGAACTTGTCGATGGCCTTGATCAGGCCGACCGCGGCGGTCTGGGCCAGGTCGTCGGTCGGCTCGCCGCGGCCGCTGTAGCGGTGGGCCAGGTGGTTGGCCAGCGGCAGCCAGGCCTCGATGGCGCGGTCCCGCAGTGCGGCGCGCGACGGGTGGTTGGCGGGCAGGGCCGCCATGGCGTTGAGCAGGTCGGCGGCGCTGTCGGTGAGCGCGCGGGGGTCAAGCTTGGTGCTGGCCTTCGCCGTGGTGCTCGGCTGCTCGGTGATCGTTGGCGCGGTCATGGGTGGTCCTCCCTGCACCTCGTCCGCGGACAAAAAGGTGTGACGCTTTGGTTTAGCTTTCAATGGGCCGTTCGGGACTCACCTTAGCCTGATCGTCTCCCCGAAATCTAGCCGAAAGGCTGATGCACTTAAGGCGTTTCCTGTGACAAAAGGTACAAATAGGGCGCGGTTTGAGGGAGTTGTGATCACACTTACCCATCCGGGGCCCCGCTCAGCCGCTCGGCCCGGCCGACCCCGGCCGGATGGAGCCACCGCATCAGTCGTGTGGTCAACATGGAATCCGACAGGTGAACAGAAGTGTCGACTATCCGTCGTTGTCCCGCCGGTGGGACCGGCCGTAGCGTCGCGTGTACACACCCGGTTCGGAGGCACCGTGCTCGATCCAGCCGCTCCCCAGCTCGTCGTGAACAGTCGCACGCTCTACTTCAGCTGGATCCCGGCCGACCCGGACGCCGTCGCCGCACTGGTCCCACCGGGCCTGTGCCCGCGCCCCGACCACCAGGTGTTCCTCAACCAGTACATCGTCGAGGACGAGACGCAGACCTCCGGCTTCGGCGCGTACTCGCTCACCTATCTCGGCGTCTCGCTCCTCGGCGTCGACGCGCCCGGTGGGCTCAACCCGGGCGGCTGGTGGACCACCTACGTGGCCTCCAGCACCGTGGTCCGTGAGTACGCGGCCGCCCGCGGCGCCCCGGTGTTGACCGGCCGGACCCGGATCGAGGTGCGCGGCGAGGCCCTGCTCTCCGAGACGGACATCGACGGGACGACGTTGATCCGGGCACGGTGCCGGGTGGGGGAGACCGGCCACGCGATCAGCAGCGGTCACCACCGCTACTTCACCCGCCGCGACGGCCAGCTCCTCAGCTCGGTCTACCCCTTCGTCGCCGAACCGGTGGCCCCGTTCGAGATCGAGTCGGTGGAGTTCCTCCAGCCGGGGCATCCGATGTACGCGCTCCGCCCGGCCAATCCGCTGACCATCGGCTTCGGCTACTACTCGCCGCGCTCCTCATTCGCCTACCCCGGTGGGTTGAGCGTGCATTCGGTCGCCGCCGCGGCGGAGCCGCTCCGGTCGACTCACCAGGTGCCGGCCAGCCTCGCCCGCAGCGGCCTGCCGTCCGGGTCGTAGACCAGCCGGTACACCGGCAGTGCCCAGGCGCGGGTGTACCACGGCAGCCGCTCGGGGCGGTGCGGGCGCAGTCGGCCGGGCGGTCGCTCGCCCACCTGGCCGTCGTCGTACCAGCGTTGCAGCGCGTCGGCGGCGGCCGTGACAGCCGCCACGGCGTCCGCCGGGTCGAGCAGGTCGGCGTCGTCCGCGCCGTCCGGATCCCGGTCGAGGTGCTCACGCCAGAGCCGTAGTCGCAGGTCCCGGGCGAAGGCCCGCGCGCCGTCGCCCTGGCCCGCCGGGTCGGTGGGCGCCCGCTCGTCGCGGGTGTCGTCGAGCACCGCGCAGGACAACTCGCTGTCGTGCGTCCAGGACCGGCGGTTGAAGTTGTCGCTGCCGACGCTGGCCCAGACGTCGTCCACCACGCACACCTTGGCGTGCACGTAGACCGGATCGCCGGCGTGGTTCTCCACGTCGAACACGTGCACCCGGTCCGGTGCGGCCCGTTCGCACAGCGACAGCGCCTGCTCGCGGCCGACCATGTTCGGTGGCAGCGCGAACCTGCCGTCCACGTCCGGGTGTCGGGGCACCACGGCGATCAGGTGCAGCTCCGGGTTGTCCCGCAGCGCGTGCGCGAACAGGTCCGCCACCTCGGCCGACCACAGGTACTGGTCCTCCAGGTAGATGAGTCGGCGGGCGCGACGTACCGCCTTGGTGTAACCCCGGGCCACGGTCCGCTCGCCGTCGGGCGCGAACGAGTAACGCGGGCGGACGGCGGGGTAGGTGCGCAGCACCTGAATCTGGTGGGGACCACATTCGGGCGGGTCGGCGGGTTGCTCGGGCAGCGGATCCGGCCGCAGGTCCGCGCCGCGCAACCGGTCCCGCAGGTAGGCCATCGGGTTCTCCGAGTCCAGCGGCATCGGGTCGGTCCAGCGTTCCCGGAACAGCGTGTCCAGCGCACCGACCACCGGGCCCCGCACCGCGAGCTGGACGTCGTGCCAGGGCGGGTTGGGGCCGTACCGGGGGGACATCTGGACCGGCTGCGGATCACCGTGGTGAGCGGCGTCGTCGCGCCGGCTGTGGCACAGGTCGATTCCGCCGGCGAACGCGACGTCCCGTTCGGGTGCGTCCAGGTGCCGCAGCACCACGAGCTTCTGGTGGTGCGAGCCGCCACGGCGGACCCGCTGGTCGAGCAGCACCTCGCCACCGGCCGCGGAGATCGTCTCGCTGAGGTCGCGGTTTTCCGCCTCGCTGTAGGCGAGGACGTCGAGGTGCGAGCGCCAGATCAGTCCCTTGACCACCACGCCGCGCTGGGCGGCCTGGGCGAAGAGTTGGGCCACGGTCGGGCCGTCGGGACGCAGCCGCTCGTCCGGGTCACCGCGCCAGTCGGTGAAGAACAGGTGGTCGCCAGGCCCCAGTGCCTCCACCTCGTCGACCAGCCGGTCGAAGTAGGCGGCACCGTGAATCAGCGGCTCAGCGAGGTTTCCCCTGGTCCAGACGGGTAACCCAGACACCGGGTTGGCGCGTTCCTGCGCGGTGAGGAACCAGTCCTGCGACGGCAACGTCCAGCCCCCCTGGAGGTCGGCAACGTCCTCACGGTAGGACCCCCGACGCGGGTCCGCACGCCAGCCCGGCAGACCGGTGACCTGGCCAACGCCATCGCAGCGACGCGACAACAGCCGAGGAGGCCACACCATGCCCCGCGACACAACGAACCCCGTGACCGAGTACCGCGAGCCGGCGGTGGAGAGCGAACGGGGTGCGCTGGTAGCGGTGTTGGTGATGGTGATTCTTGGTGTGGCTGGGATTTTTGCGGTCTCCTGAGGCGGCGCCGGCGCGCCCGTGGTGAACCGGGGGCGCCGGCGCCGACCTCAGTGCCGACGAAGGGTCAGGGCCGGGCGCCCTGGCCGCCGGTGTGCGGCAGCCGCTCGGTGGGGATTACGCCGAGTCGACCGGCCTTGAAGTCGTCGAACGCCTGGAGCAGTTCGTCGCGGGTGTTCATCACGAACGGGCCGTACTGCGCCACCGGCTCCCGGATCGGCTTGCCACCCATGATGTAGAGATCCAGCGCCGGGGTGTTGCTGTCCTGCGCGGTGTCCGCGCCGAAGCGCAGCGCGTCGCCCGGGCCGTGCACCGCGAGCTGACCGGTGCGGACCGGCCGCCGCTCGGTGCCGACCGTGCCGCGACCGCCGAGCACGTACACCAGGGCGTTGAAGTCGGGCTGCCAGGGCAGGTCGACCTGCGCCCCGGGCTGCACCGTGACGTGGGTGATGGTGATCGGCGTGAAGGTCGACCCCGGGCCGCGGTGCCCGGCGATCTCACCGGCGATGACGCGGATCAGCGCGCCGCCGTCGGGCGTGGTGAGCAGCGCCGACTGCCGGCCCCGGATGTCCTGGTAGCGGGGCGGGTTCATCTTGGCCGAGCGGGGCAGGTTGACCCAGAGCTGGGTGCCGTGGAAGAGCCCACCGCTCATCACCAGGTGCTCCGGCGGCGCCTCGATGTGCAGCAGGCCGCTGCCCGCCGTCATCCACTGCGTGTCGCCGTCGGTGATGGTGCCGCCACCGCCGTTGGAGTCCTGGTGGTCGAAGATGCCGTCGATGATGTACGTGACGGTCTCGAAGCCGCGGTGCGGGTGCCACGGGGTGCCCTTGGGCTCGCCCGGCGCGTAGTCCACCTCGCCCATCTGGTCGAGGTGGATGAACGGGTCCAGGTCGGTGGTCGACACCCCGGCGAAGGCGCGACGGACCGGGAAGCCCTCACCCTCGAAGCCGCTGGGCGCGGTGGTCACCGTGCGGACCTTGCGGAATGCGGTGCTCTCGCCGAGGTGGGGCAGGCGCGGCAGGACAACGACGTTGTCGACGGTGATCGCGGGCATCGGAGGCTCCTTAACGGGTGGCGTGGGTGGACGAGGCGGTCCGGGCCGCGCGCAGGCGGCGGCCGAGCCGGTCGAAGACCCGGGTGAGGCAGGCGACCTCGGCGTCGTCGAGGTCGTCCATGAGGTGGGCGCGAACCGACGCCAGGTGGTGCGGTGCGGCTTCGGACAGGGCGAGCAGCCCGGCGGCGGTGAGCACCGCCTCGCTGCCGCGTCGGTCGTCCGGGCAGGGTTCCTTGCTGACCAGGCCGCGGCGCTGCATGGAGGAGATCTGGTACGTCAGTCGGCTGGGCGAGAAGATCAGCCGGTTGGCCAACTCGCCCATCCGCAGCCGTTGCCCCGGTGCCTCGGAGAGCAGGACCAGCACGTGGTAGTCGGCGAAGGTCAGCTCGCTGTCGGCGCGCAGATCCTCTTCCAACTGGGTGTAGAGACGCTGGCTGGCCTCGATGTAGGTGCGCCAGGCGGCCTCTCGGGTGCGGCCCAGGCTCTCAGTCATGACCACGACGATAGCACTTGTTCAAAATTTAACTACTGCTGTTGAGCGTTGCCTGGGTCACGTTCGGGCCGCCGAGCCGCCGGTTTCTGCAAACTTGAAGGAAGTGGATGCAAAATCAGCGGTGCGACGGCGGCGCGATGTGCCAGACTCCGGCCTCGTGGAACACCTGGAGCTCACCACCGCCGACCTGCTGCTGCGCCCCTGGCGAGACGAGGACGCGCCGGCGGTGCGCGAAGCCCTGCTCGATCCGGCCATCGCCCAGTGGAACCCGCAGGGTGGCGGCCCGATCGACGATCAGGCCGCGCTGCTCTGGGTCCGCCGCCGGGCCGACTGGTCCGCCGGTGACCACGTCTCTCTGGCGGTGGCCTCGGCGGCCGACGGGAAGCTGCTGGGCTCGGTGTCGCTGCACAGCATCCACCACGGCGACGCGTCCATCGGTTACTGGACGGCGCCGGCGGCGCGCGGGCGGCAGGTGGCGGTGCGGGCCGTCGTCCGGCTCACCGACTGGGCGTTCAGCGACCTGCGGTTGCACCGGTTGGAGCTGTGTCACGCGGTGGCCAACCCGGCGTCCTGCCGGGTCGCCGAGCGCGCCGGCTACCCCGCCGAGGGCACGCTGCGCGAGTCGTACCGCTACGGTGACGGCCGCCGCTACGACGAGCACCTGCACGCCCGTCTGTCGACCGACAGGTAGTCGGGGTCCGCACACGTTTCGGCCCGGTCGCGCCGAGCCGTCACTCGGTGACCTTGCGGAGGAAGGTCGCGAGGGCGGTCTGGACGCGCTCGATCCGCTCCGGCAGGGGCAGTGGCTCGGGCGCGGGAGGCCCGGCGTGCTTCTTCCCGCGCAGATACAGCGAACAGGCCAGGTCCGAGCACAGGTACGTGCCCACGGAGTCACCCTGCCGTCCGCTCGGACCGGCCTTGGGGGCGGTCATCAGCGAGACGCCGCCGCCGAGGTGCGTGGTCAGGCAGAACGAGCACATGCTGTGCCGCACGCGCCCCATCTGGTGCTTCGCGGCCCGCAGCACCACCCCGGCCAGCTTGCCGTCGGTCTCGGCGACCAGATAGGCCCGCTGCGGAGCGGAGGGGTCCCGCCAGCCGAGGAAGTCGAGGTCGTCCCAGGGACGCATCGCAAGATCGTTGGGTACGGTGAGCCGCTTCGCCTCGCCCCGGCTGCAGTTGACGAAGGACGCGCGGATGGCGGATTCGGTCAGGACTAACATAGGTAGTAGCCTAGCTCTCCTAGGCAAGCGAATATTATGGCTAGGTTGGGAGAGTGCTGCATGCCACGTGCCGGGGTGACCGTCGAACGGCTGACGCTGGCCGGGGCCGAGCTGGCCGACGAGGTGGGCGTGGACAACGTGACAGTCGCCGCGCTCGCCCGCCGTTTCGGGGTGAAGGACGCGAGCCTGTACTTCCACCTCAGGAACGCACAGGACCTGCGGGTCCGCATCGCCCTGCTGGCGCTGGCGGAACTGGCCGACCGGGTGGGCGCCGCGCTCGCCGGCCGCGCCGGCAAGGACGCGCTGGTGGCCTTCGCCAACGCCTACCGGGACTACGCGACACAGCACCCGGGCCGGTACGCCGCCATGCAGATCGACCTGGACCCGGAGACCGCCGCGGCGAGCGCGGGCGTCCGACACGCCGAGATGACCCGGGCGATCCTGCGTGGCTACCGGCTCGTCGAGCCCGACCAGACCGACGCCGTCCGGATGATGCACAGCACGTTCCACGGGTTCGTCAGCCTGGAGCGCACCGGCGGCTTCCGGCACACCCCGCGGGCGACGGACGACTCGTGGTCGCGCACCCTGGACGCCCTCGACGCGGTTCTGAGCAACTGGCCGTCGCGCTGAGCTGCCCCACCGCGACGGCCTAGGCTCGGACACGTGGATCAACTGGAACTGGCCGACTGGCGGGAGCGGGTGGCCCGGCTGTACCTGTCCGACGCCGACCTGACCGGGTTCCGGGCCGGCCGCGACGACCTGTTCGCCACCCACTCGCAGAGCCCGATCCCCGCGGCGGAACGGCCGGGCTTCGCCGGGGTGCGCTACTTCCCGCCCAACCCGGAGGCCGTGGTCGAGGCACCCCTACGGTCGGCCGGCGGCGAGCTGCGGATCGACACCGGAGGCCCGGACGGAGTGGTCGCGTACCGGCGGGTGGCGGTGGCCGAGACGCCGTGGGGGCCGCTGACCCTGTGGTGGATCGAGGCGTACGGCGGCGGGCTGTTCGTGCCGCTGCGCGACGGCACCTGCGGGCGGGAGACCTACGGGGGAGGCCGCTACCTCACCGACACGGTGAAGGGCACCTTCGGTCGAGGCGTCGAGCTGCTGCCCGGCGACCGGGTCCGACTGGATGCCAACTACCTCTACAACCCCAGCTGCGCGTACGACGACCGCTGGGCGTGCCCCCTGGCGCCGCCGGAGAACCGGGTCGAGGTCGAGATCCGCGCCGGCGAGCTGGCGTACCACGACTGAACGGCCGCCCGCCCCGGATGGTGCCGGGACGGGCGGCCGGTCGATCGTCGCTCAGCGGTTGGCGGCCCCGCCGGGCATCTGCATCCGACCCATCAGCTGTCGGGCCTGGTCGGCGAGCTGCGCGTCGACGGTCACCGCGTACTGGCCGGCGCGTAGCGAGCTGGCCGAGGTGAAGTCCCGCTGCCCGCCCGTCATCGCGTGCGCGACCGCACCGAACACGGCACCCCAGATCGCGCCGATGACCAGCCCGACCAGGATCACCGCCAGCCAGTTGCCGACGGTGAAGATGCCGAACAGCAGGCCGATGAAGAGTCCGAACCAGGCGCCGGTGCCGGCGCCGAGCAGTGCGGCTCGACCGGTGGTCATCCGCCCGAGCACCGTCTCCACCAGGGTGAGGTTGGTGCCGACGATGGCGGTGTGCTCCACCGGAAAGCGATTGTCGGCCAGATAGTCGACGACCCGCTGTGCAGCCGGATAGTCCGGGTACGAGCCGATCGTCACGGTCGGCGCGCCGGTCTCCGGCCCGTGGCCGTCACCACCCGGTGTCGACAGGCGGCCGGCCGGCCCGGTTGGAAGCAGGTCGTCATCCTGTGTGCCGGGCCGCCACGCGGCGGTCGGCCCCGAAGCTGACGTCATGAGCATCCTCCCTCGTCAGCCCTCCGGGTTCCCGCCCGTGCCGAGCGGTAACGCCGGCCAGCACGCGGAGTGCCGTCCCCGGCTCGGAGGAATGGGGGCGGGCGGCCCGGGTAGCCAGGCGGGTGGAGAACGGACAGATCAGCGACTACGGGTTTCTCGCCGACGGACGCAGCGCGGCGCTGGTGGACTCCCTGGGCTCGGTTAACTGGTGGTGCCCGGGGCGGTTCGACGCCCCGTCGGTGTTCGGCCGGCTGCTCGACGAGGGCGCTGGACACTGGTCGATCCGGCCGGAGGCCGATTTCACAGTCGAACGTTGCTACCTCGACAACACCCTCGTGCTGCGGACCGTCTTCCGCACCGCGCAGGGGGACGTCGCGCTCACCGACGCGCTCGCCTTCGAGCCCGGCAGCCGTGGTCACGACATCGGGATGCGCTCCCCGCAGGTGCTGGTCCGCAGCGTGCAGGGGCTCACCGGCGCGGTGCCAATGCGGGTGCACTACCGGCCGCGCTTCGAGTACGGGCGCACCATCGCGTACCTGGTCGAGCGCGCGGACATGCTCGAAGCCATCGCCGGGGCCGCGCGGCTCACCTTCCGCAGCAGCGTGCGGTTGACGTGCGGCGAGGACGGCGATGCCACGGCGACGTTCACCGTCCGCGCCGGCGCGACCCACAACTTCACCCTCGGGTACGCCCCGACCTACGACGCCCCCCTGCCGGAGGTGCCGGACGCCGACCAGACGATCGCCGACACCGTCGCCGGTTGGCAGTCCTGGGCCGACGAGCACCACTACGAGGGCCTCTACGCCGAGGAGGTGCGGCGCAGCGGGCTGGTTATACAGGGCATGACGTACCGGCCCAGTGGCGCCGTGGTGGCCTCGGTGACCACCTCGCTGCCGGAGGAGCTCGGCGGAGACCGCAACTACGACTACCGCTACGTCTGGGTGCGCGACTTCAGCCACACCCTGCGGGCACTGTGGCGGTCGGCGTGCTTCGACGAGGTGCGGCGACAGTTCGCCTGGTTGGGGCGGGCCATGGGCCGGATCGACGACCAGCCGGTACCCATCATGTACGGGGTGCTGGGGGAGCGGGACCTCACCGAACACCGGCTCGACCAACTCGGCGGATACCGCCACAGCCCGCCGGTGGTGACCGGTAACGACGCGTGGCGGCAGCGGCAGAACGACATCTACGGCGCGGCCATGGACGCCGCCTGGCTGATGCGGGACCAGTTGGAGCCGTTCGACCCGGAGGTCTACCACTTGCTCCGGGTGCTCGCCGACCAGGCCGAGCAGGACTGGAGACAGCCCGACGCGGGGATGTGGGAGGAGCGAGGCGTCCAACACCACCACGTGTCCTCGAAGGTGGAGTGCTGGGTCGCCCTGGACCGGGCGGTCCGCTTCGGCGACCAGCTCGGCGAGCCGCAGGACCTGGCCCGCTGGACGGCGGCCCGGGACGAGGTGCGCGCGGCGATCCTCACGCGGGGGTGGAGCGACCGGCTCCAGTCGTACACCGGGATCTTCGACTCCGACGAGCTGGACGCGTCCGTGCTGGTGATGCCGCTGGTGGGTTTCCTGCGGGCCGACGACCCGCGGATGCGCGCGACGGTCCGCGCGGTGGAACGGGGGCTGTCGCACGACGGCCTGCTGCGGCGCTGGGACGGTGACCCGGCGGGCTTCGTCATCTGTTCGTTCTGGCTGGTGAGTTGCCTGGCGTTGGCCGGCGAGCGGGACCGGGCGCACGAGTTGTTTCGCGATCTGGCTGGTCGGGTCAACGACCTGGGCCTGTTCGCCGAGCAGATCAATCAACAGACCGGGGAGCAGTTGGGCAACTTCCCGCAGGCGTTCTCGCACATCGGCCTGATCAATGCCGCCGGAGTGCTCACCGACGTCGAGCGGAACCCGACGTTGCGCGAGTGCGGGATGCCCCCGGCGTACTTCACCCCGACGGGTCGTTAGCCGGGCGGGTCGTCGGGGCACGCGGGAGAATGGCCGGATGCGGTTGGTGCTCACGGCGGACACCCACGTACCGAAGCGGGCCCGGGACCTGCCCGACCCGCTCTGGGCGCCGATCGAGGCCGCGGACGTGGTGGTGCACGCCGGTGACTGGGTGGACGCGGCGCTGCTCGACGCGATGACCGCGCGGTCGCGCCGGCTGGTCGGGGTGTACGGCAACAACGACGGGCCGGTGCTGCGCGCCCGGCTGCCGGAGGTGGCCCGGGTCGACCTCGACGGCCTGTGCGTCGCCGTGGTGCACGAGACCGGGCCACGCACCGGTCGGGAGAAGCGGTGTGCGGCCCGGTTTCCCGATGTCGACGTGCTGGTCTTCGGGCACTCGCACATCCCCTGGGACACCGAGGCGCCCGGTGGTCTGCGCCTGCTCAACCCCGGCTCGCCCACCGACCGGCGTTCCCAACCCCACGCCACCTACCTCACCGCCGAGGTACACGGGGGCAGCCTGACCGAGGTGCGCCTGCACGCCCTGCCCCGTCCCTGACCGCCCCCGCAACCCGGGGTTACTGGCCTCGGCCGGTCTTGGCCTGGAGCTCGTCGATGCGCTTGGAGGCCTCGGCCTTGGTCAGGTCGTCCGGGAGATCCGCGTGGGCCTCCCGAGCCAGCGTGCCCAGGTAGGACTCCTGGGCGGCGGTCGGCGGCTCGTCACCGGTGACCCACTCGTCCGGGTCCTTGATCGCGGCGTTCTGGTCGGCCTGCTCGGTGCGGCGGTCCGTCATCACTCATCACCCTTTCTTTCGAACAGTTGTGCCAGTACCCAGGTCATCGGTGGTTCATGCCCGAACACCGCCACCTACGATCATCGAATGAGCGTGGACCGGTCGGGTGTGGTGGTGGTCGGGGCGGGCATCGCCGGGGTGGCCTGTGCGGTGGAGTTGACACGGGCCGGGGTGCCGGTGCGGGTCCGGGAGCGAGGGCACGTCTGCGGTGGCCGCATGGCCAGCAAGCGCTTCGAGGGACGACCCGCGGACATCGGGGCGGCGTACTTCACCGCCACCGACCCGGACTTCGTCGCCGTCACCGAGCAGTGGCGCGCCGCCGGTCTGGTCCGGGAGTGGACCGACACCTTCCAGGCGTACGACGAGAACGGGCGCCACGACGTGCCCGGTCCGATGCGCTTCGCCGCCCCGCGTGGGCTGCGTTCGCTTGTCGAACACCTGGCCAGCGAGGTGCCGGTGACCGTGGATCGGCTGGTGCTCGGCGTGGAGCCCGGCCCGGCCGTGGACGGCGAACCGTGCGCCGCGGTCGCGCTGGCCATGCCCGGTCCGCAGGCCGCCCTGCTGCTCGACCCGGCGCTGACCGACGCCACCCGCGCCGTGCAGGCACAACGCTGGTCACCGTCCCTGGCCGTGGTGCTGCGCTTCCCGACCCGGCGGTGGCCGGACTTCCGCGGCGCGTTCGTCAACGGCCATCCCGTCGTCAATCTCGTCTGCGACGACGGCGACCGGCGCGGTGACGGCGCTCCGGTGCTCGTCGCGCACACGGTGCCGGAATTCGCCGCCGGGCACCTGGCCCAGCCCACCGGTGCCGCCCCGGCCGTCGAGCAGGCCGTCCGGGACCTGTTGGGGTTGCCCGAACAGGCCGTCGACGTGCGGGTGCACCGTTGGACGTACGCGAAGCCTTCAAGCGGTGCCACCGGTGCCACCTACCACCTGGATGCCGACGGGATCGGCCTGGCCGGCGACGCGTTCGGCAAACCTCGGGTGCAGAGTGCCTGGCGCTCCGGTCGGGACCTGGGCCGCGCCATCGCCGCCCGCCTGGCCTGACCTGTTCGTTCAGGAGTGGCCGGCTGCGGCGACCGGCCGGGCGTCGGCGTCCCGCTCGGCCGGGTCGGAGGTGCGTTCGCCCTCCCGGTCGAGCAGCTGCATGACCGGGGTCGCCGTGATGCCGTGCACCACCACGGACACGAGCACCACCAGCCCGACGGTCGCCCACAGCAGCTCGGCCTGCGGGAAGTCCGCCTTCGTGGTGGCGTACGCGAGGTAGTAGAACGAGCCGACACCGCGGATGCCGAACAACGAGATCACCCAGTGCTCGGCCGGTCGCCCCGGCGCGCCCCGCAGCGACAACCAGCCGAACAGCGGCCGGATCAGGAACACCAGCGCCAACCCGACGGCGGCCGCCGGCCAGGTCAGCGGCGCCAGCAGACCACCCACGATCGCGCCGCCGAGCAGCAGCAACAGCACCAGGGTGAGCAGCCGTTCGACCTGCTCGGCGAAGTCGTGCAGCACCGAGTGGAACTGGTGGGTCCGCTCGGCGGCCCGGATGGCCCGCGCGGCCACGAACACCGCCAGGAAGCCGTACCCGCCGACGACCTCGACCAGCCCGTACGCCAGGAACGTGGCGGCCAGCGCCAGGAAGCCCTCGGCGTGCCGGGCCAGCCGCAGCTCACTGGGCGCGCGGAAGAACAGCTTGCCGAGCAACCAGCCGATCAGCAGCCCACCGCCGACCCCGACGCCCACCTTCCAGAGCACGTCGACGGTGAACCACTCGGCCATCCAGTCGCCCGGGGCGAGGCTGGTCGAGGCGATGGCGATGGCGGCGTAGACGAACGGGAACGCCAGCCCGTCGTTGAGGCCGGCTTCCGAGGTCAACGCGAAGCGGACTTCGTCCTCGGAGTCCTCCACGTCCGTCGGCTCGCCGACCTGCACGTCGGCGGCGAGCACCGGATCGGTCGGGGCCAGCGCGGCGCCCAACAACAGGGCGGCGGCCGGCACCAGGCCCGCCCACCACCAGCCGAGCAGGGTCACCGCCGCGATGCACAGGGGCATGGCGATGGCCAGCAGCCGCCAGGTGGACGACCACCGCTGCCAACTCAACGGTCGGTCGATCTTGAGCCCGGCGCCCATCAGCGCAACGATCACGCCGATCTCGGTGAGATGGGTGGTCAGCTCCGGGTGGGCCAGCGGGTCCGGTGTCGGCAGCCCGACCGGCAGCAGGAACACCAGCATGCCGAGGGCGAGGAAGGCGATCGGCATGGACAGCGGACGCTGCTCCAGGACCCGGGGCAGGATGCCCGCGAGCAGAGCGCCCAGGCCCACAAGCGCGAACGCCACGTCTACCGGCTCCACGGCACCACCTTTCGGCCGCACCCGCGGGGCGCGGGCAGGTGGTGACAGACCTTGCCCCGCAACGGCACCGGCTATGCGCGTACGTGCCGGTGAACCCGAGTGATCCTCAGCGCGGTCGGGTCAGTGGCGAGTCCGCCAATTCGTCGAGCAGCGCGGCCGGGTCGTCGTACACCGCCACCGCGCCGGCGCCGGCGAGTTCGCCGCGGCTGGTGCCGCCGCAGGTCACCCCGACGCACGGAATGTTGAGCTTGCCGGCCGCGACGACGTCCCACACCGAGTCGCCGACGAAGACCACCCGCTCGGCGGCCAACCCGGACTGCTCCAGCGCGGCGACCAGGATGTCCGGGGCCGGCTTGCTCTGCTGGGCGTCCGCCGAGGAGGTGACCGTGTCGATCACGTCGTCGGCGGCCAGCGCCCGGCGCAGTGCGCCCACCTCGGACTCGGAGGCGGAGGTGGCGAGCACCACCCGCAGGCCGCGCTCGGCGCAGGCGCGCAGCAGGTCCGCGGCCCGGGGCAGCGGGGTGAGGCGATCCCAGTACTCGGCGTACAGGGTGTCGTGCGCGTCAGTCAGCTTCGCGTCGGCGTCCCGGTCCCGTTCGGGGCCGAGCAGGTGGTCGAGGAGCTTGTCCGAACCCATCCCGATCGAGCGGTGCACCACCGCCATCGGCACCGGCTGGTCGGTCTGACGCAACGCCTCCCACCAACTCACGGTGTGCAGGTACGTGGTGTCCACCAGGGTCCCGTCGACGTCGAAGAGAACTCCGGCCGGCTGTTCGCTACGCATGGCGCCCTCCTACCCGTCGGGCGGCTCAGGGATGCGCGGTCGGCGGCGTCAGAATCTCGAACCAGACCGTGGAGCCGCGGACCGACGGGTCGGTGCCCCAGGCGTCGCTGAGCTCCTCGATCAGGCCCAGGCCACGCCCACGGCTGCTCAACGTGTCGGTGCGGGTCCGGGTCACGGTGCCCCGGGTGCCGGAGTCGGCGACCGAGACCAGGAGACGCTCGGGGCTGAGGTCGATCTCCACCCGGGCGGCGGTGCCGGCGTGCAGCAACGCGTTTGTGGTCAGTTCGCTGGTGCACAGCACCGCCGCCCCGATCACCGACTCGGCCACCTGCCATTCGGTGAGCTGACCGGTCATCCAGTGCCGCACGCGGCTGGGGGCGGTCGGCTCCGCGGGTACCTCCATGCTCGCCGAGCGGCTCGGCTTGAGCGCGTGCTCGACCGCGAGCACGGCCACGTCGTCCTCGGTGCCGCCGGGCACCGCCGCCGTGGCCACGGCGCAGAGGGCACGGGGGTCGCCACTGCCGGCCTTGGCGACGGCGTCGCTGAGGCCGGCCAGCCCGGCGGTGAGGCTCTGCCGACGACGCTCCACCACCCCGTCGCTGAACAGCAGCAGGGTGTCACCGGGACGGAACGGGACAGTCGTGGTGCCGGGTCGGCTGCCCAGACCCAGCGGCGGGCCGGCCGGCACGTCGACGTACTCGGCGTAGCTGCGGCCCGTCGGGTCGCTGCGGCGGATCAGCGGCGCGGGGTGCCCGGCGCTGGCCAGGGTCAGCTCCCGCCGCTCCGCGTCGATGACCCCGAACGCCACGGTGACGAACAGTTCGTGGGTGCTGGCCTCCGCGCCCAGGCTGGTGACCAGCCGGTCCAGTCCGGCCAGCACCGCGTCGGGCGCCGGATCGGCCAGGGCGAGCGCGCGCAGCGCTGCCCGGACCTGTCCCATTCGCGCGGCGGCCTGCACGTCGTGGCCCGCGACGTCGCCCAGCACCACGCCGAGCGCGCCGCCGGGCAGGAGGAACGCGTCGTAGAAGTCACCGCCGGCGGCGTTGCCGTCCACCCCCGGGTCGTAGCGGGCCGCCACCCGCAACCGGGGCAGGTCCGGCAGGTGCTCCGGCAACATGCTGCGTTGCAACAACTGGGCCGTGCCGTGCTGGGTCTCGAAGCGGCGGGCCCGCTCCGCGGCCTGGCCGATCAGCTCGACCGAGGCGGCCAGCAGCGCCCGCTCGGCGGGCGACCAGGTGTGCGGCACCTGGTAGCCGACCGCGAGCCCGCCGCGCACCACCGAGGTACCCAGGGGCAGGGCCGCCATCGAGCGGATCTTCTGATCGTGGCGGTCCACCGCGATCTCCCGCAGCGGCTGCCCGTCGCGGACGAAGAACGGGCCGGCGGAGCGGGCCGCCT
This sequence comes from Micromonospora sp. NPDC049204, assembly GCF_040647935.1. Taxonomy (NCBI): domain Bacteria; kingdom Bacillati; phylum Actinomycetota; class Actinomycetes; order Micromonosporales; family Micromonosporaceae; genus Micromonospora; species Micromonospora sp. NPDC049204. Next base: position 138,165 of record NZ_JBEZDC010000005.1, on the reverse strand, counting down.
GCACCACCGGGGCCGACCAGTCCGCCGGAGCGCGCCGCCAGAGCGGAGGAAGCCGCTCGTCGGCCTCGTCCAGCAACTCGCCGCGGACCCGGCGCACCATGCGCCAACCGCCGCCGCCCTCGTCGACCGCGAACGAGGCCTGGTCCGGGTCGAACGTGGTGATCGCGTACCGCAGCGCCACCCGGGCCACGTCGTCGAGGGTGAGCGTGCCGGCGAGCGCCGCGGCCACCTCGCTGAGGCTCTGCAACTGCTCGGTGACGTGGGTGGTCTCGGCCGCGACCGTCAACGTGCCGACGATCTTCCCGGTGCTGTCCCGCACCGGCGAGTAGCCCCGGGTGAAGACCGCCTGCTCCACCGTCGCGGAGTGCCCCCGCACCAGCGGCAGCGTGGACTCCTTCTCCAGGAACGGCTCGCCCTGCCGGTAGGTGCGCTCGAACACCTGACCGACGCCGGGCAGCGCCCAGATCTCGGCGAACACCTCGGCGGCCGGGCGGCCGAGCGCGCTCGGGTGTTTGGTGCCCAGCAGTTCGGCGTAACCGGCGTTGTAGAGCAGGACGAGGTCGTCTCCGTACGCCAGGGCCATCGGCATCGGCGAGGCGAGGATCAGCTCGATCACCGCCCGCACCGCGACGTCCCAGCCCTCGGGTGGACCCAACGGAGTGCCGGCCCAGTCGTGGGCGAGCACGGCAGCGGACGTACCGGCGCCGGTGGACGTACCCGGGACCGGAGTTGCTGGCGTGGGGACTCGCCCGACCGTTCCTGGCATGTTCGCAGCCTAGTCGGCTCGTCGGAAAAGGCATCCGATCATGGCCGCGGGGCGTCGCCGCGACCGTCGCGCTGCCCATCTGGGCAGTTCAGGGCACCTGCTCGTCGGCCGGCCGGGAAAAACGCGGCGCGTTGCGCGGACTGCCGGACCGGTAGCCGGGTAAGCGCCCGGCGCAGTCCATGCGACAGGAGGGACATCATGCTGAAAACCCTCGCGGTTCGGCAGGCCGACATCGGCGATGCCATCGCCGACACCTGGAGGTCGGTGCTGCTCTTCATCCCGAAGGCAGTGGCCTTCATCGTCATCCTGGTGGTCGGCTGGCTCATCGCCAGAGCCGTCCTCAAGATCGTGGATACGGTGCTGGAACGGGTGCACTTCGACCAAGCCGTCGAACGTGGCGGTATCAAACGGGCCCTGGAGAGAACGAAGTACGACGCCTCCGACATTCTGGCCAGACTGGCGTACTACGCCGTACTGCTGTTCACGCTGCAGTTCGCGTTCGGAGTCTGGGGGCCCAACGCGATCAGTGACCTGATCAGTGGCGTGGTGTCCTGGCTGCCGCGGGCGTTCGTCGCGATCGTCATCGTGGTGGTGGCGGCTGCGATCGCCAACGCCGTCCGGGATCTGGTCACCGGGGCGCTGGGCGGTCTGTCGTACGGCAAGGTCCTGGCCGACCTCGCGGCGATCTTCGTCATCGCGCTCGGCGTGATCGCCGCACTGAACCAGGTGGGTATCGCCACCACGGTGACGACCCCGGTGCTGATCGCGGTGCTCGCCACGGTGGCCGGCATCCTGATCGTCGGTGTCGGTGGCGGTCTCGTGAAGCCGATGCAGAACCGCTGGGACGGCTGGCTGGACCGGGCCGCCCGGGAAGCTCGGGCGGTGCAACAGCAGCGTCAGGCCAATGCGGCCGGGCGCAGCGACGTGGAGCGGCAGATGGCCGACCGCGGGGGCGACCGTACCCAGGCGATGCCTCGGGTGGACGAGGAAGCTCCGCAGTACCGCTCGTAGCGAGGCGGAACGGCACGGCAGGTTGGGGAGGGTGCTCCGCGCAGCGATGCGCGGGGTGCCCTCCCCGCGTCCCGTCAGGCGCCGTCGAGCGGGCGGGCCAGCGCGCAGACCGCGAGCAGCCGGGTGAGCAGCCACTCCGGGTTGCTCCAGTCCACCGGCCCGTCCGGCGGGACCCACCCGTGCTCCAGCGCGGCGGCGCGGACGCCCTCGGCGTAGCCGGCGAGGGCCGCGGCGGTCAGCGGCTGGCGGTCACCGTCGAGGCTGTCCCGCACGGCAGCCGCGTGCTGGTCGACGAGGGCCAGCAGCCCCGGTCGCGCGGCGGCGGCCGCGAGCCCGACGGTGCCGAGGGACACGGTGAGGGCGGCCAGGGTGGACCGCGCCGAGTCGACGGCGGTACGGGTGGCGACCCGGTTGAACGGCACACGCATGGTGACCGAGGCTAACCGACGGGTGACGGTGTCGCCGTCGGCCACTCGGCGGATGTCGGCTGCGCCACTGGCCGTTCGGTGCTGACCGCGGGGGTCGATCCGCCCAGACGGGCCAACGGAAGAACCACGGGCGTTGCAGGACAGGAAGGCAGGCAGCGGGACAGCGGCCGGACGGACCGGCCGGGCAGCGTGGGTCAGTCGGTTGTCGCGTCGGCCGGGCGCCGCCGCGCCGCGTCGTCGGCGATGATCACGGTCGCCACCATCAGCGCGACGCAGAGGCTGAACAGCCACGAGTCGTCGGCGACCAGCCGGGCGGACACGGGTGCCTGCAGGGCGGCGAGCAGGAAGCCGAGCCAGGCGAGCCGGCGCTGACGCGACGAGAGGATTCCGGAGCCTTGATGCATTCCGAAATTCTTACGCGAGTCAGTCCGTTTGCCGTCCTCCGATCGGCCGATTCTGGATGAGCTGTCCGTTTTCTCGACCGTCCGGACACGACTTCTTTGCGCGGCGGGCGATCGGGCGCCGACGGCACTAAAGTGCCCCTGCGGCAGGATGGTGTCCCGTGTCCACCGCGCCCGCCCGCCCCCGCGCCGCCCTGCTCCTGCTGGCCTACCTCGCGTTCGTCAGCCTCGGCCTGCCCGACGGCCTGCTCGGTGTCGCCTGGCCCTCGATCCGGGACGACTTCCACGTACCGACCGAGGCCGTCGGTCTGGTGCTCACCGCGGGCACCGTCGGCTACCTGACCTCCAGCGTGCTGGCCGGGTTCACACTGGCCCGGGTCGGCGTGGGCGCGCTGCTCGCCGCCAGCACCCTGCTGGCCAGCCTGGCCCTGGGCGGCTACGTCCTGAGCCCGGTGCTGGCCGTGCTGGTGGGCTGTGCGCTGCTGGTCGGGCTCGGGTCCGGCGCGGTCGACTCCGGGCTCAACGCGTACGCCGCCGGGGCCTTCGGGCCGCGCCACATGAACTGGTTGCACGCCTTCTTCGGCCTGGGCGTGGCGATCGGTCCGCTGATCATGACGGGGGCACTGAGCGCCGGGCTGTCCTGGCGGTGGGGGTACGGCATCGTGGCCGCCGCCCAGTTCGCCCTCGCCGTCGCGTTCGCGTTCACCGTGCGGGCCTGGCGACGCGGCAGCCCGGCCGCCACCGAGGGCGCCGCCCCGGGAGCCGAGCCCGCCGCGGCCGTCCGGGTGCCGATCCGGGCGACCCTGCGGCTGCCGGCGGTGTGGTCCGGCACGCTCGCCTTCGCGCTGTACGTCGCCATCGAGGTGTCCGCCGGCCTGTGGGCGTTCCTGCTGCTGACCGAGGGTCGGGGCCTGAGCGCGGCGGTGGCCGGCGGCTGCGTCTCCGCGTACTGGGGGAGCCTCTTCGTCGGCCGGGTCGTGCAGGGCGTGGTGGCCGAGCGCCTGGGGGCGGCGCTGGTGTTGCGCGTCAGTCTCGTCGGAATGGCCGTGGGCGCGGGGTTGATCGCCGCCCCCGGGCCGGGCGCGCTGGCGGTGCTCGGCCTGGTCGTGGTGGGGTTCGCCGCCGCGCCGGTGTTTCCCCTGCTCACCCTCACCACCGCCGACCGGGTCGGCGCGGCCCACGCCGACCGGGCCATCGGCCTACAGATCGGTGCCTCCGGCATCGGCGCGGCGCTCGCCCCAGCCGGCCTGGGTGTGGTGATCGGCAACACGTCGGTGCAGGTGCTGGGCTCGGCCCTGGTGGTGCTCGCGCTGGCGTTGATCGCGCTCTACGAGTGGGGCGCCCGTGGCGCGACCGGCCGGCCCGTGCCGGCTCAACCCGGCGGGGAGGGTCAGACGTCCGGACCGGTCCGGCCGGTGGTGGAGGGACGGTAGGGGCGCTCCGGGTCGGTCGCCTCGCGGCTGTTGCCCTGGGCCTGCCCGTCCCGGTCCGCGGCGGCCGGCCCGTGCCCGAACGCGGCTTCCTCGCCGGCGTCGTTGCCGGTCACGTCGTCGGCCTGCCCGTCGAGGCTGGAGCCCGACACCGCCTTCTCCAGCTCCTCCAGCGGAAGCCGTTCCTCGTCCCGCCACACCCTGATGTTGTCGTCGGTCATGTCTTCAGCGGTACCCGGGCGCGATGATCGCAAACGGGCGACAAGGCTCGGACACGGCGATGGCCGCCGGGATTCCGGCGGCCATCGGGTGTCGTGCGGGGATCACGGCTGCGGACGGTCCACCGAACCGCGCCATGCGCCGGTCTCCTGACCGCGCCGCTCGATGTAGGTCTTGAACCGCTCCAGGTCGCCCTTGGCACGCCGGTCGACGATGCCGAGCTTGTCGCCGGCCTGCTCGACCACGCCGTGCGGCTCGAACTCGAGCTGGAGGGTGACCCGCGTCTTGTCCGCGTCGAGCCGGTGGAAGGTCACCACGCCGGCCTGCTGGGTGCCGTCGGTCGAGCGCCAGGCGACCCGCTCGTCGGGAAGCTGTTCGGTGATCTCGGCGTCGAACTCGCGCTTCACCCCGGCGATGTCCACGGTCCAGTGGGTCATCGTGTCGGAGAGCTGCCGGACCTCCGACACGCCCTCCATGAACTGGGGGAACTCCTCGAACTGCGTCCACTGGTCGTACGCGGTGCGTACGGGCACGGAGACGTCTACATGTTCGGTCACGCCACTCATCTGAGAACCTCCTTCAGCCGCTGGTGGTCATCGGGTCGGGGGACGACCCGTCACCAGCGAGTTGTCTCGTTCTTGTTGCCGAGAGCGGCCCACACCTCGGAGACCGTCTGGTAGAGGGTGCCCTCGGGCAGTCGCTCCAACGCCGCCACGATGTCGTCCGGCGCCTCGTTCTCCCGGGCACTGGCGATGAGCACCAGGCGGTCGCCCGGCAGCGCGCTCATCGAGATGAACCGGCCCAGCCGGCTGCGCTGCTCGACGTCCGTGGAACTCATCCCCTGCGGGGTGCCGGTGCGCAGGTCTCCGGCCGGGGCGGTAGTCGTCTCCGGCTGGTCCTCGCCAGCCGGCTCCGGCACCCGCGACTCGTCGACCCGAGAGCCGCCGGTCCCCGGCCCCTGTACGAGGCCGCTGACCTCCTGACTCATCTGTTCGTCGATTCTCGGTCCGTGCTTGCTGTTGCCACGCTCCATGCCTTCTGCGCTACCCGGCACCCCGCCCGGTAAACCGGCACCGGGCCACGAACCGGCCCGCAGGCCGGACATCCGGGCGACAACCGGCGCTCAGTCGTCGGCGGGCTTGCGGGGCGGCAGCACCGGCTCGTCCGGGTCGGGGTCGCCGGCCTGCAACTGCCGCCCGCGCTGCACCTCGGCGTTGATCTGCACCCCCAGCATCAGCGCCGAGTTGGACAGGTAGAGCCAGACCAGGAACGCGATGGCCGCGCCCAGGCTGCCGTAGGTCGTCTTGTACGAGGCGAAGGTCGCCACGTAGAAGCCGAAGCCGAAGGAGACCGCCGTCCAGGAGACCAGGGCCACCGCGCCGCCGGGGGTGAGCCAGCGGAAGCGGGGTTGGCGCACGTTCGGCGCGATCCAGAACAGCAGCGACAGCAGCACCATCATGACCATGGCGAGCACCGGCCACTTCGCCACGCTCCACACCGTTCGGGCCAGGCCACCGGCGTTGATCAGATCACCCACCGCGTCGGTGACCGGGCCGCTGACGATCAGCGCGAGGGCGACCACCGCGAGCAGCACGAGCGTCACCGCGGCCAGGCCGATCTGTATCGGCCGCAACTTCCACACCGGCCGGCCCTCGGTCACCCCGTAGATGGAGTTGGAGGCCCGGGTGAACGCGCCGATGAATCCCGACGCGGACCACAGCGCGCCGAGCAGACCGAAGCTCAGCAGCACCTTGGCGTTGTGTTCCTGGACCACCACCGACCGGAGCACGCCGACCACGCCGCCGTCGTCGTTGGTCAGCACCGACCCGGCGCCCACCTGGTTGGCGAGGTCGACAACCGTGTCCAGGGTCCGCTCGCCGTCGGAGACCAGCCCGACCAGGGCGACCACCACGATGGCGGACGGAAAGAGCGCCAGGACCCCGTAGTAGGTGAGCGCGGCGGCCCAGTCGGAGCAGTTGTCGTTGACGAAGTTCTGCACACTGCGGACCAGCACCCCACGCCAGGTCCGCCAGCTCAACTGCCGCATCCGGCGGGGAACATGCGTGCCGCGCGTGTCGTCGCGCGTCGTACCGGGCTCCGTGGTCGTCATGCCCGCTCCCTGCGCCCCGGCCACCGGTATGACCGGTCGTCCGGTCGGGCCTGGCCACCGATACCCGGATCGGGAAATCGAGAAACTCGGCGGCGTCGCGCTCGCCGCACGTATGGTTTGCCGCCGCGTCGGCGGGGAACGGTCAGGGTGACCCTGTCGGCACGGAGGAGGACGAGATGCCCGGGCGCGAGGACCTGCCCAGCACGCTGCGACGCTCCCCGGAGAAGGCGCAGCGCACCTGGGAGGAGACGCACGACTCGGCGGTGGAGACCTACGGCGAGGGGGAGCGGTCGCACCGCACCGCCTTCGCCGCGGTGAAGCACCAGTTCGAGAAGGTGGGCGACCACTGGGAGCCGAAGGGCCGCAAGGGCCCCAGCGACCAGCAGGCCGCCGGCGGCGGGCCGGAACGGCGAGCCCCCACCGCCGGTGGAGTCGACGCCAACGCCAGCAAGGACCACCTCATGGCGGTGGCCCGCAAACTCGACGTGCCCGGCCGGTCCAGCATGACCAAATCGGACCTGGTCACGGCGATCGAGAAGGCCAACGACCGAGCCACCCGCAAGGCGCGCGGGGACTGACCACCACCGCGGCCGACAACACCGACACGGTACGGGCGGACGCGCCACCCCTGCGTCCGCCCGTACCGTTCACCAGTGCCCGCCGCCGGGCGCCCCGATGTGCACCGCCTTGGTGGCGGTGAACTCGTCCAGCAGCTCCGGACCGTAGCCGAAGCCCTGCCCACTGCCCCGTCGTGGGTGCGCGGCCCCTCCCGGCGCGCCCCCGAACACCGCGTTGACCTTCACGGTGCCCACCGGCAGCTCCCGCCAGGCCCGCTGCGCGTGACTCATCGACGTGGTCAGGACCGTGGCGGCCAACCCGTACGGGGAGTCCGCGGCACAGCGCAGCGCCTCGTCGAACGAGTCGACGACCACGACCGGGGCGACCGGCCCGAACGTCTCCTCCCGTACCAGCGGCATGTCGTGCCGGCAGTCGGTGACGACGGTGGCCGGATAGAACGCCCCCGGCCCGCCGGGCACCTCGCCGCCCACCCGCACCCGGGCGCCGGCCGCCACCGCCGCCGCGACCTGCCCGTGGACCTGATCCCGGTGCCGCCGGTCGACGAGTGGACCCAGCTCGGTCTCCGGGTCCATGCCCGGCCCGACCCGCAGGGCGGTGGCACGCCGCACCAGCGCGGCCACGAAGTCCTCGGCCACCTCGCGGTGTACGTAGATCCGCTCCACCGCCACACAGAGCTGCCCCGCGTTGGCGAACGCGCCCAGCGCGGCCTGCTCCGCCGCCCACTCCGGGTCCACGCCCGCGTCCACGATCAACGGATCACTGCCCCCGTTCTCCAGCACCACCTTCGCGCCGGTGCGGGCCGCGGCGGCGGCGATCGCCCGCCCGGTCGCCGTGGATCCCACGTGCGCCACCACGTCGACCTCCTGGGCGGCCAGCGCCGCACCGACCTCGGGGCCGCCGGTGAGCAGCGACAACACGCCGGCCGGCAACGCCTCGTCCAGGGCCCGGGCCAGCAGCCAACCCGTCGCGGGAGCCCGCTCGCTCGGTTTGTAGAGCACCACGTTGCCGGTCACCAGGGCGGCGCCCAGCAGCCCGCAGGAGACCGCCACCGGGTCGTTCCACGGCGTCAGCACGGCCACCACCCCGCGCGGCTGCGGGGTCATGAAGTCCAGCGCGTCCGGTGCGCCGTTCAGCGTCCGCCCGCCGCGCAGCGGAGCCAGCTCCGCGTACTGTCGCAGGGTGCCGATACCCGCCTCGACGCCGCCGCGGGCGTCCGCCAACGGCTTGCCCATCTCGGCGGTGACCGCCGCCGACAGCTCCTCGACGACCTCCGCCACGGCGTCCGCGGCCCGGTGCAGCGCGGCGGCCCGCTCGGCCGGCGCGGTCGCCGCCCACTGGGCGGCCGCGTTGCGAGCCGCCTGCGTCGCCTTGCCGACCTCGTCGGCGGTGGCCACCGGCACCGTGCTGACCGGCGAGTCGTCCGCCGGGTCGCGCACCACCAGTTCACCGCCGTCGCCGCCCGCGCCCCACACCCCACCCACCAACTGCGCAACCGTGTACATGCGGCGCTGCATGCCCCGGCCCCGGCCGGGCAAACGCGTTTCGCCCGGTTGCGCGCCGGGTAGGCGGATCGGATGACAACCACCGCCGCGCAGAGCGTGGACGCCGTCGTCGTCGGGGCCGGTCACAACGGCCTGGTGGCGGCCAACCTGCTGGCGGACGCCGGCTGGGAGGTGGTGGTCCTGGAGGCGACAGCGGTGCCCGGCGGCGCGATCCGCTCCGCCGAGGTGACCGCGCCCGGCTACCTGAGCGACCTCTACAGCTCCTTCTACCCCCTGGGGTACGCCTCACCGGTGCTGCGCGGCCTCGACCTGGGTCGGCACGGCCTGTCCTGGCGGCATGCGCCGGACGTACTGGCGCACCTGCTGCCGGACGGTCGGGCCGCGGTGATCAACCGGGACCCGGACGTCACGGCCGCCTCCCTTGAGCAGTTCGCCCCCGGCGACGGCAAGCGCTGGCTCAACGCCTACACCGACTGGTGCGAGGTGGCCGAGCCGATGCTGACGGCGATCACCACGCCGTTCCCACCGGTACGCGGCGGGCTGGGCCTGCTGCGTCAGCTGCGCGTCGCCGGTGCGCTGCGACTGGCGCGACGCCTGGTGGTGCCGGTCCGCAAGCTCGGCGACGAACTCTTCGACGGCGCCGGCGGGCCGGCCCTGCTGGCCGGCTGCGCCCTGCACACCGACCTCGCGCCGGAGGAGGCCGGCTCCGGGGTGTACGGCTGGCTGCTGGCCATGCTCGGCCAACAGATCGGCTGGCCGGTGCCCGAGGGCGGCGCGCAGCAGATCACCAACGCGCTGGTGGCCCGGCTCCAGGAGCGCGGGGGGACGATCCTCTACGGCGCCCGCGTCGACCGGGTGCTCACCGCCCGCGGCCGGGCGATGGGGGTACGCACCGAGGGCGGCACGCTGTGGCGCGCCCGCCGGGCCGTGCTCGCCGACGTGCCCGCCCCCGCGTTGTTCCTCGACCTGGTCGGCGCGGCGGCCCTGCCGTCGCGGCTGGTGGAGGACCTGGCGCACTTCCGGTGGGACGGGTCGACGCTGAAGGTGGACTGGGCTCTCTCCGCGCCGGTGCCCTGGACCAACCGGGAGCTGGCCGGCGCCGGCACCGTGCACCTCGGCGCGGACCTCGACGGGTTGACCCACTACGCGGGGGAGTTGGCCCGTGGCGAGCTGCCCCGTGACCCGTTCCTGCTGGTCGGGCAGATGTCGGTGGCCGAACCCAGCCACTCCCCGCCGGGCACCGAGTCGCTCTGGGCGTACACGCACCTGCCGTTCCGGCGGGACTGGCGGGCCGAGGACGTCGCCGGGCACGTGCAGCGCATGGAGGACGTACTGGAAGCGGCGGCGCCGGGTTTCCGGCAGCTCGTCGTCGGCCGGCACGTGGCCGGGCCGGCCGACCTGGAACGGGACAACCCGAGCCTGGTCGGAGGTGCGCTCGGCGGGGGCACCGCCGCCGCGTACCAGCAGCTGTTCCTGCGCCCGATCCCCGGCCTGGGCCGGGCGGACACCCCGGTGGACCGGCTCTTCCTGGCCAGCGCGTCGGCGCACCCCGGCGGCGGTGTCCACGGGGCACCGGGCGCGAACGCGGCCCGCGCGGCGCTGGCCCGAGACCGCGCCCTCACCGGCCGCGCCTACGCCGCAGCCATCGCCACAGCCCACCGCTCCATCTACCCCAACTAACCCCCACCCCCCTGCCCCCCCACCCCCACCCCCACTCCGCCGTCCGCCCCGGTTGATCAAGAGGTTTGCGTCAGATCCGAGGGCGTCGGTGACGCAAACCTCTTGATCAACCGAGGTGGGGTGGGTGGGGTGGGGTGGGGTGGGGGTTGGGGGTTAGCGGGTGATGTTGCGGTGTTTGTTGCGGAGGCGGAAGGGCATCAGGGCGCTCTCCACCTTGGTCGCCGTGGTCATCTTGGAGATGCCGTCGCGCCGCTCCTCGAAGCGGATCGGCACCTCCAGGATGGTGTGGCCCAACTTGGTGGCGAGGTAGTGCATCTCCACCTGGAAGCTGTAGCCGTTGGACTGCACCCGGCCCAGATCGATGTCACGCAACGCGTCCGCGCGCCAGATCTTGAAACCGGCGGTCAGGTCCCGGATGCGCACCCGCAACAGGGTGTGCACGTAGAGGTTCGCCCAGCCGCTGAGGGCCCGACGGTAGAGCGGCCAGTTCTCGTCCAGCTCCCCACCGGGCACGTAGCGGGAACCGATCACCACGCTCGCCTGGGTGGACAGCAGCGCGCCCAGCATCCCCGGCAGCGCCTCCGGCGGGTGCGACAGGTCCGCGTCCATCTGCGCCACGTACTCGGCGCCGCCCTCGACCGCCCGGGTCATCCCGTCGACGTACGCCCGGCCGAGGCCCTCCTTGCCGGCCCGGTGCACGACCTCCACCCGGTCCGGATGCTCGATGGCCAGCTTGTCGGCCACGTCGCCGGTGCCGTCGGGGGAGTTGTCGTCGGCGACGAGGATGCGCAGGCCGGGCAGCGGCAGGGCGAGGACCCGCTCCACAAGCGTGGGCAGGTTGCCCGCCTCGTTGTAGGTGGGCACGACAACGGTCAGGCGTGCGTCCCGCCACGGCGACGGCAGCTGCACAGGCTCGATCATGTGGACATCCTCGGTTTGCGGAGAGGGGCTCCCGGAAAGGGTATCCAGTTGTCACATTCGGGTTGAAGAGGCACCCCTTCCGGGCGTTGCGGACGGCGGTGCCACGGCGGGTGCGGGCATCGATCCCGCTGGTCGTGGCTGGTGCGTGCCGGTGGCCGCGACGAGCGAGTCAGCGCCTGCGACGGCGTCGATGCCGCCGCGGGGCGGTCACCGTCGGCGACGGGTCACGGCGGTGAGGCCGAGCGCCACCGCGGCGAGCGCGACACCGGACACCACCGGTTTGTGGGTGCCGACCCACAGCGCCGCCGACCGGTTGCGGGCCCGCTCGCGGAACACGCCCGCCGTGCCCCGATCCGTCTCCTCGTCGCCGGGGTGGTCCAGATTGTCCCGCCAGGTGTGTGGATCGATCTCGTCGCCGGTCTGCTGGCTGTCGTAGCCGTCGCGGGCCAGCTTCCGGTCGAGCAGACCGGGAAAGAGGATGTCGGCCAGCCGGGCCTGCCACGTCGGGCCGCCCACGTTCAGCTCCCGGGTGCCACGGTCGGCGGCCCACACGATCGCCCTGGCGGCCAGCTCCGGGGTGAAGATCGGCGGCACCGGCTGCGGATGCCGCGGCAGCCGGGTGCGTACCCAGGAGAACTGCGGGGTGTTGACGGCGGGTAGCTGCACCATCGTCAGCTTCACCCCCGGGCAGTCGTGCAGCAGTTCGGCGCGCAGCGAGTCGTTGAATCCCTGGATGGCGTGCTTGCTCGCGCAGTACGCCGACTGCAACGGGATCCCCCGGTAGGCCAACGCGGAGCCCACCTGCACGATCGTGCCCCGCGCGTGCGCCCGCATGTGCCGCAGCGCCGCCAGGGTGCCGTGCACCGTGCCCAGGTAGTTCACCTCGGTGACCCGGCGGAACTCCCGCGCCGGGATCTCCCAGGCCGGCGCGAACACCGACACCATGGCGTTGTTGATCCACACGTCGATGCCGCCCCAGCGGTGCACCACGTCGTCAGCGGCCTGCTGCACCGCGCCCGCGTCGGCCACGTCCACCCGGTAGGCGCGGACGTCGGTGGCGCCGCGCTGTCGGCACTCCCGTTCGGCGGCGGCCAGGCCCGCCTCTCCCCGCGCCAGCAGCGCCAGTCGGGCGCCCCGGGCCGCGTACGCGTGGGCCACGGCCCGACCGACGCCGGCGCTTGCTCCGGTCACCACCACCGTCGGTGTCATCGCGGCCCCTTCTGTCGGGTGGCGATGTCGGCGAGCCGGTCCAGCGTCTCCCGGTTGCGCAGGTGCAGCACCAGGTCGTTGACCTTGTTGCGGACCCAGTGCAGCGGTCCGGCGGCGAAGTCCTCCCCGAGGCGGACCCGGGTGGCGCCCCCGTCGACGGGTTGCAGCGTGAAGGCCACTATCGCCTCGCCGGCCGGCCAGAGGCCCGCCTTCAGCACGAGCCGGTGCGGGGGCTCGCAGACCAGCACCGTCGACGCGTCCTGCAAGGAGAACGGCCACGGCCCGGCCCGGTGGTGCAGCTGGCTGCCCACCCGGGGCCAGGCGTCGTCCACGGCCCGCACGTGTGCCGTGCCCACCACCCAGTCGCTGTACGTCCACCCGTCGGCGAGCACGTCGAACACCTGCTGCGGGGGAGCTTCGATCACTTTCTCCACAATCGCCACTGGGCTCCCATACCCCCGGTGGGGCGAGGGCTAACGACCGGCGGGTTAGCTTCTCCCGGACGGCGGGTAAGGCCGACCTGGGACACCGCTGGCGGCGCTGCCCACCCCCTGACCGACGACGTTTACTCCTTCGGGCGCAGGGAACCCGCCGCCTGTGCGACAGGACCAGGAGGATCCGTATCAGCGCAGGTCAGCCCCGGTTTACGCCGCTGCTGACCGCGCCGGTTCCGCCGGGTCCGGGCGCACTCCCGGCGGGAGCGCTCGACCCGTCCTCTACGACGCGGTGTTGCTGGACCGCGACGGCACCCTGATCGAGGACGTGCCGTACAACGGCGACCCGGAGAAGGTGCGGCCGGTGCCGGGGGCGCGGGCGGCGCTGGACCGGTTGCGGGCGGCCGGGCTGCGCCTGGCGGTCGTGACGAACCAGTCGGGCCTGGCCCGGGGATATTTCAGCGCGGAGCAGATGCGGGCCGTGCACGCCCGGGTCGAGGAGCTGCTGGGCCGGTTCGACGCGTGGCTGGTGTGTCCGCACGACGACGCCGACGGCTGTGACTGTCGCAAGCCGGCGCCCGGCCTGGTGTACGCCGCCGCCCGGGAGCTGGGCACGACCGCGTCGCGGTGCGTGCTGGTGGGCGACATCGGCCGGGACGTCGCCGCCGCGTTGGCCGCGGGGGCGGCGGGAGTGCTGGTACCCACCCCGGTGACCCGACCGGAGGAGATCGCCGCGGCCGGCTGGGTGGCCACCGACCTGCCGGCGGCGGTGGACGAGATCCTGCGCCGCCAACAGGCCGTGCGCCCCGCGACCTCGCCGGACGGCCAGGTGCGGACGGCGTTGGTGGTCCGCTCGGATTCGGCGGGGGACGTGCTGGTCACCGGGCCGGCGATCCGCGCGGTCGCGGCCGGAGCGCAGCGGGTGGTGCTGTTGTGCGGTCCACGCGGCCGGGCCGCCGCCGATCTGCTGCCCGGCGTCGACGAGATCATCGAGCACCCGCTGCCGTGGATCGACCCGATGCCGGGGCCGGTCGACCCGGAGGCGGTGCGGAGCCTGACCGCGCGGCTGGGTGCGGTCGGTGCGGACCAGGCGGTGGTGTTCACCTCGTTCCACCAGTCCGCGCTGCCGCTGGCGTTGCTGCTGCGGATGGCGGGGGTCGGTCGGATCGCGGCGATCAGCGACGACTACCCGGGTTCGCTGCTGGACGTCCGGCACCGGGTGCCGGTGGGTGTTCCCGAACCCGAACGTGCCCTCTCCCTCGCCGCCGCCGCCGGCCACCGGTTGCCCGCCGGCGACGAGCCCGTGCTCCGGCTGCGCCGCGACGCCGTGCCGCCGCGCCCGGCCGCTCTCGGCGACCCGGGGTACGTGGTGCTGCACCCCGGGTCGGCCGCGTCGAGCCGGGCCTGCCCGCCGGAGGTGGCGACCCGGATCGTCGGGGCGCTGACCGCCGCCGGGCACCGGGTGCTGGTCACCGGCGGCCCGGACGAGCGCGCGGTCACCGCCCGGGTGGCGGCGGCCGGCGGCACCGACCTGGGTGGTCGAACCGACCTGGCCGGCCTGGCCGGGATCATGGCGGACGCCAGCGCGGTCGTGGTCGGCAACACGGGTCCCGCACACCTGGCCGCCGCGGCCGGCGTGCCCGTGGTGAGTCTCTTCGCGCCGACCGTCCCGTTCGGCCAGTGGGGGCCCTACCGGGTGCCCACCGTCCGGCTCGGTGACGCCGCCGCACCCTGTCGGGACACCCGCGCGACAAACTGCCCGGTCCCCGGGCACCCCTGCCTGAGCGGCATCGACCCGGACGAGGTGGTCGACGCGCTGCGCACGCTGACCGTCAGCGGTGGTGGTGGCCCGCGATGAACATCCTGCTCTGGCACGTGCACGGATCCTGGACCACGTCGTTCGTGCACGGCAGCCACCGCTACCTGATCCCCACCACACCCGACCGCGGCCCCTACGGCCTCGGCCGGGCCCGCACCTACCCCTGGCCGGACAGCGCGGTCGAGGTCTTCCCGGAGGACCTGCCGGGCGCCGACGTCGACCTGGTCATCCTGCAACGTCCCGAGGAGATCGACCGGGCCGAGGCGTGGCTGCGTCGCCGCCCGGGTCGCGACATCCCGGCCGTCTACGTCGAACACAACACACCGAAGGGCGACGTGCCGAACACCCGGCACCCGATGGCCGACCGCGACGACCTGCTCATCGCCCACGTCACCGGGTTCAACCAGATCTTCTGGGACACCGGGGCCACCCGCACCACGGTGGTCGACCACGGCATCGTCGCACCCGCCGTCTCCTACACCGGCGAACTCGACCGGCTCGCCGTGGTGATCAACGAGCCGGTTCGGCGGGGTCGGGTCACCGGCACCGACCTGCTGCCCCGGTTCGCCGAGATCGCGCCGCTGGACGTGTTCGGGATGGGCGTCGCCGGTCTGGCCGACCACCTCGGGCTGCCCGCCGACCGGCTCGTCAGCCACGACGACGTGCCCCAGGACCGGATGCACGCCGAGCTGGCCCGGCGGCGCGCGTACCTGCACCTGTGCCGGTGGACCTCGCTCGGGCTCAGCCTCATCGAGGCGATGGCGATCGGGATGCCGGTCGTCGCGCTCGCCACCACCGAGGCGGTGACGGCGGTGCCCCCGGAGGCGGGCGCCCTCGCCACCCGGACCGACGTGCTGCTCGACGCCGCCCGCCGGTTCATCGCCGAACCGGCGACCGCGCGCCAGGCCGGCGCGGCGGCGCGTACCGCCGCGCGGGACAGGTATGGCCTCGACCGTTTCCTCGCTGACTGGGACCGGCTGCTGGAGGAGGAAGTATGCGGATCGCGATGATCTCGGAGCACGCCAGCCCGCTCGCCGTCCTCGGAGGGGAGGACGCCGGCGGCCAGAACACGCACGTCGCGGAGCTGTCCGCCGCGCTCGCCGCCGCCGGGCACGAGGTGCGGGTCTACACCCGCCGGGACGCGCCCGACCTGCCGGTGACCGTACGCAGCCCGGACGGGTACGACGTGGTGCACGTGCCGGCCGGCCCGGCCGAGCCGGTGGCCAAGGACGCGTTGCTGCCGCACATGCGCGACTTCAGTAGTTGGCTGATCGAACGCTGGCGGGGCGGGGACTGGGTGCCCGAGGTGATCCACGCGCACTTCTGGATGAGTGGTCTGGCGGCGCTGACCGCAGGCCGGCAGACCGGGGTGCCGGTGGTGCAGACGTACCACGCGCTGGGCACCGTGAAGCGCCGCTACCAGGGCGTGCAGGACACCAGCCCGGCCCGACGGGTCTCCTACGAGCGCGAGTTGGGCAGCTCGGTGGACCGGATCGTCGCGCAGTGCCGCGACGAGGTCGGCGAACTGGTCCGGATGGGCGTGCCCCGCTCCCGGATGACAGTGGTGCCCTCCGGAGTCAACCTCGCCACGTTCGCCCCGCTCGGGCCGGCCGCCGACCGGGAGCCGGGACGGGCCCGGATCCTCACCGTGGGCCGGCTCGTCGAACGCAAGGGCTTCCAGACCGTGATCCGCGCGATGGCCCTGGTCGGTGACGCCGAGTGCGTGGTGGTCGGCGGCCCGCCCGAGGGGCTGCTGGAGACCGACCCGTACGCCCGGCGGCTGCGGGCCCTGGCCGAGACCTGCGGGGTGGCCGACCGGGTGCACCTGGTCGGCGCGGTACCCCGCGAGGAGATGGGCCGCTGGTACCGCTCGGCGGACCTGCTGGTCGCCGCACCCTGGTACGAGCCGTTCGGGTTGACCCCGCTGGAGGCGATGGCCTGTGGGGTGCCGGTCGTCGGCACCGCCGTCGGCGGCATCCGGGACACCGTGGTCGACGGGACGACGGGCGACCTCGTGCCGGCCCGGGACCCGCAGGCGCTGGCCGGCGCGATCCAGGGCCTGCTCGACGACCGGATCAGGCGCTTCGCGTACGCCACGGCGGCCCGCGAGCGGGCCCGCACGCGGTACTCGTGGGCGGTCACCGCCGAGCGGCTGGTCGAGGTCTACAGCGAGGTTTCCGCCGTCCGTCGACCGGCCCGGGTGGTGGCCTGATGCCGGCCGGCAGCCTGCTCGACACCCACCTGACGAACCTCGCCGCGGCGCTGGTGCCGTACCGGCGCTGTGAGTCGCAGCTGGCCCGCTGGGGCGCGGACCTGGCCCACCGGCTGGCCGCCGGGGGACGCCTGCTGGTGGCCGGTAACGGTGGCAGCGCCGCCGAGGCCCAGCACCTCACGGCCGAGCTGGTCGGCAAGCTGCACGACGACCGCCAGCCGCTGTCGGCGATCGCGCTGCACGCCGAGACGAGCGCGCTCACCGCCATCGCCAACGACTACGGCTACACCGACGTGTACGCCCGTCAGGTGCGCGCGCACGGCCGCCGCGGCGACGTCCTGCTGCTGCTCAGCACCAGCGGCAGCAGCCCCAATCTGGTCAGCGCCGCCCAGGCCGCCCGCGACGCCGGCCTGACCACGTGGGCCCTCACCGGCGCCACCCCGAATCCCCTCGCCGACGCGTGCGACGAGGTGCTGGCCGTCGCGTCGCCGGACACCCAGGTCGTGCAGGAGTTGCACCTCGTGACCAGTCATCTGCTCTGCGAGTACCTCGAACAGGAGTTGGCCGCGACCACCGACCCGGCGCTCGGCCACGACGTGCCGGCGCCGGTGCGGGCCGGGGTCGAAGTGGTGCTCGACGGTGAATCCGGACAGCAGGTCGACGCGTGAGGGATGGGGAGGTAGGCGTGAGGGGACCGGTGGTGGTGCTCGGCGACACCCTGCTCGACCGGGACGTGGAGGGGGTGGTGAACCGGCTCTGCCCGGACTCCCCGGTGCCGGTCCTGGACGAGACCGCCGCCAGCGACCGACCCGGTGGCGCCGGTCTGGCGGCGGTTTTCGCCGCCGCGCAGGGTGCCGAGGTGGTGCTGGTGACCGCGCTCGCCGACGACGCCGGCGGCGCCCGACTGAGCGCGCTGCTCGCCGCCGCCGGCGTGCAGGTGTACCCGCTGGCCCTGTCCGGTGCGACGCCGGAGAAGATCCGGCTGCGGGCTCGGGGTCGGGTGCTGCTGCGCCACGACCGGGGCGGGGCGTCCGGGGAGCCGGGGCAGCCCTCCGACGAGGTGCTTCGGGTGATCGCCGGAGCGTCGGCGGTGCTGGTCAGCGACTACGGCCGGGGGGTGGCCCGGCAGCCGGCGCTGCGTGCCGCGTTGTCCGCCACCCGCGCGCCGGTGGTGTGGGACCCGCATCCGCGCGGTCCGGCGGCTGTCCCCGGCGTCCATCTGGCCACCCCGAACGAGTCGGAGGTGCGCGAGCTGGTCCCCGCGCTGCCCGGCGCCTCCCGGCTGGCCACCGCGTCGCGGGGCGCGCAGGGCCTGCGGCGACGCTGGCGGGCCGGTGCGGTCGCGGTGACGCTGGGTGGGGACGGCGCGCTGCTCTGCCATGCCGGGTCGACACCGTTGGTGGTGCCGACCCCGGGCAGCGCCGAGGGGGACACGTGCGGGGCGGGCGACCGGTTCGCGGCCGCCGCCAGCCTCGCGTTGGCCCAGGGCGCGCTGGTCTCCGAGGCGGTGCAGGCGGCGGTCGCGGAGGCGTCCGCGTACGTGGCCGGTGGGGGAGTGGCGGCGGCCCTGCCACCGCCGGTGCGTCCCACGCCGACGAGCGTCGCCGGTCCGGGCGGCGATCGGGTGGGCGTCGCGGCGGTCGCCACGCTGCTCGGTGAGGTACGCGCCGCGGGCGGCACGGTGGTGGCCACCGGCGGTTGCTTCGACCTGCTGCACGCCGGGCACGTGGCCACCCTGCAGGCGGCCCGGCAACTCGGTGACTGCCTGATCGTGTGCGTGAACTCGGACGACAGCGTGGCCGGGTTGAAGGGACCGGACCGGCCGGTGATGTCCGAGGGTGACCGCAGTCGGCTGCTGGCCGCGCTGAGCTGCGTCGACGCGGTCCTCATCTTCGACGAGCCGACCCCGGACGCGGCGCTGTCCTGGGTCCGACCGGACATCTGGGTCAAGGGTGGCGACTACGCCACCGGCGGCGGCGACGCCGCCGCCACCCTGCCGGAGGCGGAGGTTTTGCGCCGATGGGGTGGGAACACGGTGGTGGTGCCCTACCTCGACGGCCGCTCCACCACCGACCTGATCGTTCGCTCCGGCGGGGAGCGCACCCGATGACCGCCACGCGGCCCGGCGCCGGACCGACAGTCCTGGTCACCGGCGGCGCGAGCGGGCTCGGCGCGGCGGTGGTCGCCGCGGTGGCCGCCTCCGGTGGCCGGCCCATCGTGCTGGACCGGCAACCGCCGGCCGACGGGGTGTCCTGGACGGAGTGCGACCTGGCCGACACCCGGGCTGCCGAGGTGGCCACCCAACACCTCGCCGAGCAGGCCGGCGGCCTGGACGCGGTGGTCACGGCCGCCGGCACGGACGTGCCCGGTCGGCTCGCCGACGTGCCGGGGGAGACCTGGGACCGGATCATCGCCGTGGACCTGCTCGCCACCGCGGCGGTGATCCGGGCCGCCCTGCCGTTCCTGCTGACGTCGCGGGGCCGCATCGTCACGGTCGCCTCCACGCTGGGCGTCAAGGCGGTCAGCGACGCCACCGCGTACTGCGCGGCGAAGTTCGGAGTGGTGGGGTTCACCCGCGCCCTCGCCGCCGAGCTGGCCGGTCAGGTCGGCGTCACGCTGCTCATTCCGGGCGGGATGCGCACGTCGTTCTTCGACGAGCGCGACCCGCAGTACAAGCCGGGGCCGGACGCGATCCTCAACGACCCCGCCGACACGGCCGCGGCGATCATGTTCGCGCTCAACCAGCCGCCCGGCTGCGCCGTTCGGGAGCTCGTGGTCTGCGCCGAGCAGGAGACCTCGTACCCGTGATCCTCGTGCTGCGCGCGCTGGGCGTCGGCGACCTGCTCACCGCGGTGCCCGCGCTGCGGGCGCTGCGGGCCGCGTACCCCGGTCCGGAGTTGGCGCTCGCCGCGCCCGCCTGGCTGTCCCCGCTCGTCGACCTGGTCGGCGGCGTCGACCGGCTGGTGGACACCACCGGGCTGGAGCGGCCCCTGCGGACCGGCGCGGCGGTGTCGGTCGCGGTGAACCTGCACGGCCGGGGTCCGGGGTCGCACCGGTTGCTGGCGGCCACCCGGCCGGACCGGCTGCTGGCCTTCGCCAACGCCGAGGCCGGCTGCGGCGACGGCCCGCCGTGGTCCGCCGACGAGCACGAGGTGGACAGGTGGTGCCGGCTGCTGTCCTGGTACGACATTCCGGCCGACGGCACCGACCTCGGTCTGCGTCGGCCCGGGGCGACCGGGTTGCCCACCGGTGTCACCGTGCTGCATCCCGGCAGCAAGGTCCCCGCCAAACGGTGGCCCGCCGAGCGGTTCGCCGCGCTGGCCCGGGCGCTCACCGACCAGGGGCACCGGGTCCTGCTCACCGGCTCGGCCGACGAGCGGGCGCTGGTCGCACAGGTGGCCGACGCGGCCGGCCTGTCGTCCGACGCCGTGCTGGCCGGGCGGACCGACCTCGGCGCGCTCGCCGCGTTGGTGGCCAACGCCCGGGTGGTGGTCAGCGGGGACACCGGGGTGGCCCACCTGGCCACCGGGTTCGGCACCCCGTCGGTCGTCCTCTTCGGGCCGGTGCCGCCGGCGCACTGGGGGCCGCCGGTGGACCGACCCCGGCACCGGGTGCTCTGGGCCGGCGCGAGAGATTGGCCGAGGTGGGACGGGGTAGGAAGCCACCCGACGATGGCGGCCCTGCGCCTCGACGAGGTGCTGGCCGCCGTGGCTGAGGTGGCGAAGGTGGTGCGGGTCTCCGGTGCGGTTGCGGCGTAGCGACCCGGGGCGACCGGGGTACGGGCGGCGTCGGCGCGGTCGGGGCTGGCTCTTTGTGGACCCGACCGGTGATCCGGTCCGGGATCCGGAGGTGCTGGCCCGGCTGCGGGAGCTGGTCATCCCCCCGGCCTGGCAGAGCGTCTGGATCGCGCCGCACGCGAACGGCCACATCCAGGCGATCGGGATCGACGCGGCCGGGCGCAAGCAGTACGTCTACCACCCGCAGTGGCGGGAGCAGCAGGACGAGGCGAAGTTCGACCGGATGCTGGAGGTGGCCCGGCGCCTGCCGGTGTTGCGGGAGCGGGTGGGCCGTGACCTGGACGGCCGTGGGCTGGGCCGGGACCGGGTGCTGGCCACTGTCGCCCGACTGTTGGACATGGGCATGTTCCGGGTCGGCAGCGACCAGTACGCGGCCGGCGACGACCCGACGTACGGGGTGTCCACGCTGCGCCCCGAGCACGCCCGGACCCGGCGCGGCTGCGTGGTCCTGGTGTTTCCCGCGAAGGGTGGCATCGAGCAGGTACGCCGGATCGAGGACCCGGAGCTGTGTCAGGTGTTGGCCAATCTGCGCCGCCGCCGGCGACGGGCGGATCGGTTGTTCGGCTACTGGGACGGCCGGGAGTGGCGCGACGTGCGCAGCGACGAGGTCAACGGCTACCTGCGGGACGCCAGCGGCGGGGAGATGACCGCCAAGGACTTCCGCACCTGGCACGCCACCGTGCTCGCCGCCACCGAGTTGGCCACCGCCGGCCCGGCCCGCTCGGTGACGGCCCGGCGCAGGGCGGTGGTCGCCGTGATGCGGGAGGTGGCCGAGCTGCTGGGCAACACCCCGACGGTGGCTCGCGCGTCGTACGTGGACCCGCGGGTGGTCGACCTGTACCACGACGGGGTGGTGGCGTCGGTGGACCCGCGGGCACCCCGTGCGGAGGCCGAGCGGGTGGTCCTGGAGTTGCTGGAGAAAGCCTGACCGGCCCCGTCGGCGATTCTGGGGGATGCGCACGACGGGGCCGGAGCCTCGGCATCACCGGGTGCCACCGGGCGGCCGCCCGCCGCTCGCGCGGCGGGCGCCTCGCCACGGCCCCCGTTGGCGGCCCACCTGGCGATGGCCGGCCGCCCTGGTGTCAGTCTGCCGGCAGCGAGTTGACCATGGATGCCTGGCGGTTGAGAATCCGCGCCAAATCCGAGCCACCGTCGCGGTGTTCCTGCGGGGTGGTGCCGTACGCGGCGCGGAACGCCCGGCTGAAGTGGGCCTTGTCGGGAAACCCCCACCGCGCCGCGACGGCCTGCACGGGCAGGCCGCGCAGGGCCGGGTCGGTCAGGTCGCGCCGACAGCGGGCCAGCCGCAGATCCCGGATGTACGACGCCACCGTGGCGTCCTCGGCCTCGAACAACCGGTGCAGGGACCGCACCGAGATGTGGTGGGCGTCGGCGACGACCTGTGGGCCGAGCGTCGCGTCGCCGAGGTGGCGGTGGATGTACGACTGCACCTGGGTGAGCAGCGCCCGGCGGCGGACCTCGGTGGGCACGGCGTCCTCGGCGACGAGGTGCCGGCCGAGCATCGTGGTGGCCAGGTCGAGCCCCACCGCGCCGAGCCGGCTGGCGTCGGCCGCGTGGTACTGCTCGGGGTGCCCGGTCACCTGGAGCAGGAACTGCGCCAGCAGCGCCCCGATGCCCTCACTGCCGGACATCCGGCCGCCGTAGAGGGCGGCCATCCGCTGCGGTGGCAGCGGCAGCGCGGCGTGCGGGATCAGCGTGATGATCGAAGTGGCCTGGTCCTGCTCCGGCTCGGTGGCGTGGTGACAGACGTCGTGCGGCCGCGACCCGTCGTAGAAGGTGAACTCGCCGGCCAGGATCTCGCTGCGGCGCCCGTCCTGGCTGGACGCGCCGACGCCCCCGGTGGTGAGGGCGAGGATGTACAGCTCCGGGTCGGACCGCTGGACCAGCTTCCGGGTCCGGGTGGCGTCCAGGGACGGGTACTCGTACTGCACCAGCTCGATCGGGCCGAGCGCGGTGAAGTCGGCGCGAGCGGCGAAGTCGCCGCTGTGCGCGGACCGGATGCGCAGCGGTGCCGAGGTGCGCGCCACCAGGTCCAGCCACATGCCGAACCGTTCGCCCGGTGGCAGGACGGTGGTGTCGATGGTGTCTCTCGGTAGCATCGGAATCCCTCAGCCCGCTCGACGCTGGATCAGCGCCTCGACGCCGTCGAGGATCCGGTCCAGGCCGAAGGTGAACTCGTCGTCGGGATCGTCGTCCTGGTTGAGCACGCCGGCGGCCAGCACGCGGTGCAGGGCCGGGAAGCGGGCCGGGTCGATGAGCCGGGCCACCAGTCGGCCGTACGCCGGCATCATCTCGCTCGGTTCGACGCCTGTGGCCCGGCTGCCCTCGGCGACCTGCGAGGTGAGGGTGGCCTCGTTGCGGACGTACCCGGTGAGCAACAGGAGCACCGACATCTTCTCGCTCTCGGCGAGCGTGGAGCCGTCCAGGCAGCGCAGCCCGTCCTCCATCCAGCCGAGCTGCTGGGGGGTGATCGGCGGGCCGGTGATGGGCACGTGCAGCAGCCAGGACCGTTGCCGCAGGGCGTCGTGTTCGGCCCAGGCCCAGCGGGTCAGCCCGGCGCGCCAGTCGGTGCCCGGTGGGGGTGGGCCGGGCGACGGGCCGTACCCGACGTCCACCATGAGCATCAGCAGCTCGTCCTTCGAGCCGACGTAGCGGTAGAGGGCCATGGTGGCGGCGCCCAGTTCCTTGGCCACCCGGCTCATCGAGACGGCGGCCAGCCCGTCGGCGTCGGCCACCCGGACGGCGGCGTCCACGATGGCGGGCACGCTCATGCCCGGCCGCGGGCCCTTGGGTGGGCGGTCCCGCAGCCCCCACGCGTTCTCGATGGCCGGTGGGAGCACCGGCTCGTTGTCGTCTGTCGTCGCCGCCACATTTTCCTCCTTGCCCGGCCATCCTAGTTCTGCGTATGGTCTACGCGTAACAGCGTACGTCATACGCAGAGAGGAAATTGATCATGACGACGACGACCACACCGGCACCACGGGCGGGCCGACGCGAGTGGATCGGGCTCACGGTGTTGATGTTGCCGCTGCTGCTGGTCTCGATGGACGTGTCGGTGCTCTACTTCGCCGTCCCGTTCATCAGCGCGGAGTTGCGTCCGACCGCCACCCAGCAGCTCTGGATCTTCGACATCTACGGCTTCGTGCTGGCCGGGCTGCTCATCACCATGGGCACCCTCGGTGACCGGATCGGCCGACGCCGGCTCCTGCTCATCGGGGCCACCGCGTTCGGAGCGGCGTCGCTGCTGGCCGCGTACGCCGACAGCACCGCGACGCTGATCGCCGCGCGCGCCGTGCTCGGCGTCGGTGGGGCCACCCTGATGCCCTCGACGCTCGCCCTGGTGCGCAACATGTTCCCCGACGCCAAGCAGCGCGGCACCGCCATCGGCATCTGGACCGCCACCCTCACCGGCGGCATCGCGATCGGCCCGGTGCTCAGCGGCATCCTGCTGGAGCACTTCTGGTGGGGCTCGATCTTCCTGATCAACATCCCGGCGATGCTGCTGCTGCTCCTGCTCGCCCCGCCGTTGGTGCCCGAGTTCCGCAACCCCGCGACCGGGCGGTTCGACCTGGTCAGCGCGGCCCTGTCGCTCGGTGCCCTGCTGCCGGTGATCTACGGGATCAAGGAGATGGCCCGCGAAGGCGTCAGCCCGGTTCGGGTGCTCGCCATCGTCGGCGGCCTGCTGGTGGGCGCGCTGTTCCTGCACCGGCAGCGGACCCGGGCGTACCCGATGGTCGATCTCGCGTTGTTCCGCCGTCGCGGCTTCGCCGGATCGCTCGCGGTCAACCTGCTGGCGATGTTCGCCATCGTCGGCTTCGCCATCTTCACCACCCAGCACCTCCAACTGGTGCTCGGCCTGAGCCCGCTGCGGGCGGCACTGTGGAGCCTGGTGCCGTCCCTCGCCGTGGGTGGGGTCGCGCCGGCCGCCGCCGCGCTCGCCCAGCGCGTCGAGCGCGCCTACCTGATCGGCGCGGGGTTCGCGATCGCCGTGCTCGGCTTCGTGGTGCTGACCCGGGTCACGCCGGACTCGGCGCTGTGGGTGCTGCTGGTCGGCGCGAGCATCTACGCCGGCGGCCTGGTGATGGTCATGTCACTCGTCACCGAGGTGGTCCTCGGCGCGGCACCGCCCGAGCAGGCGGGTGTCGCGTCGGCGCTCACCGAGTCCAGCAGCGAACTGGGCGGCGCGCTGGGCATGGCGATCCTCGGCAGCGTGGGAGCGGCGGTCTACCACCGCGAGATCGTCGGCGGCCTGCCGGCCGGGCTGCCCGCCGAGGCCGGCGTCGCGGCCGAGGAGACCCTGGCCGGTGCGCTCGCGGTCGCCCAGGGACTGCCGGCGGACCTGGCCGACGCGGTGCGGCACGCCGCCGGAGTCGCGTTCACCGACGGGATGCACCTGGCCGCGATCGCCGCGATGGTGGCGATGCTGCTGGGCGCGGCGGCCGCGCTGACCACGCTGCGTGGCGTCCGACCGGCCGACCCCACGGCACTCGCCGCCGAGCCGGCCGGTCCCGCCGATGTCTCGTTGTCGTCGGTCAGTCGGTGAGCACGTGCGCGAGCCGGTCGCGGAAACGCCGCTCGGAGTCGCTGACCGACTCGCCGCCGATGCCCAGCAGCCCACCGCTGGACGCGGCACCCACCACCTGCTCGGCGATCTTCACGAGCCAGTGCTTGTACGCGCCGGCCTCACCCTCGTCGACGCGGCCGGCCAGCAGAGCGGCGGCCTGGCCGGCCCGCACCAGCACGTCGTCGATGTACGCCCCCGGGTCGGCGGGCGCGATGGCCGGCAACTCCTCACCGGTGTCCGGGTCACCGACCCGGGTGACGATCTCGCCGGCCACGGCGGCGACCAGCGGGCTGGCCGACTCCCGGCCGGCGGCGATGGTCTCCAGCCCGGCCGCGTTCTCCGCCATGGTCCGGCGGGTGCCGTCGGACTCGGCGGCGCTCGCCGCGGTCAGCACCGACTGGGGAAGGCCGACCAGCAGCCCCCACTCCCCGTCGGAGAAACCGAACCCGGTGTACGCCGGCTGCTCGATCACGGCCACGCCCCTTCCGCCCTGCTCTGCTTGATCAATCGGTGCTCTGTCTGGTGGATCCACCGGGCGCGCGGCGGCGCCCGGGTCAGGCTAGTCCAGGGTCAGCAGGCCCTGTTCGGACACCACGCGCACCGACAACGTCTTGTAACCGACCTCGTCGAAGAGAACAGTCATCTTGTCCTCCTCGTAGGAGAGCACCATGCCGCTTCCCCACTCCGGGTGACGCACGTGGCTGTGCACCGGGAACGGCCCGACCGCGCCCTGGTCGGCGACGCTGGTGCCGGCGTGGCAGTTGTCGCAGTGCCCGCAGACCTCGGTCATCTGCTCACCGAAGTAGGCGAGCAGGGTCTGCATCCGACACGCGTTGGTCTCGGCGAAGGCCCGCATCATGTCGGTGCGGGACCGGGTCACCGTCTGCTGGCGCTCCGCCTCGGCCACCGCCGCCGCGGCGGCCTCGGTCGCGGCGGGGGAGTAGCGCGGGGCGCCGATGCGCTGCCGGGCCCGCGGCTCGGCCGCGCCGATCTGCTCCAGCAGGGAGAGGTACTGGCCCAGCTTGCGCGGCCCGAGGCCGGTGGTCTCGCGCAGCTCGGTCTTGGTGGCCGGCTTCTTGCGCAGCAGTGCGGCCAGGTCCCGCAGCTCGTCCGCGTCCGGCAGGCCGCCACTGAAGAAGCGTTGCAGGCCGACGTCCTCGGCCCGCCAGAGCAGCAGCACCCGGGCCGGCTGCCCGTCGCGGCCGGCCCGGCCGATCTCCTGGAAGTAGCTGTCCGGCGAGTCGGGCAGTGCCATGTGCACCACCCAGGCGATGTTCGGCTTGTCGATGCCCATGCCGAACGCCGAGGTCGCCACCATGATGGGGACCTGGTCGGCGAGGAACGCCTCGTGCAGCTCGGCGCGCGCGCCGGCCGGCATCCCACCGTGGTAGAACTGCGCCGGGAAGTCGGCGTCGGTCAACCGGGTGGCCAGTTCCTCGGCGGCGCGGCGGGTCGGCACGTAGATGATTCCCGGCCGCCCCTCGTCGCGCAGCAGCGTCATCAGGCGCCGCCACCGGTAGTCCTCGGCGGGGCAGTGTGCCACCTCGATGAACAGGTTGGGCCGGTCCAGCCCGGAGACCACCACCTCCGGGTCGCGCAGCCGCAGCCGGGCGATGATGTCGTCGCGTACCGGCGGGGACGCGGTGGCGGTCAGCGCGACCACCGGCGGCCGGCCGATGCCGTCGATCAGGTGCCCGAGCGCCAGGTAGTCGGGCCGGAAGTCGTGCCCCCAGGCCGAGATGCAGTGCGCCTCGTCGATCGCCACCAGCGCCGGTTTCAGCGCGGCGACCTCCGCCATCCGGTCCGGGTTGCTCAGCTGCTCCGGCGTGATGAACAGGAACTCCGCCCGGCCCTCGCGGACCTCGGTGATCGCCTGGGCCTGTTGGCTGGGCGACTCGTTCGAGCTGATCCGCACCGCCCGCAGCTCCGGACGTTGCCGCTCGTTGAGCGAGGCGATCTGGTCCTGCTGGAGGGCCAGCAGCGGGGAGATCACCACGGTCGGGCCGGGGATCAGGCTGGCCGGGATCTGGTAGATGGCCGACTTGCCGGCGCCGGTGGGCAACACCACCAGGGCGTCGCGTCGCTTCATGACCGCGCGCATGGCGGCCAGTTGGTTGGGCCGCAGCGCCTTCCAGCCGAAAAGGCTGCGGGCCGCGCGGCGCAACGTCATCGAGTGCGTGGACAGTTTCATCGAGGGCCGGAGGTACCCGAGCCCATGACCGCCGAAACGCATCCCGGACGATCATGGGCTCGTCTGATCCCGGGCTCAGCGCAGCCGGGGCAGCACCTCGCGCTGGTAGAGGTCGAAAAGGCCCTGGTAGTGCGGGCCGGTGTTGGCGACGTAGATCTCGTCGAAGCCGGCCTTGGCGTACTTGTCGATCATTTCCAGGTGCGCGTCGACGCTGTTGCCGCAGACGAACGCCTCCTTGACCATCTCCGGCTTGACCAGTTCGGCGGCCTGCTCGAAGTGCCGCGGTGAGGGCAGCACCTGGGACAACTCGCCCGGCACCCCGGCGTTGGGCCAGCGCTCGTACGCGATGCGGACGCCCTCGTCCTCGCTGTCGGCGTACGCCGCCTTGAACCCGGCCTGGCACGGCTTGTCGCCGCCGCCGTTCTCGCGGAAGCGCCGGACCATGTCGCCGTCGGGCATGGTGCTCACGTAGCCGTCGCCGATCCGGGCGGCCAGGTCGATGGCCTTCGGTCCGAAGCCGGAGACGTAGATCGACGGTGGGGTGTCGGGCAGCGTGTAGATCCGGGCGTTCTCCACGGTGTAGTGCGTGCCGCGATGGTTGACGAAGCCGCCGTCCCACAGCTTGCGCAGCACCTCGACGGCCTCCTCCAGCATCTCCAGCCGGACGTCGGCCTGCGGCCAGGCGTCGCCGAAGATGTGCTCGTTGAGGGCCTCGCCGGTGCCGACGCCGAGCACGAAACGCCCGCCGTGCAGCACCGCGCTGGTCGCCGCCGCCTGGGCGATCACGGCCGGGTGGATCCGTACCGTCGGGCAGGTCACGGCGGTGGTCACCGGCAGGGAACAGACCTGGCTGAGCGCGCCGATCATCGACCAGACGAACGGGCTCTGGCCCTGCGCGTCCACCCAGGGGTGGTAGTGGTCGGAGATCCACAGCGCCTCGAAGCCGGCGCGTTCGGCACCGCGCGCCTGCTCCAGCAGCTCGGCCGGCGTGAACTCCTCACTGGACAGAAAATATCCGATCTTCATGGCTCTCCCCTTCGGCGCGTACCTGCTGATGGGGAAGCCGTACCCCGGTCGTGGTCGGCCACACCCGACGCGCCGGCCGGGCGCGGTGCGGGGCGCTCAGCGCCGGCCGAACATCGCCCGGATCGCGGCGAGCAGCAGCAGGGCGCCGACCACCAGGCCGAGCAGGCGTACGCCGGGGATGTCGGCCGGGCTCGTCGCGTCGGCCAGCAGGGCGGGGTCCATCCCCGCACTCTCCCCGGGAGCGGGCCGCCGGGCAACTGTAAGGTTTATTGACTATTGAATCGCTCAGTGTGACCATGGCAGGACCGCCTGCCGGTGGCGGTGCGCCGAGGGCGCGCGAGAGATGGGGTACGGGGGCCGCATGAGCGAGCGCAACCAGTGGGCCGACGGGGGCGTACCGACGCCCGTGATCGACGCCGAGCGCCAGGAGGGGGTGGCGTGACCACTCCCACCGGGCACCTCCCGGCCCTCGCCGCCGCCGTCCTCCAGCCCGGGTTCGTGGGCACCACCCCGCCACCCTGGGTGTGCCGCTGGCTCGGCGAGGGCCTCGGCTCGGTGGTGCTCTTCGCCCGCAACGTCGTCGACCCCGAGCAGGTGGCGACGCTCACCGCGACGCTCCGCGCCGAGCGTCCGGACGTCATCGTGGCGATCGACGAGGAGGCCGGCGACGTCACCCGACTGGAGTCGGTCCAGGGCAGCTCCCGGCCCGGCAACTTCGCCCTCGGAGTGGTCGACGACCCCGAGCTGACCGAGGCGGTCGCCCGGGACCTCGGCGTCGAGCTGGCCGCGGCGGGGGTCACCCTCAACTACGCCCCGGACGCCGACGTCAACTCCAACCCGGCGAACCCGGTGATCGGCGTCCGCTCGTTCGGCGCCGACCCGGCGTTGGTCGCGCGGCACACCGCCGCCTGGGTTCGCGGGCTCCAGGCCGGCGGGGTGGCGGCCTGCGCGAAGCACTTCCCCGGGCACGGCGACACCCGCGTCGACTCCCACCACGACCTGCCCCGGATCACCGCCGACCGGGAGCGGCTGGACACCTGCGAGTTGGTCCCGTTCCGGGCCGCCGTCGCGGCCGGGGTGCAGGCGGTGATGACCGGCCATCTGCTGGTGCCCGCGCTCGACCCGCGGCTGCCGGCCACCCTGAGTCAGCGCATCCTGGGCGGGCTGCTCCGCGACGAGATGGGCTTCTCCGGGGTGGTGGTGACCGACGCGGTGGAGATGCGCGCGGTCGCCGACCGGTATGGCTTCGCCGGGGCGACGGTCCGCGCCCTCGCCGCCGGGGCCGACGCGATCTGCGTCGGCGGCGAACGGTCCGACGAGCAGGCGGCCCGCGAACTGCGCGACGCCATCGTGGCCGCGGTCGTCTCCGGTGAGCTGCCCGAGGAACGCCTGGCCGAGGCGGCCAAGCGCGTCGGCCAACTCGCCGCCTGGACGATGGCCGCCCGCACCACCGGCCTGGCCGGAGCACGCGACGCCGCCGACGTCGGGCTCGTCGCCGCCCGTCGGGCCGTCCGGATCACCGCCACCGGGACCACGCCGGACGCGCTGCCGTTGACCCGCGCGGCGCACGTCGTCGAGTTCGAGCCGATGCGCAACATCGCCATCGGCGCGGAGACCCCGTGGGGCATCGGCGCACCGCTGGGCGAGCTGCTGCCCGGCACGAGCACGGTCCGCTACGCCGAACCCGACGTGCCGGCCGACCCGGCTGCCGGGGCGGGCACCCGCCCGCTGGTCCTGGTGGTCCGCGATCTGCACCGGCACGAGTGGATGCGATCCGCCGTGCAACGCGCCCTCGCCGCCCGGCCGGACGCGGTCGTGGTCGAGCTGGGCGTGCCCGAGGTGGTCACCGGGGCGGTGCACCTGGCCACCCACGGTGCCACCCGGGCCAGTGGCCGGGCCGCCGCCGAGGTGTTGACCGGAGCCCGCTGAGCCGGCCGGCCCGCCTACGGCAGGTCGGCGACCAGGTCGGCGTACTCGGGGTGCTTGTCGATGAACGCGGCCATGAACGGGCACTGCGGCACCACCGTGCCGCCTCGGGCGCGGACCTGGTCCAGGGTGCCCCGGATCAACGCGCCGCCCACGCCCCTGCCCTGGAAGCCCCGGTCCACCTCGGTGTGCGTGAAGACCAGGACCTCCCCGCGCATCAGGTACGCGGTGAAGCCGGCCAGCGCGTCGTCGACCAGGATCTCGAAGCGGTGCTTCGCCGGGTTGTCCTCGACCAGGGTGCTCATCCGGCCATTCTCCCCGCGCCGGCGGCCACCGCGTCCAGTTCGCCGAGCAACAGGTCCACCTCGTCGGCGGTGTTGTAGTGGTAGATGCTGGCCCGCACCGCGCCGCCGCTGTCGCGCAGGCCCATCAGTTGGAAGTACTCGTAGGCGTAGTAGTCGCCGACGGAGAGGCAGAACCCGGCGGCGCCCAGCGCCTCCTGGGTGGCCGCCGGTGACACCCCGGCGACGCGGAACGACACCGTCGGGCAGCGCCGGGCCGGCGAGCCGTAGACGGTGATCGCCGGGCGTTGCGCCAGTCCGGCGAGCAGCCGGTCCAGCAGCGCCTCCTCGTGCGCCTGGGCGGCGGCCAGCCCGGCGCGCAGCCGCGCCCGCCGGTCGCCGACCGCGTCCGGGTCCAGCCCCGCCAGGTGGTCCACCGCGGCGGTCACGCCGGCCAGCAGCGGGAAGCTGGGGGTGCCGTACTCGAACCGGTCCGGCACCGCGTCGGAGGACGGCACCAGCTTCGCCGGGCGCAGCGCCGCCCACCGGGCCGGGTCGGCCACCATCGCCGCCAGGTGCGGACCGGACCACTTGTACGCGCTGGTGACCAGCACGTCGGCGCCGAGCGACGCCAGGTCGGTCGGCCCGTGCGGAACCGAGTGCACCCCGTCGACGCAGACCAGCGCGCCGACCGCGTGCGCGATCTTGGCGATCGCCGGCACGTCCGGCACGGTGCCGATGGCGTTGCTGCCGGCGGTCACCGCGACCAGCCGGGTCCGCTCGCCGACCAGGTCGGTGTACTGGGCGGCGGGCAGCTCGCCGGTGTGCCGGTCGACCTCGGCCCAGCGCACGGTCGCGCCGGCCGCCTCGGCGGCCTGCACCCACGGCCGGACGTTCGCGTCGTGGTCGAGCCGGGAGACCACCACCTCGTCACCGGGGCGCCAGGTCGCGCCGAGCGTGCGGGCCAGCGTGTACGTCAGCGCGGTGGCACTCGGGCCGAGCACCACCCCGGCCGGGTCGGCGCCGAGCAGGTCGGCCACCGCCGAGCGGGCCTCGGCCACCAACTCCAACGACCGGCGACCCGCTACGTTGGCGGCAGTGCGGTTGCCGACCGCCGTCCGCATGGCGTCGGTGACCGCGTCGATCACACCGATCGCGGTCTGGGTGCCCCCGGCACCGTCGAAGTGGACGAAGCCCTCGGTCAGGGCGGGGTACGCGGCCCGGGTACGGGCGATGTCGAACGGCATGTCCCGGACCCTAGCCGGTGCTCCCGCTGCCCCCCTCGGCCGGCGGGTGGATCACCAGGGGGCGGGGCGTCGCGGATGTCTCGTACTCTTGGCGAGGTGACGAACCGACCCGCCACCATGCCCATTCCCCCCGTCCGTCGCGTCGCCGGTCTCTTCGCCGGTCTGGCGCTCGGCCTCGCCGTGCTCGCCGGGTGCAGCTCCCAGGGCGCCTCCACCGACTGCGGACTGGACGCCTGCACGGTCACCTTCGAGCGGGGCGTCGACGCGAGCGCCACCATCTTCGGCATCGAGGCCAAGCTGGTCGGCGCCGAGGGTGACCAGGTGACCGTCGAGGTCGCCGGTGAGCAGCTCACCCTCACCACCGGCCAGCAGGCCGCCGAGGCCGGTGGCTTCGCGGTCACCCTGGACAGCGTGACCGACCAGCAGGTCAAGATTCGCGTGTCGCGCAACCCGGGTAGCTGACCTGGCGGGTGGCGGTGGCCGACGTTTGGGAATCTTCGAAATCGGAGATTGTGACGCCATGTCACTCACCCGTAGCGCCGAAGCCACCGCCTCCCGTACGGCGGACAGCCGGTGGCTGGAAGTCCTCGCCCGGGCCGGCTTCGTCGGCTACGGCATCGTCCACCTCCTCTTCGCCTGGCTGGCGTTGCAGATCGCGTTCGGCACGTCGTCCGACGACGGCGACCAGTCCGGCGCGCTGCGCACCCTCTCCGAACAGCCCCTGGGCAAGTTCCTGGTGATCGCCGTCGCGGTCGGCCTGCTCGCCATGGCGATCTGGCAGGCGCTGGAGGCGGCGGTCGGGCACCGCGCCGAGCGTGGCAAGGAGCGGGTCACCGAGCGACTCGCCTCGGCCGGCCGGACGATCGTCTACCTCTACTTCGCCTGGACCGCCTTCAAGGTCTTCAAGGATGTCGGGTCGAACAGCGCCGACCAGCAGGAGGCGTTGACCGGCAAGTTGATGACCTCCAGCGGCGGCCGTTGGCTGGTCGGCCTGGCCGGGCTGGTGCTCGCCGCGATCGGTGTCGGACTGGTGATCTACGGGGCGGTCAAGCGGTTCGAGAAGCACCTGAAGACCGGCGAGATGAGCGCCAAGACCCGCACGCTGGCCCGTCGGCTGGGCATGGCCGGCTACATCGCCAAGGGCGTCGCGTACGGCATCGCCGGTCTGCTGATCATCGTGGCGGCGGTGAACTACGACCCGGAGAAGGCCCGTGGTCTGGACGCCGCCCTGCACCTGCTGCGCGAGCAGTCGTACGGCGTGTTCCTGCTGACCCTCGTCGCCCTGGGCATCGCCGCCTTCGGCGTCTTCTGCTTCCTCCAGTCCCGGTACCGCAAGGTCTGAGCTGGTCGATATCCGGGTTGTCGGGCACTCTTGGGCTTTTGCCCGGAGTGCCCGACGCCTGGTCGAAGGGAAGCATCCAAGCCGTGCAGAACTATCTCGAAACGGCCGTCGCCGCGCTCGTCGCGGCGGCGGTTGCCCTGTTCCTGGTGGAGATCGTCCACCGACTCACCCGGCGGTTCGGCCGCCGGTCACTGCTGTTGACCGAGTTGACCGATCACTCGCACCGCCCGTTCCAGGTCGCCGGCGTGGTCGTCGCCGTGCAGTTCGCCGTCCGCTTCAGCACCGGGTACGCGGTCGGCGAGAGCTGGCGGCGGCTGCTGCTGCACCTGCTCATCCTCGGCGTCATCGCCACCACGGCGTGGCTCGTCGCCTCCCTGCTGGTCGTCGTGGAGGACACCGCGCTGGCCCGGTTCCGGGTCGACGTACCGGACAATCGGCACGCCCGGCGGGTCCGGACCCAGGTGGTGATGCTGCGCCGGCTGACCATCGCGGTGATCGTCATCCTGACCGTCGGCGTGATGCTGATGACCTTCCCCGCCGTGCGGGGCATCGGCGCCGGTGTGCTGACCTCCGCCGGGGTGGTGGGTGTGGTGGCCGCGCTCGCCGCGCAGAGCCTGCTCGGCAACGTCTTCGCCGGCCTCCAACTCGCCTTCAGCGACGCCGTCCGGCTCGACGACGTGGTCGTCGTCGAGGGGGAGTGGGGTCGGATCGAGGAGTTGACCCTCAGCTACGTCGTGGTGCAGATCTGGGACGACCGCCGGTTGATCCTGCCCACCTCGTACTTCACCAGCAAGCCCTTCCAGAACTGGACCCGTACCGAGGCGGCGGTGCTCGGCACCGCCGAGTTCGACGTCGACTGGGCGGTGCCGGTGCAGACCATGCGCGAGGAACTGCGCCGGCTGGTCGAGGGCA
Source organism: Micromonospora sp. NPDC049204 (assembly GCF_040647935.1). Lineage (NCBI taxonomy): Bacteria > Bacillati > Actinomycetota > Actinomycetes > Micromonosporales > Micromonosporaceae > Micromonospora > Micromonospora sp. NPDC049204. The sequence continues at coordinate 104,140 of NZ_JBEZDC010000005.1, read as the reverse complement.
CCGACCTGTGGGACGGGCGGGTCTGCGTCCTGCAGGTCACCGACGCCACCGGCGGGATGGTCCGGATGCGGGCTCTGGTCAGCGCCGCCGACGCGGGCAGTCTGTGGGACCTGCGCTGCCTCGTCCGGGAGCACCTGGTCGGCTGGATCCGGGACAACCGCCCGACGGCCATGCCCCGGGTACGCACCGAGCTGGGCGACGCCACCAGCAACCTGCCCTGGCAGTGGGTGCAGCCGAGGCGACCGGCACGCCGCCCGGCCGACACCGAGGCGCCTGACGACGCCCGCGTCTTCGGCGGCAGCGACGACGGCGACGCCCGCAGCGAGGCCTTCGTGGGTCCCGAGGAAGCCCGCACCTGACCGCGAGGTTTGGTCGGGCTTGGGCGGGGGATGTGCTGCCGGACGTCTCTGGCGTGATCGGTTGAGCCGACTCTTCGGCGCGGCGTCCGGACAACGGGAACGGTGGGCCGCTCGTCGCGTTTTAGGATTGACGGGCGGCAACTCCGGGCATACAGCGCGGTGATAGGGAAAGGAGGACAGCATGGCTGACGTGGCGAACGCCCGCACATCCCACAACGGGAGCGAGCCCTCCACCGCCGAGTTGGTGCAGCGGGCCACCGAGCAGATCTCCCGTCTGGTACGGGACGAACTGACGCTGGCCCGGGCGGAGTTGACCCAGAAGGGCAAACACGCGGGCATCGGGATCGGCCTGTTCGGCGGCGGTGGCGCGCTGGCGTTCTTCGGCCTGGGCGCGCTTGTCGCCACGGCGATCCTGCTGCTCGACCTGGTGCTGCCCGCCTGGGCCGCCGCGCTGATCGTGGCGGTGGCCTGCTTCCTGGTGGCCGGCATTCTCGCCCTGGTGGGCAAGAAGCAGGTCAGTCGGGCCGTTCCGCCGATGCCGGCGGCCACGGTCCGCAGCCTCCGGGCCGACGTGGACACCGTCACCGCCGCGGTGAAGGACAGGGGGCGGCAATGACGGGCAACGGGACCGGGGACACGGAGGCCCTCCGCGAGGAGATCCGTCGTACCCGGGTCGAGTTGGGCGAGACGATGGAGGCGTTGGCCGCCAAGGCCGACGTCAAGGCCCGCCTGAAGGAGTCCGCCGAGCAGGCGAAGGAGCGGATGCGCGAGCAGGCGGCGCAGACCGTCGCCCGGGTTCGCGGGCAGGCCGTGCGGGGCGCCGGGATGGCGCGGGCACAGGCCTACGAGAAGGGCGGGTTGGTGCGCGCGCAGGCGTACGACAAGGGCGAGTTGGTACGCCGCAACCCGATGCCGTGGGCGGTCGTCGCCGCGGGTGCGGTGGCCACCGTGGTGGTGTTGATGATCGTGCGGGGGAGGCGTCGGTGAGCAAGAAAATCGGCAGGGTCGCGTACCGGCCGGTCGGCGTGCTGTTGGGTATCGCCGCGGGCACGGTGGCCGGGGCGATCTTCCGGCAGGTCTGGAAGGTCACCGCGGGCGACGGTGAGGCGCCCAACGCCACCGACGAGGATCGCGGCTGGGGCGAGATCCTCGCCGCCGCGGCGTTGCAGGGGGCCATCTTCGCGGTCGTCCGGGCCGCTGTGGACCGGGGCGGTGCGGTCGGCGTCCGCCGGATGACCGGCAGCTGGCCGGACTGACCACCCGGTGACGTCAGCCCTCTTCCCGCATCGATGGGAAGGGGGCTTTCGCATGGCTTCGGACGCCGCCCAGCGCAACTGAGGCATCCGTCAGGTCACATGTCGGAGAAATTCGTCGGAGAGGTCGTGACAGACTTTTTGCCTCCGTGATTTGCTGGTCCACGCTGTTGCGAGATGGCGTGGGTTGAGAGAAGTCTCCTTCGTGGGGCCGCCTCAGACGCCGCTGCTCGAAAACGGCCAAATGGCCGGACGGCGTGCACGGCCACCAGTTTTTAGAAGGAGATACACATGGCTCAGGGAACCGTGAAGTGGTTCAACGCTGACAAGGGCTTCGGCTTCATCACCGTCGATGGTGGGGGTGCTGACGTGTTCGTCCACTTCTCGGCCATCCAGACCAGCGGCTACCGCTCGCTGGAGGAGAACCAGCGGGTGGAGTTCGAGATTGCACAGGGTCAGAAGGGCCCGCAGGCCGAGCAGGTCCGTCCCATCTGAGTGAGCTGGTCGGCTCCGGCCGGCCAGGGGGACGATCCGGTCCGGGTCGTTTGCGAAGCCCCGTATCCCGTCCGGGATACGGGGCTTCGTCCTTGCTGCGGTCGGACGCCAGTGTGGACCAGTGGGTCAGTTCCGGCGGCGTGAGCGCAGGCCGAGCCAGAGCACCACCAGCCCGGCCAACGCCACCAGCGGACCGATCACCGCCCAGATCTTCTCGTCGGTCATGACGCTGCCGCTGACGTAGCCGAGGCCCTGCACCGTCCACACCGCACCGATCACCACGGCCAACAGGCCGAGGGTGAGCGGAAGCCAACCCCTCATCGCATCCCCTCTCCGCCGCCCGGAGCGGCGCGTCGTCCTCCAGCATCGCCGCTCGGACGGCGCGGCGCGAGCCCGGGCGTGCCAGTCACCAGCGGTCGTGCACCTGCGGGCGGATCAGCTCGTCGTAGATCTCGCGGACGGCGGCCAGTTGGCCGTCGGTGAGCGGCGACAGGGCCGCCGTCTGGGCGTTGCGCCGGGCCTGCTCCGCGTCGCGGGCGCCGGGGATGACGACGGTGACGCCCGGCTGGTCCAGCACCCAGCGCAGGGCGAACTGCGCCATCGTGCGGTCCGCGTCGACGAGCGGCGCCAGCCGGCGTACGGCGGCCAGGCCCCGCTCGTAGTCGACCCCGGAGAACGTCTCCCCGACGTCGAAGGCCGCGCCGTGCCGGTTGTAGTTGCGGTGGTCGTCGGCGGGGAACTCGGTGTGCTCGTCGTAGCGGCCGGAGAGCAGGCCGCTGGCCAGCGGCACCCGGGCGATGATGCCCACGCCGGCCGCGGCGGCCGCCGGGAGGACACGCTCCAGGGGCTTGTGGCGGACCGCGTTGAGGATGATCTGCACGCTCGCCACCCCTGGCCGGGCGATCGCGGTGAGGGCCTGGTCGCAGGTCTCGACGCTGACGCCGTACCCGGCGATGGCCTTCTCGGCGACGAGGGTGTCCAGGCCGTCGAAGACCTCGTCGGAGGAGAAGACGGCGGTGGGTGGGCAGTGCAGCTGGACCAGGTCCAGGGTGTCCACGCCCAGGTTGGCTCGGGACCGGTCGGTCCACTGCCGGAAGTTGTCCAGGGTGTACGCCTCCGGCCGCTGCTCGACGCGACGGCCCATCTTGGTGGCGACGGTCAGCCCGGCGTCGGGTCGGGTGCGCAGGAAGCGGCCGATCAGCTGCTCGCTGCGGCCGTCGCCGTACACGTCGGCGGTGTCGAGGAAGGTGACCCCGTCGTCCACGGCGGCGGCGAGCACCGCCATCGCGTCGGCCTCGCTGACGGTGCCCCAGTCTGCGCCGAGTTGCCAGGCGCCCAGGCCGACCGCTCCGACGGTCCGGCCGAGCCGGTTGAAGCTGCGCTGTTCCATACCCCGAGCCTAGTGATCGGGTTGCCGGCCTGCCACGGGAGCCGTACGCTAACAAGACGGACGTACGGTTTGGGAGGCAGTGATGTGGGACCCGACGACCTACCTGCGCTACGGCGACGAGCGATCCCGGCCGTTCCACGACCTGGTCGCGCGGATCCCGGCCGACCGGCCCCGGACGATCGTCGACCTCGGCTGCGGCCCCGGCCAGCTCACCGCCACCCTCGCCGAACGCTGGCCGGCGAGCCGGGTACGCGGCCTGGACTCCTCGCCCGAGATGATCGACCGAGCCGCCGCCCTCGGCGCCCCCGTCGACTTCGCCGTCGCCGACCTGCGCGACTGGCGGCCCACCGGTGACGAGGACGTGGTGGTCAGCAACGCGGCGCTCCAGTGGGTGCCCGGCCACCAGGAGCTGCTGCGTCGCTGGGCCGCCGAGCTGCCCGCCGGCGCGTGGCTCGCCATGCAGATCCCCGGCAACTTCGCCGCCGCCTCCCACCGGGCGTTGCGCCAGGTCGCCGACGGGCCGGCCTGGCGGGCCGAGATCGCCCCGCTGCTGCGCGCCGACCCGGTCGACGACCCGGCCGACTACGCGGCACTGCTGACCGCCGCCGGGTGCGCGGTGGACGCCTGGGAGACTACCTACGTGCACCTGCTGCCCGCCCGGCCCGCCGCCGACCACCCGGTGCTGGCCTGGATGGAAGGCACCGCGCTGCGTCCGGTCCGGGCCGCGCTGGACGCCGCCGGCTGGTCGGCCTTCCGGGCCGAGCTGGGGGTACGCCTCGCCGCCGCCTACCCGGTCCGGCAGGGTCAGGTGTACTTCCCGTTCCGCCGCGTCTTCGTCGTCGCCCGCACCGGCGACCGTGCAGAGGAGAGTCCGTGACCGACCCGTCCGCCTTCATCGCCGGCCTGCCCAAGGTGGAGCTGCACGTGCACCACGTCGGCTCCGCCTCGCCCCGGATCGTCGCCGAGCTGGCCGCCCGCCACGAGGGACGCACCCCCGTGCCGGCCGACCCGGAGGCGCTCGCCGACTACTTCGAGTTCCGCGACTTCGCGCACTTCATCGAGGTCTACCTGAGCGTCGTGGACCTCATCCGGGACCCGGAGGACGTCTGGATCCTCACCCACGAGGTGGCCCGGGAGCTGGCCCGCCAACAGGTCCGCTACGCGGAGCTGACGATCACCCCGTACTCGCACGTGCGGCGGGGCATCCCCGCGCCGGCGTTCTGCGAGGCGATCGAGGACGCCCGCAAGCGCGCGACGGCCGACTTCGGCATCGAGCTGCGCTGGTGCTTCGACATCCCGGGCGAGGCGGGCCTGCCCGCGGCCGAGGAGACGCTGCGCATCGCCCTTCAGGAGCGCCCAGACGGGCTGGTCAGCTTCGGTCTGGGTGGCCCGGAGATCGGGGTACCCCGGCCGCAGTTCCGGCCCTACTTCGACCAGGCCCGCGCCGCCGGGCTGCGTTCGGTGCCGCACGCGGGGGAGACCACCGGCCCGCAGACCGTCTGGGACGCGCTGCACGAGCTGGGCGCCGAGCGGATCGGGCACGGCATCTCCGCCGCGCAGGACCCGGAGCTGCTCGCCTACCTGGCCGAGCGGCAGATCGGCATGGAGATCTGTCCGACGTCGAACGTCCGGACCCGCGCGGTGGCCACCCTCGACGAGCACCCCCTGCCAAAGCTGGTCGAGGCGGGGCTGCTGGTCACCATCAACTCCGACGACCCGCCGATGTTCGGCACCACCCTGAACGACGAGTACGCGGTGGCGGCCCGCCTGCTCGGGGTCGGCCCCGAGGGGCTGGCCGGACTGGCCCGCAACGCGGTGACCGCGTCCTTCCTCGACCCCGACGGCAAGCAGCGGATCACGGCCGAGATCGACGCGTACCTCGCCGCCGGCTGAGCGAGGGGGCGGGTCGGGAGGAGCGGGGCGCGCGGCGGGAGCGTGGGTGTGGGGGGACCTGAGACTCCCGCCGCGCGCGCGGCTTCACCGGTCGTGGGTGCACGGAGGCGCGCTACGACCGGTGAAACTGGTGGGTTCGTGTACTGATCCTGTCAGCTGGTGGCCGGTCCAGCCCGGTCGTTAACCGCGATCTAAGGAAGACTTGCGACGGCCCACAACCCGGTCAGTCGTCGGTGGGACGCTGACGCGGCCAGCGCCGTCCCGCACCCTTGGTGTCCCGGGCGTCGCGGGCCATCCGTCCGACCAGACCGAAGCGGCTGACCTGCCGCGGCGTCGCCTCCGGATCGGCGAGGAGCATCACCACGCTGGCCCCGCCCAGCCGGGCCCGGTCGATGCTCACCGACCCGTTGGCCTGCAACGCCACCCGCTTGGCGATGTCCAGGCCGAGCCCGGTCGAGCCCTGGTCACTGGTGCCCCGCCGCAGCGCCCGGTCCGGGTTGGCGATGCCGGGGCCGGCGTCGTCGATCCGGATCGCCACGTAACCGTCGCGCCGCGACACGGCCACCTCGAACGCCGTGCCCTGCGGGGTGTACCGGAAGACGTTGCCGATCACCGCGTCCAGCGCGGCGGCCAACTCGGCCCGGGGCACCGGCGCGGGGATGCGCAGCTGCGCGCCGTTCACCCGGTGTGGTCGGTTCTGGTCGCCAGCGAGGGCCGCCCAGAACACCATCCGGTCCCGGACCACCTCGCTGACGTCACACATCGCCGGCCCGGCCTCGTGCGCCACCGACTTGCGGGTCGTCTTGATCAGCACGTCGATCTCACCCTCCAGGGTGACGATCGCCTGCCGGATCCGCCGGATGCCGCGCAGCCGGTCCAGCTCCGCCGGGCTGAACGACCCCACGCTCGTGTCGTCGGACTCCAACGCCTCCGCGTCCAGGCGCAGCACGGTCAACGGGGTACGCAGACGATGCGACAGATCAGCCACCAGCTCCCGCTCGTCGGTGCGGGCCGCGTCCAGCCGGTCGGCCATCCGGTTGAAGGCGTACCCGGCCTCGGCCAGCTCGCGCGGACCGGTCGGCTCGACGCGCACCCCCAGGTCGCCGTCGCCGATGGACAGCGCGGCCCGGACCAGACCTCGGGTCGAGTCCACCGCGCGGGCGGCGACCCGGTCGACCACCAGCACCGCCGCGCCGGCCATCGCCGCGCCGACCGCGAACAGCAGCAGCCAGGTGCCACCGGCACCCTCGCCCAGCGTCGACTCCGGAAGGAACACCTCGACCACGGCCGTGCGGTCACCGAGAACGACCGGGTCGAGCCGGATCACGCCCCCGTCCACGTCGACGACCCGCGACCGTCGGTCGGCCCGGGCCCGGTCCAGGTCGCCGCCGGTGGCTCGACCGGCCGACTCGTCCAGACCCAGACCGTGCACCACGGGCCGGGTCGGCGCGCCCTCGGCGCTCGCCACCACGGCCCGCTCGACGACCGCCGGGTCGGTGCTCACCGCCAGCGCGCCGGTGACCAACGCGCTGCGTCGGGCCGCGTCGGCGATCGCCTCGTCCCGGCTCTGCTCCCGCAGGCTGAGCCCGAGCGGGATCAGGAACGCGAGCGCGACGAGACTGCACATGCTGGCCGTGAGCAGGGCCAGCGCCGTCCTCAGTCCGGTGCCACCAGCCGGAATCCGACCCCCCGCACGGTGCGCAGGTAGCGCGGCTTCGCCGCGGACTCGCCCATCTTTCTGCGGAGCCAGTACAGGTGAACGTCGATGGTCTGATCCTCGCCGACCGATGGCTGCCGCCATACCTCCTCCAAGAGTTCCCGGCGGGACACTACCCGCCCAGGTCGTGCGGCGAGATACGCCAACAGGTCGAATTCCTTGCGGGTCAGCGCCAGCGGCTCCCCGTCGAGTTGGGCGCTGCGCTCGCCCACGTCCACCCGCAGCCCGCCGACGCTGTGCACCGCGGGCTGCACCGTCCGGCTGGCCCGTCCGGCCCGCCGCAGCACGGTGGTGATCCGCGCGTCCAGGTGCGCCCCGGTGAACGGCTTGACCATGTAGTCGTCGGCACCGGCACGCAGCAGTTTGACCACCGACTGCTCGTCGTCGCGGGCGGTCGCGATGATGATCGGGACGTCGGTGATGCCGCGCAGCATCCGCAGCGCGTCCGAGCCGTCCAGATCGGGCAGGCCGAGGTCGAGCACCACCAGGTCGGGTGTCTCCGCGGCGACCCGACGCAGAGCGTCCAACGCCGTGCCCACGGCGTGCACGGCGTGCCCCCGGTCGGTGAGGGACCGCAGCATCGCGCCGCGTACGACGTGATCGTCTTCGACCAGGAGCACGGAGGCCACGACAAGACCGTACTTGGCCTGGCAAGTTGATCGCATTGCGGCGTGCCCGGCGAGCGGGCAAGCTGGTACGACGATGTCGTTCACCCTGTTCGTCGATGCCCGTCTGGCGCTCGCCCGGGACAGCCTCGCCGGTCTCTCGACCGGCGACGCGCTCGGCGCGCAGTACTTCGCGCCGGGGGCGGCGCCCTCGGACATCACCGCGGACGCGCTGCCGCCGGCCCCCTGGGAGTGGACCGACGACACCGAGATGGCCTGCTCGGTCCTCGCCGAGCTGGACCACTCCGGTGGCGTCGACCGCGACCGACTGGCCCTGTCCTTCGCCGAGCGGTGTGCTCCACGCCGGGGCTACGGGGCTGGCGCGATGGCGATCCTGGAGCTGATCCGCACCGGCACCCCCTGGCCACTGGCCGCCGCGTCCGCCTTCGACGGCCAGGGCTCCTGCGGCAACGGCGCGGCGATGCGCGTCGGTCCGCTGGGCGCGTACTTCGCCGACTCCACCGCTCGTGCCGCGGCGCAGGCCCGCGCCTCGGCCGAGGTGACCCACGCGCACCCCGAAGGCATCGCCGGCGCCGTCGCGGTGGCCGTGGCCGCCGCGCTGGCCGCCCGGGGCCGCCTCGACGGGCACCGGCCGGCACCGGACCGCCTGCTCGCCGGGATCGCCGCCGCGCTGGACCCGGGCACCGAGGTGCACCGGAGCGTGAGCCGGGCGGCTGGGCTGCTCGGCCGACCGGCGGAACGGGTGGTGGCGGAACTCGGCAACGGCTCCCGGGTGACGGCGCAGGACACCGTCGGATTCACCCTCTGGGTCGCCGCGACCCACCTCGACGACTACCCGACGGCGATCCGGACGTGTGTCCGGGCCGGCGGTGACATGGACACCACGGCCGCCATCGTCGGAGCGATCGTGGCCGCGTACACGGGTGTCGGCACCCCGGGCGGGGTGCCCGAGTCGTGGCTGGCCGCCCGCGAGCCGCTACCTACCTGGCTTCCCTGACAAAGGGGGTCGCTCCGCGCCTGGTGGGCGGCCTGCGCCTGGTGGGCGGCCTGCGCCTGGTGGGCGGCCTGCGCCTGCGGGTTGGCCTGCCGCCCTGCGGGCTGGCCTGCGTCGGCGCGGGCTGCCCTGGCCACGATCAACTCGGCTTCCTGCAACTCGGTGCTTCCGCGCGGCGTGGATGGCACGGTTTCCGGAAAGCCGAGTGGATCACCGCTAAATCGGGCTGTCCGTGCGGCCTGGATGCCGCGGTTTTCGGTAACCGGAGTGGATCACCGCGCCGCTGCGGGCACAGCGGCCTGGGGATCGGCGGGCTGGGGACCAGCGGGCTGGAGATCGCCGGGCTGGGGGTCGGTGGGCGCGGCGATGTCGTTCGCGCGGCCGGTGACCTCGGTGGGCGCGGCGATGTTGTCCGCGCGGTCGGTGATCTCGGCGGGTGCGGCGGTCTCGTTCGCGCGGCCGGTGATCTCGGCCAGGGTCGCGGCCTCGTCGGGCTTCGCGGCCTCGTCCGGGTCGCCGGTCACCTCGGCGAGCGCCGTGGCCTCGTCCGGGTCGCGTCGGCGCCACCGGCTGACCAGCCAACCGATCGCCGCGCCGCCACCCAGCCCGGCCAGCAGACCGGCGGCCAACATCCCGTCGGCGCTGCCCTCGTCGGCACCGCCCGACCGCGCCGGCGGGGCGGCGTCGGCACCGTTGTCCGCGGCAGCCGGACCGCCCGCCGCCGGACCGCCGTGCCCGCCGTGTGCGGCCGGACCGGCCGCGCCGGGCGCCGCCGGCAGCAGGGTGAGCGCCGGCGCCCGGTGCGGGCCGGCGGCGTCCGCCCACCGGACCACCGTGCCGTCGGCGTACGTCTGGACGACCTCGAAGGTGAGCCGCTCCGCCTGCGGCATCGGCCCCATGGACAGCGCCAGCCGGGCCGGGCCGGGCTCGCTCTCGCCCACCCGGACCCAGGTCACCGCCGTGGTCACCGTGCTCACTCCGGAGGAGTGGATGCCGGCCACCGGCTTGTCCAGGGTGCGGGAGCTGATCCGGGGCGCCCAACCGTTCACCGACATGGGGTAGACCTCGGCGATCGGCGCGTCGGCCGGCAACCGGACCTCGATCTGGTTGGTCTTCGTGCCGGCCCGCTCCTCGGGGACGGTGAACTCCAGGCGTACGGCGTCGCCCTGTCGGGCCTCGCTCGGAGTGGTCGTCACGTCCACCGCGCGTGCCGCGCCGGGCCAGAGCAGCAGCCCGGCGGCGGTCACCGCGGTCACCGCCGCGATCCGCCGCCGACGTCCACCACCGTGCGTGCTCGCCATCTCGTGTCCCCATCCCTGTCGACGCGACCGGCACCGGTTTCCGGCCACACCTTCTAGTTCGGCTCCGGGGCGCGAAAGGTTCAACGCCGGCGGTAAGGAAGGTGCCGTTCCCGGTCGGGGGCGGGCCGACCGATAGCATCGGCAGGAGCCGAGGATCGGCACCGTTTCGTACCACTTGGAGGAGTCACCGTGTCCGCACCCCGTACCCCCGCCGTGGCCGACCCCGTCGTCGTCGCCGCCGGGACCACGGCGGCCGACGCGGTGGCCGCGGCCGGACTGCCCGCGAACGGCCCCAAGGCGATCGTCGTGGTCCGCGACCCGCAGGGTCAGCTCCGCGACCTGGACTGGGCGCCGGCCGAGGAGACCGTCGTCGAGCCGGTCAGCCTGGACTCGCCCGACGGGCTGAACGTGCTGCGCCACTCCACCGCGCACGTGCTCGCCCAGGCCGTGCAGGACATCTTCCCCGAGGCCAAGCTGGGCATCGGCCCGCCCATCGAGAACGGCTTCTACTACGACTTCGACGTCGACAAGCCGTTCCAGCCCGATGACCTCAGCAAGCTCGAGAAGCGCATGCAGGAGATCATCAAGTCCGGGCAGCGGTTCCGTCGCCGCCGCTTCGGCAGCCTGGACGAGGCGCGCTCCGAGCTGGCCGACGAGCCGTTCAAGCTGGAGCTGATCGAGGTCAAGGGCGAGGGCCTGGACACCGACGAGGTGATGGAGGTGGGCGGCGGCGAGCTGACCATCTACGACAACCTCGACGCCAAGGAGGACAAGGTCTGCTGGTCGGACCTGTGCCGGGGCCCGCACCTGCCGACCACCCGCCTGATCGGCGCGTTCAAGCTGATGCGCTCGGCCGCCGCGTACTGGCGGGGGTCGGAGAAGAACCCCCAACTACAGCGGGTGTACGGCACGGCGTGGCCGACCCGCGACGAGCTCAAGGCGTACCTGAAGCTGTTGGAGGAGGCCGCCCGGCGCGACCACCGCAAGCTCGGCGCGGACCTCGACCTGTTCAGCTTCCCCGACGAGATCGGCTCCGGCCTGGCGGTCTTCCACCCCAAGGGCGGCATCATCCGCCGCGAGATGGAGCACTACTCGCGCCAGCGGCACGAGGCGGCGGGGTACGAGTTCGTCAACACCCCACACATCACCAAGGCGCAGCTGTTCCAGACGTCCGGTCACCTGCCGTACTACGCGGACACCATGTTCCCGCCCATGCAGCTGGAGGGCGCGGACTACTACCTCAAGGCGATGAACTGCCCGATGCACAACCTGATCTTCAGGTCGCGCGGGCGGTCGTACCGGGAGTTGCCGCTGCGGATGTTCGAGTTCGGCACGGTCTACCGGTACGAGAAGTCCGGCGTCGTGCACGGCCTCACCCGGGTCCGCGGGCTGACCCAGGACGACTCGCACATCTACTGCACCCGCGAGCAGATGGCCGGGGAGCTGTCCGCGCTGCTCAGCTTCGTGCTGGACCTGCTGCGCGACTACGGCCTGGACGACTTCTACCTGGAGCTGTCGACCCGCGACGACTCGCCCAAGTTCATCGGGGCCGAGGAGGACTGGGCGGAGGCGACCGAGGCGCTGCGGACCGCCGCCGCGACCTCCGGCCTGGACCTGGTGCCCGACCCGGGCGGCGCGGCGTTCTACGGGCCGAAGATCTCCGTGCAGGCCCGCGACGCGATCGGCCGGACGTGGCAGATGTCGACCATCCAGGTCGACTTCAACCAGCCGGAGCGGTTCGGGTTGGAGTACCAGGCCGCCGACGGCACCCGCCAGCGGCCCGTGATGATCCACCGGGCGCTGTTCGGGTCGATCGAGCGGTTCTTCGGGGTGCTCACCGAGCACTACGCGGGCGCGTTCCCGGCCTGGCTGGCCCCGGTGCAGGTGGTCGGCATCCCGATCCGCGAGGACCACACCGACTACCTGCACGGCTTCGTCGCGGCGCTGCGCGCCGAGGGCATCCGGGCGCAGGTGGACGCGGGCGACGACCGGATGCAGAAGAAGATCCGTACGGCGCAGCAGCAGAAGATCCCGTTCATGGTGATCGCCGGCGACGACGACGTGGCCGCCGGCACGGTCTCCTTCCGCTACCGCGACGGCTCCCAGCGCAACGGGGTGCCGGTCGCCGAGGCGGTGACCCACATCCTGGACGTGGTCAGCTCGCGGACGAACATCGGCCCGTCCGCCGCCGCCGCCGAGTAACGGAACCGCCGCGGCCCGCGTCCCGCTCGCGGCCCGCCCGCGTCCCGCATGACCGCGCTCGATCCGGGATGTAGTGGCCTCCTCGCCGAGGGAGGCCACTACATCCACGTTCGAGCGCGATCTTCCCCGGGACGTAGCGCCCGGACGCGGCGTGGGTGTCAGATACCGCAGGTCGGTGCGGACCAGCCGCCGACGGCCGCTACGTGGGTGTGGTCGTTGTGGTCCGGGTAGCCGGGGCCGAGGATCTGCCCGAAGCCGTGGTAGCGGGCCTGCTGGGCCAGTCGGCAGAGCGACGGTGACCCGACGAGGTCCACCGCGTCTCCGTACAGGTGCCGGCTGTTGGACGCCCCGCCGACCGCGCTGTTGCAGGCGTAGCTGCGGAAGCTGCTGCTGATCGAGATGGCCACGCCGCCGAGGGCGTGCCGCAGGGCTTGGAGCTTCCACATCGAGACGAGCGCGTTGGCTCGCGCGGTGCTCGCCGCGACCGCACCGCCGGACCAGTCGCTGTTGCACCTGTTCAGCTCGGGATAGCTGAAGTTGGCGGGTGTGCAGTCGTCGTCCTGGAGGGCGTAGAGCCGGTTGAACGTCTGTGGGCCGGCGATGCCGTCCGCGGGCAGCCCGTACGCCTGCTGGAAGCGGATCACCGCCGACCGGGTGGCGGGGCCGAACGCGCCGTCGATGGTGAGCACCGCACCGTAGCCGGGGTAGCCGGCGACCCGGATCTGGAGTTGCCGGACGTCGTCGCCGGACGCCCCCTGGGACAGAGTGCGACCCCAGGTGTAACAGCCGTCCGCCTGTGCGGCGCCGGCGGTGAGGGTGATGCCGGCCACTGTGGTGGCGGCGGTCAGGGCGAGTGCCGCGAGGAGCCGGCCGAGCCGTCGGATCATGGGTGACCCTCCATCGATACATGCACGGATCTGGATGCATGGAATCTTCAGGGCTTGGCATTGATCCGTCAAGAATGTGCAGCGCCCGGGTTTCCCGGCGACGGGTGTCGCGGTCCGACGGGACGGCTCCGTAGGATCGGCTCGTGACAGGGGCGGAACGGCACACGGACATCGACGGCATGGCGGACGGCCTGGATCGGCTCTGGACGCCGCACCGGATGACCTACATCTCCGGCGAGGACCGCCCGGCCGAGGGCTACGAGAAGCCCACCGGCTGCCCCTTCTGCCGGGCGCCCAAGCTGCCGCCGGAGGACAGCCTGGTGGTGGCCCGTGGTGAGTACGTGTTCGTGGTGCTCAACCTCTATCCGTACAATCCAGGGCACCTGCTGGTCTGCCCCTACCGGCACGTCGCCGACTACACCGACCTGGACCTGCCGGAGACCACCGAGCTGGCGTCCTACACCCAGACCGCCATGCGGGTGATCCGCAAGGTGAGCAACGCGCACGGCTTCAACCTGGGCATGAACCAGGGCGGGGTGGCCGGCGCCGGCATCGCCGCGCACCTGCACCAGCACGTGGTGCCGCGCTGGGGCGGCGACGCCAACTTCATGCCGGTGATCGGCCGTACCAAGGTCCTGCCGCAACTGCTCGGCGACACCCGCGACCTCCTCGCCCGCGCCTGGCCGTCCTGACCGCCGGCCGCGCGACGGCCGGGCACGCGGCCGTCCGCCCCGGGCGCGGTCAGTCGCCGCGCCGATCATGCCGCACCCGGACCGTCTCCGTGGGCCCGCGTATCCGCCCGCGGATCTGCTCGTCCCGACCAGGTGAAGGTGGCACGATCGGCCGATGGCAGTCACGACGCGGACGTTGGGGCGCAGCGGCATCGAGGTCAGCGCCCTCGGCATGGGGTGCTGGGCGATCGGCGGCCCCTGGGCGGAGGGCACCCAACCGCTGGGCTGGGGCGCGGTCGACGACGACGAGTCCGTACGGGCGGTCCGCCGGGCACTCGAGGAGGGCATCACCCTCTTCGACACCGCCGACACGTACGGGGCCGGGCACGGCGAGCGGGTCCTCGGCCGCGCGCTCGCGGGCCGCCGGGACGAGGCGGTGATCGCCACCAAGTGGGGTTACACCTTCGACGAGGCGAGCCGGCAGGCCACCGGGGAGGACGCGTCGCCGACGTACCTGCGCCGGGCCGTGACGGACTCGCTGCGGCGGTTGGGCACCGACCGGATCGACCTCTACCAGTTGCACCTGGCCGACCTGTCGGTGCCGCGGGCGCAGGCGCTGGTCGGCACCTGCGAGGACCTGGTCGCCGAGGGCCTGATCCGGGCATACGGGTGGAGCACCGACCGGGTCGACCGGGCCACCGCCTTCGGTCACGGCGCCGCCGGTGCCACCGCCGTGCAGCACACCCTGTCGGTGCTGCGGGACGCCCCCGAGTTGCTCGCGGTCTGCGACAAGTACGACCTGGCCAGCGTCAACCGGGGACCGCTGGGGATGGGCCTGCTCACCGGCAAGTACTCGGCCGGGTCGGTGCTGCCCCGCGACGACGTACGCGGGTTGACCCCCGGGTGGTTGGAGTGGTTCCGCGGTGGCCGGCCCGCACCGGAGTGGCTGCGCCGGGTCGGGGCGGTCCGCGCGGCGCTCACCGCCGATGGGCGCACCCTCGCCCAGGGGGCGCTGGGCTGGATCTGGGCGCGCAGCGGCCGCACCATCCCGATCCCCGGCTGCCGTACGGTCGCCCAGGTCGAGGAGAACGCCGCCGCGCTGCACCGGGGTCCGTTGCCGGCGGACCAGTTCGTCGAGGTGGAGCGCCAGTTGGCGGCCCTGCGCACCGCCGCCCTGCTGGACGCCGACCGCCCCCACCGGCCCCCTCCCGCGCACCCCACCGTCCACCCCTGAG
The DNA here is from genome assembly GCF_040647935.1 of Micromonospora sp. NPDC049204. Classification (NCBI taxonomy): domain Bacteria; kingdom Bacillati; phylum Actinomycetota; class Actinomycetes; order Micromonosporales; family Micromonosporaceae; genus Micromonospora; species Micromonospora sp. NPDC049204. The sequence goes on along the minus strand of NZ_JBEZDC010000005.1, from coordinate 89,117 downwards.
GCGGGGCGAGGGTCAGGGGGTGTGTTCCTTGCGGATCTGGTCGGCCAGGTGGGCGGGCATGGGGTCGTGGCGGACGTACTGACGGCGGAAGGTGCCGGTGCCAGCCGTCAGGGAGCGCAACTCGACGGCGTAGCGCAGCAACTCGATGGCCGGCACCTCGGCGCGCACGAGGGTGCGGCCCTCGGTGTCCGGGTCCGGTTCGGTGCCGAGCACCCGGCCGCGCCGGCTGGACAGGTCGCCCAGCACCGCGCCCACCGAGCCGTCCGGCACCCGGATGGTGACCTCGTCGATCGGCTCCAGTAGCGCGGGCTGACCACGGTCGGCGGCGTCCCGCAGTGCCAGCGCGCCGGCGGTCTGGAAGGCCGCGTCGGAGGAGTCGACGCTGTGCGCCTTGCCGTCGACCAGGGTCACCCGCAGGTCCACCACCGGGTGGCCGGCGACCAGGCCGCGCTCCAGTTGGGCGCGGACGCCCTTCTCCACCGACGGGATGTAGTTGTGCGGCACCGCGCCGCCGACGACCCGGTCGACGAACTCGACGCCGCTGCCCGGGGGCAGGGGCTCGACCTCGATGTCGCAGACCGCGTACTGGCCGTGCCCACCGGACTGCTTGACGTGCCGGCCGTGCCCCGTCGCGGGCACGGTGAGCGTCTCGCGCAGCGACACCGTGACCGGCTCGGTGTCCAGCTCGACGCCGCCGGCGCGCAGCCGGTCGAGCACCACGTCGGCGTGGGCCTCGCCCATGCACCAGAGCACCAACTGGTGGGTCTCCGGGTTGCGCTCCAGCCGCAGCGTGGGGTCGCCGGCGACCAGGCGGGCGAGGTTGCGGGCCAGGGCGTCCTCGTCGGCGCGGCGGTGGGCGACGACCGCCACCGGCAGCAGCGGCTCCGGCATCTCCCAGGGGGCGATCAGCAGCGGTTCGTCCCGGGCGGAGATGGTGTCGCCGGTCTCGGCGCTGCCCGACTTGGTGATCGCGCAGATGTCGCCGGCCACGCAGAGCGGCACCTCCCGCAGGGTGGTGCCCAGCGGGGTGAAGATGTGCCCGACCCGCTCGTCGGCGTCGTGGTCGGGGTGCCCGCGTTCGGCCATGCCGTGACCGGACACGTGCATGGTCTGGTCGGGGCGCAGCGTGCCGGAGAAGACCCGGACCAGCGAGACCCGGCCGACGTGGCGGTCGATGGTGGTCTTGACGACCTCCGCGACGAGCGGCCCGGCCGGGTCGCAGGTCAGCGGCGGACGCGGCGAGCCGTCGACGCCGGTCACCGCCGGCAACTCGTGCTCCAACGGCGACGGGAACGCGGCGGTGAGCACCTCCAGCAGCACGTCCAGCCCCACCCCGGTCTCGGCGCAGACCGGTACCACCGGGTAGAAGTGCCCCCGCGCGACGGCCTTCTCCAGGTCGTCGATGAGCACCTCGGTGCTGATCTCCTCGCCGTCGAGGTAGCGGTCCATGAGGGTCTCGTCCTCGCTCTCGGCGATGATCCCCTCGATCAGCTCGTCGCGGGACTCGTCGATGGCCCGCTGGTGCTCCGGGTCTGGGTCGCGGACGTCGGCGGGCAGTCCGGCGGAGTAGTCGAAGACCCGGCGGGTGATCAGGCCGAGCAGACCCTCGGTGGACACGCCATCGTCGCCGAGCATCGGCAGGTAGAGGGGCATCACGTTGTCGCCGAAGAGGCGCTGGCAGAGCGCCACCGTCTCGTCGACGTCGGCGCGGGGCTGGTCCAGTCGGGAGACCGCGACCGCGCGGGGCAGGTCGACCGCCGCGCACTCCTCCCACAGCGCGACGGTGGCCGCGTCCATGCCGCCCGCCGCGGAGACGACGAAGAGGGCGGCGTCGGCGGCCCGCAGCCCGGCGCGCAGTTCGCCCACGAAGTCGGCGTACCCGGGGGTGTCCAGCAGGTTGACCTTGATGCCGTTGTGCAGCAGCGGCGCGCAGGACAGGCTGACCGACCGCTGTTGGCGGACCGCGGCGGGGTCGTGGTCGCCGACCGTCGTGCCGTCGACCACGGCGCCGGCCCGGCCGATCGTGCCGGTGGCCGCGAGCAGGGCCTCGACAAGCGTCGTCTTGCCCGCGCCGGAATGCCCGACGAGCACCACGTTGCGAACCCGCGCGGGCTCGGTCACCACCGGCGCGCCGCCGGTGGAACCCTTCTCATGCTTCTGCGCCATGGGGCGCACCTCCCTCAGCCGGTGGTGGGTGGCGACCGCCGCGCGACGGTAAGCGGCCCGGGGCGAGTGCGCGGCAGTATCCTCCGGTGGTCTCGTGCACAGCGGGAACGGGACGGGTGGGCGGGTGAGCTGGCTCACCCTCCGCCTCGATCTCACACCCGTTGCCGGGTAGGCACAAGCCTCTCCCGGGCGGGTCGGAGGGGCGGCCGTATCGGCGGACCTGGGCGGACCGTTATCGTGGGGACCGCCATGGCGAAGATCTTCCAAGTGTCGGCCCGCGCGGGGATGACCCGCGTCGTCGAGCCGATTGCCCGCGCCCTGCTGCGCGCGGGCGTCACCCCCAATGCCGTCACCGTCGCGGGCACCGTTGGTGTGCTCGTCGGCGCGCTCGGCCTCGGTGCCCGCGGCCATCTGGTCGCGGGCGCGTTGATCGTCACCCTGTTCGCGCTCACCGACCTGCTCGACGGGACGATGGCCCGGATGAGCGGCGGCTCCACCAGGTTCGGCGCGTTCCTCGACTCAAGCATGGACCGGGTCGCCGACAGCGCCGTCTTCGGTGCCGTCGCGTACTGGCTGGCCACCCAGGGCAACTACTCCGGGGTGGCCGCCGCGTTGGTCTGCCTGGCCGCCGGCAGCCTGGTCTCCTACGTCAAGGCACGCGCCGAAGGGCTCGGCATGACCTGCAACGTGGGCATCGCCGAGCGCACCGAGCGGCTGCTGATCGTCGGGGTCGGCGGCATCCTCACCGGCCTGGACGTGAAGCCGGCGCTGGAGATCGCGCTCTGGCTGCTCGCCGCCGTGTCGATCTTCACGGTGGGGCAGCGGATGGCGCACGTCTACCGCCAGGCCCAGCAGCTCCAGCCGGACGGCCAGGCGTGAGCGGCGCGTCCACGGCCCCGCGCCGGGCGACCGGCGGCCGGGCCGCGTGAACCTCACCGAGCTGGGCTACGTCGCCGGCTGGCGGGTGGTCCGCGCGCTACCCCGGCCGCTGGTGGCGGCGGCGTTCCAGGCGGGCGCGGACCGCGCCCACCGCCGCGGCGGAGGGGGTACGGCCCGACTGCGCGCGAACCTGCGCCGGGTGGTCGGCCCGGAGCTGCCCGAGGCCGAGCTGGACGATCTCGTGAAGCGGGGGCTCCGCTCGTACGCCAGGTACTGGATGGAGGCGTTCCGGCTGCCCGCGTTGAGTCGGGCGCAGATCCTGTCCGGCTTCCGACTCGACGGCGCCGAGCTGCTCGCCGCCGACGTGGCCGCGGGCCGGGGCGCCGTGGTGGCCCTTCCCCACGCCGGCAACTACGACGCCGCGGGCGCCTGGGTGGCGGCCACCGGCTGGCCGATCACCACGGTGATGGAACGGCTCAAGCCGGAGGGCGTGTACAAGCGTTTCGTGGCCTTCCGGGGGAGCGTGGGCATGGAGATCCTGCCCACCCACGGGGGGTCGCGTCCGGCGTTCGACGTGCTGCTGGACCGGGTGCGTGCCGGTGCCGTGGTGCCGTTGCTCGCCGACCGGGACCTCTCCGCCCGGGGGGTGGAGGTGGACTTCTTCGGCGGTAGGACCCGGATGCCGGCCGGGCCGGCGCTGCTCGCGTTGCACACCGGAGCGCCGCTGTACGTGGCCTCGATGTGGTACGAATCGGATGCGGCGTGCGCGTCGCTCGCCGGCCCGCTGCCGGTGCCGGGGCCCGAGGCGGGGCCCCTGGACCAGCGGGTCCGGTCGCTGACCCAGCTGATCGCCGACGGTCTGGCGGCGGGTATCGCCCGGCATCCGGAAGACTGGCACATGTTGCAGCGGATGTGGCTGGACCAGCGGGGGTCGGGGGACGGCACGGCGCTGCCCTCCTCGGCCGCCGGTCCGGCCTGAGGAGGTGGTGGGCACGGTGGGACGGTGTGCCGCGGTCGTGGGCGGGGGGCGCTGACGCATGCGGATCGGCATCGTGTGCCCGTACTCCTTCGACGTCCCCGGCGGGGTGCAGAACCACGTGATGGACCTGGCCGAGGCGTTGATCGCGCTCGGCCACGAGGTCAGCGTGCTCGCCCCGGCCGACGAGGATTCGCCGCTGCCGGAGTACGTGGTGTCCGCCGGTCGTGCCGTGCCGCTGCCGTACAACGGTTCGGTGGCCCGGATCGCGTTCGGCCCGGTCTCCACCGCCCGGGTCCGGCGTTGGATCATCAACGGCGACTTCGACGTGCTGCACGTGCACGAGCCGCTCACGCTGAGCCTGTCGCTGCTGGCCGTGCTCTCCGCGCGCGGCCCGGTGGTGGCGACCTTCCACACCGCGATGACCCGGTCCCGGGTGCTGGCCGCCGCGCAGGGTGTGTTGCAGATCGTGTTGGAGCGGATCACCGCCCGGATCGCGGTCAGTGCGCTGGCCCGCAAGGTGCAGGTCGAGCACATGGACGGCGGGGCGGTGGAGATCCCCAACGGGGTGGCCGTGGCGAAGTTCGCCGACGTCGAGCCGTTGCCGGGCTGGCCGGGGGAGTGCGCCCCGGGCACCGGCGGCACCCTGGGCTTCCTGGGCCGGTTCACCGAGGCGCGCAAGGGCTTCCCGGTGCTGCGCGACGCGTTCGTGGCGTTGGCCGCGACCCGGCCGGGGCTGCGGTTGCTGGTCGCCGGCCCGGGCGACCCCGACGACCTGTACGACCAGTTCCCGGCCGACCTGCACGAGCGGGTCACGTTCCTGGGGCTGGTCACCGAACCGGACAAGGCGCGGATGTTGCGCAGTGTGCACCTCTACGTGGCACCGAACACCGGCGGCGAGTCGTTCGGCATGATCCTCACCGAGGCGTTGGCCGCGGGTACCACGGTGGTGGCCAGCGACCTGGACGCGTTCCGGCGGGTGCTCGACGGCGGGCGGGCCGGTCGGCTCTTTCCCACGGGCGACCCGGTGGGGTTGCGCGACGCGGTGACCGAGTTGCTGGACGACCAGGCCGCACGGGCCGCGTTGAGCGCGTGCGGCGATCAGGTCGTGGCGAATTTCGACTGGCCGGTGGTTGCTCGCCGCGTTGTGGAGGTATACGCAGCGGCGATCGAGGCAACCGACGGGCGGGTCATCGACCAGGAATGGGTGGGGCTGGGCTGAGCCGGTGGGACGGATGGTGCGGACGACGACCGGGGTGACCGGTGTGGCCGCGCCCAATCGGAGGCGAAACGGAGCAGCACTACGATGCCGCACATGTGGTGGGTGGTGGCCGCGATCGTGGTCCTGGGGCTGGTCGTGGCGTACCTCGTCTGGACCGCCGGTCGGGTGCAGCGGTTGCAGGGCCGCGCGGAACTGGCGGCGCGGGCACTCGACGCCCACCTGCTGCGCCGGGCCGCGGCGGCCGCCGTGTTGGCCGAGCGGCGCTTCGGTGTCGAGTTGTACGCGGCGGCCCGGATCGCCCTGGACGCCAGCCCGGACGAGCGGGAGGCGGCGGAGAACGACCTGACCCGGCAGTTGCGGGGTGTCCAGTTGGATCCGGGTGATCCGGACTGTGGGTCGGTCATCGCCGCCAGTCGCCGGCTCGCGCTGTCCCGGCAGGTGCACACGGACCTGGTCCGGGACGCCCGCTCGGCGCGGAGTCGCCCGTTGGTGCGGTTGTTGCGGATGGGACGGGGCCGGGAGTGGCCGCGTTACTTCGACATCGACGACCCGACCCTCACCGTCCCGGCGGACGTTCCCGCGAGCTGACCCGGGCGGCGCCGGGGAGCCGGTGACCAGGGCCACAGGGCAGGCCACCGGGGGTCTGATTGGCTGTCGGTACGGCGTTGACCCGCGCGTAGCATTTTTGCTGCCCCCGCCAGAGCCCGTCCAAGGAGCGATGACCCGTGCCCGAGAACACCGCGTCGAACGCCGGTACCGCCCCCGTCGTCGGAACGGCCCGCGTGAAGCGTGGCATGGCCGAGATGCTCAAGGGCGGCGTGATCATGGATGTGGTCAACGCCGAGCAGGCCAAGATCGCCGAGGACGCGGGCGCGGTCGCGGTGATGGCCCTGGAGCGAGTGCCCGCCGACATCCGCGCGCAGGGCGGGGTGTCCCGGATGAGCGACCCCGACATGATCGACGGGATCATCGGGGCGGTCTCCATCCCGGTGATGGCCAAGGCCCGCATCGGCCACTTCGTGGAGGCGCGGATCCTCCAGTCGCTCGGGGTGGACTACGTCGACGAGTCCGAGGTGCTGACCCCGGCCGACTACGCCAACCACATCGACAAGTGGGCGTTCACGGTGCCCTTCGTCTGTGGCGCGACCAACCTGGGCGAGGCGCTGCGGCGGATCACCGAGGGGGCGGCCATGATCCGCTCCAAGGGTGAGGCGGGCACCGGCGACGTCTCCAACGCCACCACCCACATGCGGAAGATCCGTCAGGAGATCGCCCGGCTGTCGTCGCTGCCGGCCGACGAGCTGTACGTCGCGGCCAAGGAGTTGCAGGCCCCGTACGAGCTGGTCAAGGAGGTCGCCGAGAGCGGCAAGCTGCCGGTGGTGCTGTTCACCGCCGGCGGGATCGCCACCCCGGCCGACGCGGCGATGATGATGCAGCTCGGCGCGGAGGGCGTGTTCGTCGGTTCCGGCATCTTCAAGGCGGGCAACCCGGCTCAGCGGGCCGCCGCGATCGTCAAGGCCACCACCTTCCACGACGACCCGGACGTGCTGGCGAAGGTCTCCCGTGGTCTGGGCGAGGCCATGGTCGGCATCAACGTCGACGAGATCCCGCAGCCGCACCGCCTGGCCGAGCGGGGTTGGTAGGCATGGGCGCACCCACCATCGGTGTGCTCGCGCTCCAGGGCGATGTCCGGGAGCACCTGGCGGCGTTGGCCGCGGCGGGCGCGGACGCCCGCGCGGTCCGCCGTCCGACGGAACTGGACGCGGTGGACGGCCTGGTCGTCCCCGGCGGTGAGTCCACCACCATCAGCAAACTCGCCGACATCTTCGAGATGCGCGAGCCGATCGACAAGCGCGTCGCCGACGGCATGCCGGTCTACGGCTCCTGCGCGGGCATGATCATGTTGGCGACCGAGGTGCTCGACGGTCGACCCGACCAGCGGGGCTTCGCCGGTATCGACATGACCGTGCGGCGCAACGCGTTCGGCCGGCAGGTCGACTCGTTCGAGGCGCCGGTGACCATCACCGGGGTGGCGGGTGAGCCGTTCCACGCGGTCTTCATCCGGGCGCCGTGGGTCGAGCGGGTCGGCGCCGGGGTGCAGGTGATCGGGTCGGTGACCGGTGGGCCGGCGGCCGACCGGATCGTGGCGGTCCGCCAGGGCAACCTGCTGGCCACCTCGTTCCACCCGGAGCTGACCGGTGACCTGCGCGTGCACGCGTACTTCGTGGATCTGGTCCGCACCGCTTCGGCGTGACCCGTCGCTCAGCCGGCGACCGCGCGCAGGTGCCCCGGGCGGCGGCCCGCCAACTCGTCGAGCGCGGTCGCCGTGGCGGCGTCGGCGGGCAACTGCACCACCAGTCGCTGCGGGTCGGCCTCGGCCAGCTCCAGCGTCTCGACGTCGAGGCGGAGCAGCCCCGCGTCCGGGTGGCGCACCGTCAGCAGGCCGGCCCGTGCGGCGGTCACCGGTCGCCGCCGCCAGCGGTCGGTGAACGGCGCTCCCACGGTCCGGGCCAGCCGCTCGGCGAACGCGTCGCTGGCCGGGTCGCCGCGGCGCAGCAGGTGCAGCTGCGCGACCTGCTGGTCGGCCACCGCCGACCACTGCGGGTAGTGCTCGCGGGCCCGCTCGTCGGTCAGCACGAACCACACCAGGTTCGGTTGCGATCCGTCCAGCAGGCCGAGCGGGCGGGCCAGCCGGTCGAACGGTTCGTTCCAGGCCAGCACGTCGCCGAGTCGGTTGAGCACGTACGCCGGGGTGTCGCGTAGCGCGTCGAGCATGGCGCGGACCGTTGGCCGTACGGTGCGGGACACCGTCGGCCGGTCGCCCGAGCAGAGGTGCCGGGCGTGCTGGGCCGAGGCGAGCTGCCGCAGGTGTTCCCGGTCGGCGCTGTCCAGGCGCAGCGCGTCGGCGAGCGCGGCGAGGATCTCCGGCGACGGCCGGGTGTCGCGGCCCTGCTCCAGCCGGGTCAGGTACTCCACACTGACCTGCGCCAACGTCGCCAGCTCGGCCCGGCGCAGCCCCGGGGTGCGTCGGCGCGGCCCCTCGGCGAGACCGACCTCGGCCGGTTGCCGCGCCTCGCGGCGACTGCGCAGGAACGCGCCCAGCTCTCCGTCCATCACCGACCCAGTCTGGCAGCCGGCGCTGGCCGATGGGTGTCCCTGGCAGGGCCATCCTCGCGGCGGTCTCCCCGGCCCGTCCCGTCGCGCACAGGATCGTGGTCATGACAAACGCACAGAGCCCAGGACCGCTGCGGATCGGTCTGATCGTGGGCAGCACCCGTCCCGGCCGGCGCGGCGCGGCGATCGCCCGGTGGGCCATGGAGGTCACCGAGCGGCACGAGGCGGTCCGCGCCGGGGACGCCGTCTGCACGCTCGTCGACCTCGCGGAGCAGAAGTTGCCACTGCTCGACGAGCCGGTGCCGGCACTGTTCGGCGACTACCGGCACCCGCACACCCGGCGGTGGGCGGCGGTGGTAGACGCCTGCGACGCCTTCGTCTTCGTCACCCCGGACTACAACCGCTCGATCCCGGCCGCGCTCAAGAACGGCATCGACTACCTGTACGCGGAGTGGACCGACAAGGTGGCCGGGGTGCTGAGCTACGGCGTGCAGGGCGGTAACCGGGCAGCCGACCACCTGCGGGCGATTCTGACCGAGGTACGGACGGTGGTGGTGCCGACCGGAGTGGCCCTGTCGATCTTCACCGACTTCGACTCCACCGGGGCCGACCCGGGTGACCCGACCGCCGGCCGGTTCGCGCCGGGTGACGGCCGGGAGGCGGAGTTGTCCGCCATGCTCGCCGAGGTCGTGACCTGGTCCCGAGCGCTGCGTTCGGTCGACCCGGCACGGGTGGCGGCCGGTGCCGCGGAGCTGGTGGGCTGAGATGGAGACCATGCTGATCCGGTACCGGGTGCGTCCCGAGCACCTGGCCGAACATCTGCGGCTGCTCGGGGCCGTCCACGAGGAGTTGGCCCGGACCAACCCCGCCGGGCTGCGCTACCTGACGTTGCGGCTCGACGGTGGCCGGAGTTTCGTCGAGGTCGTGCTGGGTCCGGACCTGCCCGGCCCGCTGCCCGCAATGGAGTCGTTCCGGCGCTACCGGGCCGGGCTGGATGATCGGTGCGACGAACGGTCGATGGTCGAGTGCACGGTGACGGGGTCGTACGGATTCGGGATGTGACTCCGTTTTCCCCACGTCTGCCCGATTCGGGCGGACGTGGGGAGGTCGCCGCGCGCGGTGCATGACAGCGACCCGGGGGACGTCGGTAGGATTGCGGAGATTCGGCAGGGCCATCTGCCCGCCACGGCTTCCACCAGAGCTGACCGGCACCTCCGCGTGCGCCGGCGGGAGCGGGGCGTGAGCGGTGCGGTCGATGCAGCCGGCGGCTAGCAACGGAGGTAGAAGATGTCCGGCCACTCAAAGTGGGCGACGACCAAGCACAAGAAGGCCGTCATCGACGCCAAGCGCGGCAAGATGTTCGCCAAGCTGATCAAGAACGTCGAGGTGGCCGCACGGATCGGCGGCGGCGACCCCACCGGCAACCCGACGCTCTTCGACGCCATCCAGAAGGCGAAGAAGAGTTCGGTCCCGAACGACAACATCGACCGCGCGGTCAAGCGGGGCTCCGGCCTGGAGGCAGGCGGCGCCGACTGGCAGACGATCATGTATGAGGGCTACGGGCCCAACGGCGTCGCCCTGCTGATCGAGTGCCTCACCGACAACCGCAACCGGGCGGCGACCGAGGTGCGTACCGCGCTGACCCGCAACGGCGGCTCGCTCGCCGACGCCGGCTCGGTGTCGTACATGTTCTCCCGCAAGGGCGTGGTGATCGTGCCGAAGGAGGCCACGTCCGAGGAGGACGTGATGATGGCCGTCCTCGACGCCGGCGCCGAGGAGGTCAACGACCTCGGTGAGGCGTACGAGGTGGTCTCCGAGCCGACCGACCTCGTCGGAGTGCGCACCGCGTTGCAGGACGCCGGCATCGAGTACGAGTCGGCCGAGTCCTCTCTCGTCCCCAGCATGAACGTGCCGCTGGACGAGGACGGCGCCCGCAAGATCTTCAAGCTGATCGACGTCCTGGAAGACTGCGACGACGTGCAGAACGTCTACGCGAACTTCGACGTCAGCGACGACGTGATGGCCGCGGTCGACGCCTGACCCACGTACGGTCGCGCTGATTCCCGCCGGGCCACCCGTCGCCCGGCGGGAGTCAGCGGCCCGACCTGCTCTGCCGTCAACCCGGGCGGAGCGTCCGCGCCGCCCGGCGCCCCGCGACTCGGTACGATCCGTCGGTGAGCGAGGACGTGCTGGCGGAGTTGGTGCTGGACCGGTTCGCGCCGGGCGACGTGGTCGTGCGGCGTGAGATCCTGCGCGGCGAGGTGTGGTTCGGCTGCCCGACGATCGTCGTCGAGGATTCGCCCGACCTGCTCGCCCTCTACCTTCCGCCGGGCGCCGAGTTCGGCTTCCCCACCGCTGGCGTCTTCCCGTGTGGGCGTCACCCGTGGGAGACCGCCGGGCACCGCTCCTGGTCGGGGCACGGCAAGCTGATGCTGCAACGCCCCGGTGAGGCGCACTCCGTCGACGTCTTCTGGACCGGCCCCGGGCGCGACTTCGCCGGTTGGTACTTCAACCTCCAGGACCCGGTCCGGCGTACGCCGATCGGGGTGGACACGCTGGACCACGAGTTGGACCTGTGGTGGGGCGCGGACGCCGACTCCTACGTCTGGAAGGACGTGGAGATCTTCGCCCAGCGTCTTGTCGAGGGCCGCTATCCGGGCATGGGGGATGCCATCCAGGCCGAGGGTGACCGGATCGCGGCGCTGCTCGACGCGGGGCAGCGCTGGTGGGATCCGGCGTGGGCGGCGTGGCAGCCCGACCCGGCCTGGTCGGCGTCGCCGCTGCCCGCCGGCTGGGATCGGGTGCCGCCGGCCCGCTAAGCGGCCGTCGATCCACCGGAGTCGTCAGCCTCCCGGCAGGCCGTCGACCAGGAACATCTGGTCCGCGCCGTTGGTGCACCGCTCGACGAGCGCCTCGGCCGACACCTCGGTGTCGTCGTCGCGGAGCCCGACGCACAGGTCCGAACTGGTCAGCCGGATGCGGTACGAGGCCGGCGCGGCCGCGGTCGGCTCGAAGCGGAACAGTTGGAACGGGTCGGTCGTGCTGCACCTCTGCGTTGGTTCGAGCAGGTTCTGGCCGGGGTTGCCGTCGATGACGCTCAGGCAGCCCGTCCCGTGCTCCGGGTGGTCCCACTTGATGAAGTACAGCCCGCCGGCCGCCGGCTCCAGGTAGGTGTCGGGTGGGGTGGCGTCCGCGCAGGGACGCTGCACCATCACCTCGCTCCGATAGCGGCCGGTGCGGTCGTGCCCCTCGCTGAGGCAGAGCTGCGGGCTGCGGGCTGGGCGGATCTGGCTCAGGCGTGCGTTCGGCCCGATCGTCGGACTGGTGTCGACGTCCGGGGTGGCCGAGGGACCGTCGGATGTCGAACTGGCCGGTGTGCCGCGCTGGCCGGTGTCCTGGTCGTCGTCGGGGCGCTGGATCCAGAAGCCCAGACCGAGCACCGCCAGCAGGGCCCCGACGACGACGAGCGTCAGCGGCGTACGCCGGGCGAACCAGCGCGCCCGGTCCGGGGTTTCGCGCTCCACCACGGGTGCGGTGCTGCCGCTCGGCCGGCCCTCGGCAGTGCTGCTGGTCGACGGCGACGGGTCCGAGGTGGTGTCGTCGTCGGTCGGCTGCTGGTCCGGCCCGGTCGGTGTGTACGCACCCACCGCGAGACGGTGCCGCGCCCGTAGCCATGTCTCGACCTGATCCTCGGCACCGCAGGCGCGAACGAACGCGGCCACCACCTCCGGTCGCGGCAATGTGGAGCGGCGCAGGATGTCCGCCGCGGTGCTGCGAGCCAGCACGTCACCCGCCGCCGAGGCGCGCTGCTCCAGTTGCCGGTACGTGAGTCGCGACCGGTCCTTGAGCTGACGCAGCATCTCGATGAACTCGGTCGGGTCGGCCGCCTCGTCCGGTCGAAGTTCCCCCGTGGTCATCGTCCAATTCTCCTGATATCGGCGGGTCGGTGGCAAGTCAACGTCGAGCGACTGTCCGAGATGGTCGGACAAGACCCGGACAAGCCGCCCTGAGCTGCCTGGACATCGCAGCCCCTCGAGCAGGGCATTGTTCTCGTGGAAGGGCTTATCTAGCGTCTTTTCTCGATGGCCGTGCCGCTGGTCGCGGACGGCCGGTGGGCTCGGACCCGCACCGGTCCGAGCCGGACGAATCGACAACACGGGGGGACTTGATGGATGACGCTGCCCGGGATCCGGTGCCACAGGTGGCCACGGCGAGCGAGTACGTGGCGTTGCTCAGGGACGTGCGACGGCGCTCCGGCCTGACCTATCGGGAGATCGCCCGACGCGCCTCGGCGGCGGGACACTGGCTGCCGCCGAGCACCCTCGCCTCGATGCTGGGGCGGACGACGCTGCCTCGGGAGCGTATCGTCCTGTCGCTGCTGGTGGCCTGCGGCATGACGGCGGCCGAGGTCGACCGATGGGTGGAGATGCGGAGGGGCCTCGAGGCGCGCCTCAGCGAGCGGGATCGGTCAGAGAGCCACGCGGCACCGACCGACGTCGCCCCGTCCGCGACCGCCCAGGTGGGCGTCGGCCCCAGCGTCGGACCGGCAACGCCGCGACCCGGGGCGCCCTGGCCGTCCCGTCGCTGGCTTCGTCTGGCGACGCTCGCGGTGCTCGGCGTGCTGACGGTCGGGATCTCCGGTGCGCTGCTACCTGGTGCGGCGGGCTGGAGGTGCCGGCGGACGGCTGGTTTGGCTCGGACACCACCAGCCGGGTGATCGCCTTCCAGGCGCTGGGTGGCCTGCCGGTGAGTGGGACAGTGGATGGGCGGGTGCTGGACGCATTGTCGGGCGAGCCGATCGTGCCGGCGACCTGGCCGGAGGACCGGATCGGCAAGCACCTACGGCGGGTGGGTGACGCTCCCCGTTCGGCCCGTGGACCGGACGGGGAGCGTCCCCCCGTTCACACCGACTGACGGCTCACGGCCGCAGGCGGTTGGCGTAGACGTACGCCCCGACGGCGTCGCCGGTGGCGATCCCGGCTTCGGCGTCGAATCGGTAGTGCACGCCCAGGTAGATCCGGCTTAGCGCGTTCTCCTCGGCGGCATGACCGAAGCCGCTCATACGCCGGACGACGCCCTCTGCGTGCGGATCGTCGGTGGTGGCGTCGAAGGCGATCGCGTCGGTGCCGAAGAACCTGCGCATCACCGCCGCCCAGGCCCCGGCGAAGGTGGCGTGCCCGGAGACGTAGGCCGGGAAGGCCGGCGAGAACGAGACGCCGTTCGTGTCCTGCGACAGCGGCTGCCATCCGCCGCCGATCGCGCTCTCCGGCCGCCACAGGTCGATCTCGGTCAGGTACTTGGCGTCCCAGGCGGCGATGGCGGCGTCGGCGAGTGCCAGGGCGACCAGCCCGAAGAGCCGAGCGTTGGCCAGGATGCCGAGTTTCCGCTGCTTGGCAACGATCTGGGTGTGCTCGAAGAGTTGGCCCGGTGGCCGGTAGGTGGCCGCGAGGTCGTTGGCCCAGAAGAACGCGATCTGCGTCTGGTCGGAGGTGCGCAGAGACTGTCCCTTGGCGCCGTATGCGCGGACCTCCTCGACCTGGTCGACGTACTCCTGCTTGCCGAGCAGGTCCTCGTAGTCGACGGCGTCGGCGGGTAGGTCCGGCCGGAACTGGTCGCCGGAGGTCAGCGCGAACGGGGTGACCAGGCCCCACTTCGGGCTGATCGCGTCCTCGCCGTCGGTGGGTCGCCACGACCCCGGCACCCCCTCCACCTGGTACGGATCCTCGTTGTCGGAGCCGTCGTTGGTGCGGGCCTGAAGGTTCGCGGCGGCGGCTGCGGCGCCGACCGTGTTGCCTCGCGTGACCTCTGCGCCATTCACGCCGGACGGCCGGCGGGCAACGGCCCGATCCATGGCCGAGGAGAAGGAGCGGTCGTACAGAGCGGTCAGCACGTCGTGCGCCGCCTGGTCGATGGCCGCGTGCAGGGACGGTGCCACGACGTTGTCCATGGTGCCCGGGTAGCTGACCGGCACCCGTACCCGGTAGGGATTGCCGACCCCGGTGACCGAGACGGCGGCGTCGTGCATCGCCGCGTGCAGGATGGCCGCCTGTCGGGACAGGGCGGTGGGCGGTAAAGGCAGACCCTTGAAGGTGTCCAGCAGGATGCCGTTCCAGTACAGGACAGGGTCGGTGTTCGGGTCGACGGCCAACGGTGTGAGCGAGATGTTGTCCAACCGGACCGTCGAGGCGGCATGCCCGCCGAAGTGGAACAGGAGCACCGCTCTGGGGTCACCGAACGGCGAGGCGAAGTCGAAGGTGAACCGGCGCATCGTGGACGTCAGCGTGACGTTCTGGTCGACCGCGGAGGTGAAGGGCGTGTTCGCCCGGGAGACCGAGACGCGCAGCGGGCGGCTGACGTCGGCGGAGGCGTCAAACTGCAGCCGGTACGGCTGCGCGGCCGTCACCCCGAACTCGAAGTGGCCGACCAGGTCCTCGTAGGTGGGGTCGTCGACTGTCGCGCTGGTGCGGATGCGCAGCTGCCCGGCGTTGACCGTCGTGCTGGTCGAGGCGAGGCGGGTCCACCAGGGCTGGGTGCTGCCGTTGTCGAACGTGCCGTTGAGGATGAGGTCGCCCGGGGCGGCGGCGGCCGGCGCGGGCCGGACGAGGGCCGCGAGGGTGCTGGCGAGGACGACTGCGAGCAGCATGCTGAGCAGGCGACGGAGTTGCCGTCCGTGGTTGTGGTGCCGCGGGTCGATCGGTGGGTTCATCGAGAGCCTTTCCGGTCCGGGACCGGCGACGACGAGGTCGTTGCCGTGAGGATCGGCTCACCGTAGGAGCGTTCGCCCTGTTCACGGCCTGCGAACAACGGTCGGAACGCTGCCGCACACAGCGGGCGCCGGTGTCCCTTGAGGACACCGACGCCCGCTGGGCGAACCCAAGACTCAGCCGATCGTCTCCCGCTCCCGCCACGCGGTCCGCAGGGAGGTGCGGCCGTTGGTGCGCAGCAGCGATCCCTCGTACACCCGGGCGCCGGCGAGCAGGAACGCGCCGGTGGCGAGCAGCAGGACGACAAGCGAGACGAACGGCTCCCAACCGGCCGCGTCGCCGGTGAACAGCCGCAACGGCATGGCCGTGGGCGACGAGAACGGCAGGTACGACAGCACCCGCATCGCTGTCGCGTTGTCGTTCAGGAAGATCACCGCGAAGAACGGCAGCATGACGGCGAGCTGCACGGGTGTCGACACGGCGGCGAGGTCCTCCTGCCGGTTGGCGAGCGCTCCGGCTGCCGCCCACATCGCGGCGAGCAGCACGAAACCGAACAGGAAGAACGGCACGAACCAGCCGATCGCCGGGGCGAGCAGGCTGAGCAGGTCGCCGCTGTCGCCGATCTGCATGCCGATCACCGCCACCACGGCGATGAGCGCGATCTGTGCGAACGCCAGGATGCCGCCGGCCACCACCTTGCCGGCCAGCAACGCCCGTACCGGCACCGCCGCGACGAGGATCTCCACGATGCGGGTCTGCTTCTCCTCGGTGACGCTCTGCGCGATCTGCAGGCCGAAGGTCTGCGAGGTGATGAAGAAGACGAACGCGAAGACGAACGGCACCAGGAACGCCACCACCGGGTCGACCGCGTCCGGGTCGAGCAACTGCACCGGCGGCGAGCTGCTCAGCGCCTGGACCACGTCGGTGGGGGACTCGTCCATCGCGAGAACCTTCGGACCGGCGACCACCGCCGCGTCCACGTCACCGTCGCGGACGGCCTGCTCGGCGGCCCGGTCGTCGGCCACCACGCGGACGTCGAGTCCGGCGTCCCGCAGCGGCCCGGCCGCCTCCTGGGTGACGGCCACCGTGTCCGGACCGCCGGAGAGCAGCGGCGGCAGGATGGTGCCCGCCGCGGCGATCAGCAGGAAGAAGAGCGTGCCGAACAGGAAGGTACGGTCGCGCAGCTTGACGCGGATCTCCCGTTCGGCGACCAGCCGGGTGGCCTGGGTGATGTTCACTGGGTGACCTCTCGGAAGATCTCGGTGAGCGAGGGGCTGACCGGGCGGAAGGCGCGCACCGGGCCGCGCGCGAGGGCCGCCTGCAACACGGGCTGTTCGTCGGCGTCGGCCGGCAGGTCGAAGACCACCCGCGGGCCGTCCAGCTCGACCAGGGTCACCCCGGGTTGGTCGCGTACCCAACCGGCGTCGGTCGCCACCACCAACTCGTAGCGGGGCACGGTGTAGGAGTCGCGCAGCTGCTGTCGGCTGCCGGCGGCCCGGATCGTCCCGTCCCCGATGATCACCAGGTCGTCGCAGAGGCGTTCCACGACGTCGAGCTGGTGGCTGGAGAACAGCACCGGCACGCCGGCCGAGGCCCGTTCCCGCAGCACGGTGACGACGGTGTCGACGGCGAGGGGGTCGAGGCCGGAGAACGGCTCGTCGAGCACCAGCACCTCGGGGTCGTGCACCAGGGCGGCCGCGATCTGCGCGCGTTGCTGGTTGCCCAGCGACAGCGTCTCCAGCAGGTCGTCACCGCGTTCACCGAGGCCGACCCGGTCCAGCAGCGCGTCGGTGGCCCGCCTCGCGGCGGGCGCGTCCAGGCCGTGCAGCCGGCCCAGGTACGTCACCTGCTCCCGGGTGGTCATCTTGGGGTAGAGGCCCCGCTCCTCCGGCATGTAGCCGAAGCGCCGCCGGTCCCGCGGGGTCAACGTGCTGCCGCCCCAGCTCACCTCACCGGCGTCGGGGGCGAGCACACCCAGGATGATGCGCATGGTGGTGGTCTTGCCGGCGCCGTTGGCGCCCACGAAGCCGGTCATCCGGCCGGCGGCCACCTCGAAGGACACGTTCTTGAGCACCTGCCGGTCGCCGAAGCTACGGTCGACGCCGTCGAGGCGAAGCGTTCTGGTCACCAGTCCACGCTAGATCGAACACCCCGCCCCGCCGTCCGCCCGGTGGGTGAGCGGGCGGTCCGTCGCGCGGCGGATGGCGGTCACCCGCCGGGCCGGACCACCCCGTTCTCGTACGCGAACACCACCGCCTGCACCCGGTCGCGCAGGCCGAGTTTGGCCAGCACCCGACTGACGTGGGTCTTCACGGTCGCCTCGCCCAGGTGGATGGCAGCGGCGATCTCCGCGTTGCTCGATCCGGCGGCGAGCAGGACCAGCACCTCCCGTTCCCGTGGGGTCAGCCCGGCCAGCGCGGCGTCCGCCTCCGGCCCCCGGTGGGCGGTGCCCGCCGGGTCTCCGGGACGGGCGAACGTGGAGATCACCCGGCGGGTGATCTCCGGGGCGAGCAGGCCGTCGCCCCTGGCCAGCACCTGGATCGCCTCGATCAGCTCCTCCGGTGTGCCGTTCTTCAACAGGAAACCGCTGGCCCCGGCACGCAGCGCGGCGAACAGGTAGTCGTCGCGGTCGAAGGTCGTGAGGATCAGCACGGCCGGCCCACCGGGTCCGTCGGCGGTGATCTGCCGGGTGGCCTCCAGGCCGTCCATCCCGGGCATCTCCACGTCCATGAGTACGACGTCGGGGCGGGTGGCCCGGGTCATGGCGACGGCCCGTTCGCCGTCGGCGGCCTCGCCGACCACCTCGATGTCGTCCTCCACCTCCAGGATGACCCGGAAGCCGGTGCGGACGAGGTGCTGGTCGTCGGCGAGCAGCACCCGGATGGTCCGATCCGGTCCCGACCTCTCGTGGGCTGGCGCGGCACTCATGCCGTCACCTCCGTGTCGACGGCCGGCTGGTGTTCGTCGTGCGGCTCCCGCTGCGCGCCGACCGGTGGGTCGGTCGCCGCCAGCGGGAAGCGGGCGCGTACCCGCCATCCGCCGCCGGCACGCGGTCCGGCCTCCAGGTCGCCGTCGTGCGCGGTGACCCGTTCGCGCATCCCGATCAGGCCCAGCCCGACGGCGTCGACCCGGCCGCCGGCTCGCCCGTTGTCGGTCACGTCGACCTCCACCTCCCGGGCCAGGTAGCGGACCCGCACGTCCAGCAGGTCCGCACCGGCGTGCTTCAGGGTGTTGGTCACCGCCTCCTGCGTCACCCGATACAGCGCCTGCGAGACCGATTCGGGCAGCGCGACCGGGTCGCCGTACACCCCGAGGGTTGCCGTCAGGCCCGCGGCCCGAGCCCGCTCGACCAGCTCACCGATCCGGTCGACGTCGCCGCCGGCCGGCGGCGCGGCGTCGGCCGTGCCGGTGGTCCGCAGCACCCCCAGCATCCGGCGTAGCTCGTCGACCGCGGTGCGGGCGCTCTGCTCGATGGCGGTGAGCGCGGTGCGGGCCTTGGCGGGGTCACGGTCGAACACCCGGCGGCAGGCGGACGCCTGCACTCCCATCACCGACACGTGGTGGGCGACCACGTCGTGCAGTTCCCGGGCGATCCGGACCCGTTCGCCGAGCACCGCCCGTTCCCGGGACTCGGTCTGCGACCGGCGCAGGTCCTCGGCCTGGGTCCGCAGCTCGTGTTCGCGACGAGCGGCCACCCAGGCGGTCTCACCGAAGAAGTACGCGAAGCCGAAGACCAGCACGTTGAGCAGGACACCGGTGACCATCGCGGCGAGCACGGGTGGCACCGGCCCGGCCGCGTCGTCGAAGGCCCCGGGTGGAATCTGGTCGATCGTGATCGCGTAGTAGATCCCCAGCCAGGCGAACATCGTGGTGATCACGCCGATGCGCAGCCGCCGGGCGAGGCGACGGTCCTGCCCCCAGGCGCCGACGGTGTAGAGGGCGCAGAACAACGCCCAGGAGGAGAACTGGGTCTCCGGGGCCGATCGGGCCTGCGCGGCGATGAACCCCACCGAGACGATCAGCAGGGTCGTCACCGGCCAGCGCCGCCGCCAGATCAGCGGCACCGTCACCGCGACGGTCCAGAACAGTTGCTCCGCCCCGGACGGCGGCGAGCCCAGCAGGAACGCCCCGGTGCTGTGGGCCAGGGTGAGGCTGACCAGCGCCAGCACGGTCATCCCCAGGCCGAGCCACAGGTCCTTGCGGCGCTGCTGGGTGGTCGGACCCGGTCGGCGCCATTCGTCTCGCGGTGCCACGGTCATCCGGGAACGATGCCACGTCGCCCGCCACGCCCGTCCAGTGGGCGGACCGGTGCCGTCGGACCCGGGCCACGGGCGGCGGCCCGACGCGAGGTACGCGCCGGGCCGCCGGAGATGGGCTCTCACTCACGCCGTCTGACGGCGCGTCTTCAGAGCGGTGTCGATCAGGTCCCAGACCAGGATCGCCGCCGTGCCCACCGCGATGGCGACCCCGATGGTGTTGCGGTTGTCCGCGTCCGCCAGCCAGCTCAGCCGCTCGCCGAGGGCGGGGTTGAGCAGCCGGTCGGACAGCGCCAGCGATACCACCGGCACCGAGAACGCGAGGTTGACAAGCGCCTTGGTCCCGAACAGCGCCCAGGTCCAATGCCCGATCCGGTACTTGACGATCTCGAACACCAGGCTGCCGAGCAGGACGACGATCAGTGCCGGCAGCCAGAAGGACCACAGCGCCGGGTCGAGGACCGGGATGTTGTCGCCGTCGGTGTCGCGGACCCAGGAGTGGTAGTGCTGCAACGGCAGGTAACCGATCGTGGCCACCAGAAAGACCGCCGACGCGATGGTGTCGGCGAGGGACACGTCACGGTGCGCCGGGACGTCGGGCAGCTGGTCGACAGTCCACTCCGGCACGTGCACGGCCGTCTGGGTGCGCTCGATGATGGCGAAGGTCAGGGTGAGCCAGAAGGCGATCTGCACGGCCACCTGCATGGCCACGACGATGCCCGGCCCGATGGCCCCGAAACCCTTTCCTTCGGCCGCGTCGACCACGGTGACGATCGTGCCGACGAGCGCCGGGATGAAGCTGAGCAGCAGCTTCAACAGCCGCAGCCAGAGCAGGTAGTAGGTCGGGCCGATCAGCTGGAGCCGACGGTCGGCGTACCGGGCGGCCAGCACGTCCGGGTTGCCCAGCTCGGTGAGCACCGCCCGCTCGGCGGTGACCGGGTCCGCGCCACCGTCGGTCCGGCCCTCGATCATGTCGTCGATGGAGGCCCGCAGCTCGGTGGCGATCTCGTCACGACGCGGGGCGGGCACCGAGCGCAGGGTGGCGGCGAGGTAGCGATTGGTCAGGGTGTTCATCGGTCCACTCCTTGGATCAGCCCGGTGATGGAGGCCTGCACGGCGGCGAGGTCGTCGAGCAGCCGGTTCAGCATCGACTCGCCCTCGTCGCTGGTCCGGTAGAACTTGCGCGGTCGGCTCTCCTCGGTGTTCCACTCGCTGGTCAGCAGCCCCTGGTCCTCCAGGCGGCGCAGCAGCGGGTAGAGCGTGTTGGCGTCCACCGGGAAGCCGTGGTCGGTGAGCCGTTGCAGCAGTGCGTAGCCGTAGTCCGGTCGGCGCAGCGCGACCAGGCTGGCCACCACGACGGTGCCTCGACGCAACTCCTGTAGGTGCGTCCGTAGAACGTCCTCGCTAACCATGTGTCACACCATACTGTGTGCCACACAGTGTTGTCTACCGGGACATCATCGTGTCGCTCGCAGACTGGTGTGCCGGGCAGCACGCGGGGCGCCCGGCAGAAACCGGGCGCCCCGACGGTTGACGCTGTTCAGCAGGCCGGACCCGCCCGGAAGTTCCGCTCGACGAAGCTGGCCGGACCGACCTGGAAGTAGCCCACGCCCGGCCGGATCGGGTGCCCGGTGAACAGCTCCACCCGCGAGCCGACCCGCACGAGGTACGCCTCGGCGTCCCCCGCGTCGTTGCGGATCAACGAACCCCGCCGGCCGTAGATCGCCTCCAACTCGTCGAACGACATACCGACCGTGGCGCCGGCGGGGGACTGCGGCGGTGCGGTGGCCGTACCGACCTCCACCAGTCGCCCGTCGCGGAAGGCCAGCACGAACACGCCGGCCCAGGAACCGGTCGATCCCGCGTGCACCACCCCGCCGCAGGCAGGAGCGGTCCAGCCGATGTGCCCGTTCGCGGTCAGCGTGCTCAGGCTGGCGCCGATCCGGTACACACCGGCGCCGGCGACGCTGAGCACCTGCGGGTGGCTGTGCTCGACAGCGGCGGCGAGCGGGCCGCGCGCCGAGGCGGATGCGGTGCCGCCGGTCCGGGGCGCTGCCGCCGCCGGGCCGGCGACGGCCACCGGGACGAGCGTGCCGAACGCCAGCGCGGCGGTGGTGAGGAGGATCGTGGGACGGTTCATGGTGGCTCCTTCGGTGATGGGTCTCCTGCCCTGTTAGTCACCGCGCCGGGGCCAACGGTTCGTCGGGTTTGCGACCGACCCGGTCTACTCTCCAAGGAAACGCCGGCCGGGGGTGACGCGGTGACGGCTCCACTGCGGATCGGGCCCTACGCCATCGAGCGACTGCTCGGCGTCGGATCGTTCGCGACCGTCTGGCTGGGCTACGACCGGGCGCTCGACGCGCACGTGGCGATCAAGGTGCTGGCCGAGAACTGGAGCCACGACCTGCGGGTCCGGGAACGCTTCCGCGACGAGGCCCGGCTGCTGCGCCGGCTGGACCACGAGCGGCTGATCCGGGTGCACGCCGTCGGTGAGTTGCCCGACGGCCGGCCGTACGCGGTCCTGGCCTGGGCGGACGGGGGGAGCCTGCGGGACCGCCTGGCCGCCGGTGAGATCCCCACGCCCACGGCGTTGCGGCTGCTCGGCGAGATCTGCGCGGGGGTTGCCGTGCTGCACCGGCACGGCGTCGTGCACCGTGATCTCACCCCGGGCAACATCCTGTTCCACTCCGCCGGTCCGGACGACCCCGACACCGAGAAGGTGCTGATCGCCGACCTCGGCCTGGCCAAGGCGCTCGCCGCCGCCTCCGGGCTGACCGCCCGAGCCGGTACCCCGGGTTACATGGCCCCCGAGCAGGACAACCCGGGCGCGGTGATCGACACCCGCGCCGACGTGTACGGGCTCGGCCGGCTCGGCATCCGGCTGCTGGGCGCCGACCCGCCCGGGTACGCCCCGGAGATCCGACTGCGGGCAGACGTGCCGCCAGCGGTCGCGGCGGTGCTCGCCCAGGCCACCGCCCACCACCCTGCCGACCGCTATCCCGACGCCGCGGCCCTGCACACCGCGCTGACCCGCGTGAGCGACCAGGTGGGGCTGGCTGTGGCGACCGGTCCCGTGCGCCGTCGGTACTGGCTGCTGCGGGTGGCCGGGGCCGCTGTCGTGGCAGTCCTGGTGGGTGCGGTGGGTGCCGAGCCGGGTGGAGTCGGGTCGGCGCGGCCGGTCGGCGGCACGTACACGACCGGGCCGCTGACCGTGGTGTTGCCACCCGGCTGGTCCGCCACCGGGGCGACCTGGGCCGGTCAGTACGGTGCCGACGGCCAACCCGAACCGGCGCTGGTGATGTCACCCCAACCCCGCCGGTGGGCCGCCGACCCTCGTCTGCCCGGCGCGTTCGTGGGCCTCTCCGCCACCACGGCGGCACGCGCCACGCCGGCCGGGTTCCTGGCCGAGCGCACCCACGGTGACTGCGCGCCCGCGCCGTCCCGGCTCATCCGGCCGGCGGGTGTCGAGTGGACGGTGGTGGCGTACCGCTGCGACCGAGGTCGGCCGCAGATCATCGAGTCGGCCGCCACGCACCCGGGCCGGCCCGCCTTGGTGTACGTGCAGATAAGCCCGCCCGCGGGCAGCGGACCCGACTTCGTGGACACCCTGCTCGCTGGCGTACGCCTGCGGTAGGCGCGCTAGCGGACCACCACGGTGATGGTGTGCTCCCGGCCGTCCTTGGGGATCGTCACAGCGACGGTGCCGGGGCGGACGAAGCGGATGTCCACCACGCCCGCCTCGTACTGCTGCGAGACCAACTCTGGACGGTCCACGGTGACGAGCCCCGGCCCGATGCCCTGGATCCGCAGCACCGCACCGGTGGCGAAGCAGAGCGATCGCAGCAACTCGATCTCGGTCTCGGCGAGCGGCAGGTCGTAGCGGACCGCGCCCTGGCAGGCCGGCGTCGCGTCGGCCGGCGGGGGAGTCGTGCGGGGCGTACCCCTGGTCCGGGTGGGTTCGGGCGGTGCCGGGACCGGGCGCGCGCTGGTCGGCGGCGGTCGCGTCGGCGACCCGGCGGTCGCGGGGGTCGTGGCGGGCATGGTGGTCGTGGCGGGGGTGGCGGGTGTCGGCGTCGAACGGCTCGGGCCGGGCGGTTGGACGGGCAGGGGCGAGACGGCGTCGGCGCCGCAGGCGGCGACCCCCGCGGTGGCCGCGAGGACGACGACGAGCCGGCGGAACGATGCCGCGTTCACTCGGCGCCGAGCCGTTGCCGGACCTGTCGGCGGGCCAGGTGCAACCGGGACTTCACGGTGCCCACCGGCACGTCGAGCAGGGCGGCGATCTCGGGGTAGCTCAGCCCGAGGACGTCGCGCAGGGCCACCACCTCGGCGAGGTCGGGATGGACCGAGTCGAAGGCGTCCAGCAGGTCGAGGCGGGTGCCCGCGACCACGCTGGTCCGCCGCGGGTCGGCCCGGTCGGGCAGCGGTACGCCGCCGGCCTCCAGCCGCCAGCGGCGGCGCAGCGTGCGGTAGGTCGAGCGGGACCGGTTGGCGGTCAGCCGGTGCAGCCAGGTGCGGAACGAGGAGCGCCCCTCGAACCGGGCGATGCCGTTGGCCAGCGCCAGCAGCGTGTCCTGGCAGGCCTCCTCGGCGTCCTCCCGGTTGGGCAGGAACCGGGCGCACAGCCGCAGCACCTCGGGGCGCACCGCCACCAGCAGGGCGTCCAGCGCCGCCGGGTCGCCGTGCGCGGCGGACCGGGCCAGGGCGTCGATGTCGTCCGCGTCGGGCATGCCGGGTGTCCAATGCTCGCCGGTGCCGATCCCCGAGCGTACGACCGGTGACACCGGCGTGGCCCGGTACGGTCCGGCACCCGACCCGGACCGGCGCGTTACTCGAAGCGGGACACGTCCCCGGCACCCCGACGCAGGATCTCCGGCTCGGGGCCGGACAGGTCGATCACGGTCGTCGGCTCCTTGCCGCAGTCGCCGGCGTCGAGGACCGCGTCGAGCTGGTGGTCGAGCCGTTCCTTGATCTCCCACCCCTGGGTCATCGGCTCGTCGTCGCCGGGCAGGACCAGGGTGCTCGACACCAGTGGTTCGGCCAGCTCGGCCAGCAGCGCCTGGGTGACGGTGTGCCGGGGTACGCGGACACCGACGGTGCGCTTCTTCGGGTGCAACATCCGGCGCGGCACCTCCTTGGTGGCCGGCAGGATGAAGGTGTAGCTGCCCGGGGTGGACGCCTTCACCAGACGGAAGACCGAGTTGCTGATCTGCACGAACTGGCCGAGCTGCGCGAAGTCCCGGCAGACCAGCGTGAAGTGGTGCCGGTCGTCGAGGTGGCGGATCTGGCGGATCCGGTCCAGCCCGTCCGCGTTGCCCAGCTGGACGCCGAGCGCGTAGCAGGAGTCCGTCGGGTAGGCGACCAGCCCACCACCTCGGATCAGGTCGGCGACCTGGCCGATGATTCGGGGCTGGGGGTTCTCCGGGTGCACGTCGTAGTACCTCGCCATGCTGATGAGCCTAGGCTCATTTTGCGCGGCGGGGAGGCGCGGGCTCGGTGGACCGCCCGGCGGACGAGACGAGGGCCACGACCCCCGGCGCGGACGGTGGAGCCGTCGAGATCACCTCGGTAGGGTAGGTCCCGGTCGGCTCCGACCAACAAGATCCACACCGCCGGGGGGCGCCAGGCATGGCCGATTCGTTCGCGCATCTGCACGTGCACACCGAATACTCGATGCTCGACGGAGCGGCCCGGCTGAAGGACCTGTTCGCCGAGGCCAACCGGCTGGGCATGCCGGCGGTGGCGATCACCGACCACGGCAACATGCACGGCGCGAACGACTTCTACAACCAGGCGATGGCCGCCGGGATCACCCCGATCCTGGGCGTCGAGGCGTACGTGGCGCCGGAGTCGCGCTACCACAAGGCGCGGGTCAAGTGGGGTCGGCCGGAGCAGAAGAGCGACGACGTCTCGGGTAACGGCGCGATCACCCACAAGACGATGTGGGCGAAGAACGCGCAGGGCCTGAAGAACCTGTTCACGCTCAACTCGCGCGCGTCCATGGAGGGGCACTACGTCAAGTGGCCCCGGATGGACATGGAGTTGATCGCCGAGCACGCCGAGGGGATCATGGCCACCACCGGCTGCCCGTCCGGCGCGGTGCAGACCCGGCTGCGGCTGGGCCAGTTCGACGAGGCGCTCAAGGTCGCGGCGAGCTACCAGGACATCTTCGGCAAGGACAACTACTTCCTGGAGATCATGGATCACGGCCTCTCCATCGAGAGCCGGGTCCGCGAGGGGCTCACCGAGATCGCCCGCAAGCTGGACATCCCGCCGGTGGTCACCAACGACTCGCACTACACCCACGAGGCGCAGGCCACCGCCCACGACGTGCTGCTCTGCGTGCAGACCGGCAGCAACATCGACGACCCCAACCGGTTCCGCTTCGAGGGTGGCGGCTACTTCGTCAAGAGCGCCGACCAGATGCGCGCGGTGGACTCGTCCGAGCTGTGGCAGCAGGGGTGCCGCAACACGCTGCTGGTCGCCGAGAAGGTCGACCCGAAGGGCATGTTCGAGTTCCACAACCTGATGCCGCGCTTCCCGGTGCCCGACGGGGAGACCGAGGAGTCCTGGTTCCGCAAGGAGACGTTCGCCGGCCTGGGCCGCCGCTACCCGAACGGCATCCCGGAGGGGCACGTCGTCCAGGCCGAGTACGAGCTGGGCGTCATCAACCAGATGGGCTTCCCGTCGTACTTCCTCGTGGTCGCCGACTTCATCCAGTGGGCCAAGAGCCAGGGCATCTCGGTCGGTCCGGGTCGTGGTTCGGCCGCCGGCTCGCTCGTCGCGTACGCGCTGGGCATCACCGACCTGGACCCGATCCAGCACGGCCTGATCTTCGAGCGGTTCCTCAACCCCGAGCGCGTGTCGATGCCGGATGTCGACATCGACTTCGACGAGCGTCGGCGCGGTGAGGTGATCAAGTACGTCACCGACAAGTGGGGTGAGGACAAGGTCGCCCAGATCGCCACGTTCGGCACGATCAAGGCGAAGGCCGCGATCAAGGACTCGGCCCGGGTGCTTGGTTTCCCGTACGCGGTCGGCGACCGGATCACCAAGGCGATGCCGCCGGCAGTGATGGGCAAGGACATCCCGCTCACCGGCATCTTCGACACCAAGCACCCCCGCTACGCCGAGGCCGGCGAGATCCGCGGCCTGTACGACTCCGACCCGGACGTCCGCAAGGTGATCGACACCGCGAAGGGCATCGAGGGGCTGATCCGGCAGACCGGTGTGCACGCCGCCGGCGTCATCATGTCCGCCGAGCCGATCATCGAGCACATCCCGTTGACGCGCCGCGACGCCGACGGGGCGATCATCACGCAGTTCGACTACCCGACCTGCGAGTCGCTCGGGCTGCTGAAGATGGACTTCCTCGGCCTGCGCAACCTGACGATCATCGACGACGCCGTCAAGAACATCGAACTCAACCACGGCCTCAAGCTCGACCTGCTGGCCCTGCCGCTGGACGACCCGGCCGCGTACGAGCTGCTGGCCCGCGGTGACACCCTGGGCGTGTTCCAGCTCGACGGTGGGCCGATGCGGTCCCTGCTGCGGTTGATGAAGCCGGACAACTTCG
Source organism: Micromonospora sp. NPDC049204 (assembly GCF_040647935.1). Taxonomy (NCBI): domain Bacteria; kingdom Bacillati; phylum Actinomycetota; class Actinomycetes; order Micromonosporales; family Micromonosporaceae; genus Micromonospora; species Micromonospora sp. NPDC049204. The sequence continues at coordinate 62,224 of NZ_JBEZDC010000005.1, read as the reverse complement.
AGGACATCTCCGCGGTCCTGGCCCTGTACCGACCCGGCCCGATGGGCGTCGACTCGCACACCAACTACGCGCTGCGCAAGAACGGCCTCCAGGAGATCACCCCGATCCACCCGGAGCTGGAGGAGCCGCTGCGGGAGATCCTGGCACCCACCCACGGCCTGATCGTCTACCAGGAGCAGGTGCAGCGCGCCGCGCAGATCCTCGCCGGCTACACCCTCGGTCAGGCGGACCTGCTGCGCCGGGCCATGGGTAAGAAGAAGAAGGAGATCCTCGACAAGGAGTTCATCCCGTTCCGGGACGGCTGCCGCGAGCGCGGCTACTCCGACGAGGCGATCCAGGCCGTGTGGGACGTCCTGGTGCCGTTCGCCGGGTACGCCTTCAACAAGGCGCACTCCGCCGCGTACGGCCTGGTGTCCTACTGGACCGCGTACCTCAAGGCGCACTACCCGGCCGAGTACATGGCCGGGCTGCTGACGTCCGTCGGTGACGACAAGGACAAGATGGCGCTCTACCTGTCCGAGTGTCGCCGGATGCGGATCCAGGTGCTGCCACCGGACGTGAACACCTCGGCCGGACCGTTCACCCCGGTCGGCAAGGACATCCGCTTCGGTCTGGCCGCGGTGCGCAACGTCGGCGCGAACGTGGTCGCCTCGATCATGCGGTGCCGGGAGGAGAAGGGCGACTACGCCGACTTCTACGACTTCCTGTCCAAGGTGGACGCGGTGGTCTGCAACAAGAAGACAATCGAATCGCTGATCAAGGCCGGCGCGTTCGACTCCCTCGAGCACCCCCGCAAGGGCCTGCTCGCGGTGCACGCGGACGCCATCGACGCGTACGCCGACGTGAAGCGCAAGGAGGCGGTCGGCCAGTACGACCTGTTCGGCGCCGGCTTCGGCGACGCCGACACCGGCAGCACGACGGTGATGCCGGTCATCAGCGAGAGCGAGTGGGACAAGCGCGACAAGCTGGCGTTCGAGCGCGAGATGCTCGGCCTGTACGTCTCCGACCACCCACTGTTCGGCCTGGAGCACGTCCTCGGCGCGGCGGCCGACACCACGATCGCCTCCCTGGCCGAGGACGGCGCGGTGCCCGACGGGGCGGTGGTCACCCTCGCCGGCATCCTGTCCGGAGTGCAGCGCCGGGTCACCAAGCAGGGCCGGGCCTGGGCCTCGGCCACCCTGGAGGACCTGGCCGGTGGGGTCGAGACGCTGTTCTTCCCCAACACCTACGAGGTGATCGGGCAGTACATCGCCGAGGACGCCATCGTGGTGGTCAAGGGCCGGGTGGACCGCCGCGACGACACCCCACGGATCATGGCGATGGACATGTCCATGCCGGACGTCAGCACCAGCGCCACCAACAAGCCGGTCACCCTCACCATTCCGGTGCACCGCTGCACACCGCCGCTGGTGGAGAAACTGAAGGAAACCCTGGTGCTGCACCCCGGCGACACCGAGGTGCACGTCAAACTCCAGAACGGCGGCCGCACCACCACCCTGCGGCTGGGTCCGTTCCGGGTGGCGGCGACGACCGCGCTGATGGGTGACCTGAAGAGCGTCCTCGGCCCGGCCAACGTGAGCTGACGGGTCCGCGGCCCGGCCGGCGTACATCCGGCCGGGCCGTCGGGCTCAGTCCCGGTCGGGGGCCGCGATCTCCCGCAGCTGGCCGTCGGCCAGCCGCAGCCACCGCTGCACGCCGATCTCGGCGAGGAACCGTTCGTCGTGGCTGACCACGACAAACGCCCCCTGGTACGCGGACAGCGCACTCTCCAACTGGGCGACGCTGACCAGGTCCAGGTTGTTCGTCGGCTCGTCGAGCAGCAGCAGTTGCGGTGCCGGCTCGGCGCAGAGCACACACGCGAGGGTGGCGCGCAGCCGCTCACCGCCGGAGAGCACCCCGACGGGCAGGTTCACCCGGGAGCCCCGGAACAGGAACCGGGCCAGCAGGTTCATCCGCCGGGCGTCCGGCAGGCTCGGCGCGTACGCGGCGAAGTTCTCCGCCACCGAGCGGTCCAGGTCCAGCAGGTCCAGCCGCTGCGACAGGTACGCGATCCGTCCGTCCGCCCGTTTGATGTCGCCGCCGGCCGGTTCCAGGTCACCGTTGACGAGGCGCAGCAGGGTCGACTTGCCGACGCCGTTCGCCCCGGTGAGCGCGATCCGTTCCGGCCCCCGGATCACCAGGTCGGCGCCGTCGCCGCCGAACAGCTCCCGATCGTCGAAGCGGGCACGCATCCCCTGGCCGGAGAAGACGGTGCGCCCGGCCGGCACGGTGGTGTCCGGCAGGTCCACGGTGATCCGGTCCTCGTCGCGCACCGCCCGGCCCGCCTCGTCGAGGCGCGCCTGGGCCGATCCGACCCGGTTGGAGTGGGTCTCCTGCGCCCGGCCCGCCGACTCCTGCGCGCTGCGCTTCAGCCCACCGGCCACGATCCGCGCCAGGCCGGCGTTCTTCAGGTTCTTGGAGGCGTTGCTGGCCCGCCGGTCGGCCCGCTCCCGGGCCTGCTGCATCTCCCGCTTCTCCCGCTTGACCTCCTGCTCGGCGTTGCGCAGGTTGCTCTCGGCCACCTCCCGCGCCGCCTGCACCGCCTCGGTGTACGCGGTGAAGTTGCCCCCGTACCAGTTGATCTCACCGCGGTCCAGCTCGGCGATGCGGTCCATCCGGTCCAGCAGCTCCCGGTCGTGGCTGACCAGCAGCAGGCACCCCGACCAGTCGGTGAGCACGTCGTAGAGCTTGTGCCGTGCCTCCACGTCCAGGTTGTTCGTCGGTTCGTCGAGCAGCAGCACGTCCGGGCGGCGCAGCAGTTGCGCCGCCAGGCCGAGGGAGACCACCTGGCCGCCGCTGAGGGTGTGCAGCCGCCGGTCGAGCGCCAGGTCACCGAGGCCGAGCCGGTCCAGTTCGGCGCGGGTGCGCTCCTCGATGTCCCAGTCGTCGCCGATGGTGGCGAAGTGTGCCTCGCTGGCGTCGCCGGCCTCGATGGCGTGCAGCGCCGCGATCCGCTCGGCGACGCCGAGCACCTGCGCCACGGTCAGGTCGCCGACCATCGGCAGGGTCTGCGGAAGGTAGCCGAGCAGGCCGTCGACGGTGACGCTGCGACCGCTGGGCGGCAGCTCCCCGGCGATCAGCCGCAGCAGGGTGCTCTTGCCGGCGCCGTTGGGCGCGACCAGGCCGGTGCGCCCGCCCGGGACGGTGAAGGACAACTCCGAGAAGACCGGGGTGTCGTCCGGCCAGGAGAAGGAAAGGTTCGAGCAGACGATGAACGCATCAGACATGAGAGTGACCTCAAAGGGTGGGGTGGGCGCGCCTAGGTCGCCCGACGACACGGGACCGGTGGAACGACGACATGGCCTCGGCGGCTGCGCCTACGCGCGCCGAACCGATGGCCGAACACGTCCGGTCTCACCCGGAGATGTCGTCGTCACCCGCCATGTCTGGTCTCCCTGGTCGTGTCACCAACCCAACTCGCCAAGTCTAACAACGGATCTTCACCCCGCCACCGGGTTCCCGACCAGGCGGTGCTCCCGCGTGGGGCACGTGGCCCCAAGATCGTGCTCGAACCTGGATGTAGTGGTGTCGGGCGTCCCGGATGCCACTACAACCAGGATATTGCGCGATCTTGCGGCGGGGCACTCACCGGGAGGCACGGCTCGAGAGACCTACCGGCTCGGCGCGGAAGCACGGTCACCTTGGGCGGTACTCGACCTCGGGGCGGCCGGGGGTGCCGTAGCGGGGGCTGCGGACCGCGCGGTCGACGGTCACCAGGTATTCGAGGTAGCGGCGTGCGGTCACCCGGGAGATGCCGGTCAGCCCGCTCACCTCGGTCGCGGACAGTCCCGCCTGTGGGCCGGTCCCGTCGGTGAGCGCCGCGCGTACCCGATTGAGGGTCTGCGCGTCGAGCCCCTTGGGCAGGCTGTGCCCGGCGGTGCCGCGCAGGGTGGCGAACATGTGGTCCACCTCGTGCTGGGCGGCGACCTCGCCGTCGGCGAGCGCCTGGGCGCGATAGTCGGCGTAGCGTTCCAGCTTGTCGCGGAACGCCGCGAACGTGAACGGTTTGAGCAGGTAGTGGGTCACCCCGAGGGACACCGCGGTGCGTACCACCGCCAGGTCCCGGGCGGAGGTCACCGCGAGCACGTCGACGTTGCTGCCGGCGGCCCGCAGCGCCCGGCAGACGTCCAGGCCGTGCAGGTCGGGCAGCCGAAAATCCAGGAGTACGAGGTCCACGTCGCCGCCGTCGCCCGCGCGCAACGCCGCCATCGCGGCCCGCGCGGTGTGCGCCACCCCGACCACCACGAAACCGGGAACCCGTTCGGTGTACGCGGTGTGCGCCTCGGCCAGCAGCGGCTCGTCCTCGACGACCAGCACCCGGATGTCGGTCATCGCGGGGCACCGCCGACCGGTAGGTGGACCGTGAACAGGCTGCCCCCGTCGTCCGAGCGGGTCACCTCGTAGCGGCCACCGTGGCGGCGGACCACCTGCCCGATCAGCGCCAGACCGAGACCCCGTCCGGTGCTCTTCGTGGACCAGCCGCGCCGGAACGCGTCCGCCACCCGGTCCGCGGCCAGCCCGGGTCCGCTGTCGGCGACCCGGACCACCAGTTCGTCGTCGACGGCGCCGACGAAGACCCGTACCGTGCGCGGCGGGGGCGTGCCGGCGACCGCCTCCAGGGCGTTGTCGATCAGGTTGCCCACGACGGTGAGCAGGTCGTTGGTGGGCAGTGGGCTGTCGTCGAGGCGGCAGTCCGGCTCGATGACCAGGTCCACCCCGCGCTCGCCGGCCTGTGCCGACTTGCCGAGCAGCAGCGCGGCCAGGGCCGGCTCGGTGACCGCGTCGACCACCCGGTCGGTCAGCTGCTGCGCCAGGGCCAGGTCCCGGGTGCCGAGCCGGACCGCCTCGTCGGCCCGGCCCAGCTCCACAAGCGTCAGGACCGTGTGCAGCCGATTGGCCGACTCGTGGGTCTGCGCCTGCAACGCCTCGGTCAGCGCGCGGACCGAGTCCAGCTCGCTGGCCAGGGTCCGCAGCTCGGTCTGGTCGCGCAGGGTCAGCACGGTGCCGAGCGGCGCCCCCTCGAAGCGGGCGGTCCGCTGGTTGGCCACCAGCACCCGGTCACCGGCCAGCATGGGCTCGTCGAGGGCGTCGCGGCCGGAGCCGAGCAGCTCGGCCACCGCGGGCGGCAGGTCGATTCCGGCCACCGGCTGGTCGGTGACCGGGTCGTCGGCGTCGAGGCCCAGCAGGCGCCGACCCTCGTCGTTGACCAGCGCCACCCGCCGATCGGTGGTCAGCACCACGAGACCCTCGCGCACCGAGTGCAGGACCGCGTCGTAGTACTCGTACATCCGGGTCATCTGCGTCGGTCCCAGGCCGTGGGTCTGCCGGCGAAGTCGGCGGCTGAGCAGCCACGAACCGGTCGCGGCGAGGGCGAGCGCCGGCGTCGCGACGCCCAGCAGCACGGGAAGTTGGCGCAGCAGCTTGCGGTTGATGGCCCGGGTGGTGATGCCCACCGACACCAGGCCGACGATGCGCTTCTGCTCGTCGTACACCGGCACCACCGCGCGCACCGACTCGCCGAGCGTCCCGACGTTGGTGGTGGTGAACGCGCGGCCCGCCAGGGCGGGCCCGATGTCACCGACGAACGGCTCGCCGATGCGGTCCCGGGTCGGGTGCGAGAAACGGGTGCGGTCGGGGGCCATCACCACCACGAAGTCGGTGCCCGTGGCCCGCCAGGTCGATTCGGCGTACGGCTGAAGGATGCTGGCCGGGTCGGCGGTCGTGAGGGCCGCGCGGACGTCGGGGGAGCCGGCCACGGTCTGCGCCACCGCGAGCACCTTCTCCTGCGCGGCCTGGCGGGAGTCGACGCGGGCCAGCCAGGCCGCGCCCGCCGCGCCGGCCAACACGAGCAGCGTCACCACCATCGCCTGGAGGGCGAAGAGTTGCCCCGCGATGCTCCACTGCCGTCGAGCCACCTTCACCACCTCCTCGTCGCGCCGCTGCCGTTGTCGCGTTCGCGGTGAACAGAATGACCGCAAGGCTGTCAACGGGTGAGACACGGTTCACATTGTCGACATGGACACCACCACATCCGCCACCACACCGGCACCGGCGGTCCGCCGGGACCGTACCCGCTACCTGTACCTCGCCGTCATCGTGGCCGTGCTCGCCGGCATCGTGGTCGGCCTGGTCGCCCCCGATTTCGGCAAGGAACTCAAGCCGGTCGGCACCGGTTTCGTCAACCTGATCAAGATGATGATCAGCCCGGTCATCTTCTGCACGATCGTGCTCGGCGTCGGCTCCGTCCGCCAGGCGGCGAAGGTCGGCAAGGTCGGCGGCCTGGCGCTGGGCTACTTCCTGACCATGTCGACGGTCGCGCTCGCCATCGGCCTGGTCGTCGGCAACCTCATCCACCCCGGCTCCGGCCTGGATCTCGGCCAGGACCTCGCGGGCGCGGGCAAGGCCGCCGCCGGAGACGAGGCCGGCGGTACGACGGAATTCCTGCTCGGGATCATCCCGACCACGCTGTTCTCCGCGCTCACCGAGGGGGAGGTGCTCCAGACGCTGCTGGTGGCGCTGCTCGTCGGCTTCGCCGTGCAGGCGATGGGCCGGCGCGGTGAGCCCGTGCTCGGCGCGATCGCCGTCATTCAGCGGGTCGTCTTCAAGGTCCTCGCCATGATCATGTGGCTGGCGCCGGTCGGCGCGTTCGGTGCCATGGCCGCCGTCGTCGGCGCGACAGGCGTGGACGCCCTCAAGAGCCTCGCCCAGATCATGCTCGGCTTCTACGCCACCTGTCTGATCTTCGTGCTGGTCATCCTGGGCGCGCTGCTCTGGTTCGTGGCCCGGATCTCGATCTTCTCGCTGCTGCGGTACCTGGGCCGGGAGTTCCTGCTGATCCTGTCGACCTCCTCGTCGGAGTCGGCGCTGCCGCGGCTCATCGCGAAGATGGAGCACTTCGGCGTGAGCAAGCCGGTCGTGGGCATCACGGTGCCGACCGGGTACTCCTTCAACCTGGACGGCACGGCGATCTACCTGACCATGGCGTCGCTGTTCATCGCCGACGCGCTGGGCAACCCGCTCTCCATCGGCGAGCAGATCTCGCTGCTGCTGTTCATGATCATTGCTTCGAAGGGCGCGGCGGGCGTCACCGGCGCCGGCATCGCGACCCTGGCCGGCGGGCTCCAGTCGCACCGGCCCGACCTGGTGGACGGGGTCGGCCTGATCGTCGGCATCGACCGGTTCATGTCGGAGGCCCGCGCGCTCACCAACTTCGCCGGCAACGCGGTGGCGACCGTGCTGGTCGGCACCTGGACCGGCGAGTTCGACCGGGACCGGGCGGTCGGAGTGCTCAAGGGCGACGACCCGTTCGACGAGGCCACCATGCTCGACGAGCACGACGACGATTCGGCGGCACGCCCCGACGAAGCAACCACGCCGGCCGGCGTCCCCGCCTGACCGTCCCGCCTGTTGGTCCACGGCGATGATCGACACGGGATCGGCAATATCGGGGTGTCCGAGCGCGTAGGAGACCCCGATATCGCTGACCTCGTGTCGATCACCACCGAAAGGCGCCGGGGTCGGGGCCGCGGGCGGGGGCGTGTGCGGGTTCCTGGGCGGCGCGCCGGTCGGTAGCGTGGGGCGTGGCGGCGGACGGGCCGGTACGACGTCCCGCGCCACGAGGAGGTTCGGGATGGATTCCCTGCCGGAGCTGACGTTCGGTCAGCGGCTCAAGGTCTACCGCGAGCGTTCGGGCAAGACTCGTGCCGTACTCGGCGGCCTGGTGGGTCGCAGCGCCGAGTGGGTCAAGGCAGTGGAGACCGACCGCATTCTGCCGCCGCGCGTCCACATGCTCGACCGGATCGCGCGTGCCCTCAAGGTCGACCTGTCGGTCCTGGTCGGGGAGTTGAGCGACCGCTCCGCGATCGTGAACGGGCCGGAACATCCGGCGCTCGCCTCGGTTCGGGACGCCGTGAACCGCTACACGTTCTCCGGCGACGCCACGCCTGAGCCGTTGGGTCGGCTCGGAAACCGTCTCGCTGCGGCCTGGCGGGCACGCCATCAGGCGCCGGACCATCGCACGGTGCTGGGCGCCCTCCTGCCGGACCTGCTCCGCGACGTCCAACGCGCGGCGTTGACCTACGAGGGTGACGAGCGTCGACGAGCCCAGGCGCTCTTGGGCGAGGCGCTCGGGCTCGCGCAGATGTTCCTCGCCTACCAGCCGGCCGCCGAGATTCTGTGGCGCGTCGCCGACCGCGCGATGGTGGCCGCGCAGGAGTCCGGTGATCCCGAGGCGCTGGCCTGCGCGGGGTGGTTTCTGTGCCAGGTGCACCGGGACGCGGGCGACTGGGACACCGCCATGGCGGTGACGCTAGACGTCCTCTCCGCCCTGGAGGCGCGTGCGTCCGACGCGAACACCAACCTCCTGGCCCTCTTCGGCGCGCTCCACTTCGAAGCCGCTTACACCGCTGCCCGAGCAGGTGAGGAGGGTCGTGCCTGGCGGTACTGGGACCACGCCGATCGGATCGCGCAGCGCCTGCCGCAGGGCTTCTACCAGCCGCAGACGTCGTTCTCCCGCGTCATCATGGGTGCCCACGCCGTCACCGTGGCCGTCGAGTTGCAGAAGTCCGGCGAAGCGGTGCGGCAGGCACGGCGCCACGACGCAGCAGCCATTCCGTCGCGACCCCGCCGCGCGCGACACCTCGTCGAGGTCGCCCGGGCCCATTACGGCAAGGGCGACAGTGACACCGCCATGGCGAACCTTCGCCAGGCGCACGAGTCGGCCCCGGAGACGGTCCGCTTCAACGGCTACGCCCGACAGATCACTCTGGACCTGCTCAGCGGGCCGCCGTCCAGCCGCGAGGACGCCCGAGATCTCGCACTGAAGGTCGGTCTCGTCTCTTGATCTAGGGGTACGAACTCTACCCACGATGCCCCGAAACCCTCCGTAACGTCCCCGCCACGGGATGCGGCGGGCGGTGCGGACTTCGCCTGGTCGCCGCGTCCCCCTCAACCTCAGGGGTGGCTGGCCGCCCTCGCCAAGACGGGGAGGACGCGTGCGACGCGTCTCGTACGACGAATACCTCGCGGTGGTCGCACTGACCCTGGCCCGTAGGCACCGGCCTGTCTGGTCCTGGCGGCATTGGCGACGAATCTGCTGTTGCGGAACCGACCTGCCGTGCCGAAGCCGTCATCGTCTCCCAATCAACCGCGTCCACTGGCCCGCCCAGGGCACGTCGTGACGACCCTCCATCAGCCGACCTCACCGCTCTGGAACTGCGGGTACTGTGCTGCCGACTGGCCCTGCGAGCCGGGGCGCTTTCTCGGCTGGGTGCGGTGAGCATCATTCGGGCCGGAGACGAGAAGTTCCACTACAGCGACGGGTCACACAGGTGGATCCCGCCCAGCCCCGACTACGACCAGGAGGTCTGGGACGAGCAGGTCCGCCAGCACAAGCAGAGCCACCTGCGGAACGAGCACCCGAAGGTCCGCATCCAACGTCTCGTGTGACGCGCCGACCCGTGTCAGCTCGTTGCCCCGAAGCCGCCGTGCAGGGTGAGCGGCGACCATGACGCCCATCGGCCGGCGTGGCGCGATTGGCCATCCTGGTCGGCCTGACCCGATGACAGTGATGAGTTTCGGCGCCCCTGCCCGTCATACCTGCGACAGGACCTGACGAGGCGGAAGGATCACGTGATGAGTGCGGATACGCGGCTGAACGAGTTGGGCGTGAGCGGTTTTGGTGAGGTCGCCGAGCCGGCGGTGCACGTGCGCGGCTACCGGATGCTCGGGTCCGGCGCGAGCCCGGCACCGGGCCGGACCACCCGTGGGCTCGTCGGCACCGGCCTCGTCGCCGCGCTCGCAGCGGTGGTGGCCACCACCCTCGGCGCTGCGCTCGCCCAGGCCGGTGGCGTCGACTTCGAGGTCCCCGATGGTGGCGAGACGATCCCGTTGGCCGGGTTCGCCGTGGTGACCGGCTTCTTCTCGGTCGTGGGCATCGTCATCGCCGCCGCGTTTCGTCGGTGGAGCGCTCGTCCCGCCAAGCGATTCGTGTGGACGACGGTGTCGCTGACCGCGATCTCGTTGGTCCCGCCGGTCATCTCCGGGGCAAGCGCCGCGACCATCGCCGCCCTCGTCGGGCTGCACCTGGTGCCTGCGGCGGTGACGATTCCCGTCCTCGCGCGGAGCCTCCGCACCCGAACCGACTGACCGGTCTCGTCAGCGACGCCGGTCGGGCGCCGAGGGGGCGTTGCGGAACGCTCGGGGGGACATGCCGAAGGCGGCGGTGAACACCCTGCTGAAGTGGGCCTGGGAAGGAAAGCCCCAGCGGGCGGCGACGGTGTGGATGGCCCGCCCGCGTTGCAGGGGATCGCGCAGGTCGCGCGCGCACCGGTCCAGTCGCCTCGTCCGGATGATGTCGGCGACGGTCTGGTCCTCGGCCTCGAACGCCCGGTGCAGGCTGCGGAGCGAGACGTGGTGCGCGGCCGCCACGGTGCCGGGGGAGAGGTCCGGGTCGCCGAGGTGCTCGTCGATGAATGCCTTGACGCGCACGCGCAGGCTGTGCCCGCGTACCTCGGTCGGCAGGGCTTCGGTGAGGTCCAGGCGCTGGGCCAGTGTCGCGGAGATGAGGTCTCGGGCGACGATGCCCAGGAGTGGGACGTCGCGCTCCTGGTACTGCTCCGGGTGGCCCAACACCTGGTGTACGAAGTTGCTGAGCAGCGCGCCCATTCCCTCGACGGCGGAGATGTTGGTGCCGAGGAGCTGCGCGATCTTGTCGGGATGCAGCGGTACGAGACCGTGCGGCACGAGGATCGTCAGGGTGGTCAACAGACCCTCGAGCCGCGACCGCCCCTGATGCGACGACTGGTGTGGTCGCGACGTGTCGACGACGGCGAACTGCCCCGGCGTGAAGAGGTTGGTCCGCCGCTCCTGTTCCACCCCGCCGTGCCCGGACAACGGCAGCGCGAACTCGTACATCTCCGGGTCGCTGCGGCGGATGAACGTGCTGGTCCGCTGCATGTCCAGGGACGGGTACCGCCAGGACGACAGGACGATCTCACCCAGACTGATGACCTCGGCCCGGGCCTGGAAGTTTGCCGCGTGGGCACTGTGGATCCGCATCGGGACCGATTCACGCGCCACCAGGTCGTGCCAGTAACCGAACCGCTCACTCGCGGGCACCGCGGTCGTGTCCGCCGAGCCTACGGTGAGCACTGGCTACCTCGAATTCTGTCGATGTCGGCGACGGGTGACGGCAGCGCCGCCGACCGGAATGAGAAAATCACCTTAACTCCGGCTCAGGTTCGGCGCGTCGTCGTCGCCTCATGTTCGTAGAGCGCCCAGACACCGGGCCATCACCCGGTAGGGGATGGCCTGGCCCCTGGTCTGGTCGACGGTGCCCACCAGGTGCAGGTCGAGCTGTGGACAGTGGAAGAGCCACGTGCCGGTGACTCCGGAATGGCCGACGAGCGTGACCGGGCGGCGGCCCGACGACATGAGCCGGCCGACCGTGAAGAACATGGTGCCCAGCCCGTACCTGAGGACGGGGATGTTGCGCAGTCGGTTGCGCCGCTCGGTGAGCAGCTGCCCTGAGCGGGTGTCCCGGAAGAGGGCACCACCAAGGAGCGCTCGCTGAAAGGTGAGGAGATCGGCGGTGGTGCTGAACAGGTCGTTGCAGGATCCGATCATCGAGGGCACCTCCACGCGGCGCTGCTTCGCGTAGAGCGGCGAGGGCGGTGCGGACGCCGCAGGTGGCGGGGGATCCCCGGGGAGCCAGGTGTGCGTCAGGTCGAGCGGGCCGAGGATCCGTTCGGTCAGCAGGTCGGCGAACGACCGACCGGTCACCGTCTCCATGATGCGGATCAGCAGTTGGAAGCCGGTGTCGGAGTAGCGGGCCTTCTGCCGTACGGCACTGAGGTCCTGCGGCGTGAAGTGCGGGCGCTGCTGCTCGCGCGTGGTCCGCACGGTGTCCTCGAAGGTCCAGGCCAGATCCTGCCCGGTAGCCAGGCGCTCATTCAGGCTGGGGCCTTCCCGACGCTTCTCGAAGTGGTCGGGCAGGCCGGACGTGTGACTGGCGAGGTGGCGCACCGTGATCGCCGACGTACGGTCGATTCCTCCGAGGACATGCAGGCCGGTCGTCGTCTCCGCCGGCAGGTAGCTGGTGATCGGCGCGGACAGGTCGAGTTCACCGCGTTCGTGCGCCTGCAGAACCAGCGCGATGATGAACCGCTTGGTGACGCTGGCGATGAAGAACGGGGTGTCGGGACGCACCGGTTGATCGTGGGCGCCGACCCGCCCGCAGGCAGCCGACCAGCGCAGCGTCCCGTCGCCGCTGGCGACGGCGAGGTTGGCGTGGTGTACGCCGCGGTGCGCGACGAGATTCTCCAGCAAGCCCCTCAGTCGCGCGTCGACACCGGCGGGAACGTGATTGTCGTGAGCGGTGATTGTGGTCAGTGACGATCTCACCAGCATATGTCTACTAGACATGTCTCTGAGAGGCAACAACCTAGACTCGGCCAATGGCCCACGTGATCCTTGGTCTGCTCCTGATCACCCCGCAGACCTTCTACGACCTCATCAAGGGATTCGAGGCCGGCGTCGCGCTCTTCTACAGCGCCAGTTCCGGAAGCATCAAACGGGCGCTGGACACCCTGCTCACCCGAGGGCTCATCGAGGTGGCCAGCACCGAAGCCGGCGGGCGGGGACGGAAGGTGTACCGCGTCACCGACGCCGGCCGGCAGGAGTTCCACGCGTGGATGACCGGAGAGCTGACCGGGTCCGATCTGGAAACCGCGGCGCTGTCCCGGCTCTACTTCCTCGGTCTGCTGAAGCCAGACGAACGCGTACCGGCGCTGCGCGGTGTCACGGGTCGCATCGAGAACGACCTCGCCAGGCTCTCGGCCCTCGCCACGCACCTCCGAGACCTGGAGGTGCCCGAGGAGCACCGCGACCTCGCCACCCATCAACGCGCAACGCTCGACTACGGCATCGCCGCACACCGCTTCACGCTCGACTGGTTCCGCGATCACATCAACCGACACGAGCCGGGCCACCTGCGCGACGAGGATCCGAAGGTCCGCATCCGGCGCCTCGGGTGACGCGCCGACCCGTGTCAGCTCGTCGCACCCAGAGCCGCCGCGCAGAACTCGGCTGGTGGCAGGTATTCGTGGACGGAGACGTAGTGGAGCAGGAGCTGAGGTGCGGCGTACACGACGCCGTCGCCCTGGACCTGGAACTCGGCGCTCTCGCGGGCGATCATGCCCAGCCGAATGGCTTCTCTGGCGTCACCGCCGATGTCCCGGATGCAGATCTCGCAGAAGTGGTATCCGCGTGTCTGGCGGACCCGCACCGTGGCCAGCTTCGTCAGGGCTGGCATCAGGCCGTCCGGGGGAGCGCCGGTCGGGAACGGATGCGCGGCGTCCAGCCAACCGACGTTGAGCAGCGGCAGGTCCGGCCACGGCTCGTCGGTTAACCCTGGCTCGTCCTCACGCCGCTCCAGGTACGTGTACGGCGTCAGGTCCGCGAAGTAGGTCACGGGTCCTGTCTACCCCCGGTGCGCTTGACAAGCGATGTGTGAGCGTTAACATCGACAACCACCACTGTCTGTCGGGAGGTCCGATGACGCTCGTCCTCGCGCGTTCCACCGCACGTCGGATGGCCGGGCTCACGGCTCTGGTCGTGCTGCTCGCCGTCGGCCTCAGCGTCATCTCCGGCAAGCCGGCCGCGGCGTGGGACAACGGCACGGCGGACACCCCGCCGATGGGCTGGAACAGCTACGACTCGTTCAACTGGCGCGTCACCGAGTCCGACGTCCGGGCCAACGCCGACTACATGCGCGACAACCTGCGCCAGCACGGTTGGCAGTACGTCGTCATCGACTGGGCCTGGTACTACCCCGGCCAGCACAACAACAGCCCCAACCAGGACGCCGGCCTCAACCCCCGGCTGCGGATGGACGCCAACGGGCGCCTGCTGCCGGACACCACGCGGTTCCCCTCGGCGGCGGGCGACAACGGGTTCAAGCCTCTCGCCGACTACGTGCACGCCCAGGGGCTGAAGTTCGGCGTCCACCTGATGCGCGGCATCCCCCGGCAGGCGGTGGCCGACAACGTGCCCATCCTCGGCACCAACTGTCGAGCCAACCAGATCAACAACAGCACCACCGCGGCCTGGCTCAACCTGATGTGGGGCCTGAACATGTCCAACGCCTGCGCGCAGGCGTACCTGGACTCGGTCTTCCAACTCCTGGCCGGCTGGGGCGTCGACTACGTGAAGGTGGACGACATCGCGGCCCCGACCTACCGGCAGGCCGAGGTCGAGGGTTACCGGACGGCGATCCAGCGCAGCGGTCGGCCGATGGTGCTGAGCCTCTCGCCCGGTGCGACACCACTGGCCAGCGGCGGGCACGTGCGGGACAACGCGCACATGTGGCGCATCGTCAACGACCTGTGGGACAACTGGTCGTCGCTCGACGCGCTCTTCGACCAGTTGCGCAACTGGACGCCGTACCGGACGACCGGTGCCTGGCCCGATCCGGACATGATCCCGATCGGGCGGCTGTCGAAGTACGGCCCGGTCGGCGCACCCCGCTACTCGGCGCTCACCGCCGATGAGCAGCGCACGCTGATGACCCTGTGGGCGATCAACCGGGCCCCGCTGATGTGGGGCGGCAACCTGGTCGAGAACCGCGCCGCCGAGCTGGCGCTGATGACGAACGCGGCGGTCCTCGCCGTCGACCAGAACAGCGCCAACAACCGGCAGCTCGTCGGCGGCACCCGGCAGGTGTGGACCGCCGACGTGCCGGGCAGCGACCACCGGTACGTGGCGCTGTTCAACCGCGAGAGCGCGACCGCCACCGTCTCGCTGAACCTGGCCGACCTGGGCATCGGCTCGGCCACCGTCACCGACCTGTGGTCCGGCGCGAGTCTCGGCACCGTCACCGGCACGCTCAGCGGGTCCCTCCCCGCCCACGGCAGTGGCCTGTACCGGCTGGCGCCGCTGACCACCACCCCCACGCCGACCACCTCCACCGTGGCCGCGCGGCACAGCGGGAAGCTCCTCGACGTCTCCAACGCGTCCACCGCGGACGGCGCGAACGTCGTGCAGTGGGGCGCGAACGGGCAGGCCAACCAGCGGTGGCGGTTCCAGGACACCGGTGGTGGCTATTCCACGGTGACAAGCGTCAGCAGCGGCAAGTGCCTCGACGTGTACGGCGGCGCGAGTGCCACCGCCGACGGCGTCCGGGTCATCCAGTGGGCGTGCAACGGCGGCACCAACCAGCAGTGGCGCGTCGAGGATCTCGGCACCGGCTACGTCCGGCTCGTCGCCCGGCACAGCGGAAAGTGCCTGGACGTGCTGAACGCCGCCACCGCGGACGGCGCCCAGACCGTGCAGTGGACCTGCGGCACCGGCACCAGCCAACAGTGGCGACGCACCACCGTGTAGCGCTCAGCGGCGCGCCCGCCACATCGCGCTGATTCGTCGCGAAACGCGCCGCCACCAGCAGGTCCCGGGGCGAGAATGAGGGGTGCCGCGACGATCCGGGGGAGCAGGCGTGCGGGCAACCGGCCTCCTCGGCCGGCTCCGCCGCCGCGACCCGGGCGATGCCGTCCTGCGGCGGGCGGCACGACTGACACTCGTCGCGTCCGTCGTCTTCTACGGCTGCCGCTACGGCGCGGGCAGTTCGGTGCTCGCCACCTACGGCCTGTTCGGCACGATCGCCGCCGGATCGTTCGCGCAGTTGCCCGGTCCGGCGCCGCAACGGGCGCGGATCCTCGTCACCGCACTGCCGGCGGCGTGGGCGCTGATCGCCGTGGGGTCGTTGCTGGCGTGGAGCACGTGGTCGGCCGCCGGTGGCATGGTGGTCATCGGGTTCGTCGTGGCGTTCGCCGGGGTCGGCAACCCGCGCCTGGTGGGGTTGGCCAGCGCGTTCCAACTCTTCTACATCCTGGCGTCGTTCCCGCCGTACCAGCCGGGCACCCTGCCGGAGCGACTCGGCGGCGTCACGTTCGCCATCGTGCTGCTCGCCGCGGCGGAGGTGCTCCTCTGGCCCGATCCGGTGCCGGTCTCCTACCGGCAGCGCCTCGCCGTCGCGGCGGACCGCGTCGCGGCGTTCCTCGACGTCACCGCCGAGCGGTTGACCGACCCGCCCACCGGTCCGGGTGCTCGGGACCCGCGGCGCGAGCGCGCGTACGACTCGGTGGCCGCCATCGAACTGGGCCGCAACCCCCCGGAGTGGGCGCCGAGCGCGGCGGGCGCCCAGGATCGGGCGTTGCGGATCTGCGCGTCCGCGCTCCGCGAGGCGCTCGCCGAGGCGGACCGGTTGGCCGTGGACGCGCCAGCCGTACCGATTGGGGATCTGGCGGCGGCGAGTCTGCTGCGCTCGTGCGCGGTGACGACCCGCGCCGCCGGCCGGACCCTGACACCGGGCGCCCCGCCGGTGGGTCTCGACGACCTGGACGCCGCGATCGGGCGAGCCGAGACGGCGTACCTCGCCGGAGAGGGCGACGGCCACGACCCGCCGGACGCGTCCCGGTTGTGCCGGGACGCGACGGCACTGGCCGTCGCCGACCAGACCCGGGTCTTCGCCGTGGGCGTCCGGGTGGCCACCGGGTCGCGGCCCGACGGCGAGGACGCCCCCGGAGGGCTCTTCGCGTACGCGCGGCACAGCCCGTGGCGGCTGTACTGGTGGCAGTTCCGCTCCCACCTGGCACCCCGCTCGGCCCACCTGCACAGCTCGCTTCGGGTGGCCGTGGCGCTCGCCGTCGCCCGGATCGCCGCCGGGGCGCTGCACCTGACCCACGGCTTCTGGGTGCTGCTGGCCACCCTCACCGTCCTGCGTACCTCGGCCGCCGACACCCGCACCGCCCTGCGCCCGGCCGTGCTGGGCACGATCGTCGGTGCCGTCGTCAGCGGCGGGCTGATGCTCGTCATCGACAAGCCGATCGTGTACGCCGTCGTCCTGCCGGTGACCCTGCTGCTGGCCTTCGGCGTCGGTCGCCTGCTCGGCCCGGTGTGGCAGCAGGCGCTGTTCACCGTGCTGCTGACCGTCGTCTTCGCCCAGCTCAGCCCGGAAGGGTGGCGGCTCGCCGAGACCCGCCTCGTCGACGTGCTGCTCGGCGCGGTGATCGGCGTGCTCGCCGGCGTGGCGATGTGGCCGCGCGGCGCGAGCCACGATCTGCGGCACAACGCGACGGGCTACCTGAGGGCCAGCGCGGACGCCGTCGAGCAGACCGTGCTGGCGATCGTCGGCGGCGCTCCGCCTCCCGACCGTGCCCTCGACCGGGTCCGGCGCCGAATGATCCTTGTCGACTCGTCGTACTGCCAGTACCACTCGGAGCGACACCATCCGCACCGGCAGCAGGTGAACTGGGACGCGGTCCTGAGCGCCGGGCACCACGTGGTGCCCGGCGCGGAGTCGCTGTTGCGCCGCAACCCGCCCGGCTGCCTCGCCGGCTGGCCGGCCGCGGCGGCCCTGCTGCGGGACTCCGCCGCGCATCTGCGCTCGGCGTACGACGACGTCGCCCGCGAGGTGGCGCACGACCGCGCCGCGGGTCCGACGGCCGACCCGGCCGGCTGCGGCGACGAACTGGACCGGGTTCGTCCACTGCTCAGCGGGCCGGACCCGCGGTCGGTCCGGCACCTCGTGGAGGTCGACAGGTGGCTCACCGGCCTCTCGGCCAGCCTCGCCCGAATCCGTCCACCGGCTGGCGATTCGGCCCCGATGTGACCGATCCGGTGCCCCAACCAGTCATGGAGTGTGGGAGTCCACCGGAGCACGGGAGTGAATCATGGATCAGAACCTGCGGATGCTCTTCGACCGGGCGATCGTCGACGAGCCCGCACTGCCGTCGACCGACCTGGCCGGCGCGGCGATGGCAGCCGGCACCAGCCTGCGCCGACGTCGACAGCGCCTGGTGACGGCGGGCACGGCAGCCGTGGCCGCCATCGCGGCGGTCGGGGTGGTGAACGTGGTGGCACCGCCGCAACGGTCGGCCCCGGAACCGACGACCGTGCCGGCGGCGTTCGGCATGCTGGTGAACAGGGCGTGCGAGGCCCCCGCCCAGACGACCGCGACCGATGCTTCGATCTTCCTCACCGACGACATCACCAATGGGCAGCGCGACGCGGTCAACCGCGCGCTGGACGTGGATCCGGCGGTCGGGACCCTGGTGTTCGTGAGTCGCGAACAGGCGTTGATCAACTTCAGGAAGATGTACGAGGACGCGCCCGAACTCGCCGCCAGCGTGAAGGCCAGCCAATTTCCGGAGTCGTACCGGATCACGCTCGTCGCGCGGGAGCAGTTCGCGACGTTGAAGGGCCTGGTCAAACGCATGCCCGGAGTCGAAGAGATCATCGGCATCGACTGCCCGGCCGGCACGAACGCGTCGGCGGTCGACTGATGGCGGGTGTGCGCTGGGGCGCGGCCCGACGGCGCGAGCAGACCGCCCGGCAGGCGGAGTTCACCGCCTTCGTCGAGACCACCGCGCCGCGACTGCGCCGGACCGCCTACCTGATGTGCCACGACTGGCACCTGGCGCAGGACCTGACCCAGACCACCTTCGCGAAGATGTACGCGAACTGGAGCCGGATCCGGCACACCACGAACCTCGACGCGTACAGCCGGCGGGTGCTGATGAACGTCGTCTTCGACCACGCGAAGCGGCGTAGCGCCACCGAGCTGGTGCTGGCCGAGCTGCCCGAGGCGGCGCCCCGACGGCTCGACGACACCGCGGAGGTGCACGTCACCCTGCTTCGGGCGCTTGCCACCCTGCCCCTTCGGGACCAGGCCATCGTCGTGCTTCGGCACTGGGAGGACCAGAGCGTCGAGGCCGTCGCCAGCACCCTCGGCGTCTCCGTCTCGGTGGTCAAGACGCAGAACGCCCGCGCACTGACCAGGTTGCGGACGGTGCTCGGCCAGGACTTCGTCCGGATCTGACAGGCCGCCGATCGCCGATTGGTCCTGCCCGTTCGACGCCGCCTCGCCTAACGTCGGCGAGATGGAGATCGAGCAGGCGCAGAAGCTGTGGCAGCCGGAGCCCGGCTGGTTGAACACCGCCTCCTACGGGTTGCCGCCCGAGCCGGCGTGGACGGCACTACAGGACGCCCTGGGCGCGTGGCGCGTCGGCCGCACGTCGTGGGAGGGCTGGGGCGAGGCGGTGCACTCGTCCCGTACCGCGTTCGCCGCCCTGATCGGGGTGCCGGCCGGTGACGTCGCGGTCGGCGCGGCCGTGTCGCAGATCCTCGCGCCGGTCGCGGCGGCCCTGCCGGCCGGGGCGACGGTGGTGGTCCCCGAGGTCGAGTTCACCTCCAACCTGTTTCCGTGGCTGGTGCAGGAGGAGCGCGGGGTCAAGGTCCGTACGGTGTCGCTGGCTGGCCTGGTCGACGCGATCGACAGCGACACCGATGTGGTCGCGTTCAGCCTGGTGCAGTCGGCCGACGGGGCGGTGGCGGCGTACGACGAGATCGTGACCGCGGCCCGCGCGCACGGCGCGTTGGTGGTGGTGGACGCGACCCAGGCGTGCGGCTGGCTGCCGTTCGACGGGAGCGGGGCCGACGTGGTGGCCGTCGGTGGCTACAAGTGGCTGATGAACCCGCGCGGCACCGCCTACGCCTACCTGGCCCCGGCGCTGCGCGAGCGGTTGCGCCCGGACGCCGCCGGCTGGTACGCGGGCCGCGACCCGCACGCCTCCTACTACGGCGCGCCGCTGCGGCTGGCCGACGACGCCCGCCGGTTCGACATCTCCCCGGCCTGGTTCAGCTGGGTCGGCGCGGCGCCGGCGCTGGAGTTGGTCGCCGAGATCGGCGTGCCGGCGATCCGGGAGCACAACGTGGCGTTGGCCAACCGGTTCCTGGCCGGGCTGGGCCGGCCGCCGGGGGAGAGCGCCATCGTCAGCGTCGACGTGCCGGACGCGGAGCAGCGGCTGGCGGCGGCCGGCATCCGGGCGGCGGTCCGCGCCGGACGGGTCCGCGCCTCCTTCCACGTCTACTCCACCGAGGCCGACGTGGACGCGGCGTTGGAGGCGTTGACGGGGTGACTCCGCTCAGGCGAGGTGACCACCGATCTTCGTGTAGCCGCGCAGCAGGTCCCGGGAGATGATCAGCCGCTGCATCTCGTCGGTGCCCTCGAAGATCCGGTAGAGCCGGACCTGCCGGTACCACCGCTCGATGGGCAGCTCCCGGGTGTAGCCCATGCCGCCGTGGATCTGGAGCACCCGGTCGACCACCCGGTTGACCATGCCGGCGCCGTAGAGCTTGCCCATCGACGACGCGTGCCGGGGATCCAGGCCCTGGTCGACGGTCCACGCCGAACGCAGCACCAGCCACCGGGCCGCCTCCAGTTCGGTCTCCGAGTCGGCGATCATCCACTGGATGGCCTGGTTGGTGCCGATCTTCGCGCCGAACGTCTCGCGGGTGTTGGCGTAGTCGATCGCCATCTGCAGCACCCGTTCGGCGATGCCGATGGCGTGCGACGGGATGGTGTAGCGGCCCTTGCCGATCCACTCCATGCCCAGCGTGAAGCCCTGCCCGATCTCGCCGAGGATGTTGCGGTGCGGCACGCGGACGCCGTCGAAGATGAGCGATGCGGGGCCACCCTCGCCCATGGTCTGGATGAACTCCGAGCGCCAACCCATCGTCCGGTCGACCAGGAAGGCGGTGGCCCCACCGTTGCGGGCGCCCTTGTCCCGATCCGTCACCGCGACCACGATGGCGAAGTCCGCGTCGTGCCCGCCGGTGATGAAGGTCTTCTCGCCGTCCAGGACCCAGTCGTCGCCGTCGCGGCGCGCCGAGAGCCGGATGTTCGCGGCGTCCGAGCCCGCCCCCGGCTCGGTGATCGCGAAGCAGGAGCGCCGCTCGCCCTCGATGGTCGGGAGAAGGAACTCCCGCTTCTGCTCCTCGGTGGCGTGGAACAGGATGTTGTCGGCCTCCCCGCCGAAGCGGAACGGCACGAACGTGCGGCCCAACTCCGTCCAGATCAAGGACTGGAGTACGGCCGGCAGGTTCATGCCGCCGTACTCCTCGGGGGTGGCCAGGCCCCAGAAGCCGAACTTGCGGGCCTTGAGTTGCAGCTCGCGCACCTCGGAGTGGTCCAGGCCCGGCTGGTGCGCCCGCTCCCGGCGGAGCACCTCGGCTTCCAGGGGCAGCACCTCGCGGCTGATGAACGACCGGACGGTGTCCCGCACCGCCCGCTCCTCGTCGGTCAGCGAAAAGTCCACGGTGGTCCTCCTGGCGTCGGAGCTGCCGGTCACCATTAAACTAGCGGTGCAAGTTTTGCCGCGTCCAGACCCCCACCGCCGAGACCCGCGAGGAGCGCAGTGCCCCGACCCCGCCAGCCCCGCCTCACCCGGCAGCTGATCGTCGAGACCGCCACCGCGCTCATCGACGCCGAGGGCCTGCCCGCCTTCTCCACCCGCCGGCTCGCCGCCGAGTTGGGCGTCCGCGGCCCGTCGCTCTACAACCACTTCGCCACCAAGGACGAGATCCTCGACGCCGTCGCGGACACGGTCACCGGCGCCGTCGACACCAGCGGCTTCGCCAGCCGGGACTGGGCCGCCGCGCTGCGCGACTGGGCCTGGTCGTACCGGCGGGCGCTCACCGCGCACCCGAACATCGTGCCGTACCTGGCGCAGGGGCCGGGCCGCCGACCGGCCGCCCTCGCCATGGCCGACGCCGTCTACGGCGGGCTGGTACGCGCCGGCTGGCCGCCGGCCCGCGCCACCCACATCGGCGCCGCGCTGCGCTACTTCGTGGCCGGGTCGGCGCTCGGCTCGTTCGCCCGCGGCTTCGTCGAGGACCCGGAGCTGTACGCCGCGCACTACCCGCACCTGCGGCAGGCACACCGGCTCGCCGAGCACCAGCAGAGCGTGGACGAGGGCGCCTTCGCCCTCGGCCTGGACGCGCTGCTGCACGGTCTGGCCGCCGAGTACGCCCGCAGCGTCGGCACGGTGGAGTCCGGGCGGCCCAGCGGGTAGCGTCCAAACTCCCAGCGCTAGTTTCATCGCCCCGTCGCCATCACCCGCCGCGACCCCGTCGCCATCGCCCGTCGACCACCCCCGAAGGGACGCCATGGACCTCGCCGCCCCGCCGTCGCAGCTGCCCGACACCCTGCGCCTCCGACGTCACCTGCACATCGGCGGCGAGTGGACCTCTCCCGCCGGCACCGACCTGCTCGAGGTGGAGAATCCGAGCACCGGCGAGCCGATCGGGCAGGTGCCCGCCGGCACCCCGGCCGATGTGGATCGCGCCGTCGCCGCGGCCCGCGCCGCCTTCCCCGGCTGGGCGGCCACCGCCCCCGGCGAGCGTGCCGCCCACCTCGACCGGCTGCACACCGCACTCGCCGCCCGCGCCGACGACCTCACCCGCACCATCGCCGTGGAGCTGGGCTCGCCGCTGAGGTTCGCCACCCGCGTCCAGGTCGGGCTGCCGTTGACCGTGCTGCGCGACCACGTCGCGCTCGCCGCCCGACCACCCGTCGAGGAGAGCATCGGCAACTCGCTCGTCGTCCGCGAGCCGATCGGCGTGGTCGGCGCGATCACCCCGTGGAACTACCCGCTGCACCAGGTGGTGGCCAAGCTGGCGCCCGCGCTGGCCGCCGGCTGCACGGTGGTCCTCAAGCCCAGCGAGTTGACCCCGTTGACCGCGTACCTGCTGTTCGACGCCGTCACCGAGGCCGGCCTGCCGCCGGGGGTCCTCAACCTGGTCCCCGGCACCGGACCGGTGGTCGGCGAGGCCCTGGCCGGGCACCCCGACGTCGACCTGGTCTCGTTCACCGGCTCCACCGCCACCGGCGCGCGGATCATGCGGGTCGCCGCCGACCGGATCGCCCGGGTCGCGCTGGAGCTGGGCGGCAAGTCCGCGAACGTGCTCCTCCGCGACGCCGACCTGGCCGGCGCGGTCAAGGTGGGCGTCGGCAACGCCCTGCTCAACTCCGGGCAGACCTGCACCGCGTGGACCCGGATGCTGGTGCACCGCGACCGGTACGCCGAAGCACTCGACCTGGTCGCCGCGGCGGTGGCCGGCTACCGGCTCGGCGATCCGTTCGATCCGGCCACGCGGCTCGGCCCGCTGGTCTCCGCCGCCCAGGTCGAGCGGGTCCGTGGCCACGTCGACCGGGCGCTCGCCGACGGCGCCCGGCTGGTCGCCGGCGGACCGGACGCTCCGGTGCCGGCCCAGGGGCACTTCGTCGCCCCGACCGTCTTCGCCGACGTGCACCCGGACAGCGCGCTCGCCCAGGAGGAGGTCTTCGGCCCGGTCCTCGCCGTCCTCCCGTTCGACGACACCGACGAGGCGGTCGCCATCGCCAACAACTCGCGGTACGGGCTGGCCGGCGCGGTCTGGTCCGCCGACACCGAGGCGGCGCTCGCGGTGGCCCGGCGGCTGCGGACCGGCGCGGTCGACATCAACGGCGCCCCGTTCAATCCGCTCGCCCCGTTCGGCGGCTACAAGCAGTCCGGCCTGGGCCGGGAGTTGGGCGTGCACGGGCTCGCCGAGTTCTGCGAGCTGAAGGCGATCCAGCGATGAGCGGCCCCGAGCCGTCCCCGGCCGCGCCGGGCCGCGGCGAGCCGGTCATCGTCCGCGCGCTTGTCGCGCGCGGGGCCGGCGCCGAGCTGCGCGTCGAGCGGATACGCCTGCCCGCGCCCGGTCCGGGCGAGGTACGGGTGACGATCCGAGCCGCCGGCGTCTGCCACTCCGACCTGTCCATGGTGAACGGCACCATCGCCGCGAGGTTCCCGCTGGCGCTCGGGCACGAGGCGACCGGCGTTATCGCCGAGGCCGGGCCGGGCAGCACCCTGCGGGTCGGCACCCCGGTGGTGCTCAACTGGGCACCGGCCTGTCGGGCCTGCTGGTGGTGCCGCAACGGCGAACCGTGGCTCTGCGCCGACACCACCGCCCCGACCGTGCCGCGCGGCGAGACCGACGACGGCCTCCCGCTGCACCTGACCCTCGGCCTCGGCGCGCTCGCCGAGGCGGTGGTGGTGCCCGAGAACGCCGTCATCCCGATCCCGGCGGGCCTGCCGCCGGAGCGGGCCGCGTTGCTCGGCTGCGCGGTGCTCACCGGTGTCGGCGCGGTCCACAACACCGCCCGGGTCGCGCCCGGCCAGTCGGTCGCGGTGATCGGACTCGGCGGGGTCGGGCTCGCCGTGCTCACCGCTGCCCGCCAGGCCGGCGCAACGACGATCCTCGCGGTCGACGTCGCCGAGGCCAAACGGGACCTGGCGCTCGCCGCCGGGGCGACCGACTTCCTGCTCTCCGACGACCGGCTCTCCAAGGAGGTACGGGCGCGCACCGAGGGCCGGGGCGTCGACCACGCCTTCGAGTGCGTCGGCCGCGCCACCACCATCCGCGCCGCCTGGCGGCTGACCCGGCGCGGGGGAGTGGTGACAGTGGTCGGCATGGGCGCCAAGGACGACATGGTCAGTCTCGGCGCGCTCGACATCTTCCACTCCGCCCGCACCCTGCGCTCCTCGGTGTACGGCTCGTCCGACCCGGAGCGGGAGGTGCCGGCGCTGGCTGCCAAGCTGGCCGACGGCGCGCTGGATCTGCGCGTGCTGGTCAGTGGCACAGTCCCGCTGGACGACGCGCCCACGGCATTCGCCCGACTGGCGCGAGGCGAGGGCGCTCGCTGGGTGGTCACCCTGGACTGAGCCGAGTGGGTCGGCCACTGCCGCTCACCCGGACGCGTGTCACATCCGCGCCCGCAGCACGTCGACCTCGCAGCCTGGCGACGAGGGGTCGAAGCCGTGTTGGACGAGCCAGCGGATCGCCAGCAGGCTGCGCATCGACCACCACGCCCGGATCACGTCGAGGTCGACGTCGACGCCGTAGCCGGCCACGACGTCGTCGAGGTGCTCCTCGTGCCCGAGCGTCAACGTGGCGAGGTCGAAGAGGGCATCGCCCCGGCACGCCTCGGACCAGTCGAGCACACCGGTGATCTCGTCACCGTCGACGAACACATGAGCGATCTGCAGGTCGCCGTGGGTGAACACCGGTGTCCACGGCCGGAGCGCGGCCTCGGCGACGTGGCGGTTGCGGATGACCAGGTCGGTGGGGAGAACGTCGTTGCTGACGAGCCACTCGCATTCGACGTCGAGCCGTGCGGCCAACTCGTCGCGGCTGCGGCCGGGCCAGGGCGGCAGCGGCGCGTCGTGCAGCGTACGTGCGGCGGCGCCCGCCGCGGCCCACGCCGCCGGCGACGCGGTCGACGGCTCGCCGAGGCGACCGAGCGCGGTTCCGGGCAGGGCGGCGAGCGCGAGTACCGGCGGCCGGTGCCAGAGGACCTCGGGAGTCGGGATCGGTGCGATCGCCATCGCCTTGACCTCGACGTCGGCGCGTACCGGATCGGCGTCGATCTTCAGGAACGTGTCGCCGACGCGCAGGGTCGCGCGTTCGCGATGGGCGACGACGACTTCGACTTCCTGCACGGCAGGCATTATCGCGACCCGACCACCGGTTTCCCAGGGGATTGTCGGCGACGAGGGGCGTGCCTGGCCCGGTGCCCTGGGCTGGCTCCGAACGGGCCAACCCTGGGCGCCCGGGCGACAAAGCCGGGCGACAGATCAGAAGGGTGGGGCGTCCTCGCCCATCAGCGCCAGCACGACGCCACCCTTGCCGCTCTTGAGGCCCTGGACCACGACTTTGCCGGTGCTGCCGTCGGGCAGCTCCAGGGTGAAGGTCTTTCCGATCGCGTTCTTGGGGCCGTTGCCGGCGCTGTTGGCGGGGCGGAAGTCGCCCGCCCAGGGTGCGATACCGCCCCTACGGGCCGGCTCGGCGAAGAGCGCGGCGGTGCCGGGGGTGCGGGTGCCGTCGGAGGAAAGGAGCACTGAGGCGCTGCGAAAGGTAGCCATATGCGCCAAGGCTAACCCGGCCGTGCCGGTTCGGGGCACCACAGCTGCCCGTAACGGCGATTTGGTCGTCGCCCCTTGCGGGTGGAGCAATACCTAGCAGTACGATGCATTGTACTTCTAGGGTTAGGGGTGAGAGGCTTCATGAAAGTCGCCAAGGATCTGGTCGCCGCCTCGGCGACACCGATGGTGCTCGGCATCCTGGCCGAGGGCGAGAGCTACGGGTACGCCATCCTGCGGCGGATCAACGAGCTGTCGGGGGGAGAGCTGGACTGGACCGAGGGGCTGCTCTACCCGCTGCTGCACCGGCTCGAACGGCTCGCCTATCTGGAGTCGAGCTGGCAGGCGGTCGCCGGTGAGCGCAAGCGCAAGTACTACCGCATCACCGACCGGGGCCTGGCCGAACTGGCCGAGCAGCGCCGGCAGTGGGACACCGTCGTGGGTGCGCTCAAGGAGATCTGGCACGACCGCGCGCCACTGACGGCGTACCCGCTGGAGGGCCTCGCATGACAAGGCACGGTGGGCCGGAGGAGCTGGAAGAGCAGTTCGCGCAGTGGCGTCGGTACGTGCTGCGCCGCAGGGAGCTGCAGGCGGTGGACGCGGACGAGCTGGAAGACCACCTTCGCGGCTCCGTCGACGAGCTCGTCGCCGCCGGCCTGAGCCCGGACGAGGCGTTCCTGGTCGCGGTGAAACGGATGGGCAGCCTCGACGATCTCTCCCGCGAGTTCGCCCGGGAACATTCGGAACGTCTGTGGAAGCAGTTGGTGCTGACCGGCGACTCCGGCGGTCCGGTCGCCGGCACACGCTCCCGCCGGGACCTGTGGGTCCTGCTCGGCTGCGCGGCGGGTGCGGTGGTGTCCGTCAAGGCGCCCGCGCTGTTCGGGCTGAGCCTCGACGACGACGGCTCGTTCTACGCGCGCAACGCCACCCTGTTCGCGCTGCCCTGGTTGGCGGGGTTCCTGGCCTGGCGCCGGCAGGCCCGGCCGGCGGTGCTCGCGGTGCTGGTGGCGCTGTTCGCGCTCGGCGTCGCGGCGGCCAACGCCTACCCCCTGCCGGACGACTCGCAGTCCGTGGTCGTCACCGGCGTCCACCTGCCCATCGCTCTCTGGCTCGTGGTCGGTCTGGCCTACGTCGCCGACGACTGGCGCTCGTCTCGTCGACGCATGGACTTCATCCGCTTCACCGGCGAGTGGTTCATCTACTTCGTGCTGATGGCCCTCGGCGGCGGCGTGCTCGCCGCGTTCCTGTTCAACACCTTCGCGGCCATCGGCATCGTCCCGGAGGCGTTCGTCTCGCAGTGGCTCCTGCCCTGCGGCGCCGCGGCCGCGGTCGTGGTGGCCGGGTGGCTGGTCGAGGCCAAGCAGAGTGTCGTGGAGAACATCGCGCCGGTCCTCACCCGACTGTTCACGCCGCTCTTCACGGCCGCCCTGCTCGCCTTCCTCGTCGCGGTGGTCTGGACCAGCCACGGCATCGACGTCGAGCGCGAGGCGCTGATCCTGTTCGACCTCCTGCTGGTCGTGGTGCTGGGGCTGCTGCTCTACTCACTCTCGGCCCGTGATCCGCTGGCCCCGGCCGGAGCGTTCGACAAACTCCAACTCGCGCTGGTGGTCAGTGCGTTGGCGATCGACGTGCTGGTGCTGTTGGAGATCACCGGGCGCATCACCGACGAGTACGGCAGCACGCCCAACCGGGCGGCCGCGCTCGGCGAGAACGTGATCCTGCTGGTCAATCTCGCGTGGTCGGCGTGGCTCCTGCTGACCTTCATCCGCCGACGCACGCCGTTCGCCACGCTGGAACGGTGGCAGACCGGCTACCTGCCGGTGTACGCGGCGTGGGCCTGGATCGTGGTCCTCGTCTTTCCCCCGTTGTTCAGCTACGCCTAGGGCGCGCTCGGCGGTGTGGGCACCTCCCGGCCGGGATCGGGAGGTGCCCACCAACCAGGTGGTTGACACCTGGTCACACAGATGCTGAACTATCAACCAACCGCTTGGTTGAGGATGGGTGGGAATGACTGAACAGCTCGACCGCCGGCAGGCCCTGGTGCACGCGGCGTTCTCGGCGATCGCCGAGAACGGCTTCGAGGGGTTCCGGCTGCGACCGATCGCTGCCGCGGCAGGCATCGACCACTCCACCCTGCACCACTACTTCCGGACCAAGGCCGATCTGATCGCCGCGGTGCTCGAGCACGTGACCAGCCAATTCGAGGCGACGATGCACACCGACCTGGAACCCGCCGCCCGGTTGCGGCAACACCTCAGCGAGATCGCCACCGCCGTCGCGGAACGGCCCGAGTTGTTCGTCGTACTCGATGAGCTTGATCTTCGCGCTCGACGTGACGCGTCCACCGAGGTCGATATCGAGCGTGACGAACAGGGGTGGCGCGACGCCCTCGCGGCGATCTTCAGCGAGGGCGTCGCGCACCACGTCTGGTCGGTGAACCTCAACGTCGCCGCCAGCGTCGAGCTGGTGATCGCCACCGTCAAGGGCATCCGTCTGCGTCCCGACAAGGCCGAGTCGGTTGTCAACCAACTGTGCGACCTCTTCGCACCGGAAGGACTCACCCATGATTGACGTCCTCATCGTCGGCGGTGGCATCGGCGGTCTCGCGCTCGCCCAGGGTCTGCGTAAACACGGCCTCGACGCCGCCGTGTACGAGCGTGACCGGTGCCGCGACGACCGGGTGGACCGCTACCGGCTCGCCATCAACCCGGCGGGCAGCCGGTCGCTGCGTGCCTGCCTGCCCGACCGGCAGTGGCAGGCGTTCACGGACACCGCGGGCCGCCCCGGCGGCGGTTTCGGCTTCCTGGGCACGGACCTGCGCACGCTCGTCCTCGTCGAGGACGCGCTCATGCATCCCGACGATCCCGACCCCGCGGAACGGGCCTACCCGGTCGACCGTCAGACACTGCGCGGCGTCCTCCTCGACGGACTCGACGACGCCGTCCACTACGACAGGACGTTCGAACGCTACGAGCTCGCCGCCGACGGTCGGCCCACCGCGCACTTCGCCGACGGCACGTCCGTCAGCTGCGACGTCCTGGTCGGCGCCGACGGGATCAACTCCCGGGTACGCGCGCAGTACCTGCCGACCGCAACCCAGCGCGACACCGGCGCGGTGGGCGTCGGGCTCAAGTTGCCGCTGAACGACGACACCCGAGCCTGGTTACCCGCCCGGCTGGCGGACGGCATGAACCTCGTCCTGACCGGTGCGCCGTACTTCCTGTTCACCTCCGTGTTCGAACGCCAGCAGCCGGTCGGGGACGACTATCTGCTCTGCGCGTTCGTCGGCCGCAACGAACTGTTTCCCTCGCGTCCGGAGCGCCTCGACGGCGCACAGTTGAAGGCCTACGTCGCCGGGCTGATCACGGGCTGGCACCCGGCGCTCCGCCGGCTGATCGACGAGTGTCCACCGGGGGAGGTGAGCGCGTTTCCGTTCCAGGCGTCCGATCGCCCGGTGCCCTGGGCGCCGTCGCGGGTCACCGTCCTCGGCGACGCCGTGCACGGCATGCCGCCGGCCGGCGGTAACGGCGCCAACACCGCACTGCGCGACTCCGCCCTGCTCACCCGCCAGTTGTCCCTGGCCGGCACCGGCCACCTGCCGCTGCTGGACGCGATCGGCGAGTACGAGACCGAGATGCGCGAGTACGGATTCCAAGCCGTCGACCTGGCCCTGCGGACCCTCCACCAGGGCATGATGAGCAACCCGCTGAACGTGGGCCTGACCCGTCGCTGGTTCAGCCTCTGCGACATCGTGCCACCGCTGCGCCGGATGACCTTCGGCGCGAGCTGGGCCAAGGTCAGCGCTCCCCGTGCCTGGGAGCGGGCCGCCGCGCGCTGACGAGCGCCGACCCGCTCGGCGTCGGTCACTTGCCGGTGACGATGCCCGGGTTGATGCACAGACCCGGGTTGGCGCCGTTCTTCTCGGCGATCTCCAGACAACGGGTCACCTTGTCGACCTTCGCGTTGGTCTCGGTGATCTGCTTGGAGATCTCGGCGTTCTTGCGGTCCTGCTCCAGGTTGCGGGTCTGGGCCAGCTTGTCCTGGAACGCCTTGATGTTGCCCTCGGTCTTGTCGTCGTGGTTCACCCGGGTGATCGTCACCGAGAGGATGTCCACGTCGGTGGTGAGCCGGGCTTCCGCGCTGGTCTTGATGTTCGCCGCGAACGGCTTCAGGTCGACGTTGAGGTCACCGGTCTGGGCGTCGATCTTCTCAAGGGGGTTGTACGCGGCGAAGGCGTCGTTGACCGCGCTGTCCAACTGCACTCCCACCCGCTGACCCCGGAAGCTGTTGAAGTCGCCCTTGTAGTCCATGAACTGCTTCGGCGCGTTCTCCGGCTTGACCTGCCACTCGATGAGGACCTCGACGCAGGCGTCGGCGAGCGTGCCGGTGCGGACCCGTACGCAGTTGTTGCCGCCGATGTGGTCGTACTTCTGCCGGCCGGCGTCCCACTCGCCGACCTTCTGCCAGGGCGCCACCCACTTCAGGCCGGAACCGGTCACCTCGCCGGTGGGCTTGCCGAAGCTGGTGACGATGCCGACCGAGCGGATGGGCACCGAGTGGGCGCTGGAGGTGATCCCGACCAGCAGGGTGAGGGCCAGGAAGCCGAGGGCCGCGAGAGCGGCCACCCGCTTCAGTGGCCGCGCGCGGGTGACGAGGGCCAGGACGGCGCTGACCGCCAGGGCGGCGGTGAAGACGATCGCCGTGGTGAAGCCGACAGGCATGGGTGGGGACCTTCCGCGGGGCTGGGTAGATCATCAACCTAGGAGGTCCGGTCAAGGTCGCCGCCGGCAAATCCCGCGCCGGCGCATCCACCGCCCGCCGTTCCAGCGAAACCCCGGGTAGGGAACGTCTATCCGGGGGTACGTCTGGTGCTGACCGAGCCGATGCCGGCGCGGACCGTGGAGATCGCGTACAAGCAGGTCTCGCTGGCTGCCGAGGACCTGGACGGCAATGCCGTCGCCACGCTGGTGCTGGAGGTGGCCGAGGCCTGGGGCGTGCCGGCGCTCTGGGAGCAGGTCTGTCGTCCGTTGTTGGCCCGGCTGCGGGGACGTTCCGCCGCCGAGGTCGCCGTCGAACATGCCCTCTCCGAGGGCGTCCGGGTCGGGTTGGACGTGTACCGCCGGGAGCCGGGCCGGTCACTGCCCGCCGGCGGGTTGCTGCTGGCCGGCGCCGAGAAGGAGGCGCACTGCCTTGGTCTGCACGCGCTCGCCGCCGCGCTGCGCGAGCAGGGGCGCGGGTGTCTGCACCTGGGGCCCGCGCTGCCCTGGTCGGCGCTGGCCAGCGCGGTGTACCGGGCCCGCCCGCACACCGTCGTGCTCTGGTCGCAGACGCCGGTCACCGGCCGCGCGTACCGTCTGGTGCGCTTTGCCCGGGACTTCCCACGCCTGCGGGTGTACGGCGCGGGACCGGGTTGGATCGAGCCACTCACCGCGCCGGCGGACCGCCTCGACTCGCTGCCGACCGCCGTCGCCGCCTGCCTGGCCGTTGCTACCCGGCGTGATGCCCACCACATACGATACGGATCGGTGCCGTATCGTTAATGCGCGCCGTAGGCTGACCCGCGTTACGAGTCTGACCCGTATCGTATTGCGGCGCGGGGAAAGCGTGGGGGGAAACCAGGCATGGAGCTGCACAACAACACCGGCCACCCGAGGAGGTGGGCGATCCTGGGGGTGCTGGTGATCAGCCTCCTCGTGGTCGTCCTCGACAACACGATCCTGAACGTCGCCCTGCGCACCCTGGCCGACCCGGTGCACGGCCTCGGCGCCAGCCAGGGCGAGCTGGAGTGGTCCATCA
Organism: Micromonospora sp. NPDC049204; assembly: GCF_040647935.1. NCBI lineage: Bacteria > Bacillati > Actinomycetota > Actinomycetes > Micromonosporales > Micromonosporaceae > Micromonospora > Micromonospora sp. NPDC049204. The sequence goes on along the minus strand of NZ_JBEZDC010000005.1, from coordinate 30,611 downwards.
ACTCCTACACGCTCGTCTTCGCCGGACTGCTGTTCACCTTCGGGGTGCTCGGCGACCGCGCCGGCCGCAAGCGCTTCCTGATGATCGGTCTGGTGCTGTTCGGCCTGGCGTCGCTGCTCTCCGCGTACGCCCAGAGCCCCGGCCAGCTCGTCGCGGCCCGCGCCCTGATGGGGGTCGGCGGCGCGGCCATCATGCCGGTGACGCTCTCGATCATCTCCAACGTCTTCGACCCGCGCGAGCGTGGCCGGGCCATCGGTGTCTGGGCCGGCGCCGTCGGCCTCGCCGTGGCCATCGGCCCGATCCTCGGCGGCGCGCTGCTGGAGCACTTCTGGTGGGGTTCGGTCTTCCTGATCAACGTGCCGGTGGTCATCGCCGGCGTGGTGCTGGTGGGCCTGCTGGTCCCGGAGTCGCGTGACCCGCGACCGGGCCGGATCGACGTATTCGGCGTGCTGCTCTCCGTGGTCGGCCTGGTCGCCCTCTCCTACGGCATCATCGACGGCGGCGAGCACGGCTTCGACCGCCCGATCGCCTGGGGTTCGATCCTGATCGGCGTCGCGGTGCTCGCCTGGTTCGTCCGGCACGAGCGGCGCAGCGACCACCCGTCGCTGGACGTCCGGCTGTTCAAGGTGCCCCGCTTCGCCGCGCCGGTCGCCATCGTCGGCCTGGTGTTCTTCGCCGCGATGGGCTCGATGTTCTTCGGCTCGTTCTACCTGCAACTCGTACGCGACTACAGCCCGTTGCAGACCGGTCTGCTCTTCCTGCCCTTCGCCGGTGCCCAGCTGATCTTCGCGCCGCGCAGCGCCGCGATGGTCCGCCGCTACGGCGGTAAGGCCGTCGCCACCGTCGGCCTGGCGCTGACCGTGGTGTCCCTCGGCGCCTTCCTCTTCATCGGCGCCTCCACCCCGATCTGGATCGTGCTGCTCGTCTTCCTCATCCAGGGCGCGGGAATGGCCAACATCATGCCGCCCGCCACGGAGTCGATCATGTCGGCGCTGCCCCGCGAGAAGGCCGGCGTGGGCTCCGCGGTCAGCAACACCATCCGCCAGGTGGCCGGCGCGCTCGGCGTGGCCGTCCTCGGCTCGGTCCTCTCCGCGGTCTACCGCAGCGACATCGGTGACGCGCTGACCGGCCTGCCCACGCAGGCCCGCGACGCGGCCAACGAGTCGATCTCCGGCGCGTACGCGGCGGCTGGCCAGCTCGGCCCGGCGGGCCCGTCGCTGATCTCGGCGGCCAACGACGCCTTCGTCACCGCCATGCACTGGGCGGCCGGGCTCTCCGCGGTGATCGCCGCGCTCGGGATCATCGTGGTGCTGCGCTGGATGCCGGGTCGGGAGGAGACCAGCGTCGCTCCGGCGGCCCCGGTCGCCGAGCCCGAGTTGGCCGGTACGGCATAGGTGCGGAAAGATGTCTGCCATGACGTCCACCGCTGATGCTCCGCGGTCGCCCGGGCGACCGCGGAGCATCCGTGCCGACGAGGCGATCATCGAGGCCACCCTCGACCTGCTCGCCGAGGGCAGCACCATCGAGGCGCTCTCGATCGAGGCGATCGCCGCTCGCGCCGGGGTCGGCAAGGCCACCATCTACCGCCGCTGGGCGGGCAAGGACGCCCTGCTGCTGGACGCGCTACGTCGCCTCAAGGGCGTCCTGGCGCAGCCCGCCGGGCACTCGGTCCGCGACGACCTGGTGCTGCTGGTCGGCGCGATCGGCAAGAACGTCGACCCGCGTGCGCCGAAGATCATGCCCTGTCTCGCGTCCGCCGTGAACCGCGACTCGGATCAGTTCCAGCTCTACCAGAACATCATCGCGCCCCGCCGGCAGCTGATGCGCGAGGTGCTGCGGCGCGGCATCGACGAGGGAGTGCTCCGGGGCGACATCGACATCGAGGTGACGATGGCGCTGCTCACCGGGCCGATGCTGATCCAGCGGGTGCTCCAGTGGAACCCGGACCTGGACGAGCAGACCCTGCCCGAGCGGGTCGTCGACGCCGTACTGCGGGGCATCCAGGTCCGCTGAGCAGGCCGCTGGTCCGCGAGCCGGCGGCTGCTCGGGGCGGTCGCCGGCTGGCCTCGGTCGATCAGTCGGCCGATGCGCGCAGCCGGTGCAGGCGCAGCGCGAGCTGCACCTCCAACGCCCGCTCGGGCCGCTGCCAGTCCGCGCCGAGCAACTGCCCGACCCGCTCCAACCGCTGGGTCACCGTGTTCACGTGCACGTGCAGCTGCTCGGCGGCGCGCGCCAGGCTGCCACCCACCCCGAAGTACGCCTCCAACGTCCGCACCAGAGCCGTGCCCCGCCGGGCGTCGTAGTCGACCACCGGCCCGACCGTGGTGCGGAGGAACTGGGCCACGTCCGTCTCGCCCCGGTCACCGACCGTGCCCAGCAGTAACCCGACGAAGCCCAGCTCGGCGGTGCTCGCCCCCTGGCCGGTCCGGCCCAACGCGCCAAGCGCCGTCAGGCACCGGTCGGCCTCGTGGAAGGTCCCGGCCAGCGCCGCCGGCCCGTTCGACGGGCCGCTCGCCCCGGCGGTCACCGGTCGGCCGGTCACCCGGGACAGGTCCCTTGCCACCGCGCGGGCGCTGCCGCCCGCGTCCAACCCCGGCAGCATCAGCACCACCCGACCGTCGCGAGCCGCGGCCAGCCCACCGCGCGCCGAGGCGTACGTGGTGGCCCAGGAGAGCACCCGCTGCCGGGCCGAGCCGGTCGCCGCGATCGCGTCGTCGCCCACCGCCACCAGCACGTGCGGTGCGTCCAGGTCCACCCCGAGCCGGCGAGCACGACTGCGCAACGCGTCGGTGTCGCGCAGCGGACGGGCGATCAGGTCGTCCAGCAACTCGCCACGCACCCGCCCCTCCGCCTCCGCGACCGTCCGGCGGAACAGCAGCAGCAGCGCGGTCACCAGGGCGGCCCGCTCCAGAATCCGCTGGTCGGCGTCGACCAACTCGTCGTCCGGACGCAGCACCAGGGCGCCCAGGTTCTCCGCGCCCGCCACCACCGCCGCGTACCAGAGGGGACCCCGGCGCACACTTCGCCCCTCGGTCCGCGACGCCGCCACCGCCTCCACGATGTCCGCCCGGTCCGGCTCGTCGATCTCACCCACCCGGGCCAGCAGGCGGCCCTCGGCGTCCAACGCCAGCAGCGCACCACCCAGCACCTCGGTCACCGCCGCCGCCACGTCCTCCACCCCGCCGCCGCGCAGCACCAGCGCCGTCATCCGATCGTGCGCCGCCGCGGCCCGCTCCACCGAGCTGCTGTGCGCCCGGATGGTGGTGTTCGCGGCCGACAACTCGGCCAACGCCGAGCGGGTCTCGGTCAGCAGTCGGGCGGTGTCGATCGCCACCGCGGCGTGCGCGGCCAACGAGACCAGCAGCGCCACCTCCTCCCGGACGAACGGCCGAGCCGAACGGTTGGCCGCGTAGAGAACACCGATCGAGGTGGAACCGAGCCGCAGCGGCACCCCGAGGATCGCCACCAGACCCTCCTCGCCCACCCCGGCGTCGATCTCCCCGGTGTGGTGGAAGCGCGCGTCCTCGCCGTAGTTCCCGGTGACGTACGGCGCGCCGGACTGGGCCACCAGGCCACCGAGACCGGCGCCCATCGGCAACCGCAACCGCTGGAAACGGGCCGAGACCGACCCGTCGGTCACCCGCATGTACGTGTCGCCGCGCTCGTCGTCGTTGAGCGTCATGTAGGCCACGTCCGCGCCGAGCAGGTTACGAGCCCGGTGCACGATCGCCCGCAGCACGTCGTCCAGGTCGCGCAGCCCGGCCAGGTCGCTGACCGTGTCGTACAGGCCGGACAGCTCGGACTCCCGGCGACGGCGACGCTCCAGCAGCGCGCGGACCCGCAACGCCACCGACCTGGCCTGCTCCAGCTCGGCCAGCCGCTCCGGCGGCAGCCCCGCGGCCCGCGCGGCCACCAACGGTCCCTCGAACTCGACCGCCGCGGCCTCACGGGCGAGCAGCTCCAGGAACTCCACCGGCGATGACATGGTCGACATTGTGCTCAGCCCCACTAGTTGGCCGTCCAGCCCCCGTCGAGGGCGATCGACGCGCCGGTGATGAACGCCGCCGGCGGCGAGCAGAGGTACGCCAACAGCTCGGCGACCTCCTCCGGTTCGATCAGGCGCTTGATCGCGGCCCGGGCCAGCATGATCTTCTCGATCACCTCGGCCTCGTCGATGCCGTGGCTGGCCGCCTGGTCGGCGATCTGGCTCTCCACCAGCGCGGTGCGCACGTACGCCGGGTTGATGCAGTTGGCGGTCACCCCGTGCGTGGCGCCCTCCAACGCCACCACCTTCGACAGCCCCTCCAGCGCGTGCTTCGCCGAGACGTAGGCCGCCTTGTACGGCGACGCGCGCAACCCGTGCACCGAGGAGATGTTGACGATCCGACCCCAGCCCCGGGCGTACATGTGCGGCAGCGCGCGACGGATCAGCAGGAACGGCGCCTCCACCATCACCCGCTGGATGTACTCGAAGCGCTCGACGGGAAAGTCCTGCAGCGGCGCGACGTGCTGAAGGCCGGCGTTGTTCACCACGATGTCCACGTCCACGTCGAGGCGGTCCACCGCCGCGGCGTCGGACAGGTCCACACCCTCTGCCCGGCCGCCGACCTCCGCGGCCACCGCCTTGGCCGCCTCCAGGTCGCGATCCACCACGAGCACCGTGGCGCCGGCCGCGCCCAGCCGCAGGGCACACGCCCGCCCGATGCCGCCACCGCCCCCGGTGACCAGGGCGGTCCGACCGGCGAGGTCGAGCTGTACGACGTGGGGGACCGCCACGGGTTCTGCCGTCATGGCGCAAGAAGTTACGAGCTGTGTGCTCTCCGGCACATGGGCCAGCGACACATACTCCGTACCAAAGCTGTGTGGCCCACCCGCCCTCGCCGCCGCAGATCGCGCAGCATCTGGGATGTAGTGGTGTCCGGGTGCTTCGTTGCCACTACATCCCGGATCGAGCGTGACCTTGCGGCTGGCGCCCCGGACCTCCGCTCCCGCCGGTCGAGCGTGGGGCGCGCGGGGCGCGGGGCGTGTCCCGTGGGGCTGGTGGGAAGGGCGCCGGTTAGGGTGTCGAACACACGTACTGCTGACGGCTGGGGAGGGGGCGGCGTGCGGGTGCTGGGGGTCGACCCGGGGCTGACCCGGTGCGGGGTGGGTGTGGTCGAGGGTGTGCCCGGGCGTCCCTGCACTCTGATCGCCTACTACGTGGTCTACACCGACCCGGCCGACGACCTGGCGCTGCGCCTGTTGCACCTGGACCGGTCGCTCAACAAGTTGGTCGCCGAGCACCAGCCGGAGAGCGTCGCCGTCGAGCGGGTGTTCAGTCAGCACAACGTGCGTACGGTGATGGGCACCGCGCAGGCCAGCGGCATCGCCGTGCTGGCCGGGGCGCGCGCCGGACTGCCGGTGCAGACGTACACGCCGAGCGAGGTGAAGGCGGCCGTGACCGGGTCCGGTCAGGCGGACAAGGCGCAGATGACCGCGATGGTCACCCGGCTGTTGCGGCTGGCCGAGCCGCCGAAGCCGGCCGACGCCGCCGACGCGCTCGCCCTGGCCATCTGCCACGTGTGGCGCGGCGGGACCCGCTCGAAGCTGGCCGCGGCAGCCGACCGGGCACGACGAGGAGGAGCACGATGATCGCCAGCGTGCGCGGCACGGTGACCGCGACGGGTCCGGACCAGGCCGTGATCGAGGTTGGCGGTGTCGGTCTCGCCGTGCACTGCGCCCCCGGCACCCTCGCGGAGCTGCGGGTCGGCCAGGTCGCCCGGCTCGCCACCAGCCTGATCGTGCGGGAGGATTCGCTGACCCTCTACGGCTTCGCCGACGACGACGCCAAGTCGCTGTTCGAGTTGCTCCAGACCGCCAGCGGGGTGGGTCCGCGACTGGCCCAGGCGGTACTTGCCGTGCACAGCCCGGACGCGGTGCGCAAGGCCATCGCCAACGCCGACACGGCCGCCCTGACCCGGGTGCCCGGGATCGGCAAGAAGGGCGCCGAGCGCCTGGTGCTGGAACTGCGCGACCGGATCGGCCCGGTGCCGATCGGCGTCGACGGGGTGACCGGGGTGACCCGCGGTAGCTGGTCGGACCAGGTCCGGCAGGCGCTGGTCGGACTGGGTTGGACGGCTGGCCAGGCCGATCAGGCGGTGGCCGCGGTGGCCGAGTCGATCGAGGGTGAGACGCCGCCGGTGCCGGTCCTGCTCAAGCAGGCCATCCGCCTGCTGGGTCGGACCCGGTGAGCGCCCGCGCGGTGTGCGCGAGGAGTCAGCCGGGGTTGCGAGCCCCGCAGTCGCGAGTGAAGAGGGCACGGTGAGCGAGACCGACGGGCTTGTCTCGGCGTACGTCAGTGACGCCGACCGGGACGCGGAGGCCACGGTCCGGCCGAGGCGGTTGGCCGAGTTCATCGCCCAGGACCGGGTGCGTGATCAGCTCGACCTGTTGTTGCAGGGCGCGATGCGGCGGGGGTCGCCACCGGACCACATCCTGCTCTCCGGCCCGCCCGGTCTGGGCAAGACGAGTCTGGCCAACATCGTCGCCGCCGAGTTGGGCGCGGGTATCCGGGTGACGAGTGGCCCGGCCATCGAGCGTTCCGGGGACCTGGCGGCGATCCTGACCAGTCTCACCGAGGGCGATGTGCTCTTCATCGACGAGATCCACCGCATCGCGCGTCCGGCCGAGGAGTTGCTGTACAGCGCGATGGAGGACTTCCGGGTCGACGTGGTGGTCGGCAAGGGGCCGGGGGCGACGGCGATCCCGCTGGATGTCGAGCCGTTCACCCTGGTGGGCGCGACGACCCGCTCGGGTCTGTTGACCGGTCCGATGCGGGACCGGTTCGGGTTCGTCGCCCACCTCGACTTCTACGCTCCGGCGGATCTGGAGACGCTGCTGCACCGTTCGGCGCGGATCCTGGGTGTGCCGATCACCCCGGAGGGTGCGACCGAGATCGCCGGTCGGTCCCGGGGCACGCCGCGGATCGCCAACCGGCTGCTGCGCCGGGTCCGCGACTACGCCGAGGTGCGGGCCGACGGCGTGGTCGATGTCGACACCGCCCGTGCGGCGCTGATCGTGTACGACGTGGACGCGCTCGGGTTGGACCGGTTGGACCGTGCGGTGCTGACCGCGTTGGTCGACTCGTTCCGGGGTGGGCCGGTGGGTCTGTCCACCCTTGCCGTGGCGGTGGGGGAGCAGCCGGACACGGTCGAGGAGGTCTGCGAGCCGTTTCTGGTCCGTGCTGGTCTGTTGGCGCGTACGCCGCGGGGGCGGGTGGCCACGGAGGCCGCCTGGCGGCATCTGGGGCGCACTCCGCCGAATGGTACCTTTGGTATGGATAGTCCGCCTGTGCCCGATCTGTTCTCGATGGATACCGATCAGCCGTGATGTGAACGTGATCTGTGCCGCATTCGGTGTTCTCAGGTGCAGGGTTTAGACTTCGCCGCGGTCTGTACAGGACGTGAGATTCCGCCTCCGCTCCGGCACCCAGGTGCCGGGCCGGTGGCCAGTGGGAAGGTCAGTAACCGTGAATTACATAGCAGCGGGCCCCTCAGGTGGCGGTATCACGCCGATCCTGATGATCGTCCTGCTCTTCGGTGTCATGTACTTCATGATGATCCGACCCCAGCAGAAGCGCCGCCGCGAGGCTGAGTCGATGCAGTCCGGGCTCGGCCCGGGCGACGAGGTCGTCACCATCGGCGGGCTCTACGGCACGGTCACCGGCATCGAGGACGACACCGTCCTGATCGAGGTGGCCCCTGGTGTGCAGACCCGCTACGCGCGGGCCGCCATCGCCCGGGTGGTCACCCGCGCGGAGCTGCCGAGCGAGCCGGTCAGCGGGGACGCCGACGTCATCAAGGAATGACGTCTTCTCCGGGGGTGGCGAGTCCGGCGTACGGCCGGTCGACCGGCTTCCGGGCCACCGCGCCCGACGGGGCAGCGGACCAGACGTGAAAACTGGATAGTTGGGTCGACGTCGGGCGTCGGCACGTACCCGTGACCATCGGCGTTCCGCGCTGGGTGTCCGGACCACGTGTCGGCATCTCGTCGGCTCAGGTCAGCCCGTCAGCCGGGACCCCCGGCCCGACACCGCCGCCGCTGCGCACAGCGGCGCCACCGCACAGGGAGACAGGACAGCCGTGGCACCACCTCAGGGACAGATGCGCCCCGGGCGGCAGCTCGCCGTGCTCGGGTTCATCTTCGTCGTCCTCTATCTTCTGGTGTTCTTCTCGGGTGCCAGCGGCAGCCTGAAGGATCGGCTCGAGCCTCGGCTCGGTCTGGACCTCATCGGCGGCACCCGGGTGACGTTGGAGGCGAGAAACAGCATCGGCGGCAAGGCGCCGACGGCGGAGAATCTCGAGGAGGCTCGGCAGATCATCGAGAGCCGGGTCAACGCGTTCGGCGTGGCCGAGGCCGAGGTGGTCACCGAGGGCAACCGGAACATCGTCATCTCCCTGCCCGGTGAGAACCGGGACCTCAGAGACGTGGGCAACGCCGCCGAGCTGCGCTTCCGCAAGGTGCTCAAGGGTGCCGACGGCAGCGGGACGGCCGCCGTGCCGCCGCCGGCCGCGCCCACCCCGTCCGGCAGCGCCGTTCCCAACCCGTCCGGCAGCGCGACGCCGTCCGGCGGCGCCACCCCGACCCCGTCGGGCAGCGGCGCGCCGAAGATAAGCCCGTCGCCCAGCGGCGGTCAGGGTGGGATGGCCCCGGCGCCCAGCGCCACGCCGACTCCGTCCGCGTCCGCCTCGGCGAGTGCCGCGGCGCCCAGTGCCAGTGCCAGCGCGGAGCCGGTGCCGGCCAGCATCGAGGAGCAGCGCAAGGCCGTCGAGCAGAAGGTCGGCGCCGCCGCCTGGCAGGCCGCCAACGGTCTGCAGGCCCCGGCCGACCTGACCGCCGACCCGTCGCTCGCCGACAAGCTCAAGCCGTTCGGCGAGCTGTCGCCGCAAGAGGTCGCCGTGCTGTCGGCGCAGATGCAGTTCAACGTGCCGACCATCGGCTGCAAGCAGCTCGACGAGCGCCCCCCGGCGTCGATCTCCGAGCCGAAGCAGCAGGTCGTCTCCTGCGAGGACGGCGCCTCGAAGTACCTGCTCGACCAGGCCAAGGTGCTGGGCACCGACGTGTCCGACGCCGACGCGGTGCTCGACCAGACCAACGCCTGGGTGGTCAGCCTCGACTTCAAGAGCGACGGTCAGGGCAAGTGGACCGACCTCACCCGTGAGTCGTTCAACAACGAGGGCCAGGCCTGCGACGCGACCGCACTCGGCCAGGACGGCAAGTGCCGGGTCGCCGTGGTGCTGGACAACGAGATCGTCTCCTCGCCGGAGATCCAGGGCGTGCTGACCGGCAACTCCCAGATCACCGGCAACTTCAACCAGAAGGACGCGAGCGCGCTCGCCGGCCAGCTGCGCTTCGGCGCGCTTCCGGTGACGTTCAAGCAGCAGGAGGCGCAGAACGTCACCGCGACGCTGGGTGCCAGCCACCTGCGTGCCGGTCTGCTCGCGGCCGGCATCGGCATGCTGCTGGTCATCATCTACGCGTTCTTCTACTACCGGCTGCTCGGCTCGGTGATCTTCCTGAGCCTGATCCTCTCCGCGCTGCTGGTCTTCGGCGCGCTCGTGGTGCTCGGCCGGCAGATCGGCTTCACGCTCACCCTCGCCGGCATCGCCGGCATGATCGTCTCGCTCGGTGTGGCGGCGGACTCGTTCGTCATCTACTTCGAACGGTTGAAGGACGAGATCCGGGAGGGGCGCAGCCCGCGTAGCGCGGTGCCGCGCGCCTGGATGCGGGCTCGTCGCACGATCATCTCGGCCAACGCGATCACCCTGCTCTCCGCCGTGGTGCTCTACGTGGTCTCGGTCGGCACGGTCAAGGGCTTCGCGTTCGCCCTCGGTCTGGCCACCGTGCTGGACCTGGTCGTGGTCTTCCTCTTCCGGCACCCGATCATGACGATGTTCGCCCGGACCCGGGCGTTCCTGTCCCCGCGGGTCAGCGGCCTGGGCCGGGCACTGCCGGCCCGCAGCCAGCAGACTCAGCCCCGCAACCCGCGCGCCAAGGAGGCCTGAGATGGCTGAAAACGGTCTGGCGAGCCGCCTCTACAACGGCGAGGCCGGTCTCAACGTCGTCGGCCGCCGCAAGCTCTGGTTCGGCGTCGCCGGTGTCCTGATCCTGATCGCGCTGCTCAGCTTCGGGCTGCGTGGGTTCAGCCTCGGCATCGAGTTCGCCGGCGGCAACTCGTTCCAGGTGCCGGCCAGTGTCGGCACCCTGGAAGACGCCGAGCGGGAGGTCAACTCGGCCCTCGCCGCGGAGAACACCGGCATCAAGGTGGCCACCGCACAGAAGGTCGGCGGCACCGGTGGTGACACCTACGAGCTGCGTACGCCGCAGCTCAGCGCCGAGCAGACGAACGCGGTCAAGGGTCAGATCGCCGAGGATCTGGGGATCAACGCGGACCAGATCAGCGGTAACCAGGTCAGCGAGGCGTGGGGCAGTCAGGTGACCCAGCGGGCCGTACTCGGTCTGGTCATCTTCATCGCGCTGGTGATGGTCTACCTGATCCTGCGCTTCGAGTGGCGGATGGCCGTCGCGGCGGTCGCGTCGCTGTTCACCAACCTGATCCTCACCGCCGGCATCTACTCGCTCGTCGGCTTCGAGGTCACCCCGTCGACGATCATCGGGTTCCTCACGATCCTGGGCTTCGCGCTCTACGACGTGGTGGTGGTCTTCGACAAGGTCCAGGAGAACACCCGCGGCATCACCGCCAACAACAACCAGACGTACGCCGAGGCGGCCAACCTGGCCGTCAACCAGAGCCTGATGCGGTCGCTGAACACCTCGGTGGTCGCCCTGCTGCCGGTCGGCGGTCTGCTCTTCATCGGTGCCGGTCTGCTCGGCGCCGGCACGTTGAAGGACCTCGGCCTGGTGCTGTTCGTCGGTATGGCGGTGGCGTTCCTGACCTCCATCCTGGTGGCCACGCCGCTGCTGGCCCTGCTGAAGAACTACGACCCGCGGATCCAGGCGCACAACAAGCGCGTCCTGGCCCGGCGCAGCGGGCTCGCCCGGGGCGAGGTCACCGGCAAGGGTGCGGTGAGCCCGACCCAGGGTCAGGTGACCGAGGAGTCGCTCGACCCGGACGCTGCCGCGCTGGCCGGCGCCGCGCCCAAGGTGGGCGCTCGCCCGGCGGGCAAGCGGCCGACCGGTGCCCGGGGCGGTCGCCCCGGTGGTGGCGGCAACCGGCCGGGTGGCGCCAAACGGCGCTGACCCGCCACGACACAACCGAACGGCGTCCGGCATGCTGTGCGAGCAGCACTGCCGGACGCCGTCGTCGTTGAAGGAGAGCGGAACAGCCATGACGGAGACCCACAGCACCGCGGCGCGCGGGGACAGCGGCCCGGAGGCCGCCCGACTGGTCGCCAGCCGGGTGCTGGACGTGCCCGACTTCCCCAAGCCCGGCGTCATGTTCAAGGACCTGATGCCGCTGTTCGCCGACGGGAAGGCGTTCCGTGAGGTGATCGACGGGATCGTCGCGTACCACGGTCGGGACGCCTTCGACGTGGTGGTCGGCATCGAGGCACGCGGGTTCGTCGTCGCCGCGGCCGTGGCGTACGCGGCCGGGGTCGGCGTGGTGCCGGTCCGGAAGGCCGGCAAGCTCCCCCGCCCGGCGCACTCGGTCTCCTACGCGCTCGAATACGGCGAGGCCACCCTCGAGGTGCACGAGGACGCCTTCACCGCCGGGCACCGGGTGCTGGTGGTCGACGACGTGTTGGCGACCGGCGGTACCGCCGAGGCGACGTTGGACCTGGTGGAGCGGGCCGGCGGCACCGTCACCGGTTTCACCGTGCTGCTGGAACTCGGTTTCCTGGGTGGGCGGGAGCGGTTGGCGCCGCGTCCCGTCCATGCCCTGCTGACCGTTTGAGTCGTTCGGTGGCGGGCTGACCGTTTGATGGTGGACTGGTCGGGCGGAGCCTGTGCCGACCGTCCGGCGGAGCGGCAGCGGACCGTGCGTGCGGGTAGCATTGCCCATTGCTGACGCCGGCGGTACGCCGTCCGGCGGCGCGAGACCAGGCCGGCCGATTGTTCGGCAGGTGTTTTCCCGGCGAGCGGTGAGGAGGCCGGTGTCCCACGATGTCGTCCCTCCGGCGGAGGGCACGGTGCACCCGACAGGCGACGCTGACGGCACGGTGACTGACCGGGCAGGCGACGCGCCAGCCCGGGTCACGGGCGCCGGCAGCGGCTCTGGCCGGGCTGCGGGCGAGAGCGCGGCACGACCGATCAGCGGCCCGCCGAGCGTCGAGGCGTCTCCCGGCGCCGACGGGGTGGTGGTGCCGTTCCCGGGTGACGCCGGCGTCGACCCGTCGCCGAGCGGTGGCTTCGGGCTGTCCAACGCGCCCACCGGTCGGCGGGTGCGGGCCCGGCTGGCCCGGTTCAACGCGCCCTGGCAGACCTCCCAGGTCAGCGAGGTGCTGGAGCCGCTCATCGCGAGCCACCGGGACAACCATCCCAAGGCCGATGCCCGGCTGCTCCAGCGCGCCTTCGACACGGCCGCGCGGTGGCACTCCGGGCAGTACCGCAAGTCCGGTGACCCGTACATCACGCACCCGCTCGCGGTGGCGACGATCCTCGGCAACCTGGGGATGGACACCACCACGCTCGTCGCCGCGCTGCTGCACGACACCATCGAGGACACCGAGTACACCCTCGACGCGATGCGCGCCGACTTCGGCGGCGAGGTCGCCCTGCTGGTCGACGGCGTCACCAAGCTGGACAAGGTCAAGCTGGGTGACGCGGCGAAGGCCGAGACGATCCGCAAGATGGTCGTGGCGATGGCCAAGGACCCGCGGGTGCTGGTGATCAAGTTGGCCGACCGACTGCACAACATGCGCACCCTGACCTTCCTGCCCCGCCCCAAGCAGGAGCAGAAGGCCAAGGAGACGTTGGAGATCCTGGCGCCGCTGGCGCACCGGCTCGGTATGAACACGATCAAGTGGGAGCTGGAGGACCTGTCCTTCGGCACGTTGTTCCCGAAGCGCTACGAGGAGATCAACCGGCTGATCGGGGAGCACCAGCCGCAGCGCGAGACGCTGTTGCGGCAGGTCACCCAGAAGGTCGGCACCGACCTCAAGGCCGCCAAGATCAAGGCGGAGACCACCGGACGGCCGAAGCACCTCTACTCGATCTACCAGAAGATGATCGTGCGGGGTCGTGACTTCAACGACATCTACGACCTGGTCGGGGTGCGGATCCTGGTCGACACGGTTCGGGACTGCTACGCGGCGCTGGGCGTCATCCACGCCAACTGGCAGCCGGTTCCGGGCCGGTTCAAGGACTACATCGCGATGCCCAAGTTCAACATGTACCAGTCGTTGCACACGACTGTGATCGGGCCCACCGGCAAGCCGGTGGAGATGCAGATCCGCACGTACGCGATGCACCGCACCGCGGAGTTCGGCATCGCCGCGCACTGGAAGTACAAGGAGCACAAGGGCACCCAGATCGTCGGCCCGCCGGCGCACATCGACGAGATGACCTGGCTGCGGCAGTTGCTCGACTGGCAGCGGGAGGCGGCGGACCCGAGCGAGTTCCTGGACGCGCTGCGCTTCGACCTGTCCAGCCAGGAGGTGTACGTCTTCACCCCGAAGGGTGACGTCATCCCGCTGCCGACCGGGTCGACGCCGGTGGACTTCGCGTACGCGGTGCACACCGAGGTGGGGCACAAGTGCATCGGGGCGCGGGTCAACGGCAAGTTGGTGCCGCTGGAGTCGACGCTGTCCAACGGCGACGTGATCGAGATCTTCACCTCGAAGTCCGAGACCGCCGGCCCGACGCAGGACTGGCTGGGCTTCGTGAAGAGCCCGCGGGCGCGTACGAAGATCCGCCAGTACTTCAACAAGGAGCGGCGCGAGGAGGCGATCGAGGCCGGCAAGGACGCGATCGTCAAGGCGATGCGCAAGCAGGGCATGCCGTTGCAGCGGATGCTCACCTCCGACGCGCTCATGTCGATCGCGCGGGACCTGCACCTGGCCGACGTGGCGTCGCTCTACGCGGCGGTCGGCGACAGCCAGGTCTCCGCCCAGTCGGTGGTGCAGAAGCTGATGGCCGCGTACGGCGGCGAGGAGGGCGCGGCGGAGGACATCGCCGAGACCGCCGTCGCCACCCGGCCACCGCGCAGCCGCCAGAGCAGCAACGACCCCGGTGTCGTGGTCCGCGGCGTCAGCGACGTCTGGATCAAGCTGGCCCGCTGCTGCACCCCGGTCCCACCGGACTCGGTGTTCGGTTTCGTCACCCGCTCCGGCGGGGTGAGCGTGCACCGCGACGACTGCGCCAACGCCGAGGACCTGCGGGCCCAGAGCGAGCGGGTGGTCGAGGTGAGTTGGAAGCTCACCTCCGCCTCGACCTTCCTGGTCGCCATCCAGGTCGAGGCACTGGACCGGCACAAGCTGCTGGCCGACGTCACCCGGGTGCTCTCCGACGAGCGGGTCAACATCCTCTCCGCCACCGTCACCACCACCCGCGACCGGGTGGCGGTGAGCCGGTTCAGCTTCGAGATGGCCGACCCGAAGCACCTGGGCCACCTGCTGGCCACGGTCCGCAAGGTGGATGGCGTCTTCGACGCGTACCGGGTCACCTCCGGCGCCTGACGCGTACCCCGGACACACAGGCGCCCGCCGGCTCAGCCGGCGGGCGCCTGGTCGTCAGCGCGGGGGTCAGCCCTGCGGCGGGCTCATCGCGAGGTCCTTGATGATGACCTCCTTCTTCGGGTGGCCACCACCGGCCTGCTGGGCGAACGCGCCGTCGTCACCGGCCTTGGCCACGTCCTTGACGAGGTCCATGCCGCCGGTGATGGTGCCCAGCACCGTGTACGCCGGGTCCAGCGGCGAGTCGCCGTAGACGATGAAGAACTGGCTGCCGGTGCTGCCCGGATCCTGCGACTTGGCCATCGCGATGACACCCTCCGGGTACGGCGGGCGCTTGTCGGTGGGCAGGTTCTCCTCGGCCATGCGGTAGCTCGGGCCGCCCTGGCCGTCGGTGGGGCGCCAGCCGTTGCCGGTGGCGCTCGGGTCGCCGCACTGCAACACCTTGATGCCCTCGCTCACGAGGCGGTGGCACTTGGTGTTGTCGAAGAAGTTCTTCTCCGCGAGATAGCTGAAGCTGCCCGCCGTGCACGGCACCTTCGACCGGTCGACCTTGGCCGTGATCGGGCCCAGGTTGGTGTCGATCGTCATGGTCTGCACGCCGGTGGCGGACTGCTGGTTGCTCGGCAGCCCGACGTCCTTGATCTGCGGGGGACGCTGTTCCTTCGGCAGCTCGTTGAAGGCGCACTCCGCCGCGCCGGCCGGCGCGGCGGTGTTCTTCTTGTCGTCGTCGCCGCCGCCGAGGCTCACCGCCAGCCAGACGGTGCCGGCAACCACGAGCACCAGCGCGCCTGCCGCGCTGACGATCGCCCGCGTCTGCCGGCGCTTGCGGGCCTTGGCCGCCCGCTCGGCCATCTCCTTCTCGAGCCGGGCGCGTGCCGCCGCGCGCTGCCGCTCTCTGGTGGACGTCACGCCTGGATCCTCCTGGCTGTCTGCTGCTGGGGTGCCGCTTGGGTGTGGGTGGTGGCGGCCGGTCAGCCGGCGCTGGGGCTGCTGGACGGCGCGCCGGAGGCCGACGGCATCGGCGCCGCCGCGGTGACCGGCTCACCGACGGTGAGGCTCTGGATCGTCACGTCGGTGCTGGGCTTGACCTTGGCCCCGGTCCCATTGTCCACGGTCGGGAGGGCACCGATCTTCTCCACCACGTCCAGCCCGGCGGTCACCCGTCCGATCACCGGAAACTTCGGCTCGGCGGTGGTGAAGTCCTTGAAGAAGATCAGGAACTGGCTGCCGTTGCTGCCCGGCGGGTTGGCGATCATCGCCACGGTGCCCTTCGGGTACGTCGGCGGCTGGCCGGAAGCGGGGCTGGCCGACGGCACGGTCGGCAGCTCCTCGTCGTAGAACGAGTAGGTCGGGCCGCCGAGGCCGGTGCCGCTCGGGTCACCGCAGCGCAGCGCGCCGTCGGCGGTGATCTCGTGGCACTTGGTGTTGTCGTAGAACGACCGGCTCGCCAGGTGCGCGATGCTCGCCGCCGCGCAGGGCGAGTTGGTCAGGCTGAGCTCCGCGGTGATCGGCCCGCCCTGGTTGGTGGTCACCGTCATCGCCCGGGTGCCTTCGGTGGGCAGACCCTTGCTCTCCGGCGTGCCGACGTCCTTGAGG
The DNA here is from genome assembly GCF_040647935.1 of Micromonospora sp. NPDC049204. Classification (NCBI taxonomy): domain Bacteria; kingdom Bacillati; phylum Actinomycetota; class Actinomycetes; order Micromonosporales; family Micromonosporaceae; genus Micromonospora; species Micromonospora sp. NPDC049204. The sequence goes on along the minus strand of NZ_JBEZDC010000005.1, from coordinate 14,403 downwards.
TTGGCGTTGGCCGAGGCGTCCTGCGGCGTCCAGAGGCAGGTGTCCTCGTTTGCCGTGTTCTGCTTGGAGTCGGAGTCGAACGCTCCGAGTGCCCAGGCGGAGCCGGCCACGACCAGCACGAGGATCAGGGCGGCGCCGACGCCGGCCTGGATCTGCCGACGCCGCCGCGTGGCGGCGGCCCGGCGGGCCAACTGCCGGTCGAGCTTGGCCCGCGCCATTTTGCGCTGCCGGTCCCTGCTGGAAGCCACCGGTGCTCCCCTTTCCTCTACCTGGTCGTCGCCGGCGACCGGGCGTCCCGGCCCGTCCGGGCGTCACGTGTGCCGCGCCACACGCCCGCCAGAGTGTACGGCTAGTGACTGGGAAAGTGGTGTACGAGGTCCACCCCGTTCCGAGCAGCGCTTATCGGGCGGTGTCACTGTGTCCCGCGGGGCGCGCGGGACGGACGCGGCAAACTCACTCGGCGCGCCCGTTAGGCTGCTGGGCAGGACGACAGCCGTTCGACGAAAGGACAGCGCCCGTGCTCGTGGCCGGCTTTCCCGCGGACGCCTTCGGCACCAACTGCTACGTGGTTGCCACCGCGCCGGGGGAGCAGTGCGTGGTGGTCGACCCCGGCATCGGGGTGCTCGACCAGCTCGACGCGCTGCTCGCCGAACACCGCCTGCATCCGGCCGCTGTCCTGCTCACCCACGGCCACCTCGACCACACGTTCTCGGTCGCGCCGGTCTGCGGTGCGCGGGGCATCACCGCCTACGTGCACCCCGGCGACCGGGAGATGCTTGCCGACCCGGCCAAGGGCCTCTCCGCCGACCTGACGTCGCTGTTCGGCGGCCGACTGAGCTACACCGAGCCGGATGAGGTGGCCGAGCTGACCGACGGCGCCACCCTCACCCTCGCTGGCCTGGAGATCGCCGTCGACCACGCCCCGGGCCATACCGGCGGGTCGGTGCTGTTCCGGTTGCCCGGCGCGGGCTCGGGCTGGGAGGCGGACGAGATCTGCCTGTCCGGCGACGTCCTCTTCGCCGGGTCGATCGGCCGCACCGACCTGCCGGGCGGGAGCATGCCGGCCATGCTCACCAGCCTGCGCGACAAGATCCTTCCGCTGGCCGACGACACCGTCGTGCTGCCCGGCCACGGCCCCGCCACCACCATCGGCCGCGAGCGCGCCAGCAACCCGTACCTCGTCGAGGTGGCCGGCACGACGCCGGCCGCTCCCACCCGGGGCCTCTAGATCTTTCGTCCGCGCCGCGGCGCGGACCCACGACACCACCGCGCCGCGGGCGCGGCACCGCAAGGAGTACGCCGATGAGCAAGCCCACGCCCATCTCCGGTTTCCCGGAGTGGACCCCCGGTCAGCGGATGATCGAGCAGTTCGTGCTCGACAAGATCCGGGCCACGTTCGAGCTGTACGGCTTCGCGCCGCTGGAGACCCGCGCGGTGGAGCCGCTGGACCAGCTGCTGCGCAAGGGCGAGACCTCGAAGGAGGTCTACGTGATCCGGCGGTTGCACGCCGACGCCGAGGGCGCGGGCGGCGACGACCAGCTCGGCCTGCACTTCGATCTGACCGTGCCGTTCGCCCGCTACGTGCTGGAGAACGCCGGCAAGCTGACCTTCCCGTTCCGTCGCTACCAGATCCAGAAGGTGTGGCGGGGGGAGCGGCCGCAGGAGGGGCGCTACCGGGAGTTCGTCCAGGCCGACATCGACATCGTCGACCGGGACACTCTGGCCCCGCACCACGAGGCGGAGATGCCGCTGGTCATCGGGGACGCGCTGCGGTCGCTGCCGATCCCGCCGGTGACCATCCAGGTCAACAACCGCAAGATCCCCGAGGGCTTCTACCGGGGTATCGGGCTCACCGACCCGGAGGCGGCGCTGCGGGCGATCGACAAGCTCGACAAGATCGGTCCGGCGAAGGTGGCCGAGCTGCTGGCCCAGACCGCCGGGGCGAGCGAGGCGCAGGCCAAGGCGTGCCTGGCGCTGGCCGAGATCTCCGCGCCGGACGCGTCGTTCGCCGACGCCGTGCGGGCGCTCGGGGTGAGTGACCCGCTGCTCGACGAGGGCATCGAGGAGCTGGTCCGGGTGGTGCAGACCGCCGCCGAGCACTCACCCGGCCTCTGCGTCGCGGACCTGCGCATCGCCCGCGGCCTGGACTACTACACGGGCACCGTCTACGAGACCCAGCTGCGCGGCTACGAGCGGTTCGGCTCGATCTGCTCCGGCGGCCGGTACGACAACCTGGCCAGCGCCGGCGCTGTCTCGTACCCCGGGGTGGGTATCTCGATCGGGGTGACCCGGCTGCTCGGGTTGCTGTTCGGCGCGGGGGACCTGTCGGTGTCCCGCTCGGTGCCCACCTGTGTCCTGGTGGCGTTGGCCGACGAGGAGCACCGGCCGGCCAGTGGCCGGATCGCGGCGGCGCTGCGGTCCCGCGGCATCGCCACCGAGGTCTCGCCGAGCGCGGCGAAGTTCGGCAAGCAGATCCGTTACGCCGAGCGGCGCGGCATCCCGTACGTGTGGTTCCCGGGTGCCGACGGAGCGCCGGACGAGGTGAAGGACATCCGTTCGGGTGAGCAGGTCACGGCCGGTGCGGGGGAGTGGATGCCACCCCTGGCGGACCGCAAACCGACGGTCAGCTGAGTCTCACCACTGGCGCTCCTGGCCGCGGGGACCTACGGTAGCGTAAGTTACGCCACCGTAGGGAGCTTCTCGTGACCGTCAGCACCACAGTCAGTCAGACCGCACTGCTCGTCGAGTTGGAGCCGGTGGTTGCCCGCAACCTCGACCGCCACCTCTCGCTCGCCAAGGAGTGGTTCCCGCACGAGTACGTGCCGTGGAGCGAAGGGCGGACCTTCGACGGGCCGCTCGGCGGCGAGGCGTGGTCACCGACCGACTCCACCATCCCGGACGTGGCCCGCACGGCGCTGATCGTGAACCTGCTGACCGAGGACAACCTGCCCTCGTACCACCACGAGATCGCCACCCTGTTCGGCCGGGACGGCGCGTGGGGCACCTGGGTGCACCGGTGGACCGCCGAGGAGGGTCGGCACGGGGTCGCGATCCGCGACTACCTGACCGTCACCCGGGCGGTCGACCCGGTGGCGTTGGAGCGGGCCCGGATGACGCACATGTCGGAGGGCTACACCAACGCCCACGGCGACGAGGTGCTGCACTCGCTGGCGTACGTCTCGTTCCAGGAGTTGGCCACCCGCATCTCGCACCGCAACACCGGCAAGGCCACCGGCGACCCCGCCTGTGAGGCACTGCTGGCCCGGGTGGCCGCCGACGAGAACCTGCACATGGTCTTCTACCGCAACCTGCTCGCCGCCGCGTTCGAGCTGGCCCCGAGTCAGGCCATGCGGGCCGTCGCCGACGTGGTGGCCGACTTCCAGATGCCGGGCGCCGGCATCGACGGTTTCGCCCGCAAGTCGGTGGCGATCGCCCTGGCGGGCATCTACGACCTGCGCCAGCACCGCGACGAGGTGCTCCAGCCGGTGTTGCGCCAGTGGGACGTCTTCAACGTGACAGGTCTCGACGCCGACGGCGAGGCGGCCCGCGAGCAGCTCGCCGCCCAACTGGACAACCTGGACAAGGCAGCAAACCGCTTCGAGGAAAAGCGCGACGCAAGAGCCGCCCGCCTAGCCCTCCGCTAACCCCCACCCCCACCAATTGCCGTGTTGATCAAGAGGTTTGCGTCACCGGGAGCCCGTTTCCTGACGCGAACCTCTTGATCAACCATCCAGGGACGGGGTCAGGGTTGGGGGAGGAGGAGGCAGGTGCTGGTGGCGTGGGCTGTCAGGCGGCCGTTGGCGTCGGTGATGCGGGCCTCGGCCAGGGCCGTCCGGCGGCCGCTCTGCAGCACCGTGCCCTCGCAGCGCAGCGTGCCGCTGGCGACGGTGACCGGGCGGAGGAACTTCACGTTGAGGTCCAGCGAGGTGTAGCCGACGCCGGCCGGCAGGGTGCTGTGCACGGCGCAGCCCGCGGCCGTGTCCAGCAGTGTCGAGAGGACACCACCGTGGACGGTGCCGAGCGGGTTGTAGTGGAACTCCTGCGGGGTCAGCTCGACGACCACCACGCCCTCGTCGGCCGCCATCCGGGTCATGTCGATGAGGTGCATCACCGGTGGTGCGGCCAGCTCGCCGGCGATCATCGCCCGGAGCATGTCGAGGCCACTGCGTCGACCGATCTGAGCGGCGTTGACCGCCGGGTCCGCCCAGGTGAAGGTACGGCTGCGCGCCGGTTCCTGCGTCTGCGTCATCGACGCAGCCTGGCAGCAGGTTGCTGAGTCTGTCAACGAGACCTAGCCTGGTCGGATGCGACCCGCAGCGCTGGACTGGTCGGTGGAGAACTGCACCATCGCCCGTGCCATGGAGATCCTCGGTGAGCGGTGGACCCTTGTGGTGCTCCGCGAGGTGTTCACCGGCGTCCGCCGCTTCGACGACATGCGGGTACGCACCGGCATCCCACGGCAGGTGCTGACGAACCGGCTGGCCGGCCTGGTCGAGCGGGGCGTGCTGCGCCGCGAGCCGTACCGGGAGCCGGGGAGCCGGCTGCGCCACGAGTACCTGTTGACGGAGAAGGGCCTGGATCTCTGGCCCGTCCTGGTGGCCGTGCTCGGGTGGGGTGACCGGCACCTTGCCGACGCCGAGGGCTCGCCGCTCACCGTCACTCACCGTGACTGCGGCGCCCTCGTGCACGTCGAGTTGCGCTGCGCCGACGGACACGATGTGGGGCGGGTGCGTGACGTGGTTCCCCGCCCCGGCCCCGGTGCCCGCCGCCGTACGCCCTGACGGGCGGACCCGCGCCGACCGGTGTCACAAGGCATCGACAACCATGCCCGCCGAGGGCGGGTTGGGTGTGACGGCGGCTGTTCGCCATCGTGTCGGTGGTGTTGCGGAGATGTGGCCGGCTGCGTTCGCTGAATCCGGGCTCAACCAAGCCTTGTCAATGATCTTAAGTATGTGAATACTTCAGTGCACTTGGCCGGTTTCCCCAGATCGGCCGGGTTGCCCTCGGGTCAGCCGACCTCGGCGAGACCCGCTCCCCCGCCCAGGAGGTTGTTACATGCGACCCACGAGGTCCACATTCCGCGTTGCGGCCACTGTCGCCGTTTCCGGAAGTCTGGTCGTCGGTGTGCTCATCGGCGCACCCGCCCAGGCCGCACCCGCCGCCTCGCCCGACGCCGCGGCCGCGCTGTCCGCGCAACTCGGCGACCGCTCGGCCGGTTCGTACATCGACGCCAGCGGCAGGTCCGTCGTCACGGTGACCGACGCGGCCGCCGCGAGCGCGGCCAACAAGGCCGGCGCCGCCGTCCGCTACGTCACCCGCGGTGCCGGCGAACTCAACCGGGCCACCGCCGATCTGGAGCGCTCCGCGAAGATCCCGGGCACCGCCTGGTGGAGCGACCCGGTCACCAACCAGGTCGTCGTCTCCGTCGACAGCACCGTCACCGGCGCCAAGCTGGAGCGGGTCAAGGCCGCCGCCGCGCGGGCCAACGGCGCGGTCCGCGTCGAGGCCGAGGCGGGCGTGCTGAGCACCCGGATCTCCGGCGGCCAGGCCATCTACGCAGGCGGGGGCGGGCGCTGCTCGCTCGGCTTCAACGTGCGCAGCGGCAGCACCTACTCCTTCGTGACCGCCGGGCACTGCACCAACATCTCCGCCAACTGGTACTCGAACTCCGCCCAGACCGCCCTCATCGGCACGCGGACCGGCACCAGCTTCCCGGGCAACGACTACGGCATCGTGCGGCACAGCAACTCGGCGAACGCCGCCGGCAACGTCTACCTCTACAACGGCAGCTACCGGGACATCACCGGCGCCGGCAACGCGTCCGTCGGCCAGTCGGTGCAGCGCTCCGGCAGCACCACCGGCCTGCGCGGCGGCACGGTGAACGCGACGAACGCCACCGTCAACTACGCCGAGGGCTCCGTCTCCGGCCTGATCCGCACCAACGTCTGCGCCGAGCCGGGCGACAGCGGCGGCTCGCTGTTCGCCAACACCACGGCCCTGGGCATGACCTCCGGCGGCAGTGGCAACTGCCGCACCGGTGGCACGACCTTCTTCCAGCCCGTCACCGAGGCCCTGAGCCGCTACGGCGTCAGCGTCTTCTGATCCCGTCACCGCCCGCGGGCCGCCGGAGGATTCCGGCGGCCCGCGTCGCGCGTCCGGGCGCCGTCGCGCGCCGGCTCACGCGAGCCGGTCGGGCCGCTGGGTGGGTCGCAGGGGATCCGGGGGTACGACACCCACGGCGGGACCGGTGGGTGTCGCGGCGCCGACGGACCAGGCGAGGTGTGCCCGCCGGGCGGAGACGACCGCCAGCAGCGGCCACAGGGAGACCGCCACCGCCGTGACCCGCTCGGCCAGCCCGGTGCGCGACCCACTCGTCACCTCGAACGCGCACCAGCCGAAGAGCGCGAGCAGCACGAGGGTGGTGCTCAGCCCCACCGCCCGGCGGAACGCCCAGGGCGCCTCCGGTCGGGTGGGGTGCGCGGTGTCGTGACCGCGCGGCAGCCGCAGTGCCGAGCCGGCCGGCCAGAGCACCAGGGCGAGGACGGCCACCGTGGCCGCGACGCCGTGGCTGACCGAGCCGCCGACCGGCGGCCGGGGAAACGCGACAAGCGCGATGGTGGCCACCCCACCGATCGCGAGCAGGAACCGGCTGGGCAGTCCGGCCGCGTGCAGGACGGCGGCCACCGACAGGTAGCAGCAGCCGAGCAGCACCAGCGCCACCACCATGATCCAGGCGTCGGTGGCGTCCTGCCCCGCCAGCTCGCTGATGGTGTCCCGGATCGGGTCGTACCCGGCGGGTTGCCGGGCCTCCGCGACGGTCCAACCGGCCACCAGCAGCACGGGCGCCGCCGCCGCCGTGGCGACGGCCCAGTTCGGTACGGGCCGCATTTCGCCACGTTAACCGGCGCGGCTGCCGGGGGAGTCGGGTTCGCCGGTCCACCCCACCAGCGAATCGCGCCGGCCTGCCGGGTGCCCGGAGGCGGGGCGGCCACCCCTGACAGAATGCGGGTGAGGACTGTTCCACGATGAGGAGTTGCCAGCCGTGATCCGTACCCACAATGCCGGAAGCCTGCGCGCCGCGGACGCCGGCTCGACGGTGACGCTCGCCGGGTGGGTGGCCCGCCGGCGCGACCACGGCGGGGTCATCTTCGTCGACCTGCGCGACGGCACCGGCGTCGTCCAGGTGGTCTTCCGCGAGGAGGACGCGCACGCGCTGCGCAACGAGTTCTGCGTGAAGGTCGTCGGCGAGGTGACCCGCCGACCGGCCGGCAACGAGAACCCGGAGCTGCCCACCGGTGAGGTCGAGGTGACCGTCACCGAGCTGGAGGTGCTCTCCGAGGCCGCGCCGCTGCCGCTGCCGGTGGACGACCAGATCGAGGCCGGCGACGACATTCGGCTCAAGTACCGCTACCTGGACCTGCGTCGCAGCGGGCCGGCGAACGCGCTGCGGTTGCGTTCGCGCGCCAGCCACCTGGCCCGGGGTGTCCTGCACGAGCGGGACTTCCTGGAGATCGAGACGCCGACGCTGACCCGGTCGACGCCCGAGGGCGCCCGCGACTTCCTGGTGCCGGTGCGCCTGCAGCCCGGCAGCTGGTACGCGCTGCCGCAGTCGCCGCAGCTGTTCAAGCAGCTGCTGATGGTCGGCGGCATGGAGCGGTATTACCAGATCGCCCGCTGCTACCGCGACGAGGACTTCCGGGCCGACCGGCAGCCCGAGTTCACCCAGCTCGACATCGAGATGTCCTTCGTCACCGAGGACGACGTGATCGACCTCGGTGAGGCGATCGTCTCGACGCTGTGGAAGGAGCTGGCGGGGCACGAGATCTCCGGGCCGATCCCGCGGATCACCTGGCACGACGCCATGGCCCGGTACGGCTCCGACAAGCCGGACCTGCGCTACGGCGTCGAGCTGACCGAGCTGACCGACTACCTGCGCGGCACCGCGTTCCGGGTGTTCGCCGGGGCGATCGACGCGGGCGGTTACGTCGGCGCGGTCGTGATGCCGGGTGGCGCGGCGCAGAGCCGCAAGGAGCTGGACGGCTGGCAGGACTGGGCCAAGGCGCGTGGCGCGCGCGGCCTGGCGTACGTGGTGCTGGACGCCGAGACCGGCGAGGCGCGCGGCCCGGTGGCGAAGAACCTCTCCGCCGAGCACCTGGGCGGGCTCGCCGACGCGGTCGGCGCCAAGCCGGGCGACGCGATCTTCTTCGCCGCCAGCGCCACCACTCGGGAGGCGCAGGAGCTGCTCGGCGCGGCCCGCGTCGAGATCGCCAAGCGGTCCGGTCTGATCGACGAGAGCGCCTGGGCGTTCTGCTGGGTGGTCGACGCGCCGATGTTCGAGCGCACGGACGAGGGCGGTTGGACGGCTGTGCACCACCCGTTCACCTCGCCGAACTCGGAGTGGGTCGACCGGTTCGAGGAGGCTCCGGACCGGGCCCTGGCGTACGCGTACGACATCGTCTGCAACGGCAACGAGATCGGCGGCGGATCGATCCGTATCCACCGGGGTGACGTGCAGAAGCGGGTCTTCGACCTGCTCGGCATCACGCCCGAGGAGGCGCAGGACAAGTTCGGCTTCCTGCTGGAGGCGTTCAAGTACGGCGCACCGCCGCACGGCGGCATCGCCTTCGGCTGGGACCGGGTCTGCATGCTGCTCGCCGGCGCGGACTCGATCCGCGAGGTGATCGCGTTCCCGAAGACCCGGGGCGGCTTCGACCCGCTGACCAGTGCCCCCACCCCGATCACCGCCCAGCAGCGCACCGAGGCCGGCATCGACGCCAAGCCCAAGCCCCCCGCAACAGCCCACACGGGTACGGCCGGCCCCGCAGCCCCGGTAGCCGACCCGGTCTAACCGCACCCCCGCCCCCGCTTGGTTGATCAAGAGGTTTGCGTCATCATCGCCCCGCGAGATGACGCAAACCTCTTGATCATCGGTGGGGGAGTGGGCTGGCATGCGGGTGCTTGTGGTCGGGGGCAGTGGGTTTCTGGGTTCCGAGGTGTGTCGGCGGGGCGTTCGCGCCGGGCTCGCTGTGGTCGGGACCTTCCACTCCGGTGAGCTCGCGGTGCCGGGCGTGCACGCGCGGCGGCTGGACGTGACGGACCGGTCCGCCGTGCGCGCGCTTGTCGCGCAGGTGCGACCGGACGCCGTGGTCGGGACCCCCTACCGGTACGACGACTGGGCGGTCACCGCCGACGGCGCCGCGAACGTGGCGGTCGCCGCCGCCGAGGTGGGCGCCCGGCTGGTGCACGTGTCGAGTGACGCGCTGCACGCCGGCCGTCCCATGCCGTACGCCGACGACGACCCACCCACCCCGGTGCACGCCTACGGAGCGGCGAAGGCCGCGGCCGAGACCGCCGTGCGGGCGATCGACCCCGGTGCGGCCCTGGTGCGTACCTCCCTGATCCTGGGGGAGGGCAGCAAGCAGATCCAGCTCTGCCGGGACGCGCTCGCCGGCCGGGCGGCGCTGTTCACCGACGAGTCCCGCTGCCCGATCGATGTCACCGACCTGGCCGACGCCGTGCTGGAGTTGGTCGCCTCCTCGTACACGGGTCTGCTCAACGTCGCCGGCCCGGACGCCGTCAGCCGCGCCGACCTGGGCCTGCTGGTCGCGACGCGGTTCGGTCTGGACGCGGCCGGGCTGACAACCACCACCGGGGCCGCCGCCGGCCTGTCCCGCCCCCTCGACGTACGCCTCGACTCCGCTCGCGCCGCCGGCCTGCTCCGCACGCGACTGCGGGGAGTACGCGAACTTCTCGCGCCCTGAGCAGCCTTGCACACATGTCATGCACAACTCTTGTGCACAAGAGTTGTGCAGGGATAGTGTGCAGGAATGGAGAGTCCTTCACCCGACCGACCGGTCGAGCAGCGCCGCGTCCATCTGGACGGCCGACAGGTTCGCACGCTTGCCCACCCCCTGCGGATGCGGCTGCTCGGCTCGCTGCGGGTCGACGGCCCGGCGACCGCGACCGCGTTGGCCGAGCGGTTGAGCACCAACACCGGCGCCACGAGTTACCACCTGCGTCAGCTCGCCGACGTCGGGCTGGTGACCGAGGACCCCGACCGGGGCACCAGCCGGCAGCGATGGTGGCAGGCCGCACACGACGTCAGCGACTTCGAGCCCACCGACTTCGACGACGATCCGGACGCCCGTGCCGCCGTGCAGTGGATCCAGGGCGACCAGGTACGGGTGATGGCCGAGCTGGCCGAGCGGTGGATGGCCGTCGAGCACCACCAGTCCCGTGACTGGCGTGACGCCGCCGGCATGAGCGACCTGGTGCTGCCGCTGGACCCGACCCGGCTGCGGGCCCTCAGTGCCGACCTGTGGGCGGTGCTGATGCGCTACCGCGAGGAGGCGGTCACCGAGGCGTCGGACGCCAAGCCGGTGCACGTGTTCCTGGCCGGCTTCCCCCGGTTGGACGATCGCTGGTGAGCGCGAGGAGTGAGCCGGTGTTGCGAGCCCCGCAGTCGCGAACGAACGGTGGCCTGGTGAGCGCGAGGAGTGAGCCGGTGTTGCGAGCCCCGCAGTCGCGAACGAACGGTGGCCTGGTGAGCGCGAGGAGTGAGCCGGTGTTGCGAACCCCGCAGTCGCGAAGTGAGGTGTCGTCGTGAGCGCGCTGACCGTACGCCAGGTCCGGTTCCGCTACCTCACGCTCTACGGTCTGCGCTGGTTGCCCACGGGTCTGATCATCCCGGTCATGATCCTGCTGATGCAGGAGCGCGGCCTGTCGCTGCCGCAGATCGGCCTGGTCTTCAGCGCGCAGGGTTTGCTGGTGCTCGCGCTGGAGCTGCCCACCGGCGGGCTGGCCGACGCCCTCGGCCGCCGACCGGTGCTCGTCGTGGCCGGGGCGCTCAGCCTCGTCTCGCTGGCGCTGTTCGCGGTGGCCGACTCGTTCTGGGTGTTCTTCCTGGTCTATGCGGTGCAGGGGATCTACCGGGCACTCGACAGTGGGCCGTTGGAGTCCTGGTACGTCGACGCCACACTGGCCGCGGACCCGGATGCCGAGTATGAGCGGGGACTGGGCTACGCCGGCACCGTCAGCGGCGGGGCGATCGGTGCTGGCGCGCTGCTCAGTGGCGGCCTGGTCGCACTGGGTTCGATCGGGCGGGTCAGCGCGCTCACCGTGCCCGTGCTGGCCGCGATCATCGCGCAGGCGGTGTCGCTTGTCGCGCTGCTCGTCCTGCTGGTCGAGCAGCGACCGGCCAGCGGGTTCGCGGCCCTGCGGGCCTCGGTGGTCCAGGCGCCCCGGATGATCGGCCAGGCGATCGGGCTGCTGCGCCGTTCCCGGGTGCTGCTGGCGCTGGTGCTGGTGGAGCTGTTCTGGGGCTTCGGCATGGTCACCTTTGAGTCGCTGCTGCCGGTCCGGCTCGCTGAGGTGATCGGTGACCCGGAACGCGCCGCCGCGCTGCTCGGGCCGGCCAACTCGGCGGCCTGGCTGGCCTCGGCCGCCGGCGCGGCGCTGACCCCGTTGCTGCTGCGCTGGTTCGGGGCTGCTCCGGGAGCGGCGCTGCTGCGCATCCTGCAGGGCGTCACGGTGGTCGGGATGGGGCTGTTCGCCGGGCCGGTCGGGGTGCTGGTGGCCTACCTGGCCTGCTATGCCGTGCACGGCGCGTCCAACCCGCTGCACAGCGGCCTGTTGCACCGGCAGGTCGACGGCCCGTACCGGACCAGCGTTCTCTCGCTGAACTCGATGATGGCGCAACCCGGCTTCGCCCTCGGCGGGGTGATCCTGACCGCGATCGCCGCCGCCGTCAGCGTCAGCACCGCGATGGTGGTCGGCGCGGTGGTGCTCGCCGTCGCCGCGCCGCTCTACCTGCCCGCCTGGCTGGCCGGCCGTCGGGCCGCGACGCCCGTCGAGCCGACCGCGGTGCCCGTGTCGGCGCAACGGTAGGAGGGCACGCACCCGGGCGGCGGTCCACCCGGTCCGGAGGTGGACACCCCAGATCCACGGTGGAGATTGGCGAGTCGACCGATTGGGTACATCACGCGCCGACCTACTGGGAACCCCCACCGGAGGACCGACATGCTCGCCATCCTGGCCGCCATCGTCTTTGGCTTTGCCCTGCTGATCGATCTGCTCGACACCGACTTCGGCGCACCCGACCTGTTCAACTGGAACACCCTCGTGCTCCTCGGTCTGTTCCTGCTCGCGCTCTACCTGGGCGGCGTGGGCAGCGGCCCGCGCGGTGGCGGCGGTGGCGGCGGCGGTCGCTGGTACCGGGGCCGTCGCCCCGGCCGTGGCTGACCGGAACCGATCACCGGGGCCGGGCCCACGGCGCGATTCTGGCCTCGTGGGCCCGGCCCGGTACTGTCTTCGTGATGGAGTCCGACGCCCTCTTCTCCCTCGGTGAACCCGCCGGGTCGCGCAGCGCGCCCGACGGTCCCGCCGGTGTCGACGGCTTCACCGCGGTGGCCGACGACTCGCCCCTACCCGTCCGGATGCGCCCGGTGACTCTCGACGAGTTGATCGGCCAGGACCACCTGCTCGCCCCCGGCGCCCCACTGCGGCAACTGGTCTCCGGCGGCGCCCCGATGTCGGTGATCCTCTGGGGTCCACCGGGCAGCGGCAAGACCACCATCGCGCACCTGGTGGCCGGGGCGACCGACCGGCGCTTCGTCGCCATGTCGGCGCTCTCTGCCGGCGTCAAGGACGTCCGGGCGGTGATCGAGGCGGCCCGCCGCCAGCGCCGCTCGGGCGGCCCGCAGACCGTACTCTTCATCGACGAGGTGCACCGGTTCAGCAAGACCCAGCAGGATTCGCTGCTCGCCGCGGTCGAGGACCGCACTGTCACGTTGCTGGCGGCGACCACCGAAAATCCGTACTTCTCGGTCATCTCGCCGTTGCTGTCGCGGTGCGTGCTGCTCACCCTGCAACCGCTCGACGACGAGGCGGTGCGGGGCCTGCTGCGCCGCGCGGTCGCCGACAAGCGTGGCCTGGGCGGCGTGCTCACCCTGGCCCCGGAGGCCGAGGACCACCTGGTCCGACTCGCCGCCGGTGACGTCCGCAAGGCACTCACCGCGCTGGAGGCGGCGGCGGCCTCCGCCATGGCGCTGGGCGGCGGGCGGATCGACCTCGCCACCGCCGAGCAGGCCGTCGACGTCGCGGCGGTGCGCTACGACCGCGACGGCGACGCCCACTACGACGTGGTCAGCGCCTTCATCAAGAGCATGCGCGGCTCGGACGTGGACGCCGCCGTGCACTGGCTGGCCCGCATGCTGGTCGCCGGTGAGGACGCCCGGTTCATCGCCCGCCGCCTGGTCATCTTCGCCAGCGAGGACGTGGGCATGGCCGACCCCGGCGCGCTGAGCGTCGCCACCGCCGCCGCCCACGCCGTCGAGTACGTGGGGCTGCCCGAGGCGCAGCTCAACCTGGCCCAGGCGGTGATCCACCTGGCCACCGCCCCCAAGTCCAACTCGGCCACCACCGCCATCGGTGCCGCGATCGCCGACGTCCGGGCCGGTCGGGGAGGCCCCGTGCCGCGCGGGCTGCGCGACGCGCACTATGCCGGCGCTCGCGGCCTGGGCCACGGCACGGGCTACCGCTATCCGCACGACGACCAGCGCGGCGTGGTCACCCAGCAGTACGTGCCGGACGACCTGGTCGGCACCGACTACTACCAGCCCAGCCCGCACGGCGCGGAACGGTCGGTGGCCAACCGGCTGCCGGTGCTGCGCCGGATCGTGCGTGGCCTGCCGGCCCCGGCCACCCGTCCGGACACTCCGACAGCCGAGCCGCCGGTAACGACGCGGACCGCGTCCGCGCTTCCTGGTGAGAACGGCCGCCCGACGACGGGCACGGGCACCTCCGGCACGACGCAGGACAGCGGCGCTGACGCCGCAGGAGAGGGTCAACAGTGAGATCGCGTGGTGGGGACCGCCCGGACGAGGGCCCGGACGAACGGCGCGATCCCCGCGCCAAGACGCGCCGGTGGGGTCGAGGCCGGGCGGCCGAGGCCGAGCCGGAGGAGCCGGTCGCCGGCGAGGAGTTCGGCTGGATCGACGACCTCCGCTCGGCCAAGCAGCAACGCGGTGAACTGGGTCCGGACGGCGCGCCGGCCGAACCCCACCGCCCCCACGGTGGTCCGCCGGTGGAGCCCGCCGGGCCGCGCGGGGGTGCGCCGGCCGAACCCGCCGGGCCGCGGACGGGTGCGCCGGCCGAACCCACCGGGCCGCGGACGGGTGCGCCGGTAGAGTCCGCCAGGCCGCGGACGGGAGCGCCGGCCGAGCCGGCCCGTGCGCGCGGGCCGGTGCCGCCGGCGGCCGCGGTGCCGCCTGCCCCGAGCCAGAGCGGCCCGGGTGCCGCCGCCCGTCGACCCCGTAGGCGGGGGAGTCGGGATCGGTGTCCAGCACCACGATGGCGTCCGGACGGCTGGCCGTCCGGTCGAAGGCCGCCACGTAGGCGAGCTTC